>CALKGM010000022.1 GCA_938084675.1 Candidatus Poseidoniaceae archaeon
GAAACAGTAAGTTGACGGGATTGCATTTGCATGTAGGGGTTTGCCCTAACGACGACTTGGAAGTCAACTTCCTGACCGGCACCGACATACATGTCACCGGGGGCCGCAGTTGCAAGTCCGTCGCTTGTGACTTGAATAGCCACCTTCTCAACGTATGCAGTTGGGTTGGAGACCGTACAGGTCGTGTATCCGGTCAATGTTGCACCGGGTTTGACCTCAACTTGAATTTGACCGGGTGCACAGGTCATTGAAATAGCCGCACCGGAGACTTGCGCAGATGCAGGCACCGCAACAAGAAGGAGCGAAAAGAGGTAAATACTCATTAAAACTATGACGCGTTTGTATGCTGACATTGTCTCACCTAACAGTCCTTCCAACATACCCCACCTCATAACCGTTATGGGCAACTTGTGCGAAAAATGAATTTTCGTGTTCCCAATTGACATCTGTGGATGGGCCCGAAGGGAATTGAACCCCTGACCTCCCGGTTATGAGCCGGGTGCTCTAACCTACTAAGCTACAGGCCCTGGCCCGAGGGGCAACGGTAGGTGAAATGAACCTTCTGTCCAAACTCAATCAAAATGAGCAAGAGAGGATTGTGTTGGCTTTATCCATTCACGAACCTTCAACTCCATTTCATCACGAATGGACTCGGGCACGAAAACCATTGAGCGCTCGTCGGGTTGAGCCAACGAACGAATCAATGCTGAATGTTCGGAAGCATCTCTCCCGTCTTCAAGGACAATCCCCTCGACATAAGGCAAATATCCTCTCTTGCGTATGGTGGCCTGTATGACATCAAGTTCAGGATTATAACCGGCCTCTTCAATGGCCTCCCGGAGGCGTGGAAGTATGATTTCGCTCATCTCAATGGTTAGATCATCAATCCGTAATGATTTGTGAAAGTCCTTGCGAGACAATAATCTCCTCGCATACCCGGATAGCGCTGCATCATCATGGCGCGCCCACCGAGGCAGTGCCACTTTGACGTGAGCATCGTTAAGCGAAGCGTATTGCAAGGCTGTGAGTTCAGGGTTCAGCAGCATTTGCTCAAGTTCTTCTGTTAGCGCCAATGAGTCCTCTTGTGCAAGAAGACGCGCCCTTTCAAGCATGTTGACCAAATAATTCTGAGTCAACATGTTGACTTTGTGGAAATATACTTGCTGATACATGTGATATCGAGTCACCAAATAAGCTTCAATGGCTGGAAGACCCCACTGTTTGACGAACAATCCTCCATCGTCTCCAACGCGAAGAGCTCTCATGACTCTGGCGCTGTCAAAGCCACCGATTTGAGCCCCAGTATTGGCTTGGTCACGAATCATGTAATCCATACGGTCAACGTCGACCTGGCTGCTTACGATTTCCTTCAAAAACTTAGGAATAGCAATCCCTTCAAATTCATCGCTGCCGTCCATGATAGCAAAAAGGCGTTGAAGCCGTCGTTTACCAAGTACTTCTTCTACGACAATTCCGATAGCGGTTTCGTTGGATTCAAGCATGCGCCGGCCCCACGATTCATGAGAAGCAAACGTTGCATAAACTCTTGGTGTTTCCAAAAGGTGCGAGTAGGGTGGATGTCCAATATCATGGAGCAAAGCCGCCAGTTGAACCAACTCAGCATCATCATCACTGATGATTCCTGGATGAGCCGTCTCAAGGTGATGGATGAATCGGCCGGCGAGATGGTAGGCACCGAGCGAGTGAGCAAACCTGTTATGGGTTGCAGCAGGGAATACATACTCACAGGTTGAAAGTTGTTGAATCGAACGAAGCCTTTGAAACTCAGGCGTATCAATAATTTTCGCATGATGTGCGGGGACCAAAATATCCCTATGAATCTCGTCACGGATGACGCGGTCAGGTGCAGTCATATTGTGAAGGCCTCATCGCACCATGTTAAAGCAATTATCGGTGAAAACCGCCGTCTATTGGAATGAGAATGAATAAACACATGGTCCATCTCCACGATACATGGCCGATGCAGTGAAGGGACTAATGGACCGCATCACCAATGAGGATCCTGAAACACGGGGTCAGCAACTTTGGGTGATGTTCGCACTTGCAATGTTCTTAGTGGCCACCTTGAATTGGTATGCTTATGTGAGGGAGCCTGAAACCATTGAAATCAGTTCTCTGTTAGAATACAAAAATGAAGTAGTCAAAGTCGAAGGCACACTCATTTCATGGGTTGAGGACCCGTACTCTTCGGGAGATGACAGAATTGATGCAATTATTGACGATGGTACTGGAGTCGTGGAAGCTCGCTGGTTTAGGCCAGGAGATATGCCCCCCATAGGAACCAACGTCACTGTTATGGGCGACGTCATCGAATATGACGGCAGAATATGGCTTCAGTCTCTTGGAGCTGGAGCATTTGAATTCACCTCTTCAGATTATCCAGAGGTACAACAACTCGCACTTGCTGATGTTGCTAAAGACCCTGCCAAATACGCAGGAGAAGTGATTCAAATCACGGGCTTTATTGGTGAATCCATTAGTCCAGACAGCACGTTCAATTCTGCCTATCTTGGCGACCACCCGAATTATGGCAACTCTGAACACCAGATGCATTTGACCATTCGCTCAGCAACTGGAACTTGGATTGAAGTAACATCTAAGGTTGAAATCCAAGGAATCTTGTCATACCAACAACGTGACCTGCGTTGGAGCCTTCAAGTTCAGGGGACCGATATACTCGTGGACCGAGCCCACACCATTAACATCCCACAACTTGACTGGAGTGCCGAAGCAACGTGGAGCTATCAGGCTGGACAAACCATCGACATGTCAGGCATGCTCCTCACAGGTGAAGGCGACTGGAGATTGATAGGACCAAACAACAGAGAGATTTGCTTGGTACCAAGCGATGAAGACCGGGCCAATGAGGAGGCTTCTTCAATGGACGGCACCATCCAAACCGTTCGTGGACGATTGCTGTGGTCTACAGCATCTTCAGGCTGGTGCATTGACGCCAATGAAGGAACTTCGCCACAACTTGTCAATCCAGAAACACCGATGAATCTCCTCGCCATGTTGTCAGCAAATCCTGTAGGCATGGTTGCAGACCCAAGCGCAACCTATACCCTTTCGGCTTACGTCAAGTACGCCATTGAACCATCTGTTGAAGACGAGGAAGGCTACCTTGTTGACTCTGCTGCGTATACTCCGGGCTGGACAACCGTGGCTGTCACCTTCCCGAGCCCACGAACTTCATGGCTTGAAACAGGGCAGAACGTCATCGCCAATGTATCGGTGACATGGGACGATGAAGATATGCGAATTCGTCTGTTAATTCACGACTACACATTGGGCACCGTCCCCTCCGCACGCACGCTCCTTTGGGACGATGGTGCCACACAGTGGAGTTATTCCAGAGACCAAAATGTCATGATAAATGGCAAAGCAATGATGGAAGACGGTCAATGGAACCTCTACAGAGACGGTTCGAATCAATCCATAGTGCTCAACACAAAACCACAGTCCATCGGAACTGATTCCCTTCACGCAGACCAATCGATGACATGGACAGGACGCTTCAGACAAGTACAGAGTGCAGACGGGATGAGTTTGATCTATTCTCTTGACAGTGCGGATGTACTTGACACCGACGGGGACGGCCTCGGCGATACCCTTGAAGATGGATTGGACGGCTATTCTGCTCTCAACGAGGACAGTAATGACGATGGTGTCTCAGACCGAGTTGAATATGAATCCTCACAAAGCAACTGAGGGATGAACATGCTGGAAGGATACTTTTTGGATTTGGCTTGGCTCTATGGAGCCTTGTTCTTCGGTGTCGCGATGGGTTCGCTCACCGGACTTATTCCTGGGTTCCACGTCAATAACGTCGCTCTCATATTGCTCGCACTATCTCCTGCACTACTGGATTTGGGCATTCCTCTTTCTGCAGTAGCAGCAATTATTGTTTCGACAGGTACCGTGCACACGTTTCTGAATTACATCCCTTCAGCGTTGATTGGAGCACCTGATGGAGATACGGCGCTCTCCTTACTTCCTGGCCACCGCATGCTTCTTTCAGGAAACGCTGCGAGGGGAGTCGCGTGGTCTGCTCGTGGCTCACAACTCGGACTTTTCCTATCCCTTCCGCTTATTATCCTTGCAAGAATCGCATTTGGACCAGAACTCGGGTGGTACGACCAACTCCGTTCAGTACTACCGTTTGTACTGCTGACCATCTCTCTCCTCCTCCTCGCGACTGAAACAACACGCCTCGATTGGCCTCTATGGATTCAACGATTGACTGGAGGACGACTGGGGAGAGACTCAAGATTCGTAGGATTCATTGCAGCATCGGCCTTCTTCTTACTGGCGGGATTGTATGGATGGGGCGTCTTTACGCTACCCGCCCGCTCACCCATCGGCATGCCGGATGCCAGCCTGCTCCTGCCTAGTTTAGCAGGCCTGTTTGGAATTGCTAATCTGCTCGACATTTACGCAACGACATCTCACTTGCCCCCACAAAAGGAGAATTGGGAACTCCCTCCTGCTCGCCCCTTGATGGTGCCCTGCTTTTGGTCCAGTGTTGCTGGAGCGAGCATGGGTGTGCTACCGGGAATGACTGCATCCCAAGCTACTGTCCTTGTGATGGGTGGACGGAACCTTGCAGCCAAGGCACAAGGGAAGCAAGGGTACGGAATGGATTGGGAAACCCGAAGATTAACAGAAATGAGCGATGATGAGTTGTTAGAAGTCGCCAAAGCAGAGGCTGCAGAAGGTGTAGAAGGCCCACAAACCAAACAGGATTTGGAAATTATTGCAATTCTATCCGCCGTCAACACTGCAGTTACCGTTATGGTTCTTGGATTCCTTTACATCATCAGCCGTTCTCGTTCTGGGGCCACACTCGCTCTCAAGATGATGTATCCTATTGAAACATGGTCAGCCCTGGAACCCACTTCTGATTTCATACGTCTACTTGCGGTAACATTAGCCGCCGGATTGCTCGCTATGCCAATGATGCGCTATGTGGGTAAAGGGATGCTAAAACTTCACGCAGCAATTCCACTCCAACAAATGGTCATGGGCGTTATTCTCTTCGTTGTTGCGCTTGTATGGCTCTCAACCGGCTTTGTCGGTATTGGAGTTCTCATCGTAGGAACCATCATTGGTTTGCTCCCTCCACGAATTGGAATTCGCCGTTCTCACGGAATGGGAATTATTCTTGTCCCAATTATGATTTACACCTTTGCACAAAAATTCGATTCCTTCGGATTTATCTGAACCTAAGAACGTGATACTATGAATAACCGAAACCTTGCTTTTGCCCTAACAATGCTCTTCCTTGTCTCATTAACGAGCCCACTTGCTCAAACAAATCTTGACCAAGAGTTGAGCAGCATGCCCGCTAACGGTCGCTCAACTGCTTGTACCAGCGATATTTGTCTTAACGAAGTCATACCAAACCCAGCAGGTGCTGATGATGCAGCATGGCCAAACGGTGAATGGTTTGAGGTGTTCAATAACGGGTCAACCGATGTGGATTTGACCGGATGGAAGGCCGTCAACAGTGGAAGTAAAACTCTGAATTTTGATGCGAACACGATCGTTGGCTACCAGGCTGGGAACGCCTCAACATGGACCATCTCGCCTGGCGAATATGTGGTCATAGCAAGGAACGGAGACAGTAATTTCTATCTTACGAACACTGGAATGACCTTGTCACTCTACGACCAAAACAACAACAACATTCACGAAGCAACCTGGACTTCTGCCACCTCTGGAAAGAGTTACGAACAAGACCCAACAAATGCATCAGCAAATTGGATAAAAACCGGCTCACCATCACCTGGCCAAATTAATTCGGCTGGCACAGCAGCAGTGATGGTTCCATCAGACCTCGTCATCAGTGAAATCATGGCCAATCCTTGGCCTTCTTACGATAACGAATCATGGCCTGGTGGCGAATGGGTTGAATTGTTCAACACAGGTTCCTCAGATATTGACTTGACAGGTTGGAGCATTGAAGATGCTGCAGGAAACCTTCTCCCCGTCAATGCCTCACACTTGGTGAATGCGACAGCATCCCCTTCGAGTTACATTATCTCTCCCGGACAACACAGAATTGTAGCCGTTAACGGAAGCAGTGCATATGGAATCCTCAACAACGGTCCAGAATCACTTACACTCAAATGGCCCAATGGCACTCCCTCCCAGGAAGTGTCCTACTCATCCACAGTTCAAGGATTCTCACTGATGTCAACCAGTCAAAGCAACGGCATGTGGGGTCCTGCACCTTACCCAACACAAGAAGGAATGAATCCTGTTGAATTGATTATGATGCCAACACAAATGAACGACATCCAGATCTCCGAAATTCTCGTTAACGCAACAACAGAAGGTGCAGCATTCCCCGATGGTGAATGGATTGAACTCCACAACACCGGTACGCTGGAGCTTGACCTCATGGGTTGGTCGTTGATCGACGGCATGGGTAACATCACCTTCCTTGACCCAGCAACCTTGGTATTCAATTCATCTCAAGGTTCGACGGGAATATCTCCAGACCAACGGAGATTGGTCCAATTCACCGGAGATACTGAACTGTGGGACAATTATAACCACATCATGCTACGGGATATGACTGGTCAAATCCAAGACACCGCCATGTATGACACAGACCATGGCGAGGATGTTGCACTCATTCGCTCTCAAGCCCCTACAGACCCTTGGACTCCCGCAGCATGGAAGACACCGGGCCAGCCAGAACCAGGAAGCGTTGTATCGGATGGATATGTACAATTTTCAGAAGTGCTGCCTGACGCTGTTGGAAGTGACAGCCAAATTTGGCCGAAAGGCGAGTGGCTTGAGCTCCTCAATTACGGTGACGAAGATATTGATGTTGGTGGCTGGAAACTCCAAGCACCCTCCCGAAGTTTAACGCTGCATGAATACAACATGCCACTGCAATCCACCTCAGTTATCCCAGCCGGAGAAGTGGCTCTAATTGCGCTCAATGGAACAAGCAGTTTCTATCTCAAGCATACCAGTGCCGACTCGATTGGATTATTGGACATGGCAGGAGCAACTGTGGACACTATATCCTGGTCTTCAACCACCGAGGGAGAATCACTCATTCCCCCAAACAGCACCCATGCTGGTGTTGGGCCGTCAGGAGCCATGAACACTGGAGATTGGAAACAGTCGGCATGGGCAACGCCGGGCGAACTTAATCCCGTATGGCCAGCATATTCTGGTTCAAGCAACGTCAGCATGACCGAAATTCTCCCGTACTGTGACGATGAATCAATTGACCCAGACGCAGATTGGGTTGAACTTTTCAACACGGGAATGGAAGACATCAATCTCAGCCGTTGGTCAATCGCGTCTCCTGAAGACCATCGCAGATTCATGCGCCCCGATAGCATGTGGGCAAACGGCACTACAACGACTTCAACCCTCCTTGCTGCAGGAGAGCGTGCCATATTTTTGATGGATGATGATGTCCTTTCAGGACTCGGAGATAGTGCAGATTTACTCGACCCTGACGGCGCCCTTATTCAGAGTGCAAGTTGGACCTTAGAAACCGATTGTCAAACCTTGGAAGCAGGACCTACCAGCAATGACCCCTGGATTCACACACTATGGCCCACACCTGGAGAGGCTGAACCAGATGCAGGTAATCTTGCGAGCCCTGACGACCTCCGTCTAACTCGCTTAATGCCCGACGCTTCATCCTCAATATCGAGTACAATGGAATTCATTGAAATCACCAATTCAGGCGACAAACTTGCAGTCATGGACGGTTGGAAGCTACGGACCACTTCAAGTTCAGGAGTTCCTTATGATACCACGTTTGTGAATTTCATGATTCAACCCGGTACTGCGGTAATTCTTGCGAACGATGCATCCGCAGTAACGCTTTACGAAGACGGGATGGTTGTTGAACTTGAATCTGCTCTCAACCGAAGTTTCTACCTGACAAACTCAGGAGCAGCAGTTCAACTGCTTGACCCGTCGGGCAACGCTGTTGATACGGTTGTTTACGGAAACGGCCCGGTTGATGTTGACGGCTGGAGCGGGATTGCTTTGGTTGAACCTGTTACAAATTTGGACAACCTCATCTACCTGCGTGGAGATGGCTGTGGTGACGCGCCTGACAGCGATGTTGTTGCAGACTGGCATCACCGATGGAGTCGCCTTGGTGGAAGCAACTTCTGCCTTGACCCAACCGTAACCAGTTCAGGAAACATCACTCCACTTCTTGCACCGGAGTATGGGCTCACGGATCTTCTTGCTTGGATTGCTGGTGCCGAAGAATCCATTCAAGTTCACATGTATCAACTGCAAGAAGTGCATCTCGTTGAAGCACTCATAGAAGCCGACCAGCGTGGCGTGGAAGTAACCGTCGTCATGGACTACGGTGACAACTGGTGGCCTGAATACGACTTGGATGCGAACCATGGAATGGCTACGACCATGCTTGCAGCTGGCGTAGATGTATTCTGGTTTGGAGACATGGGGGAAACACCCTATGCCTACATTCACAGCAAGGTTGCTGTACGAGATAACGAAAGCGTTTGGATCGGCTCAGGGAATTGGAAATCATCATCTCAACCCGCTCCAGGAAACTCTGGAAACCGGGATTGGGGTGTCATCGTTGACGATGCAAGTTTAGCGACTCTAGTTCGCTCTCATTTGGTGTTCGATGAGTCCTCAGACCGAACCCACATCACGGCTGTAACCATGGCCGATGCGCCATCGGGTTGGACGATGCCACAATCATCTCCTATCGTCGGAAACCTTTCGACACCGATTAGCGGTGCGTTTGATGCGACATTGTTAGTTTGCCCAGACAATTGCATCAATGAATTGGTCCAGATGTTGGACAGTGCTGATGATGAAATTCTTCTTTCGTTGCAATACCTCGACATGGATTGGTCCTACGGCTGGGGAGAAAACCCCATTGTATCTGCTCTAGAAGATGCAGCACAACGTGGTGTTAAGATTCGTCTTATTTTGAATGGAGCCTACCTTGACGAAGACATCCAAAAGGTCGTTGACCAGATGAATGAAGACTGGAATGCAACCCAAGGCTACGACACAAATGCCGTGGTCATGAGTGCAGGAGATGGCGTCAACAAATTGCATAACAAAGGCGCAATTGTTGACAAAGAAGCAGTTCTGGTCTCGTCCATCAATTGGGGAGACTCCGCTTTGGTGAGAAACCGAGAGATGGGGCTACTCATCAGCAGCAATGATGTCGCTTCAATTTACATTGACTCATGGAATGAAGACTGGCAACGATTAGACCCCGAAGTCGACTCGGACCAAGACGGGCTAAACGATGAGTGGGAAACCATGTTCGGCTTGAACCGAACACGAAGAACAGTCATCGGACAATCGTACGACGAGGGAATGTTTGACGCAGATGCTGATGGCCTCTCCAACGAGGCTGAACTTCTTCATGGAGGCGACCCACTCAATCCTGATACCGATGGAGATTGTATCATTGACGGCATTGAAGTTGCATGGGCCCAAGCCACGATTCTTAGTACCACCATCGCTGATGTAACGCCACGTGACGCACTGAACAAAGCCGACGCTGACAACGATGGAGAAAACGAATCCGATGCGCTTGGGTGCGACCTGGGTGGAATCGAAGTGAACCTACCACCCAACAACAACAACAACAACAACAATACGACAACATCTTCCCCTGACGAAGATAACGATACGGTCCTTAACGAACAAGACAAATGCCCGAATACACCAGCAGGTGCCGCCACAGATGGTGACGGATGTTCCTCCAAACAACGGGCAGAATTGATCGACGACCCTGGAGAGGATACCTCTGCGGAATCTGCTGAGACGTTCTTCCTAGGATTGATGATTGGTGCGCTCATTCTTTCGGGAGGAGCTTATGTTATTCTTCAAAACAAACGAAGTGATTCCGAAGACATCAAGGACAGCATTACTGCTGAATCCTTCGCCATGGCTCAAGTCATGCCTGAGGGGGAATCAGCGACATGGGAAGCGCCTGTCCTGGACGCATCGGGGCCAACGATTACGCCAGAGATGATGGCCCTGGTCCCTGGCTGGTCTCAAGACATGGTCAAGGATTATCTCCTCCAAGGATGGACCATGGACCAACTCTCTAATTATTACCAAGAACAGGTTGTTCAACACGGTCAAACAGAATAACATTCAAACGGGACCGTGTGAACCAAACACCATGGCCATCTCGTATCGAAGTAGTAATCCTGTACTCAACAACAAATTCATGGCAGCACTTACGGGTGTTGAGACCATGAGTCTCCAAGGAAGCCTGCGAAAAATTGGGTTGCTTCTAACCTTGACGATAATCTCTGCATTCGCCACCACTTTGATTTGTTTGAATGCTGGCGAAAACATGTTTCTCTATGCGGGCCTATTCGCCACGGTAGGTTCTGTTGTTGGTTTCATTCTGGCCATTATTACGTTTGTAAGTCGCCCACAAAACCCTGCGGCATTGATGAGCCTCTATGCGCTTTTTGAGGGTATGTTGGTCGGAGGCATGTCCCTTGTTCTTGAGGCCCAATATCCCGGAATTGTACTTCAGGCAGCCTTTGGCACCGTAGGAATTACCGCTACCATGTACATCATGTATTCATCAAGAATCATCCGCCCGACCCCAATGTTCAACAAGGTCATTGGGGGTCTTGTGATGAGTATCATGTTCCTCTACCTCACATCCTTTATTTTGGGAATGTTTTCGGGATATGATGTACCCTTCCTCCACAGTTCAGGGCCGATTGGAATCGGCCTTACCCTCTTCATTTTAGTCGTTGCTTCGCTCACACTCATCAGCGATTTTGGATTTATTGAAGCGGGAGTTAACAATGGTGCTCCAAAGAATATGGAGTGGTATGCTGCATTTGGCATCCTCATCTCACTCATCTGGATTTACATTGAATCGCTAAGACTCCTTTCCAAGATCCGAACCTTCATTCAGGACTGAGACACTTATGACGAGGGAAATTCCAACCGTTGACTTCACCTTAGCTCAATCTTCTCATGAAGACGAGCGAAAGGAGTTTGTTCGTCAAGTTGGAGACGCACTCCAAGACATCGGATTTTTTGCACTGGTCAATCATGGAATTGATACAGAACTCATCATGGAAGCATACGACCAGTGCGACCGTTTCTTTGAATTGGATGAAGACACCAAGCGTTCGTATCTTCTCCCGCACATTGCCCATCAGCGTGGGTATACTGCCTTCGGTGTTGAGCATGCAAAGGACAACCCTGCCCCTGACCTCAAAGAGTTCTGGCAAACTGGAAGGGCCTACCCAAGCGACGGCCCTGCACCGACCTACCCGCAAAACGTATGGCCGAATCAGCATGCACCAGGGTTCCGAAAGGTCATCGACCACCTCTACACCAACATGGAAGTGCTATCAAAGCGATTGCTTGAAGCCTGTTCACTTTATCTTGACAAGCCCGCAGATTGGCTTCCAGAGATGGCTGAGCAAGGAAATACCATTATGCGAATGATACACTACCCACCTCTTGACACCTCGATGCCCAAGGGTGCTGTTCGTTCTGCTGCACATGAGGATATCAACTTCATCACACTCTTGGTAACCGCTACGGCTGATGGACTTGAAGTAATGGACCATGACGGTTCGTGGATTCAAGTCAAAGGAGATGAGAAGGCAATTATCGTTGACTCCGGTGACATGCTCCAAAACCTCACCAACGGACTGTTTCGTTCCGTCACCCACAGAGTCGTCAACCCCAAGGACGCTACTTCCCGCAGATATTCAATGCCGATGTTTGTCCATCCTAGAAACGAAATTGATCTAACACCGCACCCTGATTTCGTAGCAAAAACGGGTGGAGTCGTGAACTATCCAAGTATCAAGGCGGGAGATTATCTCCAGCAACGCCTCCGTGAAATAGGTTTAATCTGAGGTCGAGAGATGGACATCGCTCAACTGATCGAGTCTGTTGTGGCTAAACAAGGTCAAGACCACACGCTTCTTGACGCCTTTGTGAATGGAGTAGCAAGTGGAGAAGTCCGTGTAGAAGACGCAACGGCCTGGCTCAAAGCCGTACACAGTTTCGGGTGCAGCGTGGAAGATACCGTCCAACTCACAAAAACCATGATCGCCTCTGGAGCCCAACTCAAGTGGGGAGATGGACCTCCTGTTGTCGACAAACACAGTACTGGAGGAGTTGGCGACAAGATGTCATTGATGCTTGCACCCGCACTCGCAGCATGTGGACGCAGAGTGCCAATGCTCGCAGGAAGAGGTCTAGGCCATACGGGTGGAACCATAGACAAATTGGAATCTATTCCTGGCTTTAATTGCAAACTTACCCCAGAGGAAATGAAAGAAACAGTCAACGCCATTGGGTGCTGTATTGCCGTTCAAAACGACGCTATTGCTCCAGCAGATGGAGTCCTGTACGCAATACGAGATGTCACGGACACCGTAGATAGTGTCCCACTGATCACCGCCTCAATCATCTCAAAGAAAGCAGCAGAGGGACTTGAAGCACTTGTTCTTGATGTGAAGTGCGGAAGCGGGGCCTTCATGAAAACACTCGAGCAAGCAGAGGAATTAGCCACATCCATGGTGCGAACCGCGACCGGCCTCGGCATCAAAACCATCGCACAAATCACCTCCATGGAACAACCGATTGGCAGTCATGTTGGAAATTCGTTGGAAATTATAGAGAGCATCCAAGTCATGCAAGGAAAGGGCTCAGTTGACACCAGGAACCTTGTCATTCTCCAGGGCGGCGCACTATTGGCTATGACTGAGGATGGGCTCAGTATAGAGGATGCAAGCAGGCAAATTGAACAATCACTTGACCGGGGTGATGCCCTTGAAGTGTTCAGACTCATGTGCATTGAACAGGGTGTTGAACCGGAACTCGCTTCTCTCCTCGTCAACGACCCCAAATCAGTACTACCGTTGAGTGAACATCAAACCACAGTCCTCTCACGTCAAGAAGGACATATTGGGAGCATTGACGCAATGGCTGCTGCACTGCTCGCCAAGCAACATGGAGCAGGAAGGTATGCTCTTGATGATGTGGTCATCCCAGAAATCGGTTTAGTTTTTCATGTGGCGCAAGGGTCAATCATCGGGGAAAACCAACCCCTACTAACCTTCCATCACAATCAAGAATTAACCGATTCAGAACATACAATCCTGCAAAACCTCGTTGAAATGGTGAAAGTTCCCGTGCCCACAGTTGAACGCTTGTTATCAATCGTGAACTGAAGGTGGCGAAGCCGTCATAAAGGGGTGGCCTGTCGCCAACCTTGCCGATTTAGCTTAGCTGGTGGAGCGTGGGACTGTTAATCCCAAGGTCGTGGGTTCGAGCCCCACAATCGGCGCCATGATTTTCAATTCAATGGGGATTATTCCCATTCAATTGTACCTGGTGGCTTGTGCGTAATATCGTAGACAACTCGGTTCACAGCACCTTTGACGGTATTGGTAATACGAGTGCTGATCTTCTGCAAAATACTGTGAGGGATTTCAGAATAACGAGCAGACATTCCGTCCATCGACTGGACTGCACGGACCACAATCGTCTCACCATATGCACGTACATCCCCATGGACACCTACGCTGCGAACCGGCAGAAGAGCCGCAAAGTACTGCCATGGTATTTCCATTTCACCACGCTCTGCAGCGGCTTCAAACTCTTCCTCAACGATGGCACACGCCTCACGTACTACGGCAACACGCTCAGGTGTAAGTTCACCAAGAGTGCGGACAGCAAGGCCTGGCCCAGGGAAGGGTTGACGCTCAGCCACGTTGATTTCAAGATGGCGAGCAAGTTCACGGACTTCATCCTTGTAGAGGTCACGTAGTGGCTCTACAACCGTCAAGGTCATGTCCTCAGGAAGACCACCAACGTTGTGATGGGATTTGATGGTGTCACGAACACCACCACCGGATTCAATCCAGTCTGGAGCAATGGTTCCTTGGACGAGATATTTCGCTCCACATTTCTTTTGCTCATCTTCAAAAATACGAATGAACAGTTCACCGATGACCTTTCGCTTTTGTTCAGGCTCAGTGACACCTTTGAGAGCCTCAAAGTATCGGTCGGCAGCCTTGACTGTCACCAAATTGATTCCTTGTTCTTCAAGAAGGGCTTCGATTTGTTCAGTCTCATCTTTCCGCATAAAACCTGTATCAACGTATACACAGTGAAGTAAATCACCAACTGCTTGGCTTGCAATAACTGCAGCCACAGTTGAATCAACTCCACCCGAGCAAGCGATAATAGCGATGTCATCAATAGTAGATTTGAGGGATTCAATACTTTCCGAGATGAATTCCTCAGAATCAAACATTTCAGGCACCGCCGTTGACATCACGGTCTTGGGCTTTAACTCGCTCAATTTGGTCCAATTTGTTTTGTTCCAAAGCAGCTGCATATTTTGGGTGGATGAGTGCGAGCATCTGAACTGCAAGATATCCTGCATTGTCTCCACGGTCAACGCCAACAGTAGCCGCTGGGACGCCAGGAGGCAATTGAGCAATGGAAAGAAGTGAATCAAATGGAACCTTTCCACCACATGGGACACCGATAACAGGTTTGGTGGTCAGAGCCGCAACTGCACCTGGAAGAGCCGCTGCAAGTCCGGCCATAGCAACAAAGATTTGACATCCGTCATCCAAAGCATCTCCGACGATTTCTTCAACGAATTTTGGAGACCGGTGAGCGGAGGCAACACGCAATTGGTAAGGAACTTCGAACAGTTCCAAAATTTTAGTACACTTTTGAGCAATAGGTAGGTCCGAAGACGAGCCGAGTAGAATCGTTACATCCATGCTACCCTGCCGGCGCGGGTGGTTCATTTAGATGCCTCTTGATGATGACGGCGGAAATGCCTCATTCTTCAGCATCTTCACTGCGAGAAAAGGTGGGGAAATCGCCCCATTGGACGCCCCAATCGTCTTCAGAAAACGCTTCGCTTTTTGAAGCGAGAAGTTCAATGTTCAGAAACAACTGTTGCCCATCTTTACTGCCGTACATGATGGCTGTTCGTTCACCGATTGTTTTTGAAGCCATGATACCACTTTTCCATCGAGCCGAAGCAATATCCCAACCTGTCATGCAGTGCTTAACTTGAACCAATTCTTTTGCATCCCATGGACGCTGGTACACCTCATGATCACAGGATGCAAGACCGTTGAGCGAGATGAAAAGATAGGGTACTGAGCCGATACAGAACGAATACCCAATCCACCACCATTGGGAAAGTTCACCGAGGTAGAGAACAACAAGAACGATTACAGAAACGCCAAGAAGTACACCACTGAGTTGTACTTTGGAATCAAACTTACTCCCTTTGCGCTGAGAGGTCCCACTGGCAAAGGTCAACAGCAGTAGAGCCTCGCTAACGGCAAGAAGGGGAAGTCGGAAGGATTCGAATCTGTGGAAAATGAGCATCATGCACATGAAACCAACTGGTAAAAGGGCCCAGGCAAATAAGAACAAGGTGGCAGTAAAGTCTGCTTTTGGAGGAATGGAGTCCCACCCAGGTCGCTGACGTACCTCCACGGACATATGCCTCGCTGGGGATTTTCACATTAGCACTTTCGCTTAACTTCTTCAATCATCAAAGGGATGACGAAGGCAGAGGTTACGAGCGGCGTAGACCTCATCCACACGGCGAACTGGAGTTGTTGTTGGTGCAGCATGCAATGTTTCCGCGTCAACCTTCAGGACTTCAGCAAAGTGCTGTGCAAAGGTATCAAGCGTGTCCTTGGATTCGGTTTCTGTGGGTTCAATCATCATGCATTCCGGGACAACCAAGGGGAAGTACACGGTAGGTGCCATGTAACCTCGGTCGAGCAGACCCTTTGCAACATCCATTGCGGAGATTCCAAACTGTTCTTTTGCTGGCTGCATGGAGAGAGTGAATTCATGCTTTGCTACATCGGTTTCCGCACCGTCTACAAACAGATGGTCAACGCCCTCATCTCGGGCAGCCTTGTGGATGGCATAACGAAGGTAGTTTGCGTTCAATACTGCGTGTTCGGACATGGTGGTTAATCCTGACCCGTATCGACGGTAATAAGCCCAGCAGCGAATGACTGCTCCTGCGTTTCCGTGCCATTGCTGAACCTTACCTATGCTGTGGGTTGGCTCTCTCCAGTGGTACCAGAATTCATCCACAGCAGTGGATTGTTCTCCAGCAGTTGGAGCGCGACGGTCAGCAAGCGGGCCCGGTAGGAATTCAGCGAGATGTGCTTTGACTCCAATTGGACCGGAGCCTGGCCCTCCACCGCCGTGTGGTTGTGAGAAGGTTTTGTGGAGGTTGAAGTGAACAGCATCGAAGCCCATCAATCCGGGAGATGTGATTCCAAGGATTGCGTTGAAGTTTGCTCCATCATAGTACATCTGTCCACCAGCATCGTGGACGATTTTACTCGCTTCAGAGATGTCGGCTTCAAACAAACCTAGAGTATTTGGATTTGTGATCATCATCGCCGCAGTGGTTTCATCCGCTACCGCACGAAGTGCATCAAGGTCGATGCGACCATCCACGCGGCTTGGTATTTCCACGATTTCAAAACCAGCCATCGCTGCACTTGCAGGATTGGTACCGTGAGCTGAATCTGGAACGATAACCTTCGTTCTTTTCGTGTCGCCTTTCAAGCGGAAGTACTCTTGGATGCAGCGAACTGCTGTGAATTCACCTTGAGCACCAGCAACCGGTTGAAGCGTAACTTGGTCCATACCAGCGCAGACTTCCAGCATATGTTGCATCTCGTAATAGATCGAAAGGAGGCCTTGTAGATGATGTTCCGGCTGATGCGGGTGGATGTCTGCGATACCTGGGAGTTGGGCAATGACTTCGTTCACGCGTGGGTTGTGCTTCATTGTGCAGGAGCCAAGCGGATAGAATCCAGTATCAATTCCAAAATTCCTCTTGGAGAGCCATGTGTAATGACGTACCATCTCTGGTTCAGAAAGGCGAGGCCAGCGTGCTCGTTGTCGGCGAACGAGTCCAGCAGGAATGGAAGGTTTCGTTGCAGTTTCAATGCTCGGAGGTTGACTGTAACCGGTGTTTGGAGCACCGTTGTGATTGAACAGATGACTCAAGCACTCACCCCCTGATGGCTTGCCCACATCGACAATTGAGCAGATAAGGCTTCGATATCTTGTTGTGTTGTTTGGTCGGTTGTTGTGATGAGAATTTGATTGGTAATTGATGGATACCAACGGCCAAGGTCAAATCCACCAATGATTCCGTTATCGTCAAGGTAAGCAAGACAAGCTTCAGCAGAGCCTTCAATCTCAATTGCGAATTCATTGAAATGAGGTGCATCGTGAACAATTTTAACACCAGGTGTTTCAACAAGAACTTCCTTTGCTTTCTGACAGGCAGCAGCGTTCCGATAAGCCAAGTCATGCAAACCATCCGGGCCGAGTAAAGCCATGTGCATGGCCCCCATTAAGGCAATCAGAGTCTCATTGGTACAGATGTTTGAGGTTGCACGGTGGCGACGTATGTGTTGTTCTCGGGTTGAAAGGGTGAGGCAATACGCTTCTTTTCCGTCAACATCTACAGAACGGCCTACAATTCGGCCAGGCATCAAACGGAGGTAGGGTTTGCTACAAGCGAAAATACCGTACAGTGGCCCCCCTGCAGTCACAGGGCTTCCAAGGGGTTGGCCCTCGCCTACGACAATATCTGCCCCATAGTGGCCAGGTGCTTCAACCATCCCGAGCGAAACGGGTTGGACTCCAACGATAAGCGCCGTATGTTCGCCTACAATCTCTTTTGTTTTGGTTAGACCTTCATCGAGTACGCCGAGCGGATTTGGTTGTTCAAGGTACACGCCACATGAGCCAGCAGCGTCTTTCACGGAGTCAAGATTGAGTGTTCCGTCGTCGTTGTGTTCCAGTGTTTTGATGGTGATCTCGGCACCTTGGCAGTAATTTTCCATAACCGACATTTTGTCCGGCGAGGTCAATGATGAAACATAAACAGTATTGGGTTGACTTGCTTTTCTGTTGTGGACACGAACTGCGCAGGTCAGGGCCTCAGCGGCAGCAGTGGAGCCGTCGTAGAGTGATAGGTTTGCGATTGGTAGCCCGACCAACTCAGAGATAAGAGATTGGAATTCCCACATTGCTTGCAACATACCTTGGCTAACTTCAGGCTGGTAAGGAGTGTAGGCTGTCAAAAATTCACCGCGAGTCACGAGCTGGAATACGGATGCTGGGATATAGTTGCGGTACAATCCTGCCCCCAAGAAAGAGGTCCGACTACCCATCGAGATATTGGCTCCAAGAAGGCGGCGAGCATCGCTAAGGATCTCTTCTTCGGATTGCGGAGGGCGTAGAGGAAGAGGGCCTTTGAACCTCACATCACTGGGAATATCCGAAAACAAATCTTCCATATTTTGAAGACCCATTGCCTTCAACATTTCATCTTCACGGCCAAGGTTTGGAAGTTGGTCAACCATTGGAATCACCTCACCCTACGGGTGTATGATGAATTCCATGCGCGTCCCGCTCATAATGCATTGCTTTCAACCACATGAATCGGGGGAACACCTCATGGCGGTGGACTGTCTCGCAAAGTCATGGTCCGAGTGGCGATGGTAGTGACCAATCCATGTGCTCCGGACCCGAGAGTTTTACGTCACGCCAGTTGGCTTGCCAAGGCAGGATACAGGGTCACAGTCCATGCATTTGACCGAACGGAATCCCACCCACTGAGTGAGAACATCAACGGCGTCAGAATCATGAGATATCGCGTGGGGAAGGTCCCCTACGGAGGAAGCATATCCACGCTTCTTGGCTTGAAGAAATTCACTCGCCAAGTTCGCGATACACTCCTTCACGAGCCCCCAGGATTGGTGTATTGCCACGATGCGGATACCCTCAAAATCGGAACTGCTCTAAAACGTGCTAAGTCAGTGCCTTTTGTGTTTGATATGCATGACCTTCAACACACATGGGTTCGAATGGAATCTCCGAGTTCTCTGCCAAGGACTCTTGTTAGTCGCAGATTCAAACAAAAGATGCTGAATCGTGCAAAACACGCTGAATGTATCATCACATCAAGCAAAGGGGTGGATGGGGGCACACAACGCGGGTTTGTTGAATGGCTTGCTCACCACGGCCTGGTTGGAGAAGTTGTAGAGAATCGCCCTATGCCGCCCTTCCCTGAACCATCACCTGGAGCAACGGCGGGGTGGACTGTTGGATACCTCGGTCGGATTCGTGACTTAAAATCGTTTGAACTACTTCTCCGAAGCATCAAGGAATTACCCGTTTTGGAGCGGCCCAAACTCAGAATTGCTGGAGATGGTACAGCAGCACCAAAGGTACGACGAATGATGATGGACGCTGTAGAGGCCGGAGAGATTGAAGCAACGATTACTGGGGCTTTTACGAGCAAAGAATTCGGTGAAATCATACAAGAAATTGATGTGATGTACGCAATGTATTCTCCCCTTAGGGGAAATATCATTCAAGGAGCAATCCCTGTCAAAATGTTTGATGCTGCTGCCCACGGAGTGCCGAGTGTCGTGAACGATGGTTGTTTGATGGGTGAATTAGCAACGTTGGAAACAATGGGCATCTGTGCAGAATGGGGCAACCTAGATTCAGTAAAAAATGCCCTGTTAAAATCCAAAGGAATGAGCGTTGAATTGAACCATACCGGCGAGCGTGAACAGTTGCGGTGGATGGCTGCGATGGAACCAGTTCTACGTCAACTTTAGAAAAACGGCGGGCGGACAACAACGGCCCGAACCGATTTGCGTGGACTCGCAACGATGAGAACTTCATCCCCTTCTTGGACCCCATGCAAATAGCCGATACCGATTCCAAGATTATCCAGGCTTGGAGCCGGAGCGCCGGATGTGAGTCGGCCCACAGATTCACCTGAATCAAGGACGACTTCTTTTCCTGGACGTGGAAGGGGACCCTTCTCTACATACCGCACACCCCACCAACGGGCATCGTCTTCAGAATGACCTATCACACGGTGGCGTCCAATGAATTCATGTTCAAGATCCAAGCCAAATGGGACGTTTGTCTCCCATGAATCTCGAGCAAGGAACGAGGGATCAGCCTCTTCGCTAAGCGGAGGCCAGCAAAAATCCACACCCGAGAGGAGAAAACCTTTCTCCAGTCTCAACGTATCACGGGCTCCGAGTCCGACCGGTGTTGCGCCAGATGCGATCAGTGCCCTCCAAAGCACAGGTGCATCTTCGTTTGGAATAAAAATTTCATATCCAGCCTCGCCGGTATAACCAGTACCTTGAATCCAGCCTGAAACTCCCAATGGATTCTCAGTTAATTCTCGCCATTTGAATCGTGCCGCATGTTGGTCGTCACCCATAACTGAAGCGAATATTTCTCTCGCTTTTGGACCCTGAAGGGCCAGAATTGACATTTCATCGGAAAGATTCTCCAAAACTACCGAACCATCTTCTGGGAGGTGTTTTGAGAACCAATTCCACATCACATCAATCATTGAAGCGTTTGGAACTCCAAGAAGTTCAGTCTCATGAACAACTGCAAAGATCATGTCGTCAATCAGGTGGCCGTTATCGTCTAGAAAGTGAGTGTAAGCACATCGAGTTGGCGTGATAGCAGTCACACGTTGCGTAGCCAAACCTTCAAGCCATTCACGCACATGTTCTCCTTTGAATCTAAATGAACCCATGTGTGACACATCAAATAAACCTGCAGAACGACGGGTTTCAAGGTGTTCTTCTTTGATGTTGGAATACCAAATTGGTAGTTCAAAACCATGGAAATCGACCATGTTCGCCTCCAGAGCGAGGTGTTCGTCAAAGAGGGCAGTCCGTACGGGTGGCTGGTCGCTCATAACCATCGGAAAACGGCCCGTCAAATAAACATCGGTTCAACATTCCATCAATTCATGGAGGGCAAACCACGCAGGATTTCATCGCCGTGTCGTAGGATTGTGGCGACCAATCGGTCAAGACTTTCAGTGGTTACATTTTGATTTGAAATAACTGGCCGAAGAATAACATCGTCACCAATGTTGCTCCGACTCACCATAAACTGACCCTCTTGAATCAGGCGATTTCTCAATTCCCCATTGAGTTCGTTAAGGTCCATTTCTGTATCAGAAGGAGCATATCGGAAACATACATTTGTCCACATGCGAGAGGACATCAGTTCCAACGAAGGATGAGCATTGACTGAGGATTCAAGATGTGCTGCAAGGTCCATGTACTGGTCTACCATCTTCGACCAACCCGCATCTCCACGAACTCTCCATTCAAGCCATAATTTGAGGGCATCGTTACGCCTGCCGCATTGAAGCGAATAGCGTCCAAGGTCATCATACTCAGCATCATCCAAAAAGAGATAGTGAGCAACATTAGCATGGCCGCACAAGGTCCTGAGAACTTGAGGCTTCTTGATGAGGAAGGTACTGCAGATCAAAGGCAAGCCCATCATTTTGTGAGCGTCCCAACAGATACTGTCGGCCTTTTGGATTCCATCCATGAGCGTGCGATGAGTCGGGGAAAACATGCAGGTGCCGCCCCAAGCTGCGTCTACATGGAACCAAAGATTGTGCTGGTGGGCAATATCTGCAATGGCGTCAAGAGGGTCGAATGCGCCTCTAACGGTAGTTCCAGAGGTTGCGACAACGCAAAACGGTGTACGTCCTTCTTTAATCGTAAATTCTATTTCTTCCCGCAGGCTTTCGGGGCGCATTCGTCCATCTTCATCGCAACGAACCTTAATCACATTTTGATGGCCAATTCCGATGGCATTTGCCGCCATGAGAACAGAATAATGCGATTCAGCAGAAACAAACGCAACCATGTTACTTCCATCAAAACCAGTTTTAGTTGAACCTGGAATAGCATGCTCTCGAGCGCAGAGCATACCGATCATGTTCCCGTTGGAGCCACCTGTTGTCAGGGTTCCAAAACCATCAGCGAAACCAACAATTTCGCACATTCTTTTCAGCACTGTTTGCTCAATGAGGGTTGCGATAGGTGATAATTCAAACGTGTACATGGAATTGTTCGTAGCAGATGCAATGATCTCGCCCGCCAGTGCAGGTAACGACAGTCCACCCCACAGCGGATTCATGAATTCTGCCCTGTGTGTTTTCACGCTGTTTGCAATGAACGTGTCAAGGTCATCAAGAACTGTATCCATTCCTAGGCCTTCTAGGGGAACTGCAACGTCCAGTACTCTCTTCAAGGAGGCTGCGCCTTGGGCAGGATTGACCCGTTCGTTTTGATCCTTAGAATCAATGTAGTGGACCAAGCGCCTGGCAATTTCGTTGATGAACGCCTCAGTATCCATGTTGGTCTCCATGTGATGGGCATCACCGGAGACTTATGAGGCTGATTGTGAAACTGGTTCAAAAAAGAGATGAAATATTTCTCTTGCACGTGATGTTCCGGTTGGAATCATGGTATTTGAAACCGAAAAAGAACCTGATTTACTCTTTTTGGCTAAAGTCATATTCATAATGAATAAATAGACCATAGGATTCTATTAGAGGGGTGTCTTCTTTGTGTAAACCATCGCCAAACCACTGAGAAACATGCCCATCCTTTTTCAAATCCACTCAAGTTCAAATCCCATATCATTCGTTCAGAGCCGAACCGCATTTCTTTCCAAAACGGTATGATTTAACCATCTTTTCACCACTTTTTCAATTCACATTGCATATTCCTTCAGCAAGTTTGAATAAAGAAGCAGTGTTGGGAGAGAACATGCTAGGCACGATTGGGAACAAATGGCTGGACCGGCTCCATCAACAACTTGCGAAAGAACTCCGAGCCAACGGATGGTCTCAAATGGAGATTGCAAAAGCCACAGGCTCAACTCAGAGCACCGTATCTCGGCAAATCACCAAAGTGGCCCAGGAACTTGGGGCTACCGCAGATGAGGTCACAATTGACGGCTGGGCACAAGAACTTGCACATTCAATGACCCAGATGGGGAAAGAGTCCGAAGTAATTCGTCAGCGACTGATCATTGAATTCCAATTCACAGGAAATCAGAATATTCGATACGACAAAACGCTTACCGGTATGAACCTCGACGCAGACCAAGCCTCAGGGGCAATTTTGAGGAGACTTGAGTGGTCTGCTGGCCGATTGGATTTGAAGCGACTTTCTTCTTACATGCCCGCCGTTGGTATGAATATGGCTGCATGTACAAGTCAAGCAACTACCGCAGAGGAGGTGGCTGCATATCCCGGTCGAATGACCGTGGTTGAAGGAGTATTGCGAAGGCATGAAACACCTGTATTTGGAGCATCCAATCACCTCGCCAATCTCCTCATGCGTGTTCGTGAAACGGACAAGAGCAAAACTGCAATTCTGAATTTACGCCCCCCAATGGTTGATGGGATGGTAGACCAAGGTGACCTTGATTACATTTCAGACGAGCTCGGATTTGAATTAGGATTCGCACCAAAAGGAGAATTGCAAGAACACTACGGAACTCTTGACATCCTCATTGATGAAGGTGCTTTTGGCTGGGAGCCTTCATTGTACATCCTAGGAACAACGACATCGGAACTCGTCGAACGTTGCCACGTCATCATTGATGCAATGAATACGGAGTGAGCGATGATGAGCGACCGTATATTCCCCCTGATACTTTTGCTCTTATTCGCTCCGCTTAGCGGATGTTTAGAACCTGTGACAAAAACCAACGACGGTTGTACAGTTCTCGAAACAAGTACCTCAAATTCATCTACAGTTCGTATCCTAACATATGACATCGCAGCCTTTTCTCAGTCCATGCTTGATGAATTTACCAATAGCACCGGTTACGAAGTAGAACTCATTCGTGCCGATGATGCTGGAGGAATTCTTGAACAAATGTTGCAAACCCAAGGAACCCCTCAATCGGATTTGGCTGTTGGGCTAGACAATACCTACCTTCAAACTGCCCTTGACTTTTGCCTGCTTCAACCTCACTCAACAGTAGCCCCATCGCTTGATTCCTCAGCAATGGAACCGTATTCCGGGACGTACGCTCTGCCCTTTGATCAGGGAGACGTATGCCTCAATGTAGATGAAAATGGTCTTAACGAAACCGAGCGAACATTCCCAGAAGATTTGTGGGAACTTACCGGTCCGGAGTGGAACGGGAAGACCTCATTCCCATCTCCCGTAACCTCTTCGCCGGGTAGGGCGTTCATGATTGCTACAATTGACTACTTCGAGCATGATGAGAACGAAACGACCAATGCTTTTGATTGGTGGAAAGCCATGGCAGAGAATGATGCTCGTTTCACTTCAGGCTGGACTGAGGCATATGAGATCCACTATTCCGGGGGATACGGTGAATGGGTTGAGGGCCATATTGGTGACTCGCTCCTCACTGTATCATATTGTCATTCACCTGGAGTTGAAGCATACTACAGCGGCAACAGCACCCACTCCACCTCAATTACCCTTGAGCGCTCCACCTTCCACCAAGTAGAATACGCAGCCCTGACAAACGGAGCCACGAATGTCAACGGAGCCAATGCCTTCCTTGACTTTCTCCTTTCAGAAGATATTAATCGTAACATGCCTGAAAATAATTTGATGCTTTCTGTCCTTGAAAACCCGACCTTCCCCGACACTGATGGCTTTTCGTGGCACACAGACACGCCAACGATGAACGCAAATGTATCGATGGAACGCATTGCTCAAGACATGGAAACATGGCTGAGCGAATGGCAGATTGCAACCCTGTGAGATGAATGTATGGCGTTGAAGCAACGCAATACTGCTCAAGCGCATGTGATGCATACAGTTCAATGGCTCACTTTGTTCTGTGTCATTGTTCTTGGGATCGTACCCCTCATTCTAGCCATTCTTCGCCTTTGGAGCGTTACCCAAGTATCTCCGCTGGAAGCATTACGCCAATTCCCTGAGCAAATCGGAGCCATGGATGCACTACGCTTCACACTCATAGAGGCACTTCTATCGACACTGCTAACTGTTGTTCTTGGCCTCCCCGTAGCGTGGTCATTGGGTCGCTATCAATGGCGAGGAATCCGTTCAAAGCGAGCCCTCTTCTATCTTCCTTTTGTCACGCCACCCATTGTTGCGGCCGCTGGTTTCCTCGCTCTCATCTCACCCGGTGGACTCTTCAATTCGTTTGGATTGGACTTAAGAGGGGAAACTGGAGTCATTGGTTGGCTTGCAGAAACCACTGGATGGCAACACCCAGGTCATATGATCGCTCTTGTCCTCGCCCACGCTTGGTTCAACCTTTCTCTGATGATTCGCTTTGTTGAACCAGTCATAGCTCAACTCAATCCTGCATGGGAAGAACAACTCATGATGCTGCCGAAAGGCCAATCCGCATCGGGACGATTACGCCATCTCTGGTTGCCCGTTCTCGGACCAAGCGTGGCTGTTGCTGCAACGTATGCGTTCTTTTTTTCGTTCACATCTTTCGCACTGGTCAAATGGTTAACACCCGATTTCAACACGCTTGAATCCTTGCTTGCGGATCTCGGGGGTTCTGCAGGCATCTACAATTACAGAGTTGATACGAGCCTTGGCGTACTGGCAATCGCTGGACTGCAAGCACTTTTGATGCTGACAATCCTCGCAGTCGCAGGTTTCCTTGAACGAAAACATACCATGACGATTTCAATTCACGAGGAGCATACAAACCGCAAGAAACGTGGAACGCCTCCGCTCAAGTCACGATTTATCGTCTATTCGTTGCTGCTTGCGAGTATGCTTCCCTTTGTTTCGGTCGTTGTTGCATCGTTTAGAAAGCGAGCAACCTCGCAGAATGGCCACACTGAATTTCATTGGACTTTTGAGGGATGGCAGCGTGCCTGGACGGGAGACGCATCAACGATTACGCTCTTCGAAGCGCTTCAAAATTCTCTCGTCTATGCAGGCCTAACATTGGTCATTGCTCTTCCAATCGGCTACGTACTTGCATCGATGTTTTACAGACTTGAAAACAATGGAAAAAAGCGGCTGGCATCAATCCTTGACACACTCTGTATGGTCCCCCTCTCTGCCTCAGCAGTGATGGTTGGACTCGGAGTTGTTCTTGGCCTCCTGCGATGGTACCCTGAACTTTTCATGTTTCGCTACTTACCCGTTTTACCCCACGTGATGTTGGTCTTACCCTTCCTTGTCCGAATGCTACGCCCTGCATTTTCAAGAATTGAGCCCGCATTTGAGGAACAGGTACGTCTTCTCAATCTCCCTCCCCTTCAGTCATGGTGGCACAGCAAAGGAGCCTCAATGATGGCGCCCCTTACGATGGCAGCATCCCTCTGCCTAGCCTTTTCGCTTGGCGAATTTGGGGCGACTTATCTTTTGATTCGGGTAGGTTCCTGGGATTCACTGTCCATTATGGTAGACCAGTTGCTGGGCCGACCTAAATTTGACCCTCTCATCATGCCTACAGCAATGGCTGTTGCAGCCTCGTTAATGCTAACAACATTGTTCGTATTATGGCTGAGTGAACAATTGAGAATGAAGCAAGGTGATGCAAATGATTGAACTAAAGAATTTGACAAAAGCATTTGACGAACGGACCTTGTTTGACGGTCTCAACCTTCGTTGTGAGAAAGGGGAAATTGTCTCTATACTCGGCCCGAGTGGGTGTGGAAAGAGCACCTTATTGCGTATTTGTTGCGGCTTGAGCGAGGCTGACGCAGGTGAACGCTGGACCGACGATGGTATTATTGAAAACGGTGTGATTTCGCCAACCATCGCCATGCTGTTCCAGCAACCAGTCCTATTCCCCCACCTCAATGTTGGAAGAAATATAGCTCTCGGTGGAGGCAACGAGATCTCCAGAGATGAACTCAGCAAACAGGTCACTGCAGTATTGAATTTCGTAGACATGGCAGGAACTGAAAGAAAAAACATCACGACACTATCGGGGGGTGAAGCACAGCGTGTTGCTTTTGCACGGGCATTATTACAGTCACCCAGCGTTATGTTACTCGATGAGCCCTTCGCATCTCTTGGCTTAGAACAACGTCATCGTCTGGCGAGAGATACACGAAAGCGGTTGAAGTCGCGCAGCATTACGACGATTCATGTAACCCATGATGAAGAAGAAGCAGTGATTATGGCTGACCGAGTCATTTCTTGGAAGGAACTTCTTTCATCATCCCAAAGCATACCAACTCCTATGAAGGAGGATGGACAAGCGGTGGATAGTGAGGAATGATGATAGGAACACCGGCTGACATCATCAAGTACACTCGCGCTGTACAAATCATCCTCAATGGATACAGCGGGTACAAGAAGGGAAAAAGGGTTGAAACCGATAAACAAATCCGAGATGAAATCGTTCGCACCACGGTTCGTGTGCGTCAGCACATGCAAAATATTCACGACCGTTCAGTTGATGACGATAACCTGAACATTGTTCGCAATGCTCGGTCGTGTATGCAAGAAATTGATGCACTCATCGAAGATGTTGACAAGTCTTCATCTGGAACGCAACATGCATTCTTTGCTGGCCAACGAACCATCTCAAATAAGGATTTGAAAGCATTAATCGTTCACGACCATGAAATGATTGAAATGGTCACAAACGCAGTGAATCTTTCTAACGATTCTGAACGAGCACAACAACAAGGAAGCGAGGAACTAACATCGATCATTCAACGGTGCCAGCAAATGATTTCAAGCTGCAGAGGATTCTACAGCGAACGTTCAACACTCTTGAATGGACTCAACAGTTAGAGGGGATACAATGACGACATTTAGATGGAGAGACAGCCCAGAAACAATAGCACGTTTAGTAAAAACTGAGACGATTAAGACCTGGAAAACAAGTGACGTGACCCTTAATCCTAACGAAGCATGTGCATTCATTGAAAACGGTAAGATTGGAGATGTTCTAAGCGAGGAAGTCGTTCGCAACGTCGGTGGAGGATTCGCTCGGTTCATGGGAGATTTCCTGGGACGGAAAGCCAAAGACCGCCGAATGCTCTTTGCAATGACGGGGCCAATGGACATCAGCGTACCGTTTATTCACCCATTAGGTGACGGACAAACTGCGAAAGGTGTAGCCCAATTCCGGCTGCAAATTCGCAAGGGTGATCTCCCGAAACTCCTCAACCTCTTTGCTAATAGGTCACCTGTTCTTGACCGTGTTAATCTATCTCTTATCATCGGCCAAGAAGCCTCGCACCGTGTAATTGCTCCAAGCCTTTCATCGATTGAATCACTTCAACAACTGAGAGGATTTGAACTTCAAGAGAGGTTCCAAATGCGCAGCGACAAGGAACTTCGTCCGCTTCTCCAATCCATGGGTTTGACCATGCTAGGAGCCATGCTGATTACCCATCAAACTGACCTTGAGCGTCTTTCTGCACTCCAGCATAGCCTTAGAGCAGCAACAGATACCGAAGGGGCCCAGGCAGAAGCCGAAGTTCAACGACTTGCTCATCGCGAATCAGTGACGCTACGGCGTATTGAATGTGAGATGAACATTCAACGAGGGAAGGCAAAAGGTCAAGTCATGATTGAGGTAGAGCAAGAACTCCATGAATTGCGCAAACAGGAAGCCGTCTGGGAAGCAGAATTGAAACGAGACCAAGCTCGAGCCGAACTTGATGCAAAGAAAATGGAAGATAAGACGGCTGTCGCCATGTCGTTGTTCAATGAAGTCCAAGAACGGAAAAAAGAACGAATGAAAACTTCCAATGACCTCCAAGAATCCATGATGCGTCTTGCTGCCGAAAACGGGGCACTAACACCTGAAGTCATGCAGGAATTTCTCCGTCAGCAGGGTGGACAAGCCTCCCCTGCAGTTCCTCATCCATGCCCTGCATGCCAGCAAATCGTACAACCCGAGTGGAATGTTTGCCCCCAATGTGGAACAGGACAACAACAAGGGTGAAGCCGTGACAAAAGATGTCGGAGCAAGTTCACGGGGCATTCTCGAGAGATGGGTTCCAAACTATTCCTCATGGTCACGCCCCCGAACTGCTTTGTTTCTCCTATCCATTTACCTCGTAACAGCGGCCACACCTTACATTCTCACGAACCGGATTGCGGCTTGGAGGGGTGTCTCTCTCTTCAATCCTGAACATTTCATTGATGATATGATCCCATACATGCCTTGGACGATCGTATTCTACTTTTCGTTCTACCTTTACTTCCCCATTGTGGCATGGTACGGTTCGGAAGATGGGCAACGAAGAAGAGAGGGATTCATATTCCATAGTTACCTTACACTCTCAACATTGCTGGCTTGTGTTTTGTTCATTGTTGCCCCGGTGAAAGTGAATCTACGTCATCAAGTCACCTTTGATGACGGTCGCTTTGACCCACTCCTAAGGTCGCTTTATGATGCCGACCCACCGTTCAATTCATGGCCTTCTCTCCATGTATTCCAGAGCCTACTCATCATCCTTGTCATGCGTCGATGGATGATGAAGGACGGGAAGTGGACCAAGTTATATTCTCTTAGTATTGGAATCTGTTGGGGCCTTCTGGTCCTATCGACCATGGGAATCAAACAGCATTACATCTTTGACGCCATTACAGGCATAATGCTTGCACTCGGAACGTGGTATGTTTGTGTTCAAAAACTCAACCAAGTAAAGCGCCCACTGCTTGAGGATTTGTGAGATAGACGGTGAGGCCGATTCCGGCCATAATCATCATCCAAGAGCCGACCATTTTGATCATGCCCGTAGCTCTTCGCAAGAAATTAATCATGACTTGGCGACCCATGCCAACCAGCATGGTTACAATCACCATAAGAATCAGTAAGCCAGCCATCAATCCTGCCACACCAAATGCGATTGCAGTGGTGCCGAGAGTACCCAAAAAGATGACGAAGGGGAGAACTGCTGCTGCTGTACAATCAATTGATGCTGCAGCATATCCAATGCCATAAAGATACATATTACGGCGGGGAGTGAAGGTTTCATCCATTTCTGTTGTACTGTATTTATCAACCCAGTTCTGAACGAATCCCATTACGTGTGATGTCACCCCAAGAAGCATCATTGAACCGAGCACAATGAGAAGAATAGCCACGAATATTGCGATGGTGTGGATAATACCGGAGGAAGCGAAAAACTCACCCATGATGAGGGCTAGAATTCCTATGAAGCCGAAGAAGGTCCACATCCCAAGCCCTGAAAGAATGCCAATGTTGAACGAACTTGGCATGCCTGTTTTCAACTTCCCTTGTTCAATTAATTCATCTTCTCTAGCACCGAGTGAAAGATAGTACGAGATGAACCCAGGGAGCACAGGGAAGGCACATGGAGAAAAATAGACGAGAATGGACAAGACCATACCGAGGGCGAACACTGCAGCAATCGAAGTGCTGGGTTCTTCCCATCCAATTCTTGAACCGAATGTCTCAGTCGTATCTTCAGAAAGTGCCGTCATAAGGGTCCCTTCGAAGGAAGCCCAACCGTCGGCAGGTGTTCCCGTTGGTTGTTGTTCTATGATGTACCCTTCTTTGTCTAAAATCATGACAACTGGTATTTGTCCTGCACCTTTCGTGGTAAAAAGACGAACAGGGTCAGTTGTTGAGCCGTCTTCAAGAATGGCTGCCTCAGTTGAACCAAAGCCTGTTGGATACAGTGGGACCGTATACTCTTTCTTGCTCTCATTCATGTACTCAATGGATTCACTGTACCATGCACCATATGCAAAAATCTTCAACGACGTGTTGTTTTCGGCTGCAATTGAGTGCCATTCGTCCATGTTCGCCTCAAGATGAGCCTGCACGGCGTGACAGTTGCTGCAATCTCGGGCCATCAAATCCAATATGATGATACTCCCACGATGGTCGTCAAGGTTGAACCAACCTGTCTCGTTGGTCAGACCAGCTTCAACATCAGAACGGTTGAGCGATTCAAAGACAAGATTTGGAATTGGAGCTGGTTCTGCATCGGATTGGAACAACTCATCCATGCTGTCAAACATTGATAAGGCTGCAAAGGAAATGGATGCGAACATGACGAGTGCGATTCCAAATGCCTGCCATGTTGTTTTCTCCTTGAAAACGCCGAAATCGACCTGGTCAAGAAACCCCATGTATTGTACTGGGTGCCGGTCGTTCAATAAAGTAGCCCATTCAAGTACTACTACCATCTCCAACAACGAAGTTATCATTGGAACTGATTTTCCTCAACCATTAAGGTAATTCTTAGGACAAGATTTTGTCCACATTTTGGTCAAGGAACTCGACCAAGGAGAATAATTTCTTCTGCTCATTTTGGTCCTGCTCGTTGTATGTGTTGCATCGGTAGAGAGACCAATATATTCTGTCCCTGGCCTCAGCAGATTGGTGAACGCCACTGATATTTCGCACGATATCGATTAGACCAGAAACAGCCCTTGAACAGATAAGTTTTTCAGAATCCATCATTTCTACATATTTATCATTGCAATCAAGATCACTGGTTGCGTACCGAACGAGTGTAGACATGTGGAAGGTTTTAGTTGTGGTATTCAACCAATATTGGTTGATGACTTTAAGGATGAAGTCAAGGGTTTCTACTTCCAATTCTTCTGCCAGTATTTCAATCGCCATGTATGAATTAAGTGGAATTCTAATACTTTCTTCCTTGTTTCCGAAGCGATAATGATAATATTTTATTGGTTGGTTTTGTAAATAATTCGTCATAGCGCCAGAATTATTCTTTCGTATCATATCTGCGAACTCTTCTTTGAATTTAGTGTATCTAGATAATTTTGAATATGCCATCACGTGTTCACGGACATAATAATCCAGCAGAGCATTGGAATCTGTATTTATGTTTTGCATCATATCCGGTCTAACCATCCAATCCAAATCGCGACTACGAAGTTCTTCGTGTGGCGTTCCTTTCTTCTTGGATTCTTTCAACCACCTTTGCAAATCTTCCATAGCCTTGAGCCGCAGAGAACCAATGGCCTCAAAGGATGGATTCTCCTTTGCCAGCCGACCCATCCATTCGACGAAATGACTGTTGTCAATCTTCTCTCCAATGTCTAAAATAGGATCTGAATCCGTAATTTCGGGATACTCCCCGCTATTGAAAATCAATTCCTTGACATGTTGGAAATTGACTCTGCCACTGTATTTCTTTTCGAACCCAAATAAACTGTTATTTATGGCCGAATAGAAGTTTTTATTTTTCCGATGTAAATTGAAATCTTCTAAATACTCCATTCCGGTTTTGGACAGTAAATAATTTCGCAGTAAAGATTGCGCTACAGTGATACTGACAAACTCTTCTCTCATGTCGTTTTCTGTTACCAGAGATACATCTTCAAATTGCTCCTCAAACATTTGCTTTCCGAATTCTCCTGGCAGAAGCCCAATTATGTCGTCGTGCAAAATATCATCAATTGAAATGTTTTTATCATTTCTCAAATCGTCCTTGTTCCGTTTGAGGAACCTATCAATTGACTTTTCATTGAGATATTTCCAATCATCCAAGTTACCATCTATTACTGCTTGGAAAATGGAATTCTTCGAATGAGAACTCAGTTTATCATATCTGGCTGGATCAATAAAAGATTTGCATCTACTGACGACAAAGGACAAATTTCCGATTGTATCTAACTCAATTGGCAACTGATTTTGGGCCCCATCTTGTCCGCGGAGCAAATCTTGGAGGAAGTAATTGTGGATGTTGAATTTATCTGATGACAATAAATGATTCAGCTCCATCCGATGACGAAGTATATTTTCTGCGATGATTCCATCCCACTTTTTGTCAAAACTTGAATCGCCCAAACTAAGACTTCCCTTGACATCAAGTGAATTATTCGCTAGCATCTCTAGATCACGAAGCATTTTCAGTGCGTCGGGACGACGAGGAGATTTTGCAGATTTAATGATTAATTCGTAAATGCATTCAAGTTGCTCGGGCGTAGTTACTTTTGTGGAAGGGTCTGTAAACTGTTTTTTCATTCGTTGTAAGACACGACTCGCATCTGCTGGCTTGATTGTGTTTGCTCGTAGCATTTTAGAACCCCTTGCCCACCAATCACCCTTGAGCACCTCCATGTGCTCTTTTTCCTTGTCATCAGCCACTAAGAAGTTAAGCGCACTTTGTCGGGTCGATTGGATTTTTTCTGCTCCATCCCAGCCACGTTCATTAGCGAGGGCAAAGAGTTCATCTCGCTCCATTCCCTCGTATTGTTGTTTTGATAAACTACTCGCTGCCTCATATGGGATTAACCTGTTGATTTTTTCTCTGTTCGACAGTTTATTGATGGATTCTGGCTCATTCAATCGTCGTTTTGCTACATTTTTGAATTCTAGTTCTGAATAATCCGAATAGAAATTATTTTTGAACAAGCCAAGCACATAAGCGGGTTGATTGTTGTCTGCAATTAATGAACCTGTTCTTAAATTCAACATACTCGCAAGTCTTATCCAGTTGGCTTCATCACTCTCATGGGCTTCTGGAAAGAATTGACGCTCAATAAATTTACTAATTAGTCCTGTTTCATTCAGAGTAATGTCTTGATCCTTTGTATCTTGAACGCAACTACGCAATTCTTCTTGAAGCTTTTCAAAACGATGGTAGATGTTAACAGGCATCACCACTGAGTCATTAGAATCATCGTAACTGGCGTCATTCGCAATAATGTGGAATTTATTTTGAATCTGACGCAATGACTCTTTCCATTTTTTCAAGTTGTCACCTTCGCGGTTCGGTGACTTGCGTGAACGGAATTCATGATTGAACAGCAACACCTCCAATATGGACCACTTTTCTAACGTCGCCTCCATAAAACTCCCAATTAACAAAAAGGGGATATTTGATTGGTCTACACCTTTCCGCTCCATCAGGTTCACGATATGGCCTGCCTGAAGCTGGATGTTACTGTGATCTTTTTCACTTGCAATCATTTCAGCAAGCACAGAAACATAGTTTTGAGCAGCATTCTCTTTGTCTGACCTCACCATGTCAATCAATGAACTCAAGCCATCAATAGGGACCCTATTATGAACTCCTAATGCGTCCTGACCCTCCATTTTTTTGAGCCATTGTTTGATGTTTGGTGGATTTGTTTTGGTTAATTCGTAGCCCTTAGTGCCATAATTTACACGTCCGGTGCTCATATCAAGGTCCAGTAAGACAAGAACATTTTTTGGACGAGAAATCATGACATTGGCATGCCGTCGCCGCTGTTTTGCGATTTTTTCAAATTTGTGTCTCCAACGGCGACTATTATCGTCCACCCCTTGCTTCGTATAACGCGCAACCGCAGTATCCCAAGTCTTTTCTTTTAAATCCTCAAACAAACTTGTTTCAATAGACCATGGAGAGATGGCTAGCACCCTTTCGTACTCCAAACCCTTGATCGAATTTGGATGCCACAATGAGACTTTAATTTCTTTCTCCCTAAGTATTTCTGCAAGCTTTTTGTGTATGTTTTCAGATGGCGCAATAATTGATAATACTACATCCGAGTTGTACACTTCTTTTGCAAGCTCTACGAAGTCATCGATGGAGAGAGGGGCATCTTCAAAATGATAAACTCCGTAAAAACTTTTTTCGTCCTTTTGAAGGAATTGGCTCAGCCTAGCTTTAGAAACTGGCCCAGGCTTAATGACTGCTGCACCAGATTTTTGACGACTCAGTTGAGGGTCATTGAAAACGGATGTCTTGTATGAGACTTTGATAAAGTCAACGATTGATGGTACGTTTCGTTCAACATATAGCAACTGTTCCCTGGCTTCTGCTGCTTTGCCAACATGTTGTTTCTTCCATCGTTCCAGGTTAAAATGATCTTCACCGTGGTAATCCGATGTCATGTATTCATGATAAGCCAGATAAATTCCCTCACCTACCTCCTTGAACCTACTATCCCAATCAAAAGGCTCCAGATCTAAGGTTTGCTCATCGTCACCTAAGACGATCACTTGACCAATTTCACCGCGATGGAGGAGAAGACATAATTTGATCACTTGGGTGCCCAAATCTTGTACTTCATCGATAACTAAAACATCAGACCGAAGCGGAAGAATTTGTTCAATGATTTCATCATTATCAGAATCAGAATAAAATCGTTTCATCAAGACATCGATTAATCTTCCCGCATGTTCTCCACGGGTCTTAGGGTCCATTTCATCATTGGGAAATATTTCTTTCATTTTACGGAAGAATATTCGGGCATTTTCTTCAGCGTCATTAGGAGTTTTATAATTCAATTCATAAAAAATGGATGTGTCATCATTCGTAACATGTTCTGTGAATTCATCTATACCACTCACACGAAGCCCACTCCGGGCATCATGAAGTTGTGTTAGGAATTCATTCCACAACGAATGGTGTCCGTTCTTTTGAACCATTTTACCGAAAGTACTAGAATCTCTATCGGCCTTATCCCTCACTTTATCAATGAAGTCACGTTCTGACAAGATGGTCGTATTAAATTCCGCTTGGGTTTTAGATTCATTCTTTAGAGTGTTGGATAATCTACGAAGAAGACCGTCAACAGAAATACTGTTGAGCTCAACAGGTGGAGAAATTCCTTTGAAATATTGTTCAAATTTATTGACATAATCACGAGTAAGGTTTTCGCTTAATGAGATAAAAGTCCCGTTAGGTTTACTGCCAAGTTGCTCGAACTCGTCCCCCTTAAGGTGAAACCATTTACTCGCAAAACTGGACTTCCCAGTTCCAGGTGGTCCATTAATCGCAATCATTTTATCTCTCAAAGCACCGGATTCAATCTTTCTAGATAGGGACATTTTTTCCGGGTTTAAGAAAACATGTTCGTTATCCTTGTCTTCTCTGCCATAGACCGATTTCAATTTCTCACCGACCCAAGCCCAGCCATCTCCTGCAATGAACGAATCCGTTGATTTTTTGATCAAAGCAGAATTGAATAAGAAAAACGGAAGATACCATTGTTTGAACAAGTCAGCGTGCTGGAGGTCATCATTTACAATGGCTCCTTCCAAAGAGCCAATTGAGCGTAACCGAACTGACGGAAAGGTTTGTACCTCATCTAGCATGTTCATCTTGGATGCTTGCTTGAATATGCAATACTCTGCATACAACTGGTGGGTAAATTCAATAAATTTCGGGTGGAGATTCACCAAGCCCCTACGCTCGGCTACTTCGACTACATACTCCATCAATTCAGGCCTTTTTGAACGAGAATAATCTTTCGGGATTTTGAGGCGTGCTCCATGAAGAATATGTGGATTAAGACTTTTTTCGAGAAACCCTATTTCAATAAACTCCTGCCATGATTCAGACACACTTTCACTGGTCATGTTGCTGTCTTCGAGAGTGTTGGATACGAAATCAAAGAGACCTTTAGTCAGGTATTCATAATAGATATCAACAGGTAATTCCTTACCAATTTCATCTCGCACCCACAGTACAGGGTTGGCAGCTTCATCGAAAGTCAAGGAATCTTTCATTTTTGAATGAAGTTTCATCATGTGCTCAAGAAAGTTTAGTCCGTAATCACGTGATTTATCCCCTAACAATCGAGACAGAATTGGAAATGTAATCACCATCGTAGTCATGAACAGGTGAAAACGCTCAGTTTGTTCCAAAACCTTCTGACCTTGCGGCGTGATTACTTGGAGAGTACTGATGCGTTTTTTCGTTTCATAAAAATCAAGAGATGGAAGTTTTATGTCCCGAACATCCTGATCCAAGCCACTTAGTTTCACCAATTCTTCATACTCATCAGGCCTCGAAGTCCATACCACCAAGAAATTTTCATCGCGCATTTTCTTTACAATTGCTGACCAACAACTCGCAATTTGAGACGCCTTTTCCTCAGACATACCATATGTTAGCAAATCCAATGTATCGATCAATAGGATAGGCGTGACATTTCGCTTTTTGTGTAACTTTGAAAAATCATCTAATGACATTCTTTTTCCTTCTTTTGCCCAATCAGGGCTTTGATGGCACTCGAGAATCATGTCCCATAAGTCACCATCTGATGCTACCATCTCATGGTTACTCGAGTAATTTTGCATAGAACAATAATGAACAATCTTGTCCACAATTTCTCCACTTCCTCGGTCGTTTTTTAGCCGCAAGACGAGTGCTTTGGCCATGGACATGAGTTGGGTGGTTTTACCCGACGACGCAAGGTCCTTGATAACAAATTGCCGTGTTGGAGGTTTTCGATGCAATAATGCTTCAACCATGGCTTCGTTAAAGGTAGGATTTGTGTTGAATTCTAGATGTTCAAAACTCTCTTTTTTTATTGCTTCGTTCACTTTCCTCGAAATTTTAGCAAATTTCTCAGGAAGCATCTCAATTGATGCATGAGCATTGTTCCTCAAAGACGCAAAATCATACTCCATCTCATTCATCCCCCCTTGATGGATAAAGGTCTTCGAGAGTTTTGTTTAAATTTTTTAGCCATTTCCTCTCTGAGTTAGTACCTTTGGCCATAGATGGGTGGGATGCGAGTTGCTTCCCAAGCGGATGTTCTTCTGTCTGGAGCACTTTCTTTAGGTACCTTGAGAGTTCGCCCGCAGATTTTGTGTAACGATCCTTAGGGACAAATTTCGGGGAAGAATTTCCAAAGAACAGAGAACTAAGTGGTTGTTGAGGGAACTTTACCCCAATGTCATTTTGAGTAGCATTGTGATGTCCAAAACACATTACCCAATTGAGGATTATATTGGAAAATTCAGAGTCCAAGATTAAGGCTAAAGCAGGCGGCATGTGACCTGATACCTTGGCCTGGGGATATTCAACGAATAAAGATTGGACGTCTTCGGTTTTCTTAATTTTCTCTACAAACTTGTGAAGATTGTGGAAGCATGATTTATCCTTTCCTTCAAGAAGGTGAAGGTAGTGGGTGGCGAGGTGACCAACCGTGTTAATATTATTCTTCAGAGAACGTTCGTGATTGTTTCGGTCTGTCGCCGATGAGAGGAGACGCAATATGTTTGTTTCAGCCGCTGGGTTTCCTCCACGGTGATCGAAGCAATTTTTTCCAAACAGCATCCCACATTCTTGGTATTGAGCATAAATTGAATTCAATTCATCACTCGAAATGGTCATTTCCCTATCAAACGATTTTTTGCCGGAGATATACGATTGACGTATAGCAACGGTGATAGCAAAGAACTCTCGTGCTAATAAATCGTTTCTAGAAAGTAAATGTAAATATATGAAAGCACGATTAAGAATCCCTTTTCCAATGTCGTAAAGTGTGGTACATTCCTGGGAATCCAAAATATCCGACGATTCACACAATATCTCATCAATTTCTTTGATTCTGGTTGAATTGTTTTGACCAGATTCTGATATTTTTTGCATGGATGGTCGCATTTCCTGTAATACACTTGAATACGGATAGTACAGGAAGGTACTGTTCGCTGCGGCTGAAACCTTGGGCCCCAAGGTTCCACCACCGATGATACGAGCGTGAATCTCATTCTGCGAGTCACTTAACAATCTCTTCGTACATGTGAACTCATTGCAAAGGTGGATGATAAATTCCAGAGAGCTTGCAAACTCAAAATTAAAATTTTCGTGATGTTCGAACTCGGTGGTGGGTAAAATAAAATTACAATTTGTAAATATATCATTTTTTTGCGACTCGAATCCATCTCTAATAATGTCAATCGTTCGATTACTAGACAATTTTGAGAGTGTCTTGTCAAAGAGACCCACAAAAAATGGGTCATCCTTACTGGGCCGAACTCCCAAGAAATCTGTTAGCATGATCGGCCCCTTATTACCCCTAGAATCACCATTTGAAACAATATAATCTTTGATTTTAGATGTGTTTTCATTGAGATCACCTGTTTGGAATATGAGAAGAGTATTGTATTTTCCATTCTTTATTCTCTGTTTGATTGTCTCGAACACGATTTCAGAGATCTCTGAAGTGACATGGACATCCGGGACTGCGTCATCCCGACCATAGTGAGTATTAGGATATGTATTTTGAAAGATATTTCTTAAGTGGTACTTCAAATGGTCTCTGCTTCCTTTATCATCGGATAAAATATCCGGGGAAACAAGTATCAAAGGTTTCCCTTTCTGCAATTTTTGAGGCTCCAAGTGTTGAGGTTCAATAGTATGCAAAACCGGGATTTCTTCACCTGAATCAGCGATTGCATAATGTTTAATCCCGTTGAGGGCATTCTCATGGGCATCTCCATGAATGAAGTCAATATCTTTTGGGCTTTGTTTGTTAGGGTCAAGCCAATGTTGCCGGGAGTTCCGAATGACTTCCCCCCCCATGGGCTTCATACTACCATTAGGGTATATATCCCTTGTCGGGACACAGATTGTTTAGAACGTTCAGATTTTAAGAGATTTCACCATAAGACCGGTCGGAATTGAACCGACGTCAGTGAACTAAATGTTTGAATTTGAATTGTTCATGACTGGTTCAACTCGACCTATGGAATCTAATGGTGGGCTCGGTTGGAATTGAACCGACGTCAATGAACTAAATGTTTGGATTTGAATTGTTCATGACTGGTTCAATTCGACCTATGGAATCTAATGGTGGGCTCGGTCGGAATTGAACCGACGATCTTCGCCATGTGAAGGCGACGTCATAACCCCTAGACCACGAGCCCTAGGTAATTCTCCGACCCGCCTCGCGGGTTTAAGCCATACTGTGTTCAACGGTGCTGGTTCAGATGGACAAGCCCAACTTCTAGACGTTCATGGGTTGGATGGACTTCCACGAGCATGACCGGAACATCGAGAACCTCAGCCAGTTCCTCTGCGAGCGTAAGGGGCAATTCAATGCGCTGTGTTGCCCCATCGTAGCGAATCCATCCATCAGCAATTCCCAATTCATGTTTGAGTTCACTGATGTCATCGTTCGCATCTTGAAGTTCCGCAGGGATGGCTCCAAACAGAATGGTATCATCATCACTGAGCACTTCGTATGGTCGCAGTGTAGCCTGGCCACGACGCTTGAAACGGTTCCTTAATTGACCTGCATCTTTGTATTTTGCAGTACAGAACTTCAGGTGGTACGATTTATCTTGAGCAGCTTCTTTCAGGCGTAAAGCAAGTTCTGCTGAACCTTCAGCCGCAGCAGTAATTCCACCGCTAAGATTGAATCCTCTTACGTCCATGTTCTCTTGATTGCCGACTGTAATTTCTAATTCATTCAAATTTAGGAATTCCACAGGTACTGTTTCAAGTTCGTCAAGAAGGGCAAAAAGCCCTTCCTCATTGTCCGGCTCGCACGGTAGTTCAACACCAACAGTGATGTTATGCTGACTACATGCTTCCATCGTAGCACGGTATTTGTCAGTCGTCCCACTCAACAGGTGAAATCGGATTTCATCCAATCCGGCTTCGCCAAAATCCTTTGCGCGTAGCGGGTCAAACGGGATTGAAGTATAGACGTGAATGTGGTGCTCGGGGCCAAATGCAGCCTTCAGTTGTCGGACTGCTTCGAGTGTTTTCTCCAAATCAAGCATCGGGTCACCTCCGGTGATTCCTGTACCGGTTGCGTTCATTGCTTGGCCTTCCTCGATGACCTCATCCCAACTTGTGCATCGGCGCTCATTTGCAAACATGTCGGGAGTCTCTCTACGGTTTTCAGAAAGTGGGCAGTAATCACAACCCCAATGGCACTTCCCTGTGACAAAGAGAACCAATTTACTTCCTTGTTGACATTGAATGCAACCCTCTGCCTCACCGTCTTCTGCCGGTAGAATCTCGGTAGCCATAGGTAAACTTCGCATCATTCCGCCCCCTTGGTATGCTTTGCCTGAGAGAGCAACCACCGATGAAACCGTCGGTCCAAAGTCAATTCAGGATGGAAGGTTAGACCCAACCGCTTTCCGTCAAGGACCCCAACAATTTCATCACCCAGCATAGCAACTGGAGTGCAAGAGATCTCCTCTGCTACGAATCTTGGCGCTCGGATGAATACTCCAGGAAACCCTTCCTCTGTGGATGATGCTGCCTGAGATTGCATCTCCAATGGTTGATGAGCAAACACATCACGTTCGGCTGGAGCGACGTCGCAAGCATCACCCGATGGGGTTTCAAGAATAACATCAACAATGGATTCAAACGATTGGCGTTGACGACCCCAACCGTTTCGTTCAATGGAGGCTTGAAGAAATGGTGTTCGTTGTCCACCAGGTGAAGCCATCAAAATCGCTCCTGCACAGGTACCCAGCACAGGTCGCTCCGGATGGGAATTCATCCAATCAAAGAGTGCTTCCAAAAGCGATTCATGTTGACTGGCAATTCGCATGGTTGTGGATTCCCCTCCCGGTAAAATCAATGCGTCCAACTCCGAATTGACATGGGAAGCTCGACGGCATTCAACGATGTTCAGGTCAAGACCCAACTCGCCTGCAGCTCCGCGTAATGCTTCCGCATGCTCATGGCGAGCGCCTTGAAGCATGGCCAAGCCAACACTGAGCATGGTTGCCCCTAACACCTCTTCCCTATCAGTCCAACGCTTGGTGTTGAAAACAAGACATGAGTGGTGGATGTACAATTGACTTCAAGAACCGTCATGCCTGCCAACGAATCATGTCCCACAGCGGCGACTGCTTTCTTGTCCCCGGACCGGTACGAATGAACGATGCTTGTTTGCAAGCCATGGCTACGCCCGTGATGACTGCTCGTGGGCCGGAATTCCGACAGGTTATGGCGGGTCTAAATTCGGGCCTCCGCTATGCGTTTAACCTCAGTCCTTCCGTACCAGAAATGAAGAATCAATCGTGGACTGGCGAGGATGGCTACAAGGTTGTCGTTGTATCTGGAAGTGGAACAGCAGCCATGGAAATGGTAATCGCAAATCGCTTCCGACAAAACGATTTGGTTCTCGTACCTACCAACGGGAAATTCGGAGAACGTGTCGCACAAATTTGCGAGCAATTCTGTAATGTAAAACACCTCAAATACGAATGGGGACGCTCCTTTGACCTGTATGAATTAGAACAACAATTGGAGCGTAAGTGCTACGAAGCGGTTTTGATTTGTCATAACGAAACAAGCACGGGAATCACTCAAGATGCTGCTGCGATTGCAGAAATGTGTGCACGGCATGAAACATCGTTCATTCTCGACGGAATCACATCAGTCGGAGGAATGCCGGTTCACCCAGCAGAATGGAAGGCTGAAGCAGTGGTTATGGGCGCACAAAAATGCACGGCAGGTCCTTCGGGGATTGCAGCAGTTGCAATCAGTCCACACTGCGTGGAACGCATGAACGCAATTCATGCTCAAAACGATAACAATCCACGGTATTACCTTGACATGATGTCGGCTCTCAAGAAAGGAGATGACGACCAAACACCTTGGACTCCAGCGATTAATTTGGCCATGGGTTGGTCCGCATCCCTTGGAATCCTTAAGGAAGAAACCAACGAAGCCCGCTGGAGCCGCTGTGCAAGTTTAGCAAAAGGAGTTCGAAATCTATTTTCTGACTTGGGCTTTGTTCTGCTTGCTGATGAAGGACAGCGCAGCGATACCGTCACGGCAATCATGTATCCAGAAGGAATTGACGACTCGTGGCGCTCTGCACTCAAGGACAAGTACGATACGCAAGTCATAGGCGCTCAAGACCATCTTAAGGGCAAGATGTTTCGTGTTGGCTCAATGGGTGAAACTCCCGTTGAAGAAATGGTTGAAGGCTGCATCCGAATGCTTGCATGTTTTGAGGAATTCGGGCTGGAACTTCCAGAAGTTGATGTGAAATCCTATTTCCAGTGAGGGGCCGCAATGACACGATGCATCGTATTGGGACGGTTTCAGCCGTTCCATCTTGGACATGCAGCCCTCGTCAAAGCCGCAGCCGAGCATGCCGGTGGGAACGGAGAATTGATCGTGGCCATAGGTTCATCGCAAGCCGAATGGGAAGCGAGAAATCCATGGACCTTTGCCGAGCGGGAGGTGATGATTCGCTCTTGGGCGGAAGCAGAAAATGTCGCACTCCAAGTGGTTGGCATCGAGGACATCAACGACCCCCCAAATTGGGTAAAGCACGCAACAGCCGTACACGGAGAAGGAGTTTTGGTCACCTCGGATGAACCAACTGCTCTTCTCTATGAGGAGAGCGGATGGACTGTTGAACGGATTGATTTGTCTCAGCGTGAGGCGCTGGAAGGATGGAGAGTTCGTCAAACAATTCGCATGCTCTCAACAGTTTTCGAGGACGAGGCTGCTCGTGAAGTTCTGAAAACAAGCGTCCCACAACCAGTCATAGAATGGTTGATAGAAAACGATGCGATGTTCCGCTGCTCTACGTTTGATACCGGCGTGCACGCAGGATAATTCAATCCGAGGCGACGACAACTCGGGCGGCAAGAATGACCTTTGATTTGTACAGGTAGCCCTGTTCTAAAACATCAACAACGGTTCCGGTAGGAAACTGTTCGGAAGAAGGAATGGTCGTAATCGCTTCCATTTTCGCTGGGTCGAAAGAGGCATTCTTTGCATCAATAACGACAACACCGTCCGACTGGAGTTCATGCCACATTTTGTTTCGCAACAAGCGCAAGCCCTGTGCAATTGGGCTCTCGTCATCGGCTTCAATACCCACCATGGCTCGGTCAACATCACCAAGAATGGTCAACATTCTCCGAGCAAGACCCATTCCGCCGTACTGAATCAATTCGGCTTTTTCACCCATCATCCGCTTGCGAACATTCTGAATTTCTGCATCCTTGTAGGCAATTTCTTTCTCGGCAAACTCAGCACGTTCAAGGGCTACTTCCAAAGGGTCACGCTCTTCTTCAACCTCAAGTTCAAGCTCTTCTTGTGTTGAAGGTTCGGAAATATCCTCTTCCACTGCTGGTGGGATTTGTGTTTCGACTTCGGTTTCGTCGACCGGTGATTCTTCAGATGATTCGTCGGACATCAGTTGCCGGTTCCGCGCATGGATTTTGAACCCCACGCTTAGGATGAATGAAGATAGGACGAGAGATTCCACTCTCCATAGCCCCATTTGGTAGCCTCAAGATGTTCTCGTCCCAGAACCCATTCCAAATCATCCTCTGTAGCCGCACGGTTTACTGCATAGACCAGCGATTTTGATGCACGGCTGTGTGCCTGGAAAGTTGGAACAATTTTCGGATCGTCTTTTTCATCAATCGATTCACCGAGGTCTTTCCTTCGCCCCATCCAATTCAAGACCACACGGTCAGCATATTCTTCAGCGGCTATACCTTTGAGATTAGCATGAACCTTGTCCCAAATCTGTTGAGTGTAGAGTTCGTGAATGTCTCCAACTTCACTTCGCAAGGCCTCTTCAAGGTAGAGAAACGCACGGCCCTCCCAGACTTCCCATTGACCTGGACTGGCCCACTTCATGAGCAAAAGTAGGCCCTCTTCACCGTCTTGACATGACAAAAGTGCTTCTCGGACAGAGGGTTCTCCCGCAACATCTTGCTCGTCCATCCAGTCCAAGAGTTCAGCCTCTGCATCGATAGCGAAACTGTTGGTCAACTGATGGTCCTGCTCTGGCCGTCGGTCACGAAAAGAGCCAACTGCCATCCCTGTTGCGAGTTCAGCCCAAGAGCAATTCATGAGTAAATCAAGGGTAGGGGTGTGGACGAGAAGTCCAATCATCTCAAGCCCCATGAGGTTGTGGAAACAACGGTCTCGTTTGAGGCCATCGCTTCATACATTCCAAAGGAGAAGAGTTCGGAAAGTGCTTTGTATGCTGAAGACATGGTAGAACCATGCGCAGAATCCTTACAATTCTCTTTTGCCTATCGCTGCTAAGCCTTCCAATGAATGCAAATGCCCAAGTTTCTGGCGCTGCTGTATCCCTTGAATGTGAAGATTTCCCACTGATAGTAACCGACCCGCTTGTTGGAGGTAACGGTTCCTTTGAATGTACGGTATCAAACCCAACAGCGTATGTTGAGAAGATTGCCATTCAGGTCACTGGTGATGGTTTAGCCACCTCTGCACCCGGTGAGATTTATGTTGATGCTGGCTCAAATGAGACGTTCAATGTAACCGTAGCGTGGGGCCCTTCAATGCAGAGCAATCGTACAATCACTGTCTCTGCTTCAGTTCAGGAATTAAATAACCTTCCTCCACCTAATACGGCTTCATCACAAGTGACCTCCATCATTGAATTTGATTATGATTACAGTGCAAACGGATGCACAACCGCAGGGGATATAACCTCTGGCGATTATGGATCATATCAGTACATTCAACTGCAAATCGGAACGTTGAATGCGACTGACAACTCAACACAACATGTTGGAAACATTACGCTTGAACTAAACTATTCTTCTGCTCCAATCCATGCTGAAAACTTCGCCCTTTTGAGCATCATGGGATGCTATGATGACACAATCTTCCACCGAGTTATTGATAATTTCATGATTCAAGGTGGTGATTTCATGAATTCCGATGGAACTGGAGGCCATGCTGCATCATGGCAGGGATTCTGTAACGGCCAGGCCTCCAATTACTCCTCCTGCAGTGGAAGCGGCTCAGATGCTTGGACCATTCCAGACGAAGCCAATAATGGATTGATTCATTCGCCTTATGTGCTTTCTATGGCTAAAACAATGCAACCAAATACCGCTGGCTCCCAATTCTTTATTGTTGATGATTCATCTCAAAACCACCTTGATGGTGTTCACACCGTGTTCGGCAAGGTCATCGACGGCACTTCTGTTGTCGATTCAATCAGCGAAATGGCCACTGAACAATACGACCGGCCCGTTGTTGAT
>CALKGM010000023.1 GCA_938084675.1 Candidatus Poseidoniaceae archaeon
TTTGTTGACTCCAAGTCCGTCAAGCAACCATTGTGGGTAGGTTTCATTGGTACGAAAATGGTCGTGGTACACGTTAATTCCGGTGTCGATTGGCGCTACGACGGAGAAGGCTCTCCAACCGTCTTCCCCGCCAAAGACATCTGAGGACTGAGGCTTCTCTGTTGAATCGTTAAAAAATGACATCCCCGCAACGATAGAAACCACGAGAAGTGTAGCAAGTGACAAGGCGAGAAGTTGCTTCCATGACATACGCTGAGCGAATTCTTCAACGACAAGGGTGGCGTCAAGAGCATCTGTCATGGTATTACCTCAACAACAATTCCTCATGAACCCTACGCCCTCATGGGTTAGCATCACTGTTCTCTTTAGGGGCTGTTACAGTCCTATGAATCAGACGGAATTGTTTTTCCGACGATGTACTCAACGATGATGAAGATAGTATGCAGTATTGATGGCGGCTGCAAACATCATCCATGCGATATAAGGCCAGACCAGCATTGATGCAGAGGGGAGTGGTTTGTAGGTGAGATATGCATAGAGTACAGTAAAAACAATCATGAAGATGAGCATTACTAACGAAAGCAGATATCGCTCCGAGTTGAACACAGATGGCCAAGCAAGATTGAGGGCGAGTTGTATGGCGAAGAAGGCAATGGTGATTTTAGGATAGGTTAATTCATCACGTTGATTCAAAACGGTCGTTAAACTGAAGGCCATGCAGGTGTAAAGAACTGCCCAAATAGGAGCAACAATCCACCCAGGTGGCTGAAAAAATGGTTCGTAGGTTGAGTCAAATGTCATTGTTCCTTCACGTTGAAACGCCGGTTAGGATTTTTAATTACTTGTTCACCATATGCCTTGTAAGCATCGCTCAAAACAATTGCTTTCTTTGACTCTTTTTGCCTCACAGTATTCTCTTTGCAGGGGAAATTTTTAAGAATATAAATTCGTTAAATATATCATGGATAGTGAGGATGCCATTGGGTTCTATCACACCAACATTCTCTTCAAACCGGTTCATGGTCGCAATAAATGGTTTGTAGCGTCCTTTCTTACCGCCATAATGCTCCTTTGCACTGCTCCGCTTTACCAAACCAGCGATGTTCGATTGAACGGATTTGAACCAGCGGAATCTTCAGGAAGAGAAGACGTTCATGATGGTGATTGGGCGGTGGCCCGTCAACAAACGCTCAATTCAGGTCGCTGTGACTCTGCGTTTGACTATGATTTTCAGTCGGAACATATAGTTCTGGTCGATTGCCCGACAAGCGTTGAAAGGTACATCCAGATTTACCATAACTCTGATTGGAATGTAGTCATTGAGACGATTGATTCGAACATTAATTTTGATGTAGTAGAATTTTCACCAAACGGTAGATACTTGGTCGCTTACGGTAATCTTGAGTTTGAGATTTACCAGACCTCAGACTGGGAAAAGGTACACTCAGGCAATGTTCAATCTGACGGGGGCACGTATTATTATGGAATCTATGATATTGTGTGGTCAGGGGACGGTGAGAGAATCCTCTTTGTCACTGGAGACGATGGCGGAAAAATGTATGAAGGGCCTGATTGGGAAGAAGTAACTGGAACTACCTCCACAGGAATCTATGCAGCACACCATCCTTCCGAAGATATTCTGTGGTACCTAAATGCCGATGGCACAGGGAATGAATACGAGTTTGAAAACATTCCATTTGTGGGCTATCAATGGGTCATGAAGCGTAGTTTCACTCTTACGGGGGGATACGTAGGGCCGTTGTCAACAGACTCCGATGGTAGTGTCCTTGTCTCCGCTTCGGAAGATGGTGTATCTGCTTACTCAACTTCCGATTACAGTCAGGAATTTATTTCTTCATCGGCATCAGGACCGGTTTCATTTTCCTCGGATTCTAATTTCATTGCGTTCAAGCATATGTACGACTATGTGATTTACTCTACAACTGACTGGAACGAAATTTCAACAATTGGCGGCGCAAGCGAACAATGCTACTACGATGAGCCAATGGATATTCAATTCACTGCGGATCATGGAGAGATGCTTATTCGAGAAGAAGTCTGCTACAGCACTTATCTCAAAGGGTGGGGGCCGGATGATGATTCAGACGGAGTCGCTAACACCAAGGACATTTGCCCTTTTACATCTGAAGATGAAAATGCTGATGCTAAGGGCTGTGCTTTGAGTCAAAAAGATACTGACATGGATGGGGTCAATGACCGAGATGATATCTGCCCGAGAACCAAAACAATTGATTCCGCAGACAGCAATGGATGTTCACAGCCACAATTGCAAGATAGCGATGGAGACGGAGTCTCCGATTCCGACGATCTCTGTCCAAGCACCCCTCTTATTGAATTCAGTAATATCTACGGCTGCAGTAGCAACCAACGCGATGTCGATGGTGACGGGGTTGTTGACGCACAAGATAATTGTCCGCTATATGCCGTAGTCACTTGCCCAAATATACTCTCATGGGCTATGGAATCTACACCGATGAATGGTATGGTTTCCTCTTCGCTTCAATGGTCCCCTAATGGGGCACATGCCGTGATGCAAGAGAGTGAAAGTATCGCTCTCATTGATGATACATTTGGACTTGTTCGGGAACATATATTTGAAAACGAAAGCCAAAATGTCATAGATTTCCTATGGATGCCAAATAGTGCAGATTTGTTGATCATTTGGGAAGGTAGTTCCTGGCGTGATACAGAATGTGGATATTACATCTGGGACACTGAAAACGATACGTTTTCTTTAGATTATATGGCGAGCAATAGTTGTTCAAGTCTTCGCTATCCTACCTTAAGTCCAGATGGGACACTTCTTGCTGTGTCAAAGTACTCCAGCAGTAGTTACTCAGGGAGTACGTTGGTGATTGACCTCATCACACATGAAACGGCGTTTGAAGATGTGGACCATAATCCTCGGGACCTTATCTTCAGTCATGATGGGACCTCCTTGGTTGGTCTTACATCTCGTGCGCTGAATTTGTGGGATGTCAACGATGGATATTTGCTTCAAAGCAAGTCACTCACAGGAGTCGATGAACTTCTTTTGTCTCCGGACGGGGATAGCCTCTATGCATATTCAGAGGAAGATATTCGTGTTTATTCAATGGATTCATTTACGTTCCTATCTGTCCTTTCTTTTGAGCAAGATAGCAGTTATTCTGCCTCGTTATCGCTTTCGCTTGAATTTTCAAGAAGTAGCGAACTGCTTTACGTGATGGCAGTTAATGTGACGTATAGTGGGCAATATAATTACAACTCATCAATGCAGACATACTATGCTGGAGAAAATGGAAGCCTAGAACTCGTTATGCCCCCTAAACACATCAATACCTCGGTTGGAACCCCTGTTTTCTTCCCTGGTCAAACATCATTCTATACGTATGTAAGTGAGCGTAATGAGTATTATGAGGAGGGATACTATCGATGGCTTCCTGACGCGGATGGCGACGGAATCAAGGATTCTCTTGACCTCTGCCCGAACACTGAATTGAACCAATTCTCCAGCGAAAACGGATGCAGTTGGGAACAACTTGACGATGATGAAGATGGAGTTTCCAACGGGCAAGACCTTTGCTCAGGTACCAACTATCAGTTTTTGATTGATGATAACGGCTGTTCTGACGCTCAGGTTGACAAAGATTCAGATGGGATTTGCGATCAAGGTGCTTTGAGTAGTGGCCCGTCTCAATGTCAAGGGGTTGACCTCTGCCCGAAGACCTCTCCGGGAAATATTCCAGATGTTGATGGATGCAGTTGGGAACAGCAAGACGAAGACGAAGATGAGGTTCCAAATGGAATTGATAGTTGTCCCGAAACATCGTCTGAAGAACGCTCAAATTCTGAGGGCTGTGGAGAAAAGCAACGCGATACTGACGGCGATTCATTGAACGATTTCTGGGACCTTTGTCCTCTCACAGCAACGAACTCTTCGGTTGATGAATTCGGATGTGCAGACCTTCAAGTCGATTCAGATTTAGATTCTATTTGCGATGCAGGTCGTCCTTCAACTGGCCCCTCAAACTGCACAGGGAGCGATACATGTCCCGAAACTTCAGAAAATGAAACTGTGAATGCGAACGGTTGCTCATGGGACCAACAAGACGAGGACTCAGATGGCGTTACTAATTCCAGAGATCAGTGTCCCGGTACGGTGAATTCTGATATTTCACCGGATGGATGTTCAAGTTGGCAGAGGGATACAGATGCAGACGGAATTAACGACGCCGTTGATGAGTGTGCAAATACTCCAACAAATGAGGTTGCCAACCAAGTGGGATGTTCACAACGTCAAGTAGGTTCTGGTGCTGTATCTAGCGGTGACTCCGCCCTCGTCTCGAATTGGATGGTTCTCGTTGCAATCACTATCGGTGTGTTGGGGCTGGTCGGTTTCTTTGTGTCCCGCAGAAAAGAACCCGAACTTCTTGCTTCGTCGGTAGCTCCTGAATACGCAATGCGAGGGTCGATGAGGGAGGATGGGAAAGAATGGATTGAATTCCCTGCCGGTACAGGGAATCAGTTCTACAGAGATCCTGCTACTGGCCAATGGGTCAGCAACAAATGACCTCAAGTTGATTCTCAATACAAAGACCAGCCATCCCGTTGTCGTGTTGGACAGGAGGATGAAATTACCAGTTCATCATTTTTCTAAACGTTGAAGACGCAAAGAGAAGGTCGATTGAATCCGGTGTGAAATTATCAGCTTCAAGACCTCTGCGCACATCCTCTTCACTTGCTCCAGGGGCAACGCCAGACATGCCCATGACTCTGTCATACCCACTGCCTGAACCACCGGTTGTTCGCCGACTGTCGAAGGAGTAACTTGGGGTCACGCCGAGGTTGGCTTCGCCTTTGAGGATCTTTAGGATGAAATTGAAAATTCCCATTTGAATCAACTCGTGATTGCGGGACTGTCCGAGTCCCGCAATCGGTTGGATTCCCCCGATATTATCGGGAAGGTCATCGCCGCTAAGCTCTCTTGGACATCCTGATTACACAATTGACGGCATATAAATGTTCACAATTTTGTAACAATTCTCATTGCAGGCTCAGGGCGTCCGGCAATTTCTCCGCTTGCCGGCACCTCAACTCCCAATCGTTTGAGGGCCTCAATATGCGTTGCCGACCATGGGACTTTGCTGACGGCATCGTTCGTTTCATCCCATCGGCCTTTGAAAATAAGCTCTGGATTTTGCTCGGATAATTCAGGCTGATGGTGACTCATGTCGGTCCAATAGTGACCTAATGATACGATCTCAGTGGAAAGGCGCTGTAAGCCAAGTTTTGGTAATTCTTTTCGCAACTGTGAGGTTGGTATCGCACGGGGTATGAGTATGAATTCATGAGGGCCTTGCTGGAATTGATAAATGGGGAACCAGCCTCTTTCAGTTACGCTTTTGATGAAATACTCACGCTGCCCTTCGCGCCATCGCTCTGGAATCCACGCCATGAGGGAACTTCTGCCCTTCGTACCAATCACTTGACTGCTCATTTGCATGCTGACAGATTCAGGCGAGGTTCGGGTTATTTTTGCTTGGATGTGCTTTGGCGTAGATGTTCTTTTGAACGGTCTCGTGATGCTTGAAGAGATACGTTGTCGGAACTCTTTGATTCCCATGGGCCAGTGGTTCATCTTTAGGCCCCGTATGTGCTTTGGGAGCGTTTTCTTCCATGTTTTAAGAGGCTGATTTAATTGCTTGCGGGATATTCTCGTACAGCACCAACCAGTAGTTCCGTGGAGCGAACCCGGTAATCGAATGATGCGTCTTGTGTCTGCTGTTACGGTTGTGTCTACCTCAAAGCCTGCGTCAAGAACACGTTGCAAGAGTGCTTGGCGAGATGCTCTAACCCGCTCTTCTCGAAGTCGTGGTTCTGGAATCGCAAATAATGAACGGTCGTTGTCTCTTAGCACGAGATGGAAGCCCTTCCCTCCGCTATAGCTGATGTATTGTAACGAAAGGTCCTCGTGTTCATCAAGCCATTTCAGCAATCCACTTGTTACCGCTCTTGCTCGTTCCAATCTACGATAGCAAAACGGTCGAAAGTCAATATCAAACACGACCAAGTGGTCAAGAAGTATTGGTGCTGGGACATCAAGGTCTTTCAATCGCGGTAGGTCAACCGGGTTCAACCAAGCCGAAGTGCCAATGTAGAGGTCACGAGGGGCGTAGGTTGCAAATTGTTTTCGTAGTGTCTCCTCATTGCTAATTTGCCGGGGTAAAGTCACCCATCGGTCGTTTGGAAGACGCCATCTGAATTGATGTCGGGACGGCTTCTCTAGCCAATCCAAATCTAATGGTGTGGCCTTATACCACGCCTTAAGTTCGTCATTGGAAAACATCGTCGTTCCTCTGAGGATGTTCTCAGTGTCAATCTTTTCCTCTGCCCCCATGAACTTCATCTCCCTTCGTAGTTGAACATCGGGAACGTCTGAGTTCCCTGTTGATATCAGCGGAGCCTTGATGAGGTAAAGGCGCCGCCTTGCAAATGGTTGACAGGATGAAATTACGACTCCATCAGTTTCTATCAAAAACAGGATTCTTTTCCTCAAAGCGTGAGGTAAAGGAAGCCATTTGGGACGGAGATGTTACCGTCAATGGCTCAGTTGTCAAAGAAATCAGTTTCCAATTCAACCCCAAAACAAAACCCGTTGAGTACAGAGGTCAGCGTCTTGAACTTGGTTCAGACCACACCACCTTTCTGCTTTACAAGCCGAGAGGATACCTCTGTTCTCGCTTGAGTGAACAAGAACGGTCGTTGAACAAACGGTCAGTATTTGAGCTGTTTAGAGATGCCGTTGACTCAAGTACCTATGAGCGGCTTGTGACGGTTGGCCGTTTAGATGAGGCTACAACAGGTCTTCTACTGGTCACCACCGATGGTGGATTGGTGCACGACATTACCTCCCCGGAGAAAGACATTCGTAAGATATACGAAGCCATAACACGCGATTCAGTCTCATCATCACAGTTAAAATCCCTTGAGGATGGTGTGAAGATTCATATTGAAGATTCTGGAGTCACAACCTCCTATACCTCCCGTCCGGCTGAGGTACATCAAATTGAAACAGACATCATAGAATTGACAATCCAGGAAGGTAAGAAAAGGCAAGTTCGACGGATGTTTGAAGCAATTGGGAACGAAGTTGTCCACCTCCATCGTTTGGGAATTGAAGGCCTCCACCTTTCAAATTACGACCTTGAACTCGGAGATTTCTGCCCGATTCAAAAGGGTGAACTTACCCGGTTAATCTTCCATCAGTGACGAGACAAAAGACCTTGAACAAGGGCTTCTTCGTAGGTATGAGGAATTGTTATGCCGGGTGATATGTCTTGGATGAAATCTCGATATGATGAGTTAAGTGAAAAATCTCTTCTCTGGGAGCCGCCTACACTTGAAGGTCCCAATCAACCACGGTGTCAGATGGACGGTAAACCAACCATTATGCTTTCAGCAAACAATTATCTCAACTTGACAACCCATCCAAAGGTGGTTTCTGCGATGCAGGATGCAACTGCGTTTTATGGTGCAGGAAGCGGTTCTGTTAGGGCCATCGCTGGGACGATGGATATCCATCTGGAAGCCGAAAAGAAAGTTGCTGAGTTTAAGGGAGTCGAAGCTTCTTTAATTTACTCGGCAGGGTATACGGTCAATGTTGGATTGATTCCCTCGCTCGTTGCAGGTCCACAAGATGTGATCATTTCCGATTCCCTTAATCACGGCTCCATCATTGACGGCGTTCGCCTAACAAAGGCATCTCGGGCAGTTTACGGCCACAACGATATGGGCGAATTAGAAGCCGTTTTGAAAGCTCACGAATCTTCGGATCGCAAACTCATTATCACTGACGGTGTGTTTTCTATGGACGGAGACATTGCCCCTCTCGACGAAGTTACAGCCTTGGCCGAGGAATACGGGGCCATGGTCTACGTTGATGACTGCCACGGTGAAGGCGTCTTAGGTGACGGTGGTGCTGGGATTGTTGATCACTTCAAACTTCAAGGAAAAGTAGACTTTGAAACAGGTTCGTTTTCCAAAGCACTTGGAGTTCAAGGAGGCATTCTTGCGGGAACAGAAATGACTCGCAATCACGCTTTGAATCATTCCCGTTCATGGCTTCTTTCTGGTTCACAACCACCTGGTGTTGCTGCTGCGCAAAAAGCTGCAATTGAAGTTCTGATGGACGAGCCTGAGCATCATGCCCGCCTTTGGGAAAACACCGATTACTTTCGCAAAGAATTGCAGGGCCTTGGATTTGACACAGGCGATTCGGTCACACCAATTATTCCAGTAATGTGTGGTGAATCCAGTGTTGCAAAAGCAATGACGCAAGAACTCGGTAAACTCGGTGTCATGGCCGGAGCCATTGTCTTCCCAATGGTTGCTCGTGACAAGGCTCGTATTCGCACTCAAATGTCTGCGGGTCTTTCCAGGGAAGATTTGGATACAGTTCTCTCATGTTTTGAAACGGTCGGCCCCAAACTAGGGCTGATTTGAATCACTCTTCGGATTCAAAATTGTCAACGACTTCTAGCAGTTCTGTATCGTCTCCGGCCATTTCCTCAGCCTCTGAAGATTCTTGCTTGACCTCCATTCCTTGGAATGGATCTTTGCCGTCCTCGACCATGCATAGCAGGCGCCATCGTGGAGCCCAGGAAAGATGAACATACACCGGTCCTGGTAGAAGTAGAAGTGCCCAAACAAGGAGGCTCGGGATCACTAAAAGTTCAGTTCTGTCTATTGAAAGAAGAGCCAATCCAATGAACGGCATCGGGTAAAGGATGTATCTTGGCGGGGCCATCGGGTGACGTTTTGAAAATGCGATGAGCATAATTGACACAAAACCTGTAAGGGCACACGCCACAATCAAAAGAGCCGTGTGGAATATCCACTCAACTGCCCAAACATCGTTGTCTTTTCCACCAAATGCATAGGGGAGGATAAGGGCAAGAGCAACAAGAAGCCCATAAAATGCCCCGATGTTCGCAGGATGGCTAAGCCATAAAGGGAGTTTGGAGAACCTGCGAGAGAGGGACGTTCCAAGAAGTGTGTCTTGCTCGTGCGGAGCAAGGTTTTCGACCCGACCCATCCAAGATTCAGAGGTTGACACGACTACTGGGTCAAGCGGGCGGGTTTTGAAGGTAGAGGGTCGTCAATGTGGAAATAGGGCTATTCTTCACGCTTGAAGAAGGAGACCAACGGGCTTTCAACTTCAATTTCCTGCTCCTCTTCCAGCCATGAGCGTTCCAAAAGCCCGCTTTCCTTTGTTTCACGCCCCCTTGCATCAGCGATAGGGTCTGGAATGTCGTTCACGGCGTCCCGTAGTGCAATGGCCTGATTGATGAGCGCCATGTGCCTTGTCAACAAAGGTGTCCGTTTTTTGGCGGTTGAAAAGTGTCCTAGTACAGGGAAGTCAATGGTGTCATGGACAATGTTGAATCCTCCGATGAGTTCATCAGAAATTATTTTTGTTCGGTGTGAGCCCGTGTCAACCCATTTCCCGTTGGATAGTTGGACCTGCACTTCTGCTTTTCCGAATGAACTACCATCCATGAATGGATGATTGAGATTCACTGCAAGCGGCGTCGATGCATGGCCGAGGTAACGGTTCATCACAAACGAAGCATTCGCCACAAAACTGACGACAGAGATGGTGAATGCAAGTGCATTGGATGTTGTGAGCAGAGCGGTAATTCCTCCGAGTACGAGCGATACTACGATTGAACTCACAAATCCCACGTTGCGAGCTTGGATAAACGGCTGGGCAATCGGCGTATTGATGAAACGAATCAATCCTACCGGAGGTTCTCCCGTGGATTCACCCATGGTGGGATGACAAGGGCGATTCACTTGAACTTCACGCTCGTGGGATTTGATGACGTGTTGGGATTTTTGTCCAAGCGCCCACATCAAGTGCAAATTCTTGGATTACGGAGCAATGTGCGGCAATGTCAAGCCCCCATGCAACCGTCCAGCCTGCTAATTTAGGTTCCAATTTAAGCCACTGATTGGTGACACCGCGTTCCTTTCTGTTTTCGTAATGAAGTAAGAGTGCAGCAGTCTGAATGAGTCCTTGGACGAGAAGGATCTCTTCCAGTGGTGCGTTGCGGCGCTTGAGGGCGTTCCACAAATCTTCCCAAGATTCGTGTGCGTGCCAGTATTTTCCCGTGTCAAAACGTTCCAATCCCTCCGCGAGGAGAACTTCCTCTGCGGATGTCAAATCTCCCGCATGGTGAAGGGCCATGTTGGGGCTAAGGCGTCGTCCTTGAAACAGTATGTGTTTCAGTGGTTTTCTCCGCACTCTTCAAGAGGGGGTTTGGGGGATGTGGTGTACAACGGTGGCGTGCCTCAATGGATATTCAACACGGCGACCTCATAGAACAACGACGTGGAGGCGTTGATGTTCTTCGAATGATTGCCCGTGATTTGGCTGCTCATGGGCAATCGGGCGCTGTATTGATTCGCCCTCATGAGACACAATCCAGTGGTTGGCTTTTGTTCAGATTAGGACATCCAGTGATGGCTTTCCATGAAGGTGAAACAACTACGACGGGTCTTGAAGCCTTGATGTCCATAGAGCACGATGCATTGGAAGTTGCCAACCAAGTGAACCTCTACGAATTGAGCATGTCTGCACTCCGTCAAATGATGGACGCTTCACCTGAGAGTGTTTTGCATCTCGAACTCGAACAATCTGCCGGAGATTCATCATCATGGTGGTCCAGTGTCCGCCTTCCATCTTCATCTTGGAGGCGAGCAGACCGGCCAGAGGAAATGGATGGTTTCGTTGCTGAGGCTGAGTATCAACGCCGGCCTCATTCCAATTCACGAGGGGCCTCAAGTGAGGTAACGCTCCAACCCGGCGGAGCATATGTTTTCGATTCACCCGACCCTCACCCAATGATTGAGTTGGGTGTTGAGTTGGCGGAACGAGGACTTTCTCTATTGGGATTGTTTGGACTCCCACACGCATCAACTGAAATCACAAAGCGATTACCCGGTCCGACGTGTTACTCCTTGTTTACCCAACGTGGGGATTTTGAACTCTTGAGTGATGAAGTTGAGATTCTGCGCAGTGTTGAGGCCTTCTTGTGGGCCAATGAAAATGCCGTCGTTCTCCTTGATGGTTTGGACCGTGTCGGCAATGCACTTGGTGACTCAGGCATGTTGGACTTGATACGGTCAATTATTGACGGCGTGAGGTTCAACGACCACACGCTCCTTCTTACCACCGATTTAGGCGTGTTTCAACTTCCTGTCCGCCACAGTTTGATGAGTGAATTTGTATCTCTAACAAGCGTTCATCTCAACCGCTGGTTAGCCGAACCAGACGCCCTTTTTGACCACCCTCTTCTTCTTCCCGTTGATGAAGATGAGGCACAATGGGTGGATGCACAACTCCGCCACCATGTTGGAGATACAAGCAGTTCATCTTTGGTTGCTGCAGACTTTTCCATGGAAGGTGGAGGAGTTGAGCCCTCAGAGGAAGAGCGAAAGGCAGCGGTAGAGGCGCTCCACGAAGTAGTAGAGTCTTGGTCAGACTCAAATGTTGGCGGTGCGGCAGAGAATACCGTAAACACTCCTCGTGAATCATCGTTTATGCAAGGTCGTTTTATCAGCGATATACCACAACGTAATGCGCCTAAGGAAACGCATCCAACTCGCCCAATGAAGAACCGTTCAACACCGTTAGATTCACAATCAATCTCGGCTCCAAAGGTACGAGCACCACAGCGTTTGCCTGCTCGAAAAGTCAAGCCCAGTCTCCCTCAAATCAACACAGGACTCGCACACCAGCGAAGTTCTGCAGTATCTCGTTCGGAACGGGAACTACCAAATTGGCCTGAAAAGAAGAGTACAAAAGACCGATTTATCAAAGAAAATTTGGATGTGTTCCAAGCAAGACAAGATCGGGCATCATTACGGCATCAAGACATCAATGTACCAACACGGACTCGAACCTTAGGAGATACGCTTCACCCGAATCCATCGCTTGATTCTGCCCAGTTGCCCGAGATGAACACTCCTCAAACTGTGCCTCTTAGAGCGAATTCTGATTCTCCCACATTACCCCGAGGTATGGTTCATTCCTCACCAGAACAACCAAAGGCGGCGCGAGAGTCCTCTGCAAAGGAACAAAAAGAGTCCAACATCGATGAGATGTATGAACGATGGAATCAATGGGAAGATGAAGAATATGCATCTTCTACGGCCTTATACAACGAAAAAGGGGAGTTGCTCAAAAAGTTCAAGGAGGATGAGTCGTGACTGCCCCTCCTACAAAACTTCGCTTGGCGTTGGAGGATGCAAAAGAGAAATTGCGAGACTCAATCCATACGCACAGTTCCTCTGAATCAACACCCATTCCACAAGCATCGCCAAAGGTAAAGCGAAAGGCACAATCCAAACTGAATACGCTATTAGGTAGGTCAGAAGTAGAAGACAGGCGTCTTTCCCTCTTCCAACGCGTCGGAGTTTCACAACGACCAACTTACGACCTCATTGCAGACCGCATCCTCGGCCCGTCAGTTGGCGAAACCACGTCATTTCTCGACCACGATTCAACCTATGCGGACCATGTTGCAGAGCGTTTGAAGAAACTGCGACGAAGTGGCCTCGGTGACAATGATTCTCACGGCCCATCGGATGGTGAAGATGGCATGGTTGGGGTTGAAGGAGACGGCCGGCCGGTTTGGTCTCATATTCTTGACGAACACCGTGGCCGTTCATCTGTTGTTCTGGAATCAGAACTTCTACCAGTTGACCAAGACCATCCACTTCACGCCCGAAATGTACTCGAAATTCGCGGAGATTGGCCAAAACCTATGCCTTGGTCGGATCGTTTAACGTTCCGACAGTGGTTCGTTACCGATGAAAACATGAGAGCCACACAAGCCTGTGAATCCGTTGTTGACTCACCTGGCGGTCACCTCAACCCGCTGGTCGTCGTTTCGGAAGTGCATGCCGGTTGTTCTCATCTCCTCCATGCAACAGGGCAAGCCCTGCTCCGCCGTCAGGAAGGGGCAGTACTCTCGTTGAGTGCAGCAGACGCGGTCGGACTCAATGGTCTTGAAAGCGAATGGCAGGATGCACTTTCTGGAGCAACTGCACTTGTTATTGATGACGTACATGAATTTGGTCATGATGCAGAGTGGGCTCATCAACTTGGAATTCTCCTGGATCACGCTCTCAACCTTGGTGTCCAAATCGTTGCTGGAGGGCGAACTCATCCCGACGATTTTCCGCCATCACGCTTGAAAGAAGTCCTACGGAATGCATCCGCAGTTCTTCTTACCGTTCCTTCTGTCGCCTCACTGATGGCCTACGGCTCCTGGCGTTGTGCTCAGCGAAATCTCTTGTTAAACGACGTCCATCTTGCAAGGTTGGCCCGTCTTGAACCCTCTGGGTGGCGGGCTATGGAGGGGAGATTGGAACAGGTTTCTATCGCTTTAGATGCTGGAGAAGTATTACTCAAGCACGATGACATCAATGATATCGTCAACGGGACGCATCGCTCTATTGAGTCCCAACGTCAAGCATTGGAAACTCAGCGCGTTGATGATTTAGCTGCGACGTTGGTGAGTGAAGCCATTGACCAAGTATATTCTACGGTGGAACCAGGCGGTATTGAACTCCATTCTGAACTTCAGCCATGGGGTGAAGATGATTACCAACCTCCTGAATGGGACGGCAAGGAATTCATTTTGAAGGGAGACCGTGTCGTTGACCAAAGAGTCAACGAAATCATGGAATCGATTACACCATCACGACCATCTGTCCTTGATGTTAATGAACGAGACCGGCATCTTATCACACGTAATGAACGAATCGGACACGATGATGCTGGACGAGCAGCAGATATCTTGGTTGACTTAGATGTCGCAATTGATACACGGATGAACCGCTCGACCAAAGACACACTGGATTCTTCTTTTGAACTCAATCGCCTTGAAGAGCAAATGGTACAATTAGCGCAACGAGCGGTCGATGCTGATATTGAGGCGTTGATCGATATTGCTGACGAATTACGGACACTCGAAGAACGGTTGGTTGAATTGGACCCGGAGCGAGAGCCTCTGCCTCCAATTGAATCCGATGTGCCGGTCAAAAACCGCAGAGTCGTCGGAAGAATCTCATCATCGACCCAGGTCCAAACCGTAGAAGCATTGGATGATTATGAGCCAGATGGCGAATGGAATATTGATGGGATTGGAATTTCTGCTGAAGACCTTCTTGAAGACAGTTCTGAGCCAGATTACAACTTGGTTCATCTTGGCCGTATTTATCCCAAAAATGTCCTCAAGGGTGAAGAAGAATGAGGCCACCATGGTGGATGAGTGGAGTCAATTTTTCTTGTCAAAGTGGTTGCGGCAAATGCTGTGACCAACCTGGCGGAATCGTATATCTCTCTATTGCCGATGCCGAGCGTATATCTCAGCATTCTGAGTTATCAGTGGAGGAGTGGCTGGAGCGAGATGCTCGCAAAACATACGATGGCCGTTATGTTCTCAAAAGCCGGGAAGAAGATGGAATCTGTATTCACCTCAATGAACATCAGCAGTGCTCCATCTACGAGGTTCGTCCTCAGCAATGCAAAGCTTTCCCATGGTGGGGTGAAAATCTCATCAGCGACCGGTCGTGGAATCAAGTCAAGGAACAGTGCCCGGGAATTGATGCAGAGGATGCAGTCCTTGTTGAAGGAAACACGATACGTCTTCACATATTTTCAGACCGCGAATCGACAAAGGGATTCAGAGAATGGCCGCCCGAGGCAAGGCGGAATAAACGATAGGCTGAGGCGGTGTTGCTGGCTACACCGTTTTTTATAACGGTCCAAGACAAGAGCCGCATTTATACGAGGGTCTCTTGTCGGTGCCTTTGAGGGAAGAGAATGTCAAACGGAGATGGCCTGTTCAACGTAACTGAAGAACACTTGAACACCGGTCTTCGTGGAATCCCAGTTGGTACCTGCCGCACATCGTTTGTCACACCCACTGAAGGGGTGCATTATTGCGGATATCCAATCAGCGAACTTGCTGGTTTTTCTCCAGAGGATATTGTCTACCTTTTGTTTAACAAAGAACTTCCAACGCCTGCTCAATCCGCTGCGTTTAAGGAAAATCTTGCCGGTCGTGGCCATGTTCCAGACAGTGTGGCTGCAGTGTTCCATACACTTCCGAAGGACGGCCACCCAATGGATTGGCTAAGTGTGGGAATCCAAACCCTTGGAATGCTTGATACCACAGGAGATTGGAAGGAAGATGCACTCAATCTCATCGCCCGTATGCCTCGTTTAATGGGGCTTTTATTCAGAATCCGAGAGGGCCGTGGAGCAGATATTCCTGAAGACGACCTCTCCGCATCAATGGTCAAGCGTTTTGCTCGCACATTGGATTTAGATGGTGTTGACCAAGACCAAATGGAACGGATTCTTTCGACATACCTTGTACTGCACATGGACCACGGTGGTGGCAATCTCTCCACATTCGCTGGAAAAGCCATTGCATCAGGTCACGCTACCGTATTTTCCTCAATTTCAGGTGCAATGAACGCCCTTTCGGGCCCGCTTCATGGCCGTGCAAACCAATCTTGCCTTGAATTCGTTCTTAGAATTGGTACAAGTGACCCAGAAGAGGTTGAGGCCTTCGTACGCGGTGAACTTGAAGCCAAGCGCCCAGTGTTTGGTTTTGGTCATGCAGTGCTACGTGCTGAGGACCCAAGAGCCACGGTTCAATTCGCATTGGGAGAAGTGATGTGTCCAGATGACGAGAATTTCAAAATCATTCGGACACTCCGCGAAGTCGCCCCTCGAGTCCTCTCCGAGAATCCTAAAATTTCCAATCCAAATGCAAACGTTGACATCGCCAGCGGCGCTCTTCTTCACTATGTGGGATTCAAGGACCCAACCTACTATACTACCTTCTTTGGTTGGGCAAGAGTTGCCGGAATCGGGGCACAAATCATTGACGAGCGGACCGTGATGCGGGGCGGTAAAGGCACACCAATTTACCGACCAAAATACATTGCTGAGCAACAATCATTGCGTCACATTGAGTAACGTTAGTTTAACACTGGCCTGGAAGTTTTTCCAGATCCCCGATGGCCAATAATTCTTGGAGCTGCCCACGGTGGAGTTGCTCCATCGGATTTCATCATTATTTCGTCAACGGATTCCTTCCAACTCCACTTGTTCTTCCACTCACTGATGAGTCGACGCCGTCGGGTTGAATCGCATTGTTCCCATGAAGGGGTCTCTTCTAATAATCGGGCATGGATTTCACGATGGTTTTCGTACGTTGCTTGTTTCAAGACAGACCATTGTGATTCATCTAATGGTCGGGTACCTGGTTGCTTCCATCGTAAATGACCTGACGGGAGCCAAAGTAGGTCGGGGTCTGCTTTGTCAGTAAGGGCAGTGAGTCCAGCCCGAAGGAGGTCATGCTCAAGTAATGGACGGGTTGGCCAAACATATGTTGGCATCCCGTTTCGAACATGAGTCAGACGCTTGAGTCCCTTTCCTTTGAGTGAAACATGCCTGCCGATAGGTAGGGAGCGAGTAGGGCTGTCAAAGTATTCTATTGCGCACGGGAGCATGGAACTGCCCTGGCGAAGATGAGTTCTCACCAATTTTCCAAATGGGGTTGTTACGTAGGTGGGGAGGGCTTTGAGTCGCTGAAAGGTTCGGTTTCCATACGGCGGTATGTAAGGTATCAATGCAGCCCATGGTCGCTTAGTTCCCGATTTTTTAGCCGATTGCGCCATGTGTCTATGAAAGGAATAGAATACCGTGTTCTTCCGAGGGACTTCATGCCGGTCAAGAATTTCTTCAGCCATTTTCATGGCATCGGCAACGTGTCCAATGTGGTGGCTGCGTCCGAAATAACCGCCTCCTGAGGGGGCTTTGGGATGCGGTCGCTTAATTTCAACACAGCCCATTTTCCCTTTGTCAGCCCAGTGGTTGCGAATTGTAGAGTCGTTCAATAGGTCTTCAAACCCCAAGAAACCAACCTCCGTTAACTCATCTAATGTCCACTCTTCGGCCCAAGCCGGGCGCCCTTCAAGGCGTTCCTTTGGCAGAGATACGTTCCGGTCATGATGTATCGCCAGTTGTCGGTCAGAAGTGATTCGAATATCAAATTCAATTCCGTCAAAGGTTTTCATGCCGTGCCGAAGGCTCGGGAGGGTATTTTCTGGGGCTTGTTGCCATTGCTTGCCCCCCTGCATATCTCCACCAGATGACCTACTCTCAACAATGTTTGCCCTGCCCCGTGAAATTTTCCCAATTACGGTTTGGGAGAGATGATGGGCGGGAACTCCTAAAGCGGGTATCTTTTCGCCTGTGGTATGGAGCCATACGATATCATGATGGGCATGATTTTCGTTCTGACTCCTATTATCTGTTGGTACTTCACACGAACACAGAAGGAATTCAGAGTTCCTTGGCGAGAATGGGCGCATGAATTTCACGAGAAACGGTACTATCTCCACGCCATGGGATACATTGTGATCATCCGTTGGAAATCGATCACTGACAGGTTGAATGAGCCGATGAAAATTAGAACAGGACATTGGACAGATTGGGTTTACGGGCTTGAAGGGGAATTTACAAAGTGGGTTCAAGACTCGTTCAAAAACGATGTATTGACGGACTTCCTTAATTTTCATTATCTCTTTGTATATCTTTTCTTAATCTACGTGACGACGGTTTACTTTGCCTTTTCTGGCGACCGTGAAATGACAGATAAGGTCACCTTGAACTATCTGTTCATTTATGCGTTGGCGGTTCCTTATTACCTGTTCTTCAACGTTGAAGTGACGTCTTCTTGGATTCCTGGAATGGAAGCGCTTCTTTACCACGATGGATGGTATACCGCATTCTATGCACTTCACGACCCTCTTGACAATGCGGTTCCGAGTCTCCATGTAGCCATTCCTTTTGGTATCTTGATGCTCAATTATCTCCATGTCCGAGAGCGTGGCGAACGACTTAGAGATTGGCGCCACTGGAGATATCATCGTTTTGTTTTGATCAACACCCTCCTGTTTGGGTTTACCATCCTGTACCTCGGAATTCATTGGGTTATTGACATCCCACTTGGAATTCTTATCGGGGGGATTGGGGCGTTATTCATCCATCACTTGCAGCCTCGTATGCGTAACGATTACGGGCCAATGTTCAAGGGTGTCACACAGGACAAAGTCCGCCGCCATATTTTGGTTGAGGGTATTGTTGCACTCGTTCTTCTAACCATGATTCTCATGGCAGTCAATGTTCAGCAAGAAAATCTTGATGAAAGGGTCTCTTATCAACTTGGACCGGATGACAGCACACTGGAAATCATTCAGAAGTTTTCTGCTGGAGAATATGTATTGAGCAACATAACCAATCTCAACCAAGTTGGCGACCTTGAGGTAGTGGTCATTATGGTTGAAGAAAGTGCACCGGCGATGGAATCCGGTTCCATTGATTGGGCCCACCTTTCTGAACTTGGAGAACACCATACCGTTGGACCTCAAACCACGCTTTCACTCAACATCACCTCTCCGAAAATATTCCATTATGTTGGAATTCATTATGCCTACGATGAAGGAGATGATGCGATCATGGAAGTGCGTGTAATCAATGATTATGGCGACGATAAGCTTGGGCAAGCACTCCTTCTTAGCCTTCCATCACTTTGGATGACCGGGTTCGTTGTGTATCGATTGTATCGGTTGAAGAAGGAGGGAAGGAGTTTGATTGATTCCACGCCCTCATATGTGTGGGCCTCATCAACAGACCATAGCGAAGAGGCGTGAGATGCATGCAGGACGAGTCCATTGCAGTAACTGTGGACCGCTTGATGCAATCGCCTGGCGGAATCATGATTGATGATTTCCGCTCCTATCTTCAGCGTTCGTTCAAATTCTATGTTGTTCTCTTTGCAATTGGCTTTTCGGCAGCCTTCCCATTCACGAAGCAAGTCATCTCATGGTTGATTGAACCTCAGCGCTTACCTGCTGATGTTTCCATCATCGTTGTTACTCCTGTTGAATTTCTGCTTTTGCAGTTGCGAATTGCGGGTGCTGTTGGTCTTGCCTTGGTCGTCTTCTTGGCGCTCGTACACGGTGCGTGGAAAGGAAGCAAAAACGATGCTGTTCGTTCACGGTTGTCTGAACTTGACCTTCGTGTCCCACGGCCGGCTCCGGCCCTTGTCACTACCGCTCTTAGTAGTCTGATGCTGTTTGTCCTTGGCGTGTTCTATGCTTGGGAAGGATTAACTCCAATGTTATTGGAGTACTTGACAAACGATGCTCAACAAGCAGGTCTGTCCACAGAATGGAGGCTTTCGGGTTATGCCGGTTTTATCATTAATCTTGCTCTAGCATCCGCTATAGGGTTCCAAGCACCCGTCCTGACTACCGTTGCCTTACGCATGGGCTTCGTGGACCGGAAAAGCCTCGTTATGTACCGAAAACACATCTGGTTCAGTGCGTTTGTGATGGGGGCATTGTTGTCTCCCCCGGACCCACTTTCGTTGTTCCTCGTGGCCATGCCCGTTATCGTTTTCTTTGAACTCGCTCTTGTATTGGACCGAATCATGCGTGCTTGATTTGTTCAATCAAGGCATCGAGCATAATCGGCATATGTCCCGGATGTTGTTGATAACTGGTACCGTGGAAGTCGGAACCAACCGTGATTGCCAGTCCTTGTGAGGTGGCTTCTTTCATAAGTTCGTACCTGTATTCATCACTGTGGCTTCGGTGAACGGCCTCAACGGCATTGATTTCATGATTCTTTAGAACTTCAATAAGGCGTTTTACGGGCACTCCGTAGTAAATGGGATGAGCGAGAGAAGTTACTCCGCCTGCCTTTTGTACAGCATTCACAGCCTCTTGAACCGTAGGCTTTTCATGAGGTACAAATCCTAGATTTCCATCTCCAATCCACCGTTCAAACGCTTCTTGTTTATCTTCAACATAGCCCGCTTCAACCATTGCCGCCGCAAGATGTGGCCGCCCTACCGAACCTTCTGCCCGCGCCAAAACTCCTTCAACATCAACGGGCATTCCTAACGTTTCCAATCGGGCACACATGGCGCGCATACGTGGCTCTCTGCCGTCTTGTTTCGGTGCTAACCATTCAAGGAAAGAGGCTACAGATTCATCGGTTTTACCTGGGACATGGTTCGGGAAGTAGGCCAAAAGGTGCCATGATGCGGATGCACGCTCCCGTTCTCGCTTCGATAGTTCCTCGTCCATGGGCGGATGAGCGGGAGTACACGTGATCTCTACGCCAGGAATAAAGGTCATACCGTTTACGTTCGCTACCTGAGACGCCTCAACCCATCCAGAAGCAGTATCGTGGTCAGTAAGAGCCCAAGTTTGAACCCCGTTACCAGCCATGAGGTGGCCTACATGCTCCACAGGATGCTCTCCATCACTATGTGTTGAGTGTGAATGGAGGTCGTAGGTTTCGGTCCACATGTATTGAATGTAGGTGGCGAACCTCTTTCAATGATTCGTCCTTCAAAACAAATCATCGAGATTTGGAAGGTCCGGTGTGATTGGGGTAGACGGTACCACTACCTTTGATGGGTCTCCAAACAAATCGTCTAGGCTTGGGAGTTCGGGCAGGGGCGGTGGTGCGGCCGTTGCTTTCGGTAGGTCGGGAAGTTCTGGTAATGATGGTTCCATCGCTACTTCGGTTGATAATTCTGGGAGTTCCGGCAATGATGGTTCGGTGGATACCGTTGAACCGAACTCTGGGAGTTCGGGAAGACGTGGTGAGGTGAACTCCACATTCACTTCTTCTGGCTCGGTTTCCACTTGGGTGATTTGGGTTGTGATGTTTGGAAGTTCAGGCAGGGGGACATGGTTTACTCCTTCGGTCACAAAAACTCGGTCGGGCTCGAGTCCTGGGATGGTTGTTGGGTCGACCAAATCCTCTTCTCCCTGACCAGGTAAGGGGACGGGTTGAACAACAACTCGCTTCAAAACAGCTCCTGTTTCTTCACTGGTTGGGGCAGAATCACGCCGATGGTTGTCCTCTTTTGCAAATTCTGTAGTTTTTGCTTCCTGCTGAGCACGCATTCCGAATTCTCCGGTTGAAAGGGTAGATATTGCCGAGCGGACATCTTCATCATTTGTCTGTTGTTCTTGGCCGAGGATTGATGAGAGAATATTTGCAGTTGTTTGATTGGACGGTGCAGTAGATGCACTCTGATATGAAGTTCCACCGGACGCAATGGGTGTACGAACATCGTCAAAATCTTCGAATGCGCTTGATGCTTTGGTGCTTGAGGAGGTAAATTCGGGGATTGCATGTTCAGTGTTCGCCCATTTAGAAAGTCCGACCAGGATCAGAGCAGTGAATAGCAGTGCGGCTTCTTCAATCCCCATCCCCGTACTGCCGATGAAATCAAGTTGTGAATTTAGAATGGCTGCTGCACCAAATACCAGTGCCATCAAAATGGACACTGCAGCGAGTTTAGGTGCACGCGGGTCGTGGGCCACAATCACAGCAAAGCATTCGGGGATATATTGATTGGCACGTTCCTTACATTCGTAATTCCGCTGAACGAACGGTGTTCTCCATCAACATTGCAATCGTCATTGGCCCGACTCCGCCGGGTACGGGTGAAAGCCATGACGCAATGTCAGAAACATCCGGGGCAACGTCGCCCGCCAGTCTCCAGCCACGTTCTCGTGTTGCATCGTCAACTCGATTGATTCCAACATCAACAACAACAGCCCCCGGTTTAATCCAATGAGATTGGACCATTTCAGGACGCCCAACAGCAGCGACTACAATATCTGCATCCTTGCATTCTTCTTCGGGATTTTGCGTTCTCGAGTGAACGATGGTAACGGTGGAATCTGCTCCTTTGGCTGCAAGCAGCAGGGCTTGGGTCATGCCGACATTAAACGAGCGTCCGATGACAACAGCCTTTTTTCCTGAAAGTTCAATGTTGGCCCATTTGAGCATGCGCATGACTCCAGCAGGAGTGCAGGGAATCATACCATCCAGGCGACCCTGAACAATTCTTCCGAGATTTGAAGGGTGGAACCCATCTACGTCTTTACTCGGGTCGATTAAATCGGTGAGAGTTCCTTCATCCATGTGAGGGGGCAGGGGGGATTGGATCAAGATTCCATGCAGGTCTTCACGCGAATTCATTTCCAGTATGTGCTTCCGAAGCGTTTCTTCTGATGTGTCTTCAGGGAGTTCAAGGTGAGTTGAGCGAATACCCAAACGCTTGCACGTCCGAACTTTGGAATTAACATATACGTGGGACGCAGGGTCGTTTCCAACAATAATCACTGCCAGATGCGGTTCAAGTCCGTGGGATTGAAGGGATTTTATCCTTTCATGAAGTTCTTCTTCCACAGCGGCAGCACATGCTTTTCCATCAAGACGTTGTGCGCTCATGGCCAATTCCACAGGGTTTTGGGCTTTGAGTGTTCGCTTACAGTGAGGCGTTCACAGGGGTGTGCGGATGCCCATGGCTCGAACAACACACCAGCCAGCTCGTGCTTCATAAATGGCAAATGCACCACCAAGAGTAAGTCCTGCAACACCAAGCCATCCGACTCCGAGGGTGACCGTGTCTGTGACCAGCAAAGCCGCGACCAGAAGGCCAGCGGTGATTGAACCAACTCCTCCGACAAAGCGTGCTACTTTTCCTCTGGCATCAATATTGCATTCAGGCATGAGGGCTAAGTACTGAGTGGAGTATATCAAGGACTGTTTCCAAAACTCAAACGCTGATATGGAGCCAACGGAGGGACTCGAACCCCCGACCGTCTGATTACAAATCAGACGCACTACCAGACTGTGCTACGTTGGCTTCATCCGTTGCGTGTGGGCTCCCCTTGATGAATGAAGCGGATGGTCATTCAAGAAAAAGTGGGGTCAAGTCAAAGAACAATGGGGCCAACGGTGCGGTATGGATGATGCACCAGGTATGCAGTTTCTGTCATCGCATGGCAGATCAAAAAGCGGCAATGATGTCATCTTCAGTTGGTTGGCTCGCTATCAAAATGCTGCTGCTGCAGGAGCGGATGCTGTTAACGGAACGATAGGTGCGTTGCTAGAGGATGATGGAAGCCTCGCCATCAACACAGTTGTTGATTCAGCCTTGCGAGAAGCCCCCCCTGTGGAATTTGCCGCTTATGCTCCGCTAAAGGGCCTCCCTAACTTTCTAGACCTGGCCCAAACCTTGGCATTGGGGGAACATCGCAGTTCTCTCGAAGGTCTTGGTGTGAATGGAATGGCTACGGCTAGCCCAGGAGGTTCTGGGGCCTTGTTCTTGGCAGCCTCTAACTTTGCCGAGCGTGGTGAAGCTGTGCTGCTCCGAGACAGGCACTGGGGTCCTTACTCCGGTTTTCTTAAAGGATCCAATCTCAACATAGCAACCTATCCACTTCTTCCGAAAGAAGAAACGGCCGAACATCCTCATTTTGATGCCGCCGGATTTCAAGACGCTCTAGAATCACTGGCAACCACACAATCCACAGTCATGACATGGTTGAACGACCCAGCCCACAATCCAACTGGATTATCACTTCCAAGCGAAAGCAGATATGCTCTTCTCAATCTCTTCATGGAGAGCGCAACGCGACATGAAAATGTGGGCCATACGTTGTTGATTGACGCAGCCTACCACCTCTATGCGGACGAACCTCATGGATGGGCAGAAACCATTCTTGAGGCTCTAGAAAATGGACTTCCATGGCCAGAAAACCTTCTGATATGTTTTGCAGTTTCGCTTTCAAAATCTCACACCATCTATGGCCTCAGAACCGGTGCTCTTGTGTGCATTCATCCCGAGGAAGCAACGCTTGAAAAATTACGTGAAGTAATGGGAGTTACTGGTCGGCAAACATGGTCCGCCGCCCCGCGAGTTGCTCAATATGTTCTCAGTGAAATGCACGGCTCTAAGGAAGGAGGTGCATCTTGGAGTGACGAGCGTGACCGACTCGCGTCTTTGTTGATCGAACGCAGAGAAGCATTTGTCAAGGCATGTACGGAATTGGACGTTCCTGTTAACCCGACCCACGATGGTTTCTTTGCGTGGTACGAATGTTCGGACCCGGTTGCTGTGGCAGAGGCATGCGCTGACATGCATGTCTATCTTGTTCCACTTACCGGTGGAGTTCGGATTGGACTCTGTGCCATTCCACTCGAGCAAATACCAAAGGTTGCTGAAGCCCTCAAAGCAACTCAACAGTGATGTGATCTCATGACCCGACTCTCCCGTGAGAATTTTCTCATTACCGGTTTTGTTTGCATCGTTTTTGGTGCGTTTATGACGGTGGCGGGCCTTGGTTCGATGGCCGTGACGGTGGGATTGTTTGGAATTGTCTTTTTTTTGGTCGGGATGTCGCTAAGTCGTCAAGTGGGCATGTCTCAAGAGGCGGTGGCTGAATGGTCGCCCGATGGAGAAATGCTTCCCGATGCAGGGCGCGTGATGTACAGAGTTGATGTGACCCTTGACGAGCCTGTTCGTTCTTCAATATTGTGCGGACCATGCGGTCATGTTGAACTGATTGTGGGGGGCAAACCGTCCTCTTACTCCTGCCCCTCTTGCAAGATGGTGCTTTGGGATGAAGAAGAATAAGTTCGTGACATTTGAGTTATTTCAAACGGTGATTTCAAGTCGGGTGTTCTGCTGGAAGATGCATGGATGCTCCTAATCTGTTGAATCCAGAGCGACGAATGTTGCTCAAGATGCAACAAAACGAGCAGACTGTTTGGTCGCTTGATGAACTCTTGGTGGCATGTGATTGGACCGACCAAGCCGTAGCAGTTGGCGCAGGGCATGGCCTTGAAAATCATGGCTTTGTTTCCGTTGAAGAAAACATGACTACGGAAATCCGACTGGACAGCGAAGGTGACAACGCCCTTGAGTTTGGACTTCTAGAACAACGGCTTTGGAATTGGATGAAGGCTGTCAACGAGCCATCAATGCGAGCCCTACAAGCGGAATTCGAGCGTCATGAAGCTGGACCAGGGGTTGGATTGCTCAAACAACTTGGTGTGAGCATAGATGGCGGGGTTTTGGTGGCCCAAGACTCCTCTCACATAGAATCCATTCTCAAGCAACGTCAAGATTTTTTGAACGCCCTCCCATGTAATATGAGCGGCCTAGATGACGGGTTGCTTCAGCACTTTCGCCAACGCAAAGGATTGATCACTTCCCTAGAACAGACAATTCGCACATGGTCTATTACCGATTTAGGCAGGTCTGTTCAACATGAATATCTGAACGAGACGGTTGTAATTTCTGAACTTACTCCTGAACTTCTCCAAACAGATGCTTGGAAGGATGCTGAATTTAGATCCTTCGATGTAACGCTTGAATCAGCAACACCTCGCCGAGGACGCAGCCACCCAATGCAAGCCCTCATTGAACGTATCCGGTCAGTGTTTTTGGAAATGGGATTCTCGGAACTGGTCGATGATTATGTTCAAACAGCAGGTTGGAACATGGATGCTCTGTTCATTCCCCAAGACCATCCTGCTCGGGAGATGCAAGACACATTCTACCTCAAAGAGCCTGCCAAAATGGAATTGTCTGAAGAATTGATGGGGAAATGGAAGTCCATTCACGAAGACGGTGGAGCGACAGGGTCGACCGGTTGGGGTGGCTCTTTTTCATTCGATACAGCCCAGCGCCCTCTTTTGCGAACCCACACCACGGTGAACACCATTCAGTACCTTTCTCAACATCCAAAAGAAGCATGTCGGGTCTTTTCTGTTGACCGTGTATTCCGCAAGGAAGCGATTGATCGCACCCATTTGCCGGAATTTCATCAGATTGAAGGCATCATCATGGAAGAAGGAGCAAACCTCCAGATGTTGGTTACGACACTCAAAACCTTCTACGCCAAAATGGGTTATCCCGAAGTTCGTGTTCGACCGGCTTACTTCCCGTATACGGAACCGAGTCTTGAAATTGAAGTGAAGTGGCATGGAAAATGGCTTGAACTTGGAGGAGCAGGTATCTTCCGTCCCGAAGTAACCGAGCCTTTAGGCATTGAATCTCCAGTGCTGGCTTGGGGAATGGGGCTTGAACGCCTCGCCATGCTCGTTCTTGGGCTTGACGATATTCGGCAACTTTACATTTCAGATTTGGATTGGCTTCGCCAGCAACCCTTGCTCTGATTCCTCAGCCCTAACTTTGATAGAGTACCTCGTCCTCAAAAGTTCATGGAACCCCCACAAGCCATCTCGCTGATGCTCTCAAATGTTGAAACAATACCAGGTCATTCGGTTGTCTCTTCTCTTGGCCTTGTTACTGGTTCAACTGTGCGAGCTAAACATATTGGTAAGGATATCTTTGCCGGTTTGAAGAACATCGTTGGTGGTGAACTCAAAGCCTACACTGAATTGTTGAACGAGTCACGAAACGAAGCCCTACAGCGAATGATGGCTGACGCAAATTCTCGAGGAGCAAATGCAATTGTAAACGTCCGCTTTGCAACTTCCAACGTTGCTGCGGGTGCGTCTGAACTCTTCTGTTACGGCACTGCAGTCGTCGTCCAATGAGGCGAAGTCATGGATCTTACAGTCATTCTATTCATCCTCCTTGGATTGGGCGGACCTCTTGCTTTTCCCGTATTTTCTTGGGCCATCGGCCGTTGGTATCAGGGCACGCTTTTGAATGCGCTTAACGAACAAGAGAAGCAACAGAATGCTGCATTTGGGGGTCACCTCATTGGTTCTACGTCAAGCAAGATGACCACTCTTTCCGCACAGAGTTCAGTACTTCTCCACACAAGCATTGTTGTTGGTCCTTCCATGGGGCAGATGTTCTTCATGTGGTTTAAATCCATTTTTGGCGGACGACTTCATTCCTATGATGTCATCATTGAATACGGACGAAGAGAGGTTACTCGCAGGTTGCAGGAGCAAGCAACTCATCTTGGATGCTCTTCCATCGTCAATCTACGTATCGAAACATCGACCATCAGTTTTGCAAAAAATTCGAAAAGTAACACATCGTCAATGGAATTCTTAGCCTTTGCTACCGGAATTCGCAACTGATTTTTATTCCCACTCTTCTCGAAACCGCTCTTGGCGACCTACGGCTTCGTCTGTTGAATGTTCTTCATCAGGCGTCGATTCGCCAGGGTCAATGAAGGTTGTATTCTTCTCGAATTCATCATCGTTGTTGGCATCCATTCGGTGGCGAAGAAATCGCTTGAAGTGTTCCTTAAAACCGACTTGAGAATTGAATCCATTGTCATCATCGTTGGTTTGAAGATTGCGCTTTCGCTCCACACGTTCGTCTCTCATTCGCTGGCGGTGTCGCTGGGCCCAGAACATTTGGAACAACTTTCGTTGGAGTTTTGTGTCTTCATTTAATGGGACCTCCACTGGCCATTCAAGTGCCATTACCTGTTGTATGAAGGCATTGTACACGGTTAGAAATTTCTCCAAGTCCTCGATGGTTAACTTGACATCGATATCAGTTGATCTCTCATCGTTTTCTTCTGCATTTTCTTCGCGTTCATCCATATTCTTCACCGTGGACTAAATCCGCTAAGAGTATATCAACTCCTGAGGTGGTTGAGAACGCATACTCAAAAAGGGGAAATCTGTCGCGTGGACTATGGAACTTGTAGGAACCGTGAGCAGCGGGCTAGGCAGAGCACATGTTTTCATGGCTCAGCCGCACTATCAAGAACAATTTAGGGAGATACTGGGGCAGACTGCATGGCCTGGTACACTCAATGTCAAAATTGAGGCGAATATTTTGAGCCAATACATTGCCCTGCGCCAGCGAGCGGGTATCGATACCCTAGACGCACCATCTCAATCCAGAGAAGATGCACAACATCACGACGTTTCGGCATACGAACTGATACGTGTTCGTGGCTTCCTACGGGACGGCGTCTCATTTGGAGGAGCATCGGCTTTTCAAGCCACAATAACAAGCAATGATGTTTCTGTCAAATGTGCGCTGCTCATTCCTGATTTAACTCGGCATGTTGATGTCATTGAAGTGATTTCGTCAGCATTCCTTAGAGAACACTTTGATTTGCGTGATGGAGATGAAGTCACGCTTTCACTCCCGTGAGTTGTGATAACTTACCGGAAGCGTTCCAATTGTAGCCCATTCACTGTAGAGCATGGTCTTGACCTCATGTTGTGCAGCACGCTGCCAGCGAGAACGGCGAGTTCTCTCAGCAGTTCTTCCAGTCGGTGGAGCAGACAAAGAGGTGCTGTGGCTCGATTCCGGAAGTGGGAATTCATCCCATGAAACACCCCACAACACGAGCCATTCAGGTGGTGCGACGCCAAAATCAACGGGCTTCATCGGTTCTTCTATGGCCTCAACAATTTGTTCAAGGGTCAATTCTCCGATGGCCAAACGGAAGAGGGCATTCGCAGTTCGTCTCACTTGATTCCACAAAAAGGCCTCTCCGGTCAATTCAAAACCAATCAAGCGTCCATTGTCAATCCAAGGTTCTGCCTTGAGAATTGTTCGCATTGGGTTTTTTCCTTCTTCCAAGCGAGCAAAATTTCGTGCATCATAGGTTCCCACAAAACACTGAAGCCATGAGTTAAACTTCTCTACATCAGGGGCTTTCCAAAATTCCATTCCCTCCAGCCTGTATCTGTAAACTCGGAACGCCGCCATCCGAGGGTTCCAATCTTCCTCAACTTCTTCAACGGTTAGAAATGCGATGTTTTTGTCCAAACGGTCGTCAATTGCTCGTATCATTTTCTTTGGGGTAAGAGCGTTCCATAGTTCTCTCTCGAGAGTCACAATTCCACCGTTCACCCGAACATGAACACCTGCGTCCGTTCGGCTTGATAATACAAGAAGGTGCTCATCATTGTCCTTATCCAACCACTTAAGGGAGCGAAATACATTGATCAATTCGCCTTGGACGGTACGGACATCAGGTTGAATTTGGCTTCCATGAAAAGCATCTCCAAGATAACCTATGCGAAAAAAGAGGCGAACCGTTGAGGCCACCTGCAGCACCTCAGTCTTCGGAGCCTAGGGTTTCAATAGCTTCCTCAACAGAATAGCCAAGTGCTCCAACTGCCCATTGAAGGGCCTGCTTGAGCCAGGGTTGGACCATGGCGTTCTTTCGTGAAGGGTCCATGACTTCAATAGCGTCGACAAGATTTCGGCTTGCAGTGAAAAGGATTTCATCTACGGGAATGTCTTCGAGTTCCAGGCGTCGTGCATAGCGTTGAAATTCCTTAACTGCAACAGGGATTCGGCGGCATTCAAGGGCAAAAGAAGCAAAGTCAGCGATGTATTCCATGTTTTCTTCGTCGAGTTCCATAGCGGTTTTGTACGCCTTCATGATTTTTCGGCCAGCGATGACATCGTCTTGGGCTTCAGTATTCTTCATGTTTGCAAACTCTGCCCACATGTGGTGAAGTTCTGGAACGTCAGCATGGTCTTTAATTTTCAATTCTAAGTCCGCAAGCGCACCATCAAGGTCACCGTTACTGAACATTTCAATGGGGCCTTGGAGTAATTCTTCTGACATCTTAACCATCTCGTGGCCCTGCGTAGGGCACAGTACTTTTCAAGCCTCGCTTGAAGCATTCAAGCGTCTTCGTTAGTGATGGCGCTCTTCAGGTCTTCAAGAAGGTTCGATGAGGAATGTTTC
>CALKGM010000024.1 GCA_938084675.1 Candidatus Poseidoniaceae archaeon
ATAGAGAGGTCCCAACGTCTCAACAAAACGATCAAAATCGTCCCATTCAGCATCTGAAAGCACCTCCATGTTGCCCCTCCGGAGTTTTCACGGAGGCATGGATGCCTATGAATGTGAGGGTGGTGGTCGGAACCGCTCAGCGTCCTTTCTTTCTTGTTCTGTTAGCAATTCCGGAAAAGTCGCAGCGATTTGACCGAACGGCTTCGCAAGGTGATCCATATTGCTTGTTCCTCTCCACATCAAGGCTGCAACCCTGCTCACACAATGCGCACTTTGAGCACCAAGATAACGGTCCATCTCCTGATCTGTGGCAGAATCATGCCGGAGAATGTGAGTGAAGTTCAAGGTCTCGTTACCCTTAGTCCGTGTTACCTGTCCGAATGCGCTGTCAATCGTTTTAATCCACGTATCCTCTGGTATTTGTTTCCAGAGGTGTTTTGGGATTTTCTCTCTGATGAATGGTGGCAAGGGGAAAGTTGGATCAAAGGAACGGACCAAATGAGGTGCAAGTTCTTCTGTTATCCACTTCGGAGGAGATTCAATGTCATTCCAAACACGATCCCTCAATTTCCTCAATTGTCTCGCACGAATTCTCAGGTCTAGATCAGTCCACGTAATGTCATTTCGTCGATGGAGCGCGATGCTACGACTCGCGGCTTCCGACATCAAGGCCTTTCTGAGGTCTAGATTCCTTTTCATTTGGCCCATTTGCACCGCCGTCTCCATGAGGTCTCGAATCCATGACAGTTCAGTTTTGGCGTCACTCTCTTGTTCTAACTCCGCTCGCTGCTGAATCAGCAGTTGGCAGAGGCGGAAGAATTGGAAAAATCGCTCGAAGTCAGGTATTCTGCCACTGTCATCGAATCCTCTGCTGGGAGGTCTCGATAATTGTTCACCTAACTTTTCCACATGACAGCAAAATGCATGGTATGTGTAGTCCTTGCTCGAGAAAAGTATGTGTCGAAGAAGAATTTGGCCAAAATCGTAGTGCAAGAGCATCAATTCATGTCTTGACTCTGATTCGATTGAGAGTGCCTCTTTTGAAGCGATTAGGAGGTCGATTTCTCGTTCAGCATGTGATTTAAACATCAACAAATGGTTTGCTTGGTAATTAATTTCTTTCATTCTCCAAATGATTTCGGATTCTGCGTCATTTTTGAGAAACGTATTTTTTGACTCCTCTTTGAGTTGATTCCATTTATCTGTTTTCCAGAATTCATCCATGCTTAGGTATGACCCTTTCAACCATAACTGATAGATGAGGGCCGCTTTGGCTGGATTGGATGTTTGGAATTTGTCCATGTGTGCGATGATAAATTCGCCGAGAAATTTGCAAGTTGATATTGAGAGGCTTGGAATCCTGCATCTCAATTCAAACAAGATTGGATCTGGTATTTCTTCGATTGCGTCCATCATTTTCTTGGGGTTTTTGAACCATATTTTCAATTCATTATCCAGGACGTTGGTTTTTTGGTTGGTTCCTGCCCGAAGGATTGAGAGTAAGTGTTGGCCAGTGAACTTACGCTTTTCATTCTCAATAGGCTGATTAATTCTAATTTCCATCTCAGGGTTATCGTACCCGTCGGAAAGGTAGGGCATTTGACCTGTTGGATCGATGGCTAAGAGGGCGTTCATTGCAAAGCGCATTGCTAAAGCAAGATCTTTGTGTTTCTCCCAACGCTTCACCACTTCTGCAACGTAGGTGTTGATTGTGAAGGCAGTGAACAGTTTTGTGAAGATAGGGTGCTTTGGTAGCGCAGGGTTTTTTGGGTCGTCTAAGTCGATCAGGGCTTGCATATCCTCATCTGGGATTGTGATGTCTTTCAGGAATGTAGGAATTTTTTCCAGGACTTCGTGAAATTCATCCTCGTTTGGGATTTCATCTGTATCAAACCAATCTTGTAGGATGTCAAGCGAGCATAGTGTTTCAAAAACACCGCTTTGGGTTTGAACAACACCTTCCTTGGCCAGTTTATCCCAAGCAACCATGCATCGGAGTTTGCACGCAATCGGTGTTGTGAGTTCAGAAATCATCTGTATGGCAAGGATTTCTTCATCTGAAATGGTTGATAATCGATTCAACAATGGGGCATCTCTGGGACATTCCAGCAGGTTCAGATTGGTTTCCGAGTTGACAAAAGAGTCAACAAATTTTGGCATTCCAAAGAATGTGCTGTTCATGCGCACACAAAGGTTCAAAGCTTCTTCCATGCCAAGTTGAACACCAAAATGAGTTTCCATGTAAACTGCTAAACTAACCGGAGTCATGGTGTGTGGTTTGAGATGAATCAATTCATCCGGGTCCAAACCATATTTCTCGAAAGGAAACATATACAGACCCATGTGTTCTTGTCTCTCTCTGGTTATGAGGAGTAGAGGAACAACTCTTGAGATTTGCAGTAATGTTTGAAAAATACCAGTCCCAAAGTGATTGATTAGCACCTCTGTATCGTCGATGATCAATGGTAAGAGCGGGGCTTGGTCAATTCTCTCCAGTTGGTTTTTGATGGTCTCCACAGTCTTCAGGAGGGGGTCATGTCGTGCTGAATGATAGCAAATTTCAATCAATTCGGCGTCGAAACCAAGAGTTTGAAGCGCGAGTTTACTGATTGAGGTTTTTCCAGCACAGGCGGGAGCTGACATCAAATACAGTCCCGCGGCTCCCGGCGAAAGGTGCTCACAAATCATGGTATGATTGCGAATGTCAATGTATGGCGGGTGACGTTCTCCGGGCATGGTTTCGGGGATAATCATGGCTTGAGACGGAATTACACATCCATCCTCTCTGGACTCAAACAGAGCGTATGCTAACCAACAGGCATCGCGATTTGGATGGAGTGACTTCAAGCCTCGTCGTGCAAAAAGCAAGGCTGAACGAACATCGATTGGAACTGCTTTTTCGATTGAGATTTGGGGTGTGGCCTGAGTCACATGCTTCCAAAAACCGATGCTGAAATCTCTTGCTGCCACGTCCCAAATCTCCCAACGTGTAGCAACCACGGCATCAACGCCTCGAATACAGAATTGTTCTGCGATAGGTCCACTTATGCCGGCAATGTCTGTTTCAACCGAAGTATCTCCACTTTTGCAAGCATTGAGGATGACAAGCCGGGGAGGCCCAGCACGGCAACATGAAGCAACAAATTCTGTTGCTGTTAGTCCTCCTGAGTGACCAATGTATTGCCCGTCTTCGACACTCATGTGGCCACAGAAGTGAATAATGTCCCAATGATTGGATGCAAGGATGGATCTGAGATTTTTCGGGTCATCATCTTCACGTGCACAAACAACTGTTGTGTCAAAGCCTCGTGATTCCATCAGTTGTTGAATTGTGTTTGCCTCTTCTTGCGCTTTTGATAGTTCAATTGAAGACTCCAGATTAATGATCAAAGCCTTCTGGCTACCCCAGGGCAATCTGGGAATCCTTGTTTCAACCTTGAGGGGAATAACCTCGTACAGCCCTCGGTGGGTGTCTTCGTGCGGTTGAGATTCTTCGATATCCTGGTTTGGAATTAATGGATGCATCTCGGGATTTTTTTGATTTCTGACGGCCCAATTCACCCAAAACTTTGCATTTCCACGGAAATCAAGCTCTGAGGCCACCATCTCACCAAAGGCTTCGTTGAACTGTTCCGCATTGAACTTGTTGGCCCGAATGGATTCTGGTGATCTCCTGTTTGGAGTCGTCCAAATCGAGTTTATGAGCATCCTCAACGGAATCTGCCCGATTTCATCCAACCAATCAATCGGGGGATAACACTCTCTCGAATTGAACGTCGAACGAGTTTTCTCAAGGCGATTGCGATGTTTGTGGTCCTTTTGTGGTAGGAATGGGATTCTTCGGAGGCAATCTTGAACATCATCAAGATAGCGTCGGTTGTACCAAACGTTTCTTCATCCATTTTGAGGTAGACTTCGCCTTCATCTGAAATCAAAATACGCTCATCTTCGCTGATGTATCCCCAGGCACGATAGTTGAGGTATGAAGAATCTCGAACGCCAACTCTCAATGCTGGTTCAGGTGGGCGGAATGTGCCGATGTCGTCCTCGTTCAACGAGACCAGTGGACGTGTATCAGCATCGTAGTCATCGGGTTGCTCGTTGAGGAGCTTCAGTTTGTCAATCAGGTCATCGGGCAATTCGTCGTTTCTGTTTCTGCTCATGGTAGCAATCCTCCAAAGAATTCAACCAGCGCTTTGGCGAAATCCACTTGGTCGCTTTTCGCCTGATTGTGGGTTTCGCAATACAGCGTGAGGTTCCAGATGCGTTGCGGCCCTCCCAAAGAGAAGGGAATGAAACGGTGGTCGTACTGCAACCTGGTCGTTGCCGTGCATCGTTGCCTGAAGTTGTCGATGTGGGTGCAGCGCCCCCGATCTCGCAAGGCTACGGCAATCTTCACATCCTGTGGAATGTGTCTTGAAATCTCTTGATGGAGGATGTTGCGTTGGACGAATCGCATCGCCGTCAAGTAAGCCTCTTCACCTGCTTTGGCGATGATACTCACTTCATCACCCTCATCTCTGAGCACGCTTTGTTCGACGGCATGCAACACCTGGTCAAACCGTACATTCCCTAAATTCAGCGACATTGGAGGAGATGGTTGAGTTGGCGGAACGACCGGTGCAGGAAGTGGTCGTGGTTGCTGAATCAGCAACAAACAATCTTGCATTCCTTCCCAAGCCTTCAGTCGAAATCCGAGTCCACGAACGAGGTAAATCTGCGAAGAAGGGCGTTTCGGCTTTGGATTCAGTGGGACCATGGCGGCCATGGATTGACTGACCATGGCAGACCATTCCGCAACGTGCATACTACGGCGAAATTTCCCTGATTTGACCGTCACTTTGCTGGCGTTGGTGCTGATGTTGAGCGATGCGAATTTGGCCAAAACATCACCACCTCTCTGCATTGGGCAATGTTCGGTCAACCTTCGACCGAACTTTGGTCAACTCTTGGTCAATCTTCGGTCGAACTTCGGTCGAAAAGGCGGCGAGGAGGCCGGTTGCCTCGTCGATGAGTCCTGCTTGGAGCAAAGCGTGAGCCGACCTGATGGTTGCTTCGAGTTGAGCCACTAGGGTTTGGGGAGTGGAGACTGGTACGTCCGCCACCAATCTGGAGTCCGTACAGACGCGTGAGTTTCTCACGTAAGGGTGTAGAAGGGTTGCAACGAGTTTTTCCGGACAACAGGGTGTCCGGATTTCACATTTTAGAAGATAACTCAAACCCCGGTATTGAGCGTCCGTTCGGTCTCCTCAGGATCGATGAACAAGGCGGTGAGAATCACGAATGTTTCAAGCACGGCAGCGATGTAGAAGATGGACTGATAGTCGTACTGTGCGGCAAAGATAGGTGCCAGCTGGTAGCCGATGATGGCGGAGAGGTTCATCATTGCCATGTAGCCCGTGAATTGGGTTCCACCCACTTCGGCCCAGGTGACCCGCATCATCAGAGAATAAGCACAGATGGAGACGATGGCCCAGAGGAAGGTGTGAATGATCCACACCAACATCATGAACCAACCTTCGCCCCACATGGAATCAAGCATGCCCCAAGTTAAGGTTGTTAACGAAGCACTGAGGGCCGCAAACATCAGCGCTGATTTCCCCCCAAAGCGCCGACCAAGTTCGCCACCGGCCATGGCCCCCAACATCGTCACCACAAGGATGATGCCGCCCTTGGTGGCGTTGAACTCTTCTTGTGTCCACCCCAATTCTTGGAGGAAGAGCAACGGAAGAATGGGAATGAGAATGAAAGCGAGGGAAATGACGAGGCTGACCACGATACCGAGTTGGGCTGAACGAACCGAGAAGGCCGTTCGTATGTTCTTCAAAATGACGCTGAAGTCTCGAACTTCCTCACCGCCTTCCTCGGCCTTTATGACCTTCTCAGCAGCATCAACATCCTCCCACGGGAAGCGCTTCTCACCAGGACGTTCACGCATAAACAACGGCACCATCATGATGACCACCAAAACCGGAATCTGAATCAAAAAGGCGCCACGAATACCCACAACGCCAATGATGGTGCCGAGCCCTGCGCCCCCGATGATCCCACCCAAAGACTTGGCCGTGAACATGTAACTGTTGACACGCTCAAATTCATGAGATTGGAGCACATCAACAGCAAGGGCGTCGGTTGAAACATCTTGCAGGGCCGTGAACACGTTATAGACAAAAAACAGCGCTCCGAGGAGTGAGATGTTATTGGTCAAATCGGGAACCAGCAGCATGGTCACGAGCAGCGCCACCATGCCCGTTTGGGCAATGAGAATCCATGGACGACGGCGTCCAAGAGACGGTACTTGGAAGCGGTCAATGATGGGGCCCCAAAGGAACTTGAATGACCATGGTAAGGTGCCGAGGGTCAAGAGGTAGGCGAGGTCTCCGGCGTCAGCACCCTCTGCAGCGAGGAAAGTGACCATCGTCACGGTGATGAAGCCCCATGGGACACCTTGAGCGACGTAGAGGGCTGACAGCGTGATGACACGGGCACGGTAGCTGTCAACCAGCGTCTCGCCGTCCGAGGTGGATTCGCCCTCAACGACCTCGGTTTCGGGTTCACCAAAATCAAGGTCAAGATGGAATCGGTCGCGCTGCTTGGTGGAAATATAAACGACGAGGAAGACAACGGAGAAGATCCATCCTGCAAACAAGAAGACTGGGAGAGAGCCGTCACCGACTGCCATGCTCGTCAACGCTTCACCATCTTCGTCGAGAATAGTGAAATCCAAAACGAGCAAACTGACCACGGTGGCCACTTCTTCACCGTCGTCGTTGTGTGAACACAGCGCGCCGTTGAAGGCCTCCGCATCAACCGTTACAGCCAGATTGTAGGCACCCAAAGCCTCCGCACCAAAGGCCAACTGATCTTCGATTTCACTCATTGTCAATCCTTCGATCACATCGGTGAGAAGGGAAGCGTTGTGCCAAGTTAGGTTCACCTCATGGGACCCGGGATTTTCTCCAGACCCCGTAAGGGTCCATTCACCCTTGGTAGCAGTTCCTGTAATCGTGTCGGGGGCATTGGCCTCGCCACCCGTACAAAGCGGACCTCCGGAGGTCTCGTCTTCACCGTAGGTAAGGGAGAAGAGAACACCCACGACGTTGCCGCCGGCCGCATCGATGGCTTCGGAGAACGCCGAGGAATCAAGGCTCCACTCAACGGTTGATTCGTCCTGATAATCAGCGGATTTCGTCTCCAATTCAATGGAGGTCATCGACGACTCTACGGTGTAGGAACCCGTGGATTCGGCATCACCTCCACCGCCGCCAAGGCATCCGGTAAGCGGTGCGAGAACGACCAGCATCAACAGAAGATGAACCGGTCGCATGGACGGAGGGTGAACCTGTTCAACTTCAAGATTGTTCACGCCTGTTTGAGGCGTTCCGCTATCAGTCCGAAGTTGAAGTGTTGTTGAAGGGATGGTCTTTTGGGCGTTCTCTCCATCCTGTTGGACCGACAATGAAGACGGTGTTTTTGGTTTCAACCCGTGCAGTTGCACGCTCATCGTAGGTAATGTTGAGGATAGATGAGGAGTTGAGGCGCCCTTCGCCGAGTTTGGGGTGTTCATAGGCATAACCGGAAAGCACATTTCCATCAATTGAGGCGTCGTTCATCACAACCTCCTCCTTGCTAACATGGCCGGTTTCGTATTGCTCGGAAGCCACCATGTATTTTGCAAGTGCTCGGTAGTCAATCTCAGAATCAAGTTCAATTCCAAGGTCAATAAATTCATTCAAAACATCCTCAATGGGGAGGGTTTCGTCTCCAATTTCAGTTAGGATTCGAAGGTACTCACTAGCAGGAATCGTTCCTGTTCCCGTTGTGTCAAAGACTTGGAACGCCTCGATCAACTCTCTTTCAGCTTCGTTGTCGTGCTCAATATACGCTTGAACATCCTCGGAAGACTCGTCAAGCGGCTTGATGCGTCCCATGTTGACATGGTCTTCCACATCCCCGTCATCAAAATGGATGAGGCAAGTCCCATCGGGGTTGCTACGAGCAACTTTACCGGCATAGAAGTGACCGTAATTCTTCCAGTTAACAAAGACCCTTGCACCCTTTTCAAGCGTACGTGGCAGTTCAATTTCTGGCGATGGTGGTGGGGCTTGCTCAACCACATGACCGAGCATGCCCATCTGCCGGAGGGCAGTGATGACGGCTTCTGTAACCACTGACGGATCATTATGGATCGTCGTGTTGCTTATTACGTCCCCAGCAATTACGGAGTCCTGCATATTGAGTTGCTGTGAACTCTGGTTTGGAGGGGCGGGAATCCATTCACTTCCGGACCACATCCATTTGCCATCAGGGCTGATTACTGCGTCGGCCATAGGCAATGGAAGCGAAACAACCTAACCAAATCTTCGGTATCCGAATTTGTAGAAACGGAAAGATTCGGAAATTACGCTAAACACAACGGTGTTTCCAATTACTTCTTGAGTTTACGACCAATAAGGAATCCAAGAACAAGACTGCTTCCAAATACCCCCATTTCAATGAGACTGTCCGCCAAATCCTGAGCCTGTCCAACAATAATTTCTGGCGTTTCCAACAAGCCAAAGGTCAATCGGTCCCAGTCGACGATGATGATACTACGTGCCTCAAGCCACTTAAAAAGAACGATTTGTACAACTAAAAACAATTGAATTAACTTCGTGGCGAGTTGAAGAAGAACACCGAGTATAACTCCAAGAATAACGCCTTGAAGTATGTTTTCTGCTAGCAATGCACTTATGTCCATAATCAATTGGGCAACTCACAGTCTTAAAATAATTCTTGACAGAAAGAGAACTTTTATTTCATCTGATGCAGAACATCAAATCAACTTCATTTGGATGGAGTGGGATGGGGGTTGTTCTGGAATGTTCTTGAACCACAAATATTCGCTAAGATTCCAAACTGCAGTTTCAATTTCCGAGCCGTAAGTTCCTTGTTTTTGGCCGATGGCATGAGAACCAAGATGACACAAGAGTGAACCATCATCATGTTCTCCGAGCGCTTGGAGAGAAGAGTTCAACGAGGACGGGTCGAACGTCACAATGCATTCAATCTGTTGTCGATGTTCATTCATGATTAGTGAAGGTGATGTCTCCGGATGTTCATCTGAAATGTGTACTTCTCCCGTATTCAAAACAGGTATACCGTGAGCCAAGTATGACGCAACTTCTTGAGAAGATGAGGTCCCAATGCAATCATAAATTGATTCTAGTCGTTCCGTGAGCCACTCGGAAATTCCATCTTCTTGCAGTTCATATTCTGGTGAATATTGCTCTGGTTGGACGATGTATACGTTGAATCCATGGCTGTGAAGAATCTGCGCAATGAGGCATTCCAATACGCCATATCCAACGACAAGAAAAACCCCGTTGGATTTTGCTTGCATTCTGTTGACGTGAGATTCATACCGTTCGTAATCAAGTCGAGAAGAATGTGTGAGAAGGTCTCTCTTACGGACCACACCCATTACTTGCATTGACGGGAAAAAGGGTCGATCAAATAATCCGTGACACCACTGGATTCCAACAACCGAAGAGGGGTCCCTCCCATCAAGGGCATATTTATCGTTCAACTTTTGACTTAATTCAAGGGAGGTTTCCAAATTAGAAGTCCACAGCGGTAGAGCCTTTCCCCATGTCATCCGCAAGTTGTTGTGAAGTTCACCATGACGGAACAAGGAACGCTGGCATAGGTTCCATAGGTCCGATGAGGATTTTGCGTGTTCCAACTTTTCAGGATTGATCAGTAGTGTCCGTGGATCTTCCGATGTACTGCGCCAAGATTCTTTTGCCCAATCAGGTAGATTTGAGGGCGAATAGGGGTCGATAACACTGTAAATGTGGTGCCATGCATGTTCCCTAAAAACAAGAAGTTCATCCAGGTATTTGTCCGCTGACTTTGTCCCGACTGCGGCGGCTTCCCGAGCCACCCTCATTGGAGAAAGAAAACCATAGTGGAACGCATAGGAAAGGCGAGAGACGCCAGATGGATCTGCAGCATTGTTCCTCCTACGTGCATACCCGTTCAGACCGTTGGAGAGGAAATTCTGCCATTTGCTGAGAGCAACACTTTCACCACCATGTTCCTGCCAGACTGGATGAATTGTAGGGTTGATGTTGCAGGTTCGGAGCAACCGAAAGCGTTCCTTTCGATTCCTTAGTTGGGATTGTACATCTACGGGCTCAAACGGCAAGGGGCCATTGTAAGAACGAGTTTTCACGTCACATATTGGCCAAGCGGCCTGCACTCTTCGCTTTCGCATTTTTTTGGTAGCGTTACGGAATTTGAACGGCCGATCAACAGATTTCCCAAACAGCGGCATAGGTATAACACAATGGCAGTCCACATCAATAACTGGGCAAAGGGCCATCTGAGCAATAGTTTGGACCCATTTCGTCCAAGGAGGAAGCGGGAACATGTCAGTGACGATACAACTTGCATGTTCTGAAAAAGAGCGCATCACAGACGGGCGATGCCCGTCTCTTGCGAGGTGGAACGTGTAGCGCAAACCGAGTTTAGAACATCTATCGTCCATGTCAACTGCTGCATCAAGAATCATGTTGTGATGGCGCAAGGATGCGAACGGGTACCTCTCATCAAGTCCGTGATAGATGACCAACGGAAGGTCGTAGATTGCAGCGATATGTCGCCCGATATCAATTGCAGGATTCTCATCTACCCGAAACGATGATTTGAGCCAAACAACGACTGGTCCCTGCCCTGTTGGTTGATCTTTGTCATTGAGCCTTCGCACTCGGTCGGCCAGGTGCTCGGGTAATCGGCCGATCATGACCAAGCCTCGCATTCTATTGGATATATACCGGTGTTTTCAAACGCCGTATGTTCGCTAAAAAATAAAGAACTCATCGTCTGCTTTAAATGAGAACTATAGTGAATCACTCTTCAGCAGATTCTACGAAGTGGGCAAAGAATTCATCAATATCAATAACACCGTTCTCATCCTCATCGGATTTATGGAAAATTGCTCTGGACTCATCAACGGAATAGGTGAATCCGAGGGCACGAAGGGCACTTTGGAACTCACTCACATTGAGGTGCCCTTTACCACCGAGATCAGCCGCATGGAAGGCGGCAAGCCTACGCTGATGTTCGGATGGTGATGTTCTGCCAAATTGTTCCCTAAACGTCGCAATTGGAGTTTTATCCGAGGCAATGTAGTGCTCTCGGCCATACAAGTAGTAGGTGACCAGACCGGCAACGACTGCAGCACCGCCTCCGATGAAGGCTTTAGAGCCCATGAGAATGATAAGAAAAGCTCCAGCAATGATTCCCCAGAGTTGCATCATCGGGTAGAGTGGTCCCTTGTAGGCAGGGTTCCAATCATGTCGATCACTTGTCTGGCGAAGAACGATGACACAGGAATTGATCATCATGAAAATCATGATTTTGAATCCTGATGCTAATTTTACAACATCTTTCAAGGGTACAAACAAGATTGCTAGACCCATGGCAAGGCCAGTAATGATAATCGGTATGTGGGGTGTTTCATACCTCACTCCTACGTTTTCAAGCGGTTGAGGCAAAAGATTGTCTCGAGCCATTGCAAACAAGAACCGTGAGGAGGCCAGAATTCCTGCTAAGGCCATAGAAATCATGGTGAGAACTGAAAGTATCGCAGCAACGATTCCAAACTTCGTATTGACCACATGTTCAGCAAAGACGTAGATGGGGTCCTCAACGACTTTTCCATCGGTTCCAATCCACCATTCTCCGGGTATACTTGCCATCATCAAGAAAGTAATGACCGAATAAAGAACAGTAGCGATGAGGAGAGAAAGCATGATGCCTGCTGGGAGGTTCTTTTCAGGCTCCTTGACTTCTCCCCCTATTGCGGCTACTTTGGTCACTCCCGCATAAGCAACAAATACGAATGCAGCGGTCTCAGCCAACGTCCAAACATCAGTGTTAAACGCCCCATCTAAGGGAATGCTGGCATCAAAGTCCGGGGAAAATAAGGCTGCGAGACAGATGACAAGCAGAAGTAGAACCGTCATAACAACAATCGGAGTTTGAATTGCTTTGACCTTGCTAACTCCCATAATGTTGACGACGGTTATCAACAATAAAGCCGATAAGGAAAGGGCCATGATATTGATTTCTACATCAAAATAATTTGTGACGGCGAGAAAGTATGCGGAAAAGCCAATCAAAGCAAATGCTGATTTCAGTAGAAATGAGGCCCATAGGCCTAAACCGCTTACTGTACCAATCATCGGCCCGTAGGTTCGTTCCAAAAACACGTACGAGCCGCCGCTGGTAGGCATTCCTGATGCTAATTCGGATTTTGATAACGCCCCTGGTAAGACTACAGAGGCTGCGAGAAGAAACGCCAGCCAGATTCCAGGCCCCATGATTTGTGCTGCAAATGTTGGAGTGACGAAGATCCCTGGAAGCATTGCAGACAGTGAGATAATCACGACACCGGCTAAACCGATGGTTCGAGCGAGTGTGCCCTTGATTTCATCGGTAACACCTTTGATATCGCCCTTGACGACGCCTGATATTATGTTCTCAACAGTCCTTTTTGCCATTTTACTCCCCCCGATATCCAACATCAAAAAACTGAGTAATGAGTGTTAAAAACTAATACGATATATTATATTGCCTCAAGTGTGAAAACATTTGTCCGTAATCCGGTAATTCGTTCTTCGCCAAAGATGACTAACATCTTGCAAGAAAGGTTAGGATGAAAATACCATCAGTACCTTACCTTCTTTCGGGTGATGGTTCTCCATATTCGCTGAAGAGGGTCGTAGTAGCGATCCACAACGCGCTCTTTGAGTTGAATGATGGCGTCGTCTGTGATTTGAATGCCGGCTGGACAAACTTCAGTACAGCAACGGGTGATGTTGCAATACTCAACGCCAAATTCCTTTTTGATTTCTGGAATTCGGTCTTCTGTGTCAAGCGGATGCATCTCATATTGGGCCAATCGGACAAGGTTGCGTGGTCCTGCGAACCCGTCAAACAATGCATGGTCTCGCAACACGTGACATGTGTTGACGCACAGGAAGCACTCAATACATTCTCGGAATTGTTGGACACGGTCTGCTTCCATTTGATTGAACTCCCAGTTCATCTCATCTGGCCCGTTAATCGGCTTGATACGCTGAGCAACTTCGTAATTCCAACTCACGTCGGTAACCAAGTCTTTGACGTGAGGGAAGGCTTTCATTGGGCGCACTTCAATAGGTTGCCCTTCGGGAGTTTCGGCAACGACATCGCTCATTCTTGTCATGCACATTAAGCGCGGTCGTCCGTTGATTTCAGCAGAACAAGAGCCACATTTCCCAGCCTTGCAGTTCCAGCGAACGGAAAGGTCTGGTTCCTGCTCGTGTTGAATTCGGTGAAGGCAGTCAAGAACGACCATTCCCTCGTCGAGTTCAACATTGTATGATTCAAGACTCGCTTCTTCGCCTTCGCCTCGTAGAATATTGAACGCTTGCTTCTTTCCTTTGAGTGACATCACTTCTCACCTCCAGCTTCGGCGGCTCTCTCAGCAATCATAGCTTTGACCTCGTTGAGGGCCTCCTCAAGGTCGTCGCGTATGGCTTCAACCGGTTCCTGTCGAATCTTCATCTCACCGTCTTCCATCCAAATGATGTTGAGGGTTTTGCCCCAATAATCATCCTCTGGTGTCGGGAAATCATCTCTTGTGTGACCGCCACGGCTTTCTTCCCGAGTCACTGCAGCAAGTGTTGCTGCGTGGGAAACATCAACCATGTTGAGCAAATCAAGGGCTTGATGCCAGCCAGAATTGTACTTGCGTGAAGTTCCAGAGGAACATGCCATTGCTCGCGCCTTGTAGGATTTCAAATCATCAAGGGCTTCCTCAAGTTCAGCCTTGGTGCGAATGATGCCAACCTTCGCTTGCATCATATCCCGCATTTCGTCGTAAATCGCACCAGGGTTTTCTCCACCTTCTCGCATGAGAGGCGCAAGCATGTCGTCGATGGCGTTACCGACTTGTTCGTCATCAATAGTCGGTTGCGCCAAATCTTTGGCTCGTTTTGCAGCGAATTCACCTGCACGCTTCCCGAACACAATGAGGTCTGAAAGTGAGTTCCCTCCGAGACGGTTTGCTCCGTGAAGGCCAGAAGCGACTTCACCACAGGCAAAGAGTCCAGGAACGGTTGTTTCCTGAGTTTCAGCATTTACACGAACTCCGCCCATGACATAGTGTGCAGTTGGCCCGACTTCCATAGGTTCCTTTGAGATGTCAACACCGGCAAGTTCCTTGAACTGATGATGCATGCTCGGTAATTTCTTCAAAATAGCTTCTTCACCACGGTGAGAAATATCGAGGAATGCCCCGCCGTGGGGTGAACCGCGCCCTGCTTTGACTTCAGAATTGATGGCCTTTGCAACAACGTCACGAGTGAGGAGTTCAGGTGGTCGGCGAACGGTAGCAAGTTTTCCACTCACAACTTCTTCAACCCACTGGTCCGACTCTTCAATAGTGTCGGCGTGGTCGCCTGCAAACATCTCAGGGACGTAATCAAACATGAATCGCTTTCCTTCAGAATTGGTTAAGCGTCCACCCTCACCACGAACACCTTCTGTTACGAGAATACCTCGTACGGAGGGCGGCCAAACCATGCCGGTTGGATGAAATTGAACGAATTCCATGTCGCGTAGTTCTGCGCCGGCCCAAAGGGCAAGAGCATGTCCGTCTCCGGTGTACTCCCAAGATCCAGAACATACAGACCAGCAACGGGTGATACCGCCAGTGGCCAAAACAACGGATTTGGCTGAAAACGCATGAACGTCTCCATCAACTCTGGTGTAAGCAACGCACCCTGTGACGCGGTCTCCTTCCTTGAGCAGGGTTCGGACGGTATATTCCATGAAAATGTCAATCCCTTCGTGAATGCCTCGCTCTTGGAGCGTACGAATCAATTCGAGGCCAGTTGCATCGCCAACGTGGGCGAGACGAGGGAAGGTGTGTCCACCAAAATTACGTTGATTGATCAAGTTGTTTGGTGTTCGGTCGAAGACAGCGCCCCATTGCTCCAGTTCCCTAACTCGGTCAGGGGCTTCTTTGGCATGGAATTCAGCCATTCGCCAGTTTGCTAGCCACTTACTTCCTTTCATGGTGTCGTGGAAGTGAACCTTCCACCCATCACGAGGGTCGGCATTCTGGAGTGCAGCAGCACATCCGCCTTCGGCCATAACCGTGTGGGCTTTTCCGAGGAGAGATTTCGTGATCATAGCAGTCTTTGCTCCGCTTCGAGCAGCCTCAATAGCAGCCCTTAGCCCGGCGCCTCCGGCGCCGATGACAATAACATCATATTCGTGGTTGGTTATCTGTTCAGTCATCATCTCACCTCAAATTACAAACAATGCGACGTCGTTAACGTACCCTTCACAAACGGCTAGAACCCAAAGGTCTCCAAGGAAAACGAAGGTTAAGGATGTCCAAAACCAAAACCCGTGGGAACGGTTCAAGATACTGATTTTTCCGAAAAGTTTCCCTCGGATTTGACTCAATCCTGTTGTCCAACGGTCTAACATTCCACCGGCGAGATGGCGCAGTGCGTGACAGGAAGTGACATACATGGTGAGCAAGAATGCCTCAATGCCCATCACGAGGGTTCCAAACGAAAGACCAATACCGTCATCAAACGTCATGGCGTGGGTCACATCCCACCATTTTATGACAAGAATGACCATTGCAGCATAGAGAAAATATCGGTGCAAATTGTTGAAGATGAACAAGCGCTTTTCTCCCTGGTAACCGAGTTTCTTGTTGATATCAGGCTCGTCGACCCAGCAAGCAACGGGGCTTGCGAAGAAGGTGCGGTAGTAAACTCGGCGCATGTAATAGCAAGTACCTCGGAACCCAAATGGAATCCAAAGAATTAGCACTGCTGCGTTAACCCAGGTTGGATGGTCCCACGATGAAAGCCCAAACAAGTCCCATTCCAACACGTTCGGGGAAAAGATGGGCGACATCACCGTGTGATGGCTGTCTAGACCGTAGGAAATTGTCCCTTCAGTGGTGTAGATGAACAAGCGCCAAAACGTGTAAATCATAGCCGCAGTCAAGCCAATACCCATGGTAAGAGGCTGACTCCACCAGTTGTCTATTCGGTTCGTTCGACCCAAGCCATTGATGACTGGGAGTTTGATGCCGTCGCCCATGGTTACACCCTCATTTCCCCTAAGGGAACATGTTACCCAATGCCGCAGGGTCTTTGAGGTTCACCATTGGACCACAGGGATTTTGGAGGTGAATTTCAAGCCAATTGAGTCCAGTCAACATCAGCTTCTGCCATCTCAACTTCTTCAACATCCATCTGAGCAAGTTGGAGTTTTCCTGACAGTTCGTCGTTGACTGCATGCCAGTAAGAATAGGCTTCAATAACCCAGATTCCAGATTCTCTCGTTCCGTTTCCAGAGCCTTTTACTCCACCGAATGGAAGGTGGGCTTCAGCACCTGTGGTGGAGTTGTTGATTCCTGTCATTCCAGCCTTGATGCCGGTCTTGTACCTGTATGCTTCCAAACGGTCGTTGGTGTAGATTGCGGAAGACAAACCGTAGGGACTTGCATTCGCCAGATGAAGGGCGTGGTCAAAATCATCTGCCTTGCAGATGGTAACTGCAGGCCCGAAGACTTCCTCATGGAAGCACTTCATGTCTTCAGTGACTTCGGTAAAGATGTGAGGCCACATGAACACACCATCTTCTGCAGTTCCGAGGAAATTGGCGGGTTGGTTATCGCTGGTAATACGGCCTTTGCCGAACAGATGGTTAGCACCCGATTCCTTACACATTTCTACTCCTGTGAGGAAGTCCTTAGCGTATTTTTCAGACAACATTGGGCCGTACAATACGCCGTCGTGTGCAAGTGAGTCCCCTATGGTTGTGGATTCAACTTTAGCCATGAACTTGGTCATGAATTCGTCGTAGATATCTTTGTGGAGAATCAAGTTTCCGAGCGAAGTGCAGCGTTGACCTGCAGTTCCGAAGGCACCCCAATATGCACCCTCAACAGCGTTGTCAAGGTTCGCACTTGGCATAACGACAAGTGGATTCTTCCCCCCGAGTTCAAGCGAACACGATACGAGGTTGCGGCCACATACTTCTCCGATCATCTTACCGACTTCAGTGGAACCTGTGAAGGAAATTTTGTTGACGCGTCCTTCATCGACTGCGTCAACAAGATATTGTCCTGCGCCGCTTCCTTTCCCATGAACCAGATTGATAACTCCGTTCGGGACTCCAGCCTCGTGCATGATACGTGCAAGTGCAAAGGAGAGAAGCGGTGCATCTTGTGGACTCTTCCACACACATGTGTTTCCGCACATGATTGCTGGAATCATCTTCCAGAAAGGAACCGCTGCTGGGAAGTTGCAGGCGTTGATAATACCGCAGACTCCAAGTGGGCGGCGGTAGGTGAACAGTTCTTTATCTGGCAGTTCTGAGTTAACGGTTTGTCCGTACAGGCGTCGGCCTTCGGATTGGAAAAAGAGACAGGTGTCGATTGCTTCTTGTACTGAGCCAGCCGATTCTTTCAGAGTCTTGCCTATTTCGCGGGTTTCAAGTGCGACGATGGCGTCCTTGTGCTCCATCAACAACCGGCCCATGTTTCCGATGATCTGACCGCGAGTTGGAGCGGGGGTTGCTGCCCATCCAGGGAATGCAGCATGTGCGGCATCAAGAGCAGAGTGAACGTCCTCTCGAGTTGAGAGAGGGAATTCGCCGAGGGTGTCGTTGAGGATGGCCGGATTAATGGAAGTGAATGTGGCTCCATCGCTTGCCAGTGTCAACTGACCGTTGATGATGTTGTAACCCTTAACACTAGGCTTACCGTTCGGGTTGTTTGAAGTCAAAAATTCGAGGCCGGTTTCTAAGACGTGAACCATGAGCAAAGCGAACAACACTCGTCTCTTGAATGTGATGGAACGAATAACATGGTCAATACAAGGCGTGGATTTAAGTGACTCCTGCACTTTTGGCCTTTGTAAACTGACCTGAATGGCGTGGTGGAGTCTTCATATACCGTCGTATGCCAATAGGAAATGTTGAGGAGCGAGTGTTATGTCTGACAAAGAGGAATCTATTTCATTGCGAGTATCAAAAGCCATACCGTCCGACGTAGGACACGGACGTGCCCGAATATCAGCAGACATGGGATTGGACTTGAAGCCCGGTGACATCGTCGAAATCAGCGGCGATAACCGCTCAACGGCTGCCATCTATTGGCGAAGTCGCCCCGAAGATGCAAAGATGGACATCATTCGTGTAGACGGAATCATCCGTAAGAATGCGGGAGTCAGTCTTGGCGACCGAGTTACCGTCACCAAAGTCGAAGCAAAAGACTGCACAAAACTCACCATTTCCCCGGTCATGGCTAACAAACAGAAAGTAAAGTTTGGGCCAGGAATTGAAGGATTTGCCCGCAGAGGCCTGGCAAAGCGACCGGTTGTTGCCGGAGACCGAATCTTCATTCCAGGAATGACCTTGTTTGCAGAGGCCCTCCCGTTTGCCGTAGTACAAACAACTCCCAAAGGCATTGTCAAAGTTACAACTGACACAGAGATTGTCATCAAGGACGAAGCCGTTGCCGAGGAAGACGTTGGTCAATCTGAAGGAATCACCTACGAGGATGTTGGTGGAATCGGACAGCAGTTGCTCAAAGTTCGGGAAATGATTGAGTTGCCGCTTAAGCATCCAGAGTTGTTCCGAAGACTCGGTATTGACCCGCCAAAGGGTGTGCTGCTTCACGGACCACCTGGAACTGGAAAAACAATGATCGCAAAGGCAGTTGCAACCGAAGTCAACGCCCATTTCAAGAGCATTAACGGCCCTGAAATCATCTCGAAGTACTACGGTGAATCCGAAAAACAATTGCGAGAAATTTTTGATGAAGCAGCTGACAACGCTCCGGCAATTATTTTCATTGACGAAATTGATTCGATTTGTCCAAAGCGAGAAGATGTTTCTGGAGAAGTTGAACGACGTGTTGTTGCTCAAATGCTGACCCTGATGGATGGAATGCAAGGCCGCGACAATGTCGTGGTGATCGGTGCAACCAATCGTCGTGACGCACTTGACCCAGCACTCCGACGACCAGGTCGTTTTGACAGGGAAATTGAAATCGGGGTCCCAGACCGTGAAGGTCGAAGTGAAATCATGGATGTTCACACGCGACAAATGCCGATTGCAGAAGATTTTGACATCTCTTGGGTACTTGACAACACCTACGGATTTGTAGGGGCAGATTTGGCTGCGCTCGTTCGTGAAGCAGCAATGCGTGCTCTACGAAGATACCTTCCCGAGATAGACTTGGAAGAGGAAACTATCCCTCCAGAAGTCCTTGAAAAGATGGAAGTATGCATGGATGACTTCAAGGAAGCTATACGCGACATTGAACCGTCTGCACTGAGAGAGATTTATGTTGAAGTCCCTGAAGTTTCATGGGACGAAGTCGGCGGACTCAACGAAGTCAAGGACCGTCTCAAGGAATCGGTGGAATGGCCACTTACCAAACCTGAACTCTTTGAGCACTTTGGGATTAAACCACCACGAGGAATTGTGCTCTTTGGAGCACCTGGAACGGGAAAAACCCTTCTTGCGAAGGCAATTGCCAACGAAGCCCAGGCTAATTTCATCAGTATCAAGGGCCCCGAACTCATCTCGAAGTGGGTTGGAGAATCTGAACGAGCAATCCGGGAGATTTTCAAGAAGGCAAAGCAATCAGCGCCCTCCATTATTTTCCTTGATGAGTTTGAATCCATCGCATCCATGAGAAGCGGCGGTTCTGCTTCAGAGGGTAGCGATGTCTCAAACCGAGTCGTAAACCAACTCCTTGCGAGCATGGACGGCGTGGAATCACTTGACGGCGTCATCATTGTTGCTGCAACCAATCGCCCGGAAATGATTGACCCTGCTCTTCTACGAAGCGGTCGCTTTGAGCGAGTCCTCCACGTACCTCCACCCGACACCGGTGCTCGAGAAGTCATCTTCAACATCCACAGTGAAGGTATGCCATTGAGCAAGTTCTCGTTCAAGGATATTCTCACAGGCATGGATGGATTCACAGGAGCTGACATTGAGGCTGTTTGCCGAGAAGCAGCACTTATCTGCATGCGTGCTGGTAAGAAGCGTGTCACTAAGACGCACTTTGAGGAAGCAATCTCCCGCGTACGGCCAACGGTTACACCAGACATGCTGGATTACTATCAGAAGATGGAAACCCGATTGACATCAGGATTAAGCAATATCAAGCGAAATCGTGACTTCAGTCGTGGCATGGAAACCATGTGATTTGGCCTCACCGTACCGACGCATTCATTTGGCTTCGCTGAGACGGAAGGTCCACAGAGGTAGATGGCATGGCAATCTTCGGCAGGGAAGTCATAGGACGCTTGGTCGTCGACCGAACGGGAACCGATCTCGGTAGTTTGACAGACATCCACTTTGACCTCAAAACAGGAGCAATTAGCGAACTTGTCGTGACTGTTGAAGCGACGGTAAGCGCAGCAGCACTTCCTTTTGAAAGCCGTGAAAACATCGTAATGATTCCCGTAGACGCTGTCTCAAGAGTAGCAACAAAAATACATCTGAACCGCTGAAACAACCAGGTTTTTTGTGATACAATGGATGAGCATTTTCTGTCCTTGTTTGGACAACCTTCTAAAGATAGGTGAAACCGTGGAAGATTGGGTAGTTTCTCCCAAGTGATGTCTATGGTCGGCCTGCCTGCTAATTTTAACGCGAGAAGGATTGCCCTTCAAGCGTCATTTTGGCTCGTTATGCTCATCCTCTTGATGACAATCTTGCTCAATTTCATCAACTTGAGCGCCACAAACCAACTCTCGGCCTATGATGATGATTGGAACGATATGTCTGCGTTCCGACAGGATATCAAAGACATGGGGATTCAAACCAACTCACTCGTGAGCAGTCCGTTGCTGCTTGGCGACATCGAAGACCCCCGTAACACAACATACATCCTTGCAGGCGTAGAGCGGGACACCCTCACACTTCCACAATTTGATGAGGACGGTTTCATTACGATTGCCTCGGACAGTGGATATTCACCCTCAGAAATCAACGCTATCGTTGAATTTGTAGAAGCCGGCGGAACGGCGCTTGTCTTGGAGGATTATGGCTACGGAAGTTCTGTTGCAGAGGCGTTCGGAGTGAGTTACATGGGCGAGCAAGTATACGATACCAACTACGTCGCTGAACTTGATTTCAATTACATTTGGATGTGCATTCAGGAGAACCCATGTGGCATGAACGGTACTAAGATTGACCCGAGCACCCTGTCATCTCACGAGCGCTGGGCCAATGTCGGTGAACAAGGGGAACACCCTTGCTCACTCTTGAATGGAGAAAGCATGACCGAGGCTGAAGCTGGCCTTTGTACTCAACATTGGAACGGTGGCGTCATTGAATACAACGGCACCTATCAGATGCTACTCAACAATGTCACGGGACTTGAGAAAATCCCAGGCGTTCGGGGCCCGCTTAGTGAAGTTGCAGTTCGTGCTATGACCAGCAACGGGGCAACCGTGGATGTAAACGGAGATGGCGAAATACAATTTGGAAGCGAAATAACCCCGGCAACACCAGACCGATGGGGCCAATTCAATCTCACTATCGAAGCATGTGCACGAACCAGTTGCGACCCGTCCGATGGTGGAAGAATTGTCTTCATGGCTGATGGGTCTGCACTCATTAACGCCATGTACGATTACGAAGGCTTCAACGAAGGAAAATACGGTGAAACCGCAACGCTCATGCCCGCAAATGACAATCGCAAGTGGGCCATGGATTTCATCGCTGAAGCCTTGATGAGTCAACTGGAAGGCGAAGAAGGTGAACCTGCTGAGAACGCAATGGTCATTTTTGATGAATCACGACACCCCCAAAGTGCCCTTGCGGCTGATTCTTACAACACGGTTTACTTCCTTCTTGTCTACTTCACTGGAGAGGGTTTGGCCATGCTTCTTCTCTTCCTCATCCTGTTCGTGACCTTTGAAGCAGTCCTCATCAAGAAACGTGACCCAGAACCTTGGCGCCATGTATTCAGCATCATCTACTACGGGTTTGGTGATGCCAACAGATATGCTTACTATTCCAAAGTGGAGAAAATCCGCCAAGTGTTCCTATCCAAGGTTCGAAATCAAAACGGACTCAATCGTGAAGAATTCCAAGGTATGCAAGCCAATGAACTCGTTTCAATGATCAACGACCCTGTTCTCGCTAAATTTGCGGTTGAATCAAACAACCGATACACGCTTGAACAAACGGTTGCTCTGGTCAAACGGATCAAGGCGTGGGGACGTCAGTGAGGTGAGATGAATGTGGACACGTAAGGCTGCTTTCACCTTCACTGGAGGAATCGCTCTGGTATTGATCGGGATGATGATTTCCAATCAACAGATGATGATCTTGGGCCTCAGTTTGGTGGCCTTTATCGTCGTCAATTCGTGGATTTCAGGCCATGGTGATGTTGAAGTTCAGCGAACACTTTCTGCTGACAACCTGTACAAAGGCGATGATTTGTACGTTGAACTCCTTGTCACGAACCGTAGTAACAGGAAAACACAGATGTTAGACATCTACGATAACATCCCGCACGAGATGAAGTTGCGAAGCGGTTTGAATCAAATGCAGCTCAATCTCAAACCTGGCGAGTCCGCTCGTATTCGCTATGTACTCCGTTGCCCGTTAAGAGGTCATTATTCCATCGGACCTGTGTCACTGCGTGCACGGAACACATTCAATCTAGGTGTTGAGGACATGTATGTTGACCATCACAGTGACATTGTCATCTTCCCGCAAATTAAGGACATTGAGGAAGCGTTCTTGCGAAGCCGCACGCCCAAGATGTACACGGGAGCTACAACGTTGCGAACACCAGGCCAAGGGTCTGAATTTTATTCACTGCGAGAGTATGTTCCTGGAGACCCATTCAAGAACATCAATTGGAAAGCATTTGCCCGAACTGGTGAACTGATGGTGAACGAAAAATGTCGAGATGCGGTAACCGACCTCTATCTCATCCTTGACAGCAGAGACCTCGCCCGCATCGGAACCGTTCTCAAAAATCCGCTCGAGATGGGGACCGTGTCCGCAGCAAGTCTTGCAGCCTTCTTTTTGAAACGCCGAGATTCTGTCGCTCTTGCAATTTATGATGAGAAATTGTCATACCTTCCACCAGACACGGGTGACAAGCAGTACTTCAAGATTCTAAGCGCACTAGCAGGAGTTACCCCGAAGGGAACTATGCCGCTTCAAGCGGTTACGAACTCGCTCAGTGGAAGATTTAGTCGGGGCAGTCCAGTATTCATCATCTCCTCATGCGAGGGTGACGGAACCGTTCCTGCTGCTGTTCGCGACCTGGTTGGACGAGGACACGAAGTAACGGTCCTATCTCCTTCTAGCGTTGACTTTGAACGCCTCGTAAGCAGAATTCCACGTATGTCGTACGAAGTCCTGAAACTAGAACGACAGAATCGACTCACAACGCTCGCAGGTTCAGGAGCACAAGTCATTGATTGGATGCCAGACATGGATCTATCACAGGCGTTAATGCAGGTAAGGGGGTACTGAGGATGGCAGGTGAAGTAGGTCTCCAATCAGATGTTCTCATGGAAGGCACTGCCCGTCCAAGAACACTCCATCTGAAGAATTTGAGACGTCAATGGCAAATTCTTAGCCTTCAAATCGTTGCAACAATTGCGCTCATCACCATGTATGTCCAAGTGGTCCAAACTTACGTCGTTGGCTCCATTGACCACACCATCTTGTTTGACTCCATTGAATTGCTGATCTCAGACCAGCTCCCTCTTGGCGATTGGTTAACTGGAGAAGGAAGAGATGGCCTTTCGAGATTCTTTGTTCCAATGGTCATGGGACTCGGCTTAGGCGGAATTATGGCGTTCATCGCATTCCAAAGCCCCAAGGTCCAGCAGAGGATTAAGTTGGGATTCATCATCGGATTGATTGTTCTTCTCGTCGGTCGCCTTCTTCTTTCTTGGTTCGCAGGAATGTTGTTTGAATTCAATCTCCGACTACCCGACGAAAGTGAATTGGAAACCCTTCAGTGGCCTCTGCTCATGATTTTGTCGCTCATCATCCTCTTCATCTATCTCTTGCCCGTAATCATGGGCACTCGGGGCATATGGGGCCTATCACGCCGTTCAATCGCATGGGCAATCGGCTTCACACTCCTTTTCCTAGGAATTCACGCAATTCTTACCTTCCCACTCATCAAAGGACAACTTGGGTCTTACGGTGGCGTTCTATCCACACTTGAAAGTCAAACATCCGACCCTACAATCGGACTGTTTGGTCTTAATTTGGTCACAAAAGAACAGTTTGACCTCATCCTCATAGCAGTACTCATCATGGTATTCCAAGAAGCAAGTTATGGCGTAATTCGCAACCTCGAATATGCATTCCGACTACCTGAGTCGTGTAAGCGCGACCCAGAATATGTGCGCCAAATGGATAACGTCCTCAACACTCACTTGCGACACACCTTCTTTTTCTTAGGTTTGACAGGTCTAGCGACGATGGTCGCATTAGGTTTCCACAAAGTTCTCTTAACCGTGGTATCAGACACAACTGGTAGTCAATGGGCAGGACAAGTCTCTGAATCAATTGAATTAACTCTCACCTACGGGTTAGTCATCTCTGCTTTACTGTTCCTTAGCATCATGGCAGTGCTGAGATTCTTTATCCCGTGGCAGCGTGTCATAGGGCTGATTCAGTCGCGTGGAGTCAAGGATGATACGAAGCCCGCAATCAATGACTTCACACAACTTTGATCACTGGTTGGACTGAATGAATCGCCCAATCATCTCACTCGTTGCTAGCAACAGCAATGGGAAGGCAATAAACCCAATCGTAAACCCAATCCAATTCGCATCGAATTGGTCCCTAATGTCACCTCCATAAACGAGGGTTATGACAACGACTGCAACCAGCATGAATCGTTCAAGAAACAGGGGATATGGTCGCCCTTTCCCTTCTTCCCGCCCAAGGAGTGTTGTCGATTCACTTGACAACTTTAGCACCTCAGAAATCAATATTAGAAAGACGAGATTCGAGGTCGGCTAAGGCAGCATCTGGAGGGGAACTTGTAGCGGTAGGCGTCGTATCCCTATGCCCCCATTCAGCGTCGATTCGAGCCAATTCAGCCTCAAGTTGGGCTCGTTCATCATCAAGGTCGACCTTCGTTTGCTGGGGCGTATCTTGGGAAATTGAAGTCGCAGGCAGGGAGTCGCTTGGTGCGGGTAAATCGGACCATCCATCGTTATCGGTAGCCAAGGATTCGGCCGGACCCATATCGATGTCTTCTTCATGAAGTAAGGCTGGCTCAAGGTCAACCAGCATGTCTTCATCAACCGGAAGACGTTGGCCCGAAGGAATAGATTCTCTTTCAAAAGGAAGAAGACCGTCACGTTGGAATTCCCATAGCATACCTCTTGGGATACCATCGGTTAGTCCAGATGCATCAAGTTGAGTAATGAGTTCTTCAAGAACACGGGCAGTCTCCTCTAATCCGATGGCTTCACCGGCATCTCGTTGATCTGCTTCAAGGTAGATGTCGTCCAAAGCAACCTGAATCAATTTCCGAGTGCCTTGGGCGAGACTTGGAAGCGCCTCAGGACGTTGACAGTTGGTCATCAATGCGTGTACTTCGTGACTTGGCGCACCTAACCGCTCAATCTGCTCAAGTACATTTCTGATTCTGCGGAGCATGGTAATGGAACGATCATAATCTTCTAGCAGATGTTCCAAATCAAGGACAACATGGTTCACGGTTTCTCCAAGTTGATGTTCTAACCGTTGTTGAACAGACCAACGAGCGAGTCCTCGAACCGCACCTGCTGTTTGTGGCACCTGACGCTCAAGCAGCGTCATTACCTCTGATGAAAGAAGATGGCGTGGGGTGGCAGCGACATGGTCAACGGTTGATTGGATGACCTGGAGTGCCCGCTCAACAGCACGGTCGAGCATGGTGACTGAATAGCCAAGTTCCCGAGCATGTTCAAGCCGTTCAAGTACAGGACCCAACCCCTCGAAGGTGTTGTTGTCGTCAAGAAGAGCTTGTGCAAGTGGTTCTTCTGCAAGACGGGCTCGCAGGCGTTCTGCCTCCTGAATATCTGCTAAGGCTTCTTCATGGGCTTGAGAAAGAGTTGTTGCCTTCTCAACAAGAGAGGAAAGTTCTGCTTCTGCATGACCGCGACGAGCCCCCATATCTCCAAGTTCACGAAGAAGTGTACGGCGTTCATCCATTAACTCTCGGAGTTCAGCTTGGACGTTTGAGCGGCGTGACTCGTCCTCTGCACGACGAAGACGGTCTTCTTCCATACGATTCTTTGACATGGATTCCTCAGTTTTGATGGCTTCGAGTTCAAGTTGATGCACGTGAACTTGTTCCTGAAGCGTGAGCACGTCTGATTGGCTTCGTGCGTGGCGCTCCCTCGTAGTACTCACTTGTTCGGTGAGGACACGCAAACGGCGCTCTTCGTCCTCGCTTTGTTGCCGTATTGTATTGAGGCGCTTGCTCCCTTCTGTCAAGTTCGCCTGAAGTTCGGCTTCCTTGAGCGCAAGTGTTTCAATCATCTCCTTGAGTTCACTACTTGCCTCTGCGTCACCCAAAGCCTTCGCCAATTCTGCAGCACGCTCGCTGACTTGATGTTCAAGTTCATTCACCCGACGTACGAGACGTTCAGCTCGGTGTTCAGCATCTTCCGACTGATTACGAGATTCAGCGAGGTCCACTTGCAAACTGTTGAGGCGGGCATGTGCTTCTTCAAGGGCTACGGTATGGTTTTGGCGTGTTTCACTCGCTTCACGAGCAACAATTTGAGCAGCAGTTTTCTTCGTCTCCAATTCCTTGTTCTTACCTTCAAGGATGGCCTTAGCCTTGGTCATTTCATCCAGTGATCGCTCAGCCGCCTCAAGTTTCCGGCGTAATCCGGCGTCAACAGCAGCCACTGCATCCCCTTGCATTACCGGTAGCCCGTCTCCAACTTCCATACCGGCGGTTGAAAAATTGACTTTTCCTCGTTGAAGTCGCAATTCCTCCAGACCCGCTTCAAAACCGAGCATTTCTTCCAAAGAAGCCCTGATTGAAGCCTGTCGAGCTTCTGAACGGGTTCGTACGGTTGATAGCTGGTCACAGAAAGATTTCAGTTTGAAGGTTTCAAAGGAGCCTGAATTTGAGGAAACGACCGTTCCTGCCGCAAAGCGAATCAATTGCAATTTTCGCTTTGGTTCGGTGAACATAGTCATGGCTGCGCTTTCATCATCTGCGTTCGGAGCCCATAGAGCAACAGGAACACCACGGGAAAGAATGAGTGATACGGACTTTGAGGAAGCTCCTGATTGAATGTGGCCAGTAACCTCCTCTTCCATTCCCGCTTTGAGCATAGAAAGGATGGCATCAGGCCCACCTCGTCCTTCACGAAGAGGAAATCCATCAGGCAGGCTTGTGCCGTGCTCTCCAATCGAAGCAACATCGCCCTCAAGCATGAGGGAGGCAGATGAGAGGAGGCGGGCGTGATTTGCTTCCCGTTCTGTCCAAATAGCAAGAGCGATTTCACCACTTTGAGCCAAGAGTAGTGCACCATCCGAGGTGTGGAGGGTCCAATGGCCCGAAGGCCCCAATCCCAATCCTAAGTTGATATCTTCCACGCGGATATCAGAAAGAATACTATGAATCTGAGTGGATAAAGACTCTGCTTCTCGTGGGAGGTCACCTGCTTCATCGATGAGCATACCCGAATCAATAGCGATCGCTCCTCGTACGGTGTCATTTTCAACAAGGTGGTTTAGAACTTTTGACAGGTCTCTCGCAAGGAGACGTTCAACGAAATTCGTCATTGAGCGAAGCCCTTGTCGGTCTGCTTGATGGACAAACGCTTCTGGAATGAGTTCGGCGACATCACCAAGTCCTGCGATTGTATATTCCGAAGCCGTGAAGCGTACTTTCTGCTCTGATTCCAATGCCAGCAACGCATGCTGGGCCTCTTCTCCAGCGAGCAAATCCCGCTTTTGAGTGTATTTACTCCCTTCAGCCAACCATCCAACAACACGCCCTGCTCGGATAAGACGATGTCCCGCTGGAGTTTTTCGCCGCCCCACCCATGTTGAAATAACGCCGTGTGCAAAAGGTTGCAGCGTTCCAGCGGTCAAATCTATGTCTTCATCAACTGGAGTTCCAAATGGCATTTCAAACATGTTAGTTCACCTACATTTCAGGGGTTGTTGCTAGAGACTTGCGATTGAGGTCCACACTGTGTCTCCACCTCGCAAGTTTTCCGCCTTTTCCGTGCAGCATCAGAATGCGGTACGGAGTGACGATGTCGATCATAGTCCTGGTGTCACTCTCTTCCCAAATCTCGTAAAGTTCACCGAGACCAAGATTTTGAGTTGCTTCCAGAGCAACAGATGTCATCATGACAGTACGTCCAACGTCAGGAAATGACCCGGATTGTCCAACACTGGCCATGAGTCGTCCTCGGTCGTCAATCATCAGAGCTTGTTCGACACCGTTTTGGGTCGTCAAAGCGGATAATAGCCGTTGTAGCATGGTCGCTCAACCTCAGTGACACCGCTGTAGCCTTCAAGAAGTTTTGCGCTCAAGAATGGTTTTCTGTTGATTTGGAGACCCTATTGGAATTTCCAACTGGAAAATATGTTTGATGTCCTAGAAATCAAGGCGATGTACCTTGATTCGGAAATTTTGAGCAATGAAACAATCCAATCAACCACCAAAAGACCGAATGTACAGACTTTTCTTCGCTGTAAAATTTTCAATATAAAAATCAAATTCCCAATTAGAATATTAACATCCGCACCTGTCCTGGGAATCGCAATTCTGAAGCCGTTGATTTGAAACACTCCAGCGACGCGCCACATGTTATGGCCGAGGCAGAAACGGAGGGACCATTTCAAATCCCTACGTGCGATTCTTGCAACAAGCCTGCCGTTGTTGAACAGGCATACTCGGGGCGCATTCTGTGTGGAAAACACCTCGCAAAGTCTGTTCGGAAGAAGATCGGGAAAGAACTCCGAATGCAACTTCCACTGAAGCGAGGTGAGCATACAACCATCCTAGTGGCAGTTTCTGGCGGCAAGGATTCCGCCGTTTTGCTGCACTCTCTCGTGGATTTACTTGGAGAACGCAGAGATGTAACGATCGTTGCAGGAACCGTTGACGAGGGCATAGAGGGATACCGCCCTCCGTCCATTGTGTGTGCGAAAGACCTCTGTGAACAGCTGGATATCCGCCATGAGGTCGTATCATATCCTGAACTTTCGTTCATAGAAATGGACGAAGTAGTTCGCAGGCTACCAATGGCGATGAAGAAAGACAGCAATGCCCCAAGAATGCCTTGTGCGTACTGCGGGGTGTTCCGAAGGCAAGGAATCAACCATCTAGCAGAGCGAATTGGTGCTGATTACATCGCATTGGGGCATAATTTAGACGATATGGCTCAAACGGTGTTGATGAATGTATCAAACGGCGACATGGAGCGCACACTCAGGCTTGCGCCACACACTACGAATCGAGTGGATGGTTTAGCACCACGAATTGTCCCCTTGCGCTGGGTCCCCGAGCAGGAGATTCACCTCTATGCAACCCACAAAAATCTCCCCATTCATCATGAAGAATGCCCGAATGCAAAAGGCGCACTACGGTGGAGGCATCGAGAATTAGTTGCAACTATGGAAGCCGATGTCCCAGGTACTCGGCACGGCCTCGTTCGGATGGCTGACCAAGTCAAAGCACTGCGAGACCAGGTTGTAGAATTGGGCGGTGGATCAACCCGACCTGCCCCCCCTCAACCTTGTGAACGGTGTGGAAGTATGACGTCGGGCTTGCAATGCAAAGCCTGCGACATGCGAGACCTGTTATCGATTGATGAAGTGTGATCACAGCAGATTGCCGATCAACTTCTCTAAGTCTTGAGGTCGGCCACAATAGTGGCACCGCAGAACAAGAGGCTCTCTACCCATGACACGCAAGCGGTGGGCTAACGGTTCGCGTGGGTTTGTGGTGATGCAGTTTGAGAAGGTACACCGAACAACATTCGTAACTTCTTCCCCGATTTGAATGGTCATCTTTTCAGCCACGCTGTAAGCACGAATGATGGCCACATGGGCTTCAGGTGCAACAAGAGCAAGACGATTGAGTTCATCTTGAGTCAATTCTCGGTCTTCAACCTTGATGATATCCTTCGTGCCCATTTTCTTAGATGGGACATTCATGACCATAGAAACCGGAACTGATGTGGTTTTATTCATGTTGAGCATTTCAAGCACACGCATTGCCTGCCCGGATGGGATGTGGTCAATGACTGTCCCGTTTCGGATTGCAGTTACACGTCGCATGTTATGTTCTTGTGACATCACAACTCACCTCCAGCTGGAGAAATATCTTCGGGAACCTTCACGCCGAGTAAGCGGCACAAAAGTGCCATTCTTGCCACAACTCCATTGAATGCTTGCTCGAAGTACCGAGCATGCCGTGTTTTATCCACAGAGGGATGAATTTCATCTACACGAGGAAGAGGATGCATGATAATCATGTCTTCTTTGGTACCTTCAAGATTGGAAGCGTGCAATTTGTACGCTCCGGCCACTTTGGTATATTCATCTTCATCTGCAAAGCGCTCTTTCTGAATTCGTGTCATGTAAACAACATCCGCCTCTTCCAATGATGAGAAGAGGTCTTCGGTTTCGACCACATTAGCACCGTGAGCCGTCAAGTCCTCAACGATTTCAGCAGGCATTCTGAGTAGTTTTGGACTTGCAAAAATCAATTCGCAACCAAAGCGGGTCAAAGCATGGCTTAGTGAGTGTACGGTTCGGCCATATCGTAGGTCTCCTGCAAGAATTACCTTCAACCCGTCGAGGCGCCCGTGAGCTTGTTTGATGGTAAACAAATCAAGCATGGTTTGCGTTGGGTGATGGCCTGCTCCATCTCCACCGTTCAGAATAGGGACTCTAGCCGCATCTTGAGCGTACTGAGCAGCTCCTTGACGAGGATGGCGCATGGCGATGATATCGGTATATCCATCCACCATCTGAATTGTGTCAAAAAGGGTCTCCCCCTTTACGACTGATGATGTTTTAACATCACCTAGATTAACAACATCTCCACCCAAACGCTTCATTGCTGTTTCAAAGGACATTCTCGTTCGCGTACTTGGTTCAAAGAACAGATTTCCAAGTATTTTCCCTTGGAGTAACGGCAGGTAAATCTTACCTTCCGCCACAGGAAGTAGGCGTTCTGCGTCTTCTAGAATGCTCTGAATTTCGTCATTGGATAAATCATCCATCGTAATGAGACCGGCCATATTACTCCCTCGCTTTTCTACAACGGGTGAAAGACACCCATGAACATTGCCGACATCAACGATGACAGCCCAAGCGTATTTTCCGGCCAACAAAGCGGAGTGGTTATGGGTAAAACTGCTGTCGGAACCTCATGGTCACTTGGGCTGATGTGGATTCTGCTATTGAATCCGAGCGTCAACGAAGGGCCAAACGCGTCGATACAGTAACAATGGCCGCTGCACTTCTAATTCTTCTCTGTGCAATATGGCTTGCTTGGCCGACATTATCTAGCTTGTTCAGCGATAAAGGAGTTGCACTTGCTGGATTTGGTGCCCCAATGCTTCTGTTATTTTGGGGGATTATACTGCAGGACCTGGCATTGGATGACCCTGCTGCACGAAGCCGGATCGGTGCGTCAACAACCATTGCTTGGCCAGTCCTCATGGTGATTGGAGCGCTTGGCTTGGAGGCTGAATTGAACGGTTCCCTCGTAGGAAGTATCCTTGTGATGTCCGTTGGGTGGTTCTGCCGTGCTCAGTCCAGAGCGCTCCTAAGAGGTGGTTTTGACGTCCTTCGCTTCCGTTCCATTCTCACTGGAATCGGATGCGCCTCCGCAACAACCTTACTCTTCTCACAATCTGCAGATTACACAGAAGTTCTCTCCTTCATTGCCCCGCTCATCGTTCTGCTGTCCGTTGTTGACACAGTTTATGCATGGATGGTGGGAGACGACCAAAAAGTGCTACGCAAGGCATTCAAGAAGCGCCTCGATGAATTAGAACTACGACTCTTAGAACTCAAATCTCAAGGAGCTGCTGTTGACCAGGCTGCTAGTCTTCTTACAACTGCCCGAGAAGAAGGGCATTTGGACCCGAAATACGGCATGAGACTTTTGGATGAGGGTGAAGAAGATATGGAGCGGTCTCTATCTCTTGCAGATGATGTAGAAATCATTCGTAATGATGCATTGGAGGCTGTTAACCAAGCATCAGATATTGCTCCAACTGCAAAGCGTCCGCAAAAAGCGTTTGACATGGGTGAGCGCGAGGTCCAACTCGGTTCTCTACGAGAGGGTGAACTTCTTTTCCGTGAAGCCAAAAAGAGGGCCTCTGAAATTATCGAATGGTGGGGGCAAGCTGAAGAAGCCATTACCGAAGCATCTCGCCTTCTTGACGGGAAAAAGGGAGATGGAATCAAGCGGTTGCACGAGATGTTGAGTGAAGCCAAGGAATTCCTTGCTTCTGAAAAACCGCATGAAGCGTTCGAATATGCCTCAGTAATCCCCACGCAATTACTTGCAGATGGAGACGCTCAAGAACGCGCCCTCGTATCCCTCAAAGAAGCCCATCGGCAACTCAAGCAGGCTGACGGCTTGGATACTTCTGAATTGGAAGGCCGGCTCAAGCAAGCCGAAGAAGCCGTAGACCAGGGTCATGCCAGCCAGGCAATTGGGTTAGCAGACGGAGTTGTTCGCACCATAGAGAAAGAACGGGCCGCAATGGATGATGTCCTTAGGTCTCTCAAACAACGCAAAAAGCTCATTCAGCGTTTCAAGGGCCGAGATGATGAAGAATCATGGGCGAAGGCCTTGGAAGAAATTGATCAGGCAGCACAGGCCAAATCATGGTCCCATGCTGGTATGCTCCTCGAACGTATGACTGCTGGATTGGATAAGGAAGGGAAAGCCAGTGATGATGCACTGGAACTTTACGACTTTGTTATTGATGAATGGCGGACCTTGAGAAATCAGTGTGATGCCTCTCAAATCACAGTTGAAGACGAAGATAGAAGGGAATGTGAACAAGCGATCGCTCTCGCTGAAGAAATGCTTGGAGTCAGTCGTATTGAAGATTGTTTGATTCATTTATCAGAAGCAGATGCAGCAATGGAACGCCTGCGAAGGCGAATTTGAGTTATTCAGGTTTTCAAAGGATACTATTCCCTGAGACCCTCACTTGTTTAGGAATCCTGCATTAGTGCTCCCGAGTGCCTCGTTTACTTTCTTATGAAGCCATCATCCTGGGCCCTAATTAGAACCCCAGTGTAGTTGCATTTTTCATGCACGTGGGTAGGGACGAATAGGGCGGACTGCAACCCGTTGTGAATACTTAATTTGTTTACAAGGGTGTTTAGCATAACCCCTCGTGAACATATGCGATTCATTTATCCACTTCACTAGATCACTAAATCTTGTTGCGTACGATTCAATAGAGGCCACTGCGAACCCCTGCAGACACTTATTTTGAAGGCATGGGAGATTATAGGGAATCCCTTGTAAAAAGGAATTCATGATTTGCCTTGATTCATTAACTCGTGATAAACGCGATATAAAGGGGCACGCGCCTCTTCATAATGCTTATCGCTTGGGTTTGAGCCGTTAAACCATTTTTCATCAATGGTTGATTTCTCAAAAAACCTTGGTTTGTTTTCGAAGAGGAACAAGAGAGCGAGGTCAACTGCTCTGGTGCCTCCTATGTTCGATGCAACATAGTGAGTAATCTTAAGTGAATGCTTATCACTAAAAGATGTGAATATCTTCTGGAAAAAAATACTGCAGTGATTCACAAGTTGGCTGTAATCATAAACACCTAAAACACTGAATGGAAATACAGAAAGAAACTTTTTTCCACGTGTATTCGAGGGATAGTCTTCGTCATGACGTAACGTTGTGGTTATGTGTAACTCAACATCATCATAGTCGGAATAAGATTCAGCGAGTCTTTCAATCATGGGGTTAGCAAATTCATTCATCCACCATTTCAGTTGATCTTGGGTTGTTTTGTCCCTAGCCTTCCAATATTGGAATTTGCTTTTTTCACAATCCGTAGGCCCCTTTGCGCAACACTCACAAAAAATATCCACCCAAGAAATTACGACTTTATCCATAGGATTGCTATAACGGTAGAGTCTATAAACGGTTGCCATCTAGTTAGAAATGCCCGGCAACGGGCCGAAGACCGCAAGGGACCCTGAGAGTAACTTCTTGGGGCACATACGCAGAGTTCAATGAAATGGCCAATTTTAACGATGGACATATTGAAGAAATTCAGAGAATCTTAGATTCTCTAAAAGCCACATTGGACGCCTGCGTCTGAATGTACTGTGGCAGAAGAGCATCCGGTGGAGTAAAATCCACCGGATGAAACTGAACCACAGCGTTGCTGGTAGTTTCTTTTCGAAACTACCGGCGACAATTACCCTTCAGATCTGAAGACAAGGCCGCTCTTCCAGAGCATTACTGGTCCTTTACCTACCACTCTGCAGAGAAAAGGTGAGCGTTGATGAGAGCCTAATCAACGCTTCATAACTCCAGTTTCGTATAGAAAAAATGTTACGAAACATTACCCCCCACGAGAGGGCGCACTCATTTGCGCCAACACATCAAGACCGAGCGAATGCTACGCATGTAGCGGCAAACTGGGTTGCTAAATTGAACACCAAAGAGAGGTGTTCATAATGGCAAAATGCGGTTTGAATGGTTGTAAAAACCCTGTTCCTAATGATTGCGACAAGTCCTTGTGCGGAGCTTGTTGTGACGGGATTGGTTGTTCTCGACACCTGCCTGAATGTGGGCGCTGTGGAGAAAAAACCGAAGAGGACTTCTGCGAAGAATGTGAGCAATGCGAGTCGTGCTGTGATTGTACCCGATGTCCGAATTGTAATCGCAAAGATTTCGATAGCCTCTGTGATCATTCGCAGGACTATTGCGATATTTGTGATGGACTTGAGAATGTAGTTACTGGCGTGGGTCATGTTTGCGACAGTTGTGCAGATGGTCTTTATCACGGCGGACAGGACAACTCTGGATATTAGGTGATTTTTATGATGAAAGATTGGATGGTTTTGTGTTTGTCGGATGATATCCCGATTATGGCGGTTAAGACTTCCTTGATTGTAGGAACCATTCTAGTCTTGATTAACCACTGTGATGCGCTGCTCGAAGGAAATTACCCTCCAGTTTGGAAGGTTCTTTGCACTTACATCGTGCCTTACTGTGTTTCCACATTTGGAGCAGTCTCACAAAAACAATTCACACAACAGAACACTTCCCCAGGTGGGGATTATTTTCCAATTGCGAGTAAGGGTGATGAGCAATGGAACTAGGAGATATAGGGTTTGAGTTGGGACCTACACGGTTGATCACCGTTCACCAATCCCCAACTCCCCGGGGTCTTCGGACCCCGGGCCCGCTGAACCATGACTCCGTCGGCAGGTCTTTCGGGACCTGTCGGCGGCCTACCCATAGTCGTTTTACGGCAAGGCCATCCCTCTCCGGGATTTTGGATAGTTTGCCTTTCCAACCTAGGAAAAAGGTATGTGCTGAGGAGAGCCTACTCAGTGCAGCATAACTTGCATTAGAAAATATGAAACAATGTAACGATTGCAACAAAAAGGAATGTACAAACGGAAGGGAATGCAAATGGAAACATAGTGATACGTGCTGGTTTTGTCATTGTAATGATAAGAACCCAATCAGTTGTCATTGTTATGATGATTGCTCAGACACGGTTGTCAATAATTGTGAAATATGCAAAGAGCCAGTATGCGAAAGTCACGCCTCTGAATGCGAACTCTGTTCAAAGAATTCGTGCATATATTGTGCACAAAACTGTGAAAATTGTGGTGATTGGTTCTGTAATATCCACATGGTTCACGTGCCAAATTTCGAGATACAAGACTTATGCACTGAGTGTTATGCATCTATGAGTGATATTGTTCATGGAGATTATTCTGATGCAGATGGGCATGACCATGGAGAGGATTTTTATTTTGGATATTGAGGTGATATGATGTCGGATTGTGAACATTGCGGAGAGGAATTATGCGTACATTTTCATTTCAGGGGAGGGTGTAAATGGGGTTCAGACTGCAGAAAATGCCATTGCTCAGATTGTGAATACTGCGGTGAAGAAATTGATGAATCTTGCCCAGATCATGAAGACATTTGTCATTCATGTTGTGAATGCAATTACCCCTCATGCTCATGTTGTGGCAATGTCACAAATGATTTCACAAGATGTGAAAATTGCGGAACTGCATATTGTAACGCAGATGAGTGTGGAGGAGATGGTCTCGAATTGTGTGAATCCTGTGATGTGGGGTTGTATGGAAGTTATGCAGATTCAGACCATCATCCGAGTAACCCAAATCATTGGAAAAGATAGTTAGTTCTTGAATTAAGTTGATTTTCTTATACACAAGGGCTCCCGTTGTATCCCCATACGAACACAACGGTACCGTTCGTATGACCATCCATACGAAGGGGGGCCCTTTGAATTAGTAAATCTCGGCTTCTTTTGTAACTGGGCTCAAAATCTTCTTTGCAAATGGTTGGAAGCGTTCAAATTGAATTATAGACTCATCACCCAATTTCAGTAAGTCTTCAAGGAATAATGGATGATTATTCTCTGTATCTTTTAGTGATTGGGAAATTTTACTCATCTTCAACCAATCTTCATGTGAAAATGTATCTGATTTTATGACTACTGGCATTGAATCTTCTGATTCAACAAGACCCCAGTTCTGCTTATTCTTTTCGGTATCAGTGCCCCTAAGTAACATCAAAGGGAAAGCCTTGATTACAGGAATTTTCATGAAAAGACACCACTCTATTGTCTTAATGAATGAGGTTAAGGTTTGTTCAGGCAAGCCGTATATCACAGATACTTCGTGTCCTATTCCAGCATCTCTGACCTTGATTATGTTCTCTTGCACCTTTTTCATGTTGTTCTTTCGATTAACTGCTGCACCCTCTGTTTGATGAATGGTCTGCAAGCCGAATTCTAAACGAACATTGAGCATTGAAGCATAATGAATGAATTCGTCGGTAATCATTTCTGCACGGCATTGTAACGATAGACGTCCTTTGAATTCTCTTTTATGAAACTGCTTTAGAATCTCAACCGCTTGCTTGCCAGAATTAAAAATTGGATCCAATACCGCAATATCTTCAACATTATTTTTACAAAATAAATCAATCTCTTTTTCAATTCGGCCGAAATGAAATTTATGTTTTGGGAGTCGAGCTCCAGCTTCTTTGTGTTGACAAAAGCCGCAATTAAATTGGCATCCGCGCTGGGTTTCCCAACGAACAAAGGGTTGGTTCTCTAAATTAATCACCCCCTCAAGCCAGGGGGATGGGCAAAGGTCGAGGTCTACAACTGTCTGTAGTTCTAAGTCATAATCTCCTGCAAAATGGACTCCTGTGTGACTTATTTTACCAGATTTCGTCAGAAGTTCAGCTAAGGCGAATTCACCATAACCTCGAACAAAAATATCTGCCTCCGGATAAAAACTCTCAAGGCCACTTTCAGAATATGAAATTTGAGGCCCTCCTAGAATTATCCGCCCCCCGAAATTGTTAGAGCGAAGTGATGTTAAGATTGATTTGATTACATCTTCGCACCAAACATAAACACCAATTGCAATATCTGTGTTTTCACCGAGTTTAGATAACT
>CALKGM010000025.1 GCA_938084675.1 Candidatus Poseidoniaceae archaeon
AGCGATGATCGAACCAAAAATGAGGCCGAGAATGATGAGGGTTAGTGGAATGGCCACGACTTCAGCCTTCACCAAATCCTTCTTGATTCGGTCGTCAAAGGTCCAATCAACGAAGATACCATCTGTCATCCATGCATCAAACCCTGATTGCAGGTCAACGGAATCATGCAATTCATCGATGAGGGCCTTCGCATCTTTTCGGTCGGTGGCGATGGTCACTTTGTTGATGGCGTAAAAGCCCTCATCGTCTGATGCAGTAACATCTTCCCGGTCAACTTCTTCGACCTCCCATGAATATTCAACAACGACATCGGGGTGGTCCTCAAAGGGTTTGAGGGCGTTAGTGACTGACTCTTGCCAAAAAAGGCCGGTGTCGTTGACCAATGGGTGGAATACCAAATAGCGGAAGGATTGGCCCCCGTCATCGCTATCGGAGGCAAAGCGTTCTGAAATGAGTCTTCCGGCATTGACGGATTCAACATCATCTTCTCCAAATCCTTCAGCCCAATCCGCTCCGATTGTGATGAGGCTGCCCATCAAAATACACGAAACAAGTCCGAATGCCATCATCAACTTTCTTTGGTCGTGGATAAGCAATCCCATTTTGTAAAATAGCCGGCCTTCCAGCATTTTGGGGTCGGTTGCACCTTCCATGTTTCGGCCAAAAACAAGGTGTATATGAATCGGCGTTTTGGGGTTACACACCTGATAGAACATCAAAGGTGTAAATGAATCCTAAGAAAGCGTGAATGAAAACAAGGTAAATGATGATGTCTGCCGCACGTCCGTGCTTGAGTTTGGCTGTTGCGAATGATTCGCCAGCCTTTCGCTTGTCTCGAGCCTCTCTCCCCATTCGTGTGAGAACGACCATGAGGATAAAGCCCACAGGTCCCATAAAGCCGTGAAGACTTTGAGGGAGTAGATTGGATGTGAAATCCCCGTCTGAATACCAGCCGCTCACGGCTCTTCCTGTGAACGCAACGAGAATAACAAAGCCTGTGGCCCATAGCAGCCGTTCACCATTGCGTTCGTGACGTTCAAGATACTGCGCCCTTGATTCACCCTTCAATTCGTATGATTTCTTGCGCCAAGAATACTGCCACCATATCCATACAACCAAGCCACTGGCTAGCAATGGGTGGAGTAAAAGTGCAACCATTGGGACAAGTTCCATGATACTCCTCGCGACTCCGTAGAGGCTTTTGTTCATTGAACTATGTGTTCCTTCTAGGCTTAGAACCCAAACATCAGCATCGGTGCATTCAAAGCGGCGCGTATAGGCCCCAAACCCTAGGGGGCTCGCTGTTGGAGGAATCGTACATGGAAACCTGCCTCAAAGCGGCATTTTCCAAACCGATGTCAAACAATGTCAAAGTCGCCACAATGAACAAAGAAGCGGCTTGGCAGATGCTCGCCAAACCCCTTCGTTCAATTCTCGTGTTTGCCGCCCATGAAGCAGAACCTCCAGCGGCAGAAGATGACGATGACGCTTCACCTTCACGCCGACCTTCAATGCCCCGACAGCGTGGACGCATGCGTCGTAGCGGTCGTAGCAGTGGTTCGTCCCACATGGACTGGCTTCCAAAGCCCGATGCGATCATCGCCGACCAACCGTTTTCAACTGCATTTCAACTCGCTGCGCTTCTCATCCACAAGCAACTGGACGCTGATTCTTGGGACGAAGCGTGGGACGGTGAAGAAACTAAATTGCGAGAAGTTTGTATGACCAAGGGCGTCCACCCCGTATGGCACACCATTGCTGAGAAAACGACGCTTCTTGCACAATTCTTAGCCTTCCCCAAAGGTAAGGCTGCCAAGAAATCGGCTAAGAAATCCATCGACTCTGAAGTGTTTCGAATTGACCCTTCGGATTCAGAATCTCTTACCGCAGTTCTTCAATTGGCAATCAATGCAGCAGATGATGCTGAAACCATGGTTGCTTTGCAAAAAGTCATCAATCAACTTTCGGGAGGGCGCCCGATTCAACCCGATGCACACCTCATGGCTCTCAAAGGAACCTTAGCTTTTGTTAGCCTTCACCTTTCAATTCATTCTGGAACATCGTTGGGTAAAGCAACTCTCAAAGCATGTACCACTGCGAATAAAGACCTCACAGAAGCCCTCCAGGACCTGGAGATGCTACGCAACGGGACGGTATCGGATTGGAAGGCCATCCTTGCACTCACCGCCGATGACGCCTTGACACTCGCTCGCCGTCGCTTGGCATGGTCTCAAGCCCCTGCTTCAGCAGAGAAACTAAGCTCGAAGCAACTTTCCGAAGGATTGAATCTGTTAAGTGAAGCAGAAATCACTGATTCGGTTGACCGGTTGACATGGTGGCAACTGAAGGCACTCCACAACGAAAAGAAGGACAAGGAAGCAATTGAGGTTCTGCAAGGGCTCAGCCTTGATGCATCGTCAGATGTTTCAGAACTTCTTCCGCTTATCGTTTCCCTCAAAAGCCAAGATGCTGAAGATTGGTTGATGAGCCATGTTGATGATTTAGACGACGCCTCCTGGTTCACGATGGTCAAGTATGAGGGTCTTTCCAATCAAGTCAGAACCGCGGTAGCTCAACGTCTATGCGACCAACAAGGGACCTCGTGGGAGGAAGCCAAATCACCCATCATTGAATTGTTGATGGGCGCGCTCGACCTCGAACGCCTCTGCCAGGTATTCTCTCAAGACGAAATGCTCCCTCTAACTCATCCGTATGAGGCTCTCTTTGTATCCCACGTGACGACTGCTCACCAATCCGTTACCATGGGCGAGAAACTCAAGCAATGCCGACAACAAGCCCTCCAAGCCATTCACGGCGCAGAAGTGCCTCAAGTGTTCAGTCCAGTCGCCGAGCATCTCCTTTTGCTCCTCGAAGGAATTTACAAGGAAACTCCCGAAGTTGTTGAAGTTCTCAACAAAACAGCCCTGAAAGCCTATTCTCCAATCAAAGCAGCCCTTTCACAGAACGGCAGCGGTGGCGTTGTAAGCCTCACCAACATCAACAAGATGCGCAGCAGCCTTGACGAATTGGAACTTTCACCTATTGAACATAGGCTCTTTGAGGTCATTCTGTTGACTTTGACGATGAACGGTTTCTTGCAAACCTATCATATCGGACTTGCAAAGCCCGATGATGCAGTAGCAGTTGACGCTTTAATCACCGAAGAAACTCTTCCAGTACGCCTCATCCCCTCGTTCTCTTATCTCGCTTTGGACCATGACCTTGGCCTTCCACAATTTGTGGATTGGTACCAACAAGCAAACCCACGCTCACCCTGGGCCCCTCTTGCTCGTGCAGCTCTCTTTGCATCAAATGGCGATGAATTAAATTCCGCTCGGGAATACTCTAGGGCGGCCGAGTTGTTCACTGGTGTTGCGAGCAAAGATGCAGACGGCGAAACCAACGGTGAAGACGATGATTCAATTCTTGCTCTTCCCATCACCCTTTACAGGAAATCATTGATTCATTACGCCCACGCCAAACAATGGGACGAGGCAATTGGTTTGCTCAACAAGGTCCCAGCACTAAAAGCAGCCATAACTGAACGGTTCAAACTCTATCTCAATGTATGCCATACTGCGCTTACCGACACCGACGAGGCGACTCGTTTGATCCGTCGCTTTGTTCAACGAAAGCAAACTTACGAAGAAGAAGATGTCGAAGGCAACATCATCCAGAAATCGCGAACGATCTATCTTGAAGAAGAATTGGACCTTTTGCGAAATTACCCCTATGAAAAGGCGCACGTCCTCCCACCGGACCCGTTCCTTGGTCGTGTTACTGCAGCCTCCACTCGCATCAGCAAAGACAATCGCCGCTCACGCAACCAATCTGAGCAGCAATTCCGCCAAGCAATGATGACAAGTTCACCTTCGATGACCGAGGTGTACGATATCGCAAAATCTGCTGCTGAGGACGGAGCATTTGAGGGGCTTATGTACCTTGAACGAGCTCAGAACTCTACGAAATTCACCATCACTGACCGCAAGCGTTTGGCTGGTGTTGAGCAAACCCTGTTCTCACAATACAAGGAAAGTATCCCCACCTCAAAGCGCCGCTTTTTGCACAATTTAAAATTGGCTCCACTCGTCATTCTTGATACCAACATTCTTGTTGACGCACTGGTAGAAAAGGTGTATGAACACATGGAATTGGTCTTTGGAGCAAACCTCAATACGATTGGAAGTAACCGTTTCCACGATGTTTTGCGCCATCATGCAAATGCAAAACAACTCCACCTTATGATTCCCGAAGATGTTCGCGGCGAATTGAAACAATTCGCAAAGGACAACCGAATCAGTTACCGATTTAGGAGCGCTATGATCGCTTCAGAAAAACTTGAGAATGCCCTCAATGAATCGGTACTTCTCAAACTCGTTGACGAGATTCTTTCGGAGTTCAATACGTGGACGCCCACTTCTGAAATGCTCGGTGAGTTACCAGCAGAATCCGAAGAACTGACTGAATTTCTCCTCAAGCACGACGATGTCTTTGCTGACCTTACTGAATTGAAGCAGGCACGCGGCCCAACGTACAGGACCACAATGAACAATCGGCATATTTACCCCGAAACAACCGACTTGGACATCTACCGGCTGGCAACACATCTTGCTAGTCAACCTCTTCCAGAAATCGGTGCAGTGTTGGTTGCGACCATGGATGGAGACTTTACCCTCCTTGACCGTGCCATTGAAGAGAAGTTTGGATTCAGCGTTGCTAAGAACCATCGCACACTGAAGCCGTGGCTGAAACTTACTACAAAGTGAAGTCATCGTTCACCTTGATTCAACCGCTTCAATGCGAGTGTGCCTTTCCAAGAGATTGCAGTCCCCTTGCGAACGCAGAGGGTAGCGTTAGCACCAACCGACTGCAAGCCCTTCGTATTCTCATATGATTACTAAGGGTAATAGGATAAGCCCTTTGAAGTTAAGAACGATTATGAATGAAAGTTCTCATCAATCATGCTTAGTTAGAAATTTATTTTTCCTTTCAGTGAATTCTCTTTTGTAGTGTTCAGCTTCTTCTGGAAAGTCAGAATCCCCACTGTACTCACCAATACCTACCAAACTATCGTTACAGATGTAGCACATCTTGTGATTAAATTTGGTTAGTCGTGATCTATCTTTCCAATCAGCAACCCCAATTTTTTTCTCAGTATTGACAAATTGGTATTCATATGCATGTTCAAGCGCAGGATCAGGATATTGGAATTTTACTTTACAGTGTTCACAAGTTTCATTGCATAATTCTTTGAGTTCCGTAATTATACAATCAACACATTTTGTTTTTCCTTCCGCTTCAAAGATTGCTCCAGACATGTAACCGAGAATTTCTTCGGTTTTTGTCTCCGCATATTCTCCATTTTCACATCTTTTACA
>CALKGM010000026.1 GCA_938084675.1 Candidatus Poseidoniaceae archaeon
AGATGGAATTCTTGATTCCCTAAGTAAATCTATTGGAGAGAATCCGGTTGGATCCATCTTCGTGGTGATTCTTGTTGCTTTTGGAGTTGGAGTTGGAGTTGGAGTTGCAGTCTTCAGAAGGAGTCGAGAGTTCCACCAGGACATGTTTGCAGTAGACATTCAAGAATTCAATGAACCCTATGAACAGAAATCAGTGGTTGACATTCCCTCTGAGGAAGAATGAATCGATGAGCTACTTTGTTCTCCGCAAAGGAGATTTCTGTTGCCCGTATGGGCTTCAGTAGGCTCTTCACAACGTTACGCAACAAAATGTAATGTTCCAATGAAGTGGATAAAGGAATACTATATGTTCACGAGGGATGATGCTAAACACCCTTGTACACGATTAACTTGTATTCGTGGGTTTGCAGTGGGCCATATTGAACGCTACCCCTGTGAAGATCTCGTAGAGAGGAAAATCCGTCTATGCGGTAGGTTGTGAAACCTTCCTTTTTCGTGAACATACACATCATGGTCTAAGAAGTGAATGCGAATGCTTCTAAACGATGGAATGACTAAATACGCTCTGACCGTGGAGCAAATATGTTTCAGCATATTGCATGGAAAAGGCCTCAACAATGGCATCTTGGCTTAAGTTCAAACCGCATGACTGCGCTTGAGCGTACAATTGCAATCGGGTTTTTCACAGCACTTATTGCCCTTTGCGCTCAATTTGCAATTCTCATCCCACGTATTTCACCGGTTGAATTCACGTTGCAGACTTTTGCAGTCATGGCAACAGGAGTCTATCTAAGGCGTAACGATGCTTTCGCAGCAGGAAGCCTGTATGTCGCTCTTGGCGCAATTGGCCTACCCGTCTTTGCCGGTGGTGGAGATTACCTTTTCAGCGAAGGCGCTCTGTTTTACAAAGGAGGTTACTTGTTGTCATTTCCCATTGCATCGGCTTTAGTCGCCGAAGGTTTGGACCGCTCAAGAAGAGCCGGACATGCTGATTTGAAATCTCAGTTGATCTGTTGGACGCTGGCCATGATCCCCGTGTATGTGTTTGGTACCATGTGGCTTGCCTACTCGCTTGATTGGTCGCTGGAAGCCGCCTTTAATGCAGGAACCAAACCGTTTCTGCTATGGGATGGTTTGAAGATTATTGCACTGGCCTTCATTACGACAAAGGTGTGGACATACGCACCACATGATGAAGAGCAGGCAGACGAGTGAACAAACAGAATGTTTCCGCCCAAGTGGATTACTTGGATTGGCGTAATGCCAGAAGTTTAGCTTGAAGGGCAGCCTTTCGGTCATCAACCGGCTCGTTGCTTGAATTACTTTCTTGGTTCAATCGACGTGCGAAAAGGGCTGAATCCCACACAAGCACTTCCCCATCATCGCATCCAACTGCTGTCCTTGTGCTCGTACTGGAAATACTTCGAACCCGAGAAAGTGATGTGCTAGCGAGAAGGGACCCGTCAGATGAATCGTGAACAGAGAGGTGGCCGTTGAGTTCTGAAGCCCGAGCGACCCAGAAAAGACTCCTCTCCTCTGCGATGAAGCCGCTATCTTGTGCAGAAATCGGATCCCCTTTAGATTCCCATTGCAGTGTTCCGTCGTCATTACGAACAGAAAGATGTCCTGCGTCGGTAGATGCTGCAAACCCCTGTGAAAGCATACTAAGGTGTTCAACTGCTCCTGATTCAGTACTCAAAACAGTGGCTTTGTGGTCCACAACCGAACCATCGGTTTGACCGAACAGAAGACGCTCTCGACCCGATACACCGCTCATGACTGGGAACGAAGTAGGAGGCAAGTGATGTTCAAACGGGGGGGAGTCGGAGAGCGTAAGCCATCCGCAGCGAGGTCTACCAAGGCCTGCATAACGTTGTTTTCCGAGTTCAAGTACGGACCAAGGCCGTTCATCCATTCGTTCAACCCAAAGACATTCACCATTCGCATCAAACTTCCAAAGGGCAGACTCAATGAAATCGTTATGCTCAATATCATAAACAGATGATACCGCTAGAATGCTGCCATCCCACCACCGTACATCGTCCGCACTTCCTTCAAGAGCAACCTTCCAATGCTGCTCGCCGGTGTGAGGATCCAATGCGACAAGATGTAAGCCGCTGGTCACCACAATCGTTTGGTCGCTCACAGCAATAGCGCTGATTCTGTTTCCCGTTTGCGCAGTCCATAGGATGGTCCCTTCCTCGTCCCAACGAATCAAATGGCCGTCCCATCCTCCGGCAAAAACATCTCCGTTTTCCATGACGTTGACCATTGAAACGCTTTCGCCGAGAGAGCGCACCATCCATGTAGCGCCTCTGAGGTCCATGTTTAGAGCCAGAAGTTCTCCGCCATAAGGAGGTCGCTTGATTGATTAGAATAATTGAGATTCCTTCCTAAATGAAGAACGACGGACAAGAACAAAATGCTACCTGCGTGCGTTGGTGGTTGAGCACCATGACTTCGTTCACCGATCGACTCAGCGATTCCAACGATGCATATGTCAAATCCTTCGACGCTCATGATGTCCCTGGAAGGGCTGGCGTCCACCTTTTACTGCTGACTTGCATGGACTCTCGCATCGTTCCACATGCTGTTTTGGGTTTGGAAGTTGGCGATATGAAAGTCATACGAAACGCAGGTGCTCAATTAAACCCCGAAGTTGAACGTGATATCGTCCTTGGAAGCTATCTTCTGGATTGCGATAACATCGTCATCATGGCCCACACACGCTGCGCCATGGCCAGTTTGAGTGTAACCGATGTCAAGGAAACATTGGAAGGCCTAAGCGGACTTGATTTCTCGACCTTTGAGCCTAGAATGATTGAAAATCAGGAGGAAAAGTTGCGCGGTGATGTCGCGACTCTGCTCGATAACCCCCTGTTGAAGAATGATGTCAAGGTACGAGGGGCAATTTACGATGTTGACACGGGTAAAGTCAACTGGATTTGTTGAGGTCTTATTCAATCGGTCAATGGAATACGTCGCCGTGGGATGGCGAATGTGAGTACGAATGCTAACAATCCAAGAATGCAGGCCGAGTAATAGTGGCCCATTGTAAACACGGAAAGGCCAGCAGAGGTCCTCAATAACCCGATGGAGCCGTTTTTTAGTGCCCAAATGCTGAATCCAGCTGCAATAAGTGCGAGGCCCATGAATCCAAATCCAACCAATACATAGGTTGCAGAAGCACTCGGGTCCATCAACGGATGGTCCATTTGTGTCGGCGTCATATCAATTTCCCGAATCTCACAATCAGTCACACCAGGGTCTTCACAGGGCTGATTTGCGAAGGTTTCAGATGATGGCACGTTGAATGTGAGGGTGGTAAAACCGATGGGTTCAATCAATGCTGGCGGTGAAAGAAGGACCCGGTTCGAGTAAACATCACGATGGTCGTCTCGCTCAACGATAATATCAGCACGAATCAGTCCAGGAGTGAGGTTTTCAAACTCAAACCCTCCATTTTCACTCGTTGTGTTTTGGACCGACAACCACGTTTGAGTTCCTCGGTCAAGCCATGAGAGGTAAACGGTCGCTCCCGATAGCGGTTGGCCTGATTCATCCATGACTGAACCACGGAAGGTAGCGGTTTCAGCCGGCGCGCTCTGCGCTAAGCGATAGACGAATTCATCGGGACGAATCAACCCGTCATCGGGAGAGGAGAAATCTAAACCGTTGAGAAAACCAAGAGCGCAGATAAACAAAAGGAAGATTGCTGTTGCTCGCCCCATAGGGTGCAGATTCGGGTCTTCAATTGTCAACACGGCACCGGAGGAGGCGAACAAAAGCGGCGTCTCTTCGATCATTTCATCGAGATACGGAGTTTCTTCCTCCGCACCATCCGCCATGCTCTACGGTAGAGGTGGCCCTACTTGACTTCAATGCGCTCGTTCCAGCGAGCCTTCAATTTCTCAAGAGCCGCATGAGTGAGCCACACGGTCAGCGAAACCGTTCCATTTGGGTCTCGTTCGTTTGAAGTCACCATGCCTTGGTCGTAAATGTCTGATACAATCCGCTCAACAGCATCACCGGTATTGTCCATAGATGGATGAACATGAACCGTTGACGGCGAGCCAAACAAGTGGCGGAGTATGGCTCCTTTTAGCGTATCAATTCCAACGCCCGAATGTGCTGAAATACCAAGGGCTGGGGGAAAGCCTAGCCCTGCTACAGTTGCGTGTGCTTCGTCAAGCATATGCTCGTCGGCTTGGTCAATTTTCGTCAAGACTACCTGCATCGAATGGTGATATGGGTCCATGGCATCATTCCATGGAAATTCATCGTCTACCGGTTCACCGTAGAGCCGTTCAAACACTTCTCGTCGGGTGGTGAGGAGTTTTCGTTCGAGTTCAAGGGGGGAGTCGGAGGCATCAGCCAAAACCAGGGTCAAATCGGCTTCTAACGCCTCAGCGAGAGTTGCTTTAAATGCCGATAGAGTAGCGTTTGGTATGTTATCAATAAATCCAATGGTATCTGCAAGAAGAACGCGGGGGCTATCCTCCATACGCCCTACCGTGGTCTCTAATGTGGAAAATAATTGGTCTTCAACGAGGACTTTTTTCCCTGATAAAAGTCGGAAAAGAGACGATTTTCCAGCGTTTGTATACCCGATCAAACCTACCGTAACCGCTCCACTGCGAACCCGTTGTCGTCGGTGCTCTCGCTGAGCGTTGGTTTGTCTTATTTGCCTTCGTCGCAGGTTTGCTAACTCTCGGCCAACGTTCGCAAGAACATTTTGAAGTGCCGTTACACCACCACCACCGTATCCTGCTCGCTCTCCGGTAGTTTGCTGATGCATGAGTTCACGCAGAACGGTTCGGTCGGATTGTAACTGCGCTATTCGAACCTGCGTTCGTGCCTCAACTGAGGACGCATGAGATGTGAAAAGCGACAGCAAGAGGCGAACTCGGTCCCAAAGTTCAAGCCCAATCGTCTGACTGATGTTGACCAGTTGACGAGGCGTTGCATTGGTGTGAATAAGAACCAAGTCTACCTTGCCCCAGGGATGTTCTTTAATGGCACTTTTCCGCTCGTCAGCAACGTCCTGAAGACGGCCTTTTCCAAAGTAACTGCGAGGATCCGAACTCCCTTTTTGGTTGATTTTCTCCACAACTAAAATACCCATTGTAGCCACTAACGCCTCAAATTCCGACGTGTCTTCTTCTCCCCGAACCAAAAGCAAGGCGTGACGGCCCTCATGGTTGGTACGAGCCTCCCCCAGAACAACACCGCCGCTTCCGGCGACGACAAAGGGGTCCTCGGGCGGTTGGGCCATGAACAGTGGGGGGATTAGCCTCATATCAGCCCACCCCAAGACCTTGTTATGGCGGAACGCCACGAAATGACCCTCACTTGGACCGGGGACCTTGAAACCGCTCACCGCTTGGTTGAATTAGCTCGCCCGCATTCATGTGAAATCAAGCCTAACGAGGAACACGATTCGGTTATCCTTACGGTAGTCGTTGTGGACCAAGATTTGCAACAATTGCGTGATACGGTTGATGCCTTACTTGTGTCCTTTGACACCGTTGAAAGCGAGGATTGACGAGGCGGTAGATGTGGCGGATGTCCTCTTGATTGATGCCCACTGTGTCCTTTGTAACCGTCTCGCTAAATTCCTTAATAAACGCCGTTCAAAGAAGAGCCAACTGCACATTTATGGCATAGATTCGGAAGAAGGTATGAGATTCGTTGAGGGTTTTTCCGAATCGATCAGAGAAGCCGATTCAATGTATCTTATCCGGGCAGGTCAACCTTTCATTCGCTCAGCAGCAAGCATCCGATTGTTACTCTACATGCGCTGGTATTACACAATCTGGTATCCACTGGCATGGCTCTTTCCGCTACCACTACGAGACGGTGTGTATCGCCTGGTATCGAGGTACCGTCACCGAATGTCAAACCAATGAGTTGTTCAAAACTCCAAGTCCAAAACAACGGGCGCATGGTCGGAGACGTCAATTCCCCCTTGGCGAACGATGAAGCAATCTTTCAAGGCTCGGGTTGCTGACTCATTCAAGAGGAAATAATCAATTCGCCATCCGCGGTCTTTGGCCCTTGCTTGACCACGGTTTGACCACCACGAGTAGAGTTTGTTGCCTTCGCCGGCGATGTGTCGAAACGCATCAGTCCAACCATCGTTGAGTAATTCCGTAAACCATGCACGTTCATGGGGAAGAAATCCAGAGGATTTCGCATTGCCCTTTGGGTTCCAAATGTCATCTTCCGTATGGGCTATATTGAGGTCGCCACAGACAATGACTGGGCGGTCGTCTTCAAGATACGGGCGGAGAAATGTTCGCCATTCCGCCATCCATTCTTCTTTGAAGCGTTGGCGCTCTTCCTTGTTAGAGCCGCTAGGAAGATAGGTGTTAATGCAAATGATCCCATTGACTTCGCAGACCAGCACGCGCCCTTCTGTGTCAAGGGGGTCCTGACTACCGCCATGCCCGGTTTGGAGAACGGTATGGGGCTGCTTCGTGGCCGTTGCAACTCCTGAATACCCCTTCTTTTCTGCTGGATGAAGGGTCACCTGCCATCCTGTTGGCCAGCTCCAATTCTTTGGGAGTTGTTCCTCTAACGTCCTTGTTTCTTGGAACATCGTGACGTCTGCATCAAGTTCTTCAAAGTATGAATCAATTCCTTTACGAATAGCTGCACGTAGTCCGTTCACGTTCCAAGAAACAAAGCGCATGAATCAATCGTAGGGCCGAGAGTGAATAAGGATTCAATCAAGTGCGGATGAGATGTTCTGGCCTGCCTCTTTGGCCGTGTAGGCTGCGGCATCTGCTAAGGCGTAGTTACTGGCTACCCACTCACCTGCGAGTAGGATTCCTTTGGAACTCAGCGTGTCATATGCAGGTTTTTCTCCGGTGGTTTGTATGGTAATTGTTCGTTGTTGGCGCTCATGGATGAGGTGGTTTCGCCATCCTGGGGCATGATGATCGAGTGCTTCATTTAGACGCTGAAGACGGGTTTCATGTGACTCTCCTTCTCGTTCAAAGGCCACCGAAGAGAGAAAGGCTCCATCCAACTTCATCCGTGGTTGGATGTTAGCATAATCCAAAATAACGACACCGCCTTCTTCGTCAATAATTCCATGTCGCTGCGATAAAGGGCGAGAAGAAAGAGCGGCATCAACGGTACTTGCTCGGATTGGTTGGAGGTCTGGTTCTTCTCCTAGCCAGTGCGGGGAGAGTAACTTTTTTGCTCGCTTCCAACCGCATGCTACAATGATTACATCGCATTCTAATTCACGCTTGTCAGCGAGATGGACGGTTCCGTTCTGAATTGAAACTACGTCGCAACCTGCTTCGATGAGCACGCCAACTTCATCCAGCGCCGAGGCCATTCGGCCGACAACGCCGGACCATCCTTCACCGACCACGCACAGTTTTCCGTTTTGTAACGCTTTGAAACGAGATATATCCTCCTTCAAAGCGCCCATATCAGCCAGGAGGCGCGCTCCGCTAACAGCAGGATGTGTTCGGTCGTTTGCTCTCAGTACCCTCCGTAGAAGCGATGCTTGCTTGACATTCCCCCGAGGCCGAAGTGGCCCTACACCGGATACATGCAGGCGGTCAATACGCAATGTGCCAAGCACCATTTTCAAGCGGCTGACCTTCTTTGTAACCTTGGCTAGTGGGCCGTTTGCTTGTAATAAATGTGGGCCAAATCCAAATGGAATTCCATCAAGAGATTCCGAGGTACCGCGCCCACCAAGATGTTCTCCGCGGTCTAGAATCACAACATGATGGCCCGCCGTTGTAGCGTAAAGGGCGGCAGTCAGTCCTGAAAGGCCCGCACCAATCACCGTCACTCGAGCCATACCATCGCCTCAGGGTCGTCGGTGAAAAGATGTGCGTTCAAGGGTTGGCTTGAAGTGAAGGTTCGCATTCCGTCATTCATGGCCGATGAGCAACCTGTGCCTCATGACCGCGGACACGAACTGTGGACAGTAGAAGGCGGAGCAAGTCGTAAATTGCTAGCAAGCATTGACCGCTGGGTTAGTGCTATGGTCGGGGATGACGGCATCGATATGCCTCTTTCAAGTCGCTCAGAACAAGTTGATGCTACAATCGTTGCACGCCAAGATGGTTTGATTGTCGGTTGTGCTGCTGTAGATTACATGCTCCAAATATGGGCGCCATCCGTCCGTATCTCATGGTTTGCAGGCGATGGTAAACGGGTATCGGAAGGCGATGAAATCGCCAGTTTGTCCGGAGACCGAGACAGTCTTCTCATCATTGAACGGCCAATTCTCAACATGTTGGGACAGCTTTCGGGAATTGCAACCAATGCGAAGCGTTGGTCCGCCATCGCGCCAAAACAGATTGCTTGTACACGCAAAACGGTTTGGGGCCTCTTGGACAAATGGGCAGTACACATGGGCGGTGGCCTATCACATCGGCTCTCCAAAACAGACGCCCTCATGGTCAAAGAAAACGACCTTGCCAGCATGCACCAAGAGTTGGATTCACATGAACATCGGCTTGTCGCCTTTTTGCAAACCGTAGATATGTCCGAGGTTGGGGCTTTTCTAGAGGTTGAGGTTCGTACTGAAAAAGAGGCGATGATGGCCGCTATGGTCTGGTCGGGAAGAAAGGCCGACGGTGTTGACCGTCTCGTCATCATGCTTGACAACTTTACTCCAGACGCTTGCAAATCTGTTTCAGAACAAATGATTGAGCAAGAAATTCGCCAACATGTCGTCTTAGAAGCAAGCGGTGGAATTACCTTCGAAGGTCTCGATGAATGGCGCGAATGTGGGCTTGATGTGGTCTCGACCAGTGCGATCAACCGGGGTGTCAAACCGATGGACCTCAGTATGCTTGCTCAGGGCTTGTAAGGTGATGATATGGGTGAAATCGCTGCAGACCCTAGTCATCCGCGTTACGCCTCATTATTGATGAGGCACCGATTAGAAGAAGCCGAAAAGAAAGGGATGCTTGCCGCCAGTGCTATGATTGCACACGGCCGTGGAGAAGCGTTTGACTATCTCCTTGGTGAAGTGACCATCCCGAGTGCCCTTGACGCTACCCGCCATGCTCTTGCTTCAATGATTCAAGGGGAGCGAACTGTTCTCAGTGTCAACGGAAACGTTGCGGCACTTGCTAGTGATGAGATGTTGATCCTGGCCTCTGCACTTGGATGCCCATTGGAAGTCAATATTTTTTACAGAACCCCTGAGCGTATGAAGGCTATACTCGGACATATTTCAGAGAGAATGAACATCCTTGGATTGGATGTTGAAGTCCTCGGTCATGCGCCAAATGCATTCATACCTGGACTCAAAGGTCCGAGGGCAGCCTGCCACAAAGAAGGCATCTTAGACAGCGATGTAATTCTTGTTCCCCTTGAGGACGGGGACCGATGCAGAGCCTTGATGGAAATGGGAAAAACAGTCATTGTGATTGACTTGAACCCTAGGTCACGGTCCGCTCGCGAGGGAACCATTACCATCGTTGACGAATTATCAAGGACGTTGAAGAACATGGTCGCTATGCTGGAAGAAAAGGCCTCAATTGTCATGGATGCTGATTATGATAACGATGCAACGCTAGACCGTGCATTGGAATGGATGCTCAATACACTCAAAGATGAGTGAATGTTGTTTCTAAATCAGAAACGCTCGCTCAACTTGTGAGCCAAACGATCTGCGATAGCCGTCCCGACGTCGGAACAAGATGCGCTTCCACCGATATCGTATGTGACGAGCTTTCCTTCTCGGAGGTGGTCTGCAACGCTATCATCGATCAGGCGGGCAACTTCAATCAATTCATCTTCGCCGTTTTTACGGCCAAGGTAGTCCATCATCATCTGAATGGAATTGATGGAAGCGATTGGGTTGACCTTGTTGAGGCCTGCGTGCTTGGGGGCTGAGCCGTGAACGGGTTCGAAGAATGCATGTTGGTCACCAATGTTACCGGATGCCGCCATGCCCATTCCTCCTTGCAGAACTGCACCCAAGTCTGTTGAGATATCTCCAAACATGTTGGATGTTACGACGACGTCGTAGTGTTCAGGTGAGCGGGTGAGCCACTGCATGAATGCGTCAATGTAGCCGTAATCCGCTTCTGTATCTGGGTGCTTTCCTGCAATGGATTCGAATGTTTTCCTGAACAATTGACAACCACGGGTAACGTTTGATTTGTCAATGCATGAGACACGGCGTTGTCCATCGATCGGGGCGCCGTTTCGAGTGGCTGCAACCTCAAAGCCCATCTCAATCAATCGTTGAGAACCAGCTCGTGAAATTGGTCGTGGGTCGTAGGCCACTTCGCCCTCTAGACCGGGGAAGGTCATGGGTTCTGGCTCGTATTCTGGGCGTCCTTGGGCGCGGTCTGCACTGCGGCGGAGAAGGGCGTGATACAGGCCTTCTGTGTTTTCCCGAAGGATGGTCATGTCGACCATTCCAGGCTCCCAAATTTGTCGGAAGCCTCCGTGGATTTTGTGCGGTACCCCTTCGTAGAGTTTGATTGGACGAACATTGGCATACAAATCCAAGCCGCTGCGAAGACCGAGGATAACTGACCCTCCTGCGAGGTCCCCGTTCGGCAAACGAGCGCCGGGTTGTCCAATGGCACCAAGGAAGATCGCGTCCGTTTCATCACGGCAAAATTCAAATGAACCTGGGGCCCATTCTTCACCGGTCGAAAGGTAGTGCTGTCCGCCACACGGAATGACCGTTTGGTCGAAACCATGATTCGTATTTGCTTGAATTGTATCAAGAATCCGTTGGGCCTCCAAGGCAACTTCGCGCCCTGTTCCATCGCCCGGCAGTACTGTAATGCGGTGGTCACCCATGATGTCGGGACAGGGCGCCCATACATGAACGAAACCCTCGTGATAAAAAGGCGAAGCGCCGCGCGGCCAAACGCTTACCTTTCTTTCCTGTGGCGCACTAATTTACTGCGATTGCCGAGGCTGTAAACGGTCTCCATCGGAAATTATGGTTCTTCGGGAGGGGCATGCTTCATAGGCTGTCATCGCTCAAGCACTGTCATGGCGGATGAGGGACAAAAGGAACAGGAAACCCGTGTCTCTCTTGATGACATGCCCCTTGAGGTTCGTCAATTAGCAGATGTGATGCTCGGCGTCAATCCGGATTGGAACGTCCATGATTGGCTTGTTAAGCAAGCCACCAATGCCATGGATCTCTTGAGTGTGGATTTACTGCATGAAAAATTAGCCATTGAGCAACGACTTCAACGATTGGACGACCTTGGCCGTAGGATTGAAGGCGTTACTCGGAAGGAACATGCAGATGACCCATACCAAAGAAATTTGTTTGACTGCTTTGACATCAACGAAGAACACCCGTTACGAGGTCTAGGGCAACGAGCAGTTGAACCAAGTCGGGCGGCTGAGCCAGTAAATCTTGGACAAGAGCCGCACCCCTCGAGTGTTTTCATTGACCTCATGCCGAATGACAATACTGACGACCCACTTCTTGCCATTGCATGTCAGACCGTACTGATCACCGTAGAGGCTGAACTTGCGAGTGGTGAACCGGTTGCAACCCTTGAAGCGATTTTCAAAGGAACACGTTCATACAACATTGATGATGATGAGACCGATGAAGCTCTGGACCATCTTCTCTCCATTGGCGGATTGATTGAAGTCGATGATAACTGCTTCATTTTATTCCCTCAATGAGCGGGGTCCCGCATAAGTCCCAAGGCATCCTCTTTATGTTCGGGGACTGAGTATATTGTATGGGAATACTACGCTCACTCTCCATCGCAACGCTGACATGGTTCACCGCTACTGCCTTCTTATTCCATCCTCAACTTGCTTTAGCCCTCTCCATTCTGATGGCTTTTTTTTCTGAGGCTACACATCATCATAGCGAAATGCGAACCATGCAACGCCACCATCGAGAAATGGTGGGGCACCTTAGAGAAGCAAACGCCCACATCGAAGGTTTGGAAGCGGCCCTCACACGCCGTCACATAGAACTCAACACCGCCATTGAAGAACTTCAACGGCGAGATGCGGTCGGCAGTCCAGCGGCTAGAGAACTCCTCAAGCGACAGGAAGAGGCTATGGAGGCTGCTTCACGCGCCCTTGACAGCCGTCAAGAACGTAGCAACATTGTTCTTGAAAGCATGGAGCGGCTGCTGTCATTCCAGGCAGAACAAACCGCCAACATGCAGCAAACCATGGGAGACCTTCTCGCTCAAATTGCGTTGCAGCCAAGAGGGAATGTCACCATGCAAGATAGTGTACTTGTCCAAGACATGAACGCCCGACCCTCCGCGGTAAGAACCCAACATACAGGTTCTGAGGCGCTCAAGGAAATCAACGAATGGCTCAAACGAGAAGCGGTATCTTCACCTTGAACAGCGGTTTGGCTTAGACATGGCGGCCATGACGAAGAAGGAAGGAGCGCGTCGAATTCTTGACGCCACAGCCTCATACTCTCGGATGAAAAACCGAGCAGTTGTTGCCGGCATCACAGGGGTCGCCCTTTCTTTGGGCATTATGGGGCTCACCAGATGGGAGTTTGGCCTTGCAGCTTTCCTTTTATTTGGACTCTTGATGCAGTTCTCAGTGGAACGAATGACCACGAGTATTCGTTCAAGCCAACTTCAGGGGCTCAAGGCACTCGGATGGAAGGAAGATACCGAACTTGACGATGCCTGTATGGAGCGGCTAAAGAATCTCTTGGACTTGTGAGGGTTTGATTTGGCCGGTGAACTTAACCCGTTTTCGGATTACTTCGCTGATGAAAGCACCTCTCTATTTCGATGGAAAGCGAGTAATTTTCTTCTTGGAACATTTTGTGTTTTACTGTTCTTTCCTCCACCTCTGCAATACTTCGGTGTCATCTCAACAGCAATCACGTTAGCGAGTGAAGGATTGCGGCGTAATCATCGTTCTAAGAGCGAAGAACGTCTGCTGAAATTTATTGACGCCATTGAATTTGATTGGGATGTGCTCTCTCAGTTGAATGTTGATGACGCGTCCATGGAGCGACTCCATCAGGCCTTTATCGCTGCCAAATTTTCGGGCATGGAACGCACAAACTACGAGCAAAAAAGAGGCCGTGGTGGTGATGAAAAGGGCCCAGCACTCTCCGACCAAATGGATGCATTCAACAAAGAACGGAAGCGTGTAGACCCCGCCATTCATGAAAAAGAATACGAAGGGCTGGAAGGACCTCTGCGACAAAGTGAACATCTTTTGCGAGATGCTGACCTCATGTATGCAAAACAAGCAGAGGAACGATGGAAAAGGTCTGAAGCAGATGATGCGGACCTCATTGAAGCGGGTGTTGAGCGCTTAGGAGACTTGGTGACGACGGAATGGTTTGAGAAAAACGCCAAAGACGGTGCCGTTTCTGACGTGATGAAATCTGACGATCCTCAATAGACAGGGTGGGGCAGTTTCAATACAGGGTCGCCTCGTGGTATCTCCATGGAGGTTAAGGCCATTCTTATCGCCGGAGGCCACGGAAGTCGCCTCTACCCCTTCACTGACTACGTACAAAAGACGATGCTTCCATTGTATGAACGCCCTGTTATCGATTATGCTCTCGGGACGATTCGTCGTGCTGGAATTAAGGACATCACCATCGTTTCAAACCAATTTATCGGGCAAATCACCCGCCACGTTGGTCAAGGACTTGAAGGAGAGCGGATTCATTACGTCATTGAAGAAGAGCCTCGCGGCGTTGCTGAAGCGCTGAAACTTGCTCGCCCCTACAACGACCAAGTTCGTTTGTTAATCTATTTCTCAGATAACATCACTACTATGGAATTGAAGGAAATCGTTGCAGACTTCTCCAATGCTGAAACACCACCTGGTTGCATTTTGATGGCGAGAGAAGAAGAACATCCAGAAGCCTTTGGCGTTGGTGTAATCGATGGAGATGGGAATGTGGTTGATATCGTTGAGAAGCCCGAAAACCCTCCCTCAAATCTTGCTATTGGTGGGATTTATCTTTTTGATGAACGGTTTTGGTCGTATTTGGACCGAGCAGAAGCCATCCATGGTGCCAACACATCGATTTCTGACGTGAACCGTATCTATGTTAGTGACAAAGAGGCTGAATTGATTTCTGTTGGCGAAGAAACATGGGTAGATTGTGGCACTCCTGATACATTGCTGAAAGCCTCTTTGATGGCTAAAGAAGGCAAGTTGGACCCGACCCCGCACCGATAAGGAGGAGATGTTGTGAAAATTGGAATTATTGGAGCAGGCATGGTCGGAGGCGCTATTGAGCATTGCTTTTCAGATGCCCATCAACTCTTCGTCCACGACCCTGCACGAGGGACTTCGCTTGAGGATGTTATTGGCCATGTTGATTTCGCATACATCGCTGTTCCAACGCCCCCACACCCCGAAACAGGGGCTTGTGATACTCGGATTGTTGAGGAAGTCCTTGACGCCCTCCCCGAAGGATTCACTGCTGTTATCAAGAGCACAGTTGTTCCAGGAACAACGCAGCTCTATCACGAGCGTTATCCACACCTGAAGATTGCTTATTCACCGGAATTCTTGGTTGAACGTCAGCGTTTGGAGGATTTTGCAAATCAAGATGTTTTGGTTGTTGGCTCCCATCATGAAGACGTTGTAAAGCGAGTGTTTGAACAACACAAGGAAGCCGGTGTCCTACGTAGAGAACAATTGTTTCATGTAACGCCAACTCAGGCGGAATTGGTGAAATATACCAAAAATACATTCTATGCAGTGAAGGTAACCTTCGCCAACCAACTCTACGATATTTGCGAAGCCATGGGTGAAGACTGGTATGGAATTCGTGACATCATTACGGCAGAGCAGGCTCAACCCATCGGCCCTTCACACCTGGACCCTATTTTCGGACTCAGCCGGGGCTTTGGTGGCAAGTGCTTACCAAAAGACAGTCTGGCACTTGGAGTGTTAGCTGAAGAATTGGGGGTTAAATACGCGTTCATGGATGCGATTCAAGATGACAATGCACATTTGCGCGGCATCCTTACTGGCAAACCAAGTGATGTTGTCACCAACGACGATTGATATGGCCGAGGCATCCGTTTTAACCCGCTTTGCACCTCGGGGATCCTTGCTTCGATTTGGAATTGCGGGCAGCTTCAACAGTCTTGCATTTTTTATTGCATGGGAGGTGTTTTTGTGGTCGTTTACAGACACGGATGTTCGTATCTTGTGGGGAATTGCTTGGGGCGTAACTGGAGTTATGGCACATTTCGTTCATCGCGCCTATACATTTGACGCAAGAAAGCCCGTTAAGTGGACCTTTGCAACCTCAATTCCCACCTATGTATTCAGCCTCGTTGGCTCCAGCTATACCATCGGGGCTCTTTCCGAGATGTATCCGAATCAATTGAGGGTGTTGTCGGTCGTCAACATGCTGGCTTGGGGCTTCGTGGTGTGGCTCACCATGCGAGTCTTGGTGTTTCAATACAAAGATGAAGACCCGGATGATCAGACTGCATGAGTCTCAAGAACCCCAAGTGGAATAATCTTGAGGGCATGCTCGTGGGTTGCTTCTAAATCAAGAGGGCATGCTTGTCCAGCATTAACAGCATCAAGCCATGTTCGAGCACAAACGCACCATGAGTCGCCTGGCTTTAGCCCCGGGAAGTTAAATTCAGGGACAGGTGTAATCAAATCATTTCCTTGCCCTTTTGCGAATTGAAGGAAATTTTCGTTGAGAACGCAGCAGACTGTGTGTGAGCCTCGGTCGTTAGAGTCGGTGTTGCAACAGCCATCTCGATACCAGCCGGTTAGAGGGTCGCTTGAACAGGTTTGGAGAGGCCCTCCAAGCACGTTGATACTAGGGTCCATGGTCAAAGAGAATGTTTCAAAGTCTTTCAAGACTTGCTTTGGATGCTAACCCAATCCTGCCCACGAGCGAAACCTCTGCCACGCCGATCGTTCGGGAAGTGAATCTGATAGTCCAAGCATTACGTCCAATTCTCCGGACCTTTCAAGAATCAGAAGATGGTCAAAACCACCGACTAATGTCCCATCTATAAGGATCTGAGGGACTGTTTTTGCACCTCGTGAAGCCATGCTAAAGGCGCGTTGAATCGGCGGAGAGTTCTTCAGCCGTCGTTCGGTTACTTCGACCTGCTTGTTCTCAAACAACTGCTTTGCACGAACACAAGCGCCACAACCCTTGTTCGTCCAAATGACGACGTTTGGCTTGGCCTTCCCACCCACAGGCATCGGTGATGGCTATGAGGTTTGAAGATAGCCCTCACGCAGGGGTTTCCAACCGTTGAGTTCTTGTGGAAGAAGCGTTCGTAAGAGTCCGATGCTACCTGATACGGTTCACAAATTGCCCCGAGAAGAACGGTTCGCCTATGCGCGACTTCTCGCTTACATGGCTCGAATTGATGACGAATTGACCATTGACGAGATGGCGATGTTTGAACAACGGCTTGGAACAGCCCTGCTTTCGCCCAATCAGCGACAAATGATTCGGGATGAGTTGAAAAATCCGCCATCTCTTGAAGAGTGTATGGAGAATTTGTCCGGATTAGCCGGTCGTCTTGCCCTGCGTGACGCCGTCATGATGGCGGCAGCAGATGGGAATGTTGACGAGGATGAGCGTGATGCACTCGAGGATATTTCTGAACTTCTAGGGCTCAAAGAAGACGCCGTCGACCAACTGCTTCAATGGACCGTTGCTGGCTATAGGTGGATGAAAGAAGGCTACGACATTTTGGACAACCTTGAGGAATGAACCATGTTCCCTGATGGTTTGAGCCATCGTTCACCACAGGAATTGCGCAGATATGCCGAAGTTTTGGTTTACATTGCTGCAGCTGACGGCGAACTCGTTCGGGAAGAAATCGCAGTGATTGAAGCGATGATGGGCCGTTGTATGATTCATCCGGAAGTTCGGGTGGACATCCGTTCGGGGTTTGAGCATCCCGTCCCCCTTGAACAATCTCTAATTGATTTAGAACAGGGTTTGATTCGTTTCATTCTAAGAGATGCTGCGTTTGTCGCCGCTATTGATGGGAGTTATGACCCGAAAGAAATCAAAGCACTGAAGGCAATTGCCAAGGCTGGAGACATCAGTAAAGAAGAGCTTTCATCTCTTCTTGATTGGGTGGGAGACGGTTGGAATTGGTATCAAGACTTTTCCAAAATTCTCTGAGCAAACGACAAATTTTGAGCCTTGCGGGAAGAGTCACATTCAAAGATAGAAAGCCGACCCGCTTGGAGTGGTGGGGATGATGCAAAACGGAGTCAGCGGATGGTATGCGCGCCTGGATCGATGTCTTGCTGACCGCAACAAACAGATTGATATCTGGCTCAGCACATGGGAGCAGTCCCTCAAATCCTTCCAGCCAATCGCCGCGCTCCTTCCTGAAGATTGGCCAACACTTCCGGCGAATCTTCTCACCGACCCGGGGCATGTGCTCGACCATCTTTTGGCTCGGCACGATGCCGAGTCCGACGGTCGCTCTCCTCGCGGCGCCCACCCAACTCCACCTCGTTTGGCCGACGCCGTCATTGCGTCCGAAATGCGTGAAACTCTCATCAATCCCAAAAAGCCTGTTCAGCAATCAAATTTCCTCATGAGCAATCTTCCTCCTGGCTTCAGACAACATGTCGAGCAACTGAACCTACCCGTGGCTTCGCAAGAAAATGAGGTAGACAACGAAGCTGAAGCGGCAGCGGTCGAAGAAGGCCGACGCACCTTGAGCGGCATCCCCCTCCCTGTTGCTGATACTGCAACCGGCGGTGGCTTGTTCCATGCTCGCCTCATTCGCCGTCACGCTGACGCCCACGATGAGGCCGATGCTGAAATTAAGAAAGAGGATACTCGTCGTTTCTTCAGTAACATGCAACTTCTTGATATCGATCCTTTGGTGGTTCAAAGCACAAAGGCACGACTACTTCTCGAATCCATCCGACACGAACTGGTCAGTTTCGGTCCGGAAACTCCCGGAAAAATTTCACGAAAAGAAATGGAAGCCCTACTTGACGAAGGCGTTCAGCAGGGTGACGCACTCCAAGGTGAATGGCCGTGGTCACAGCAACCACGATTGGTCCTCACCAATCCTCCTTGGCTCCGAATCAAAGACCGCTTCCGCGGGATGGAAGACGGAAGTCGTCTTCGCAAGGAGCTTGGAGAACAACTTCGCGCCCTTCAAGACGACAGCAAGCCGCGTTTCTCAACCATGCGAGGCAACGTCAACCTCTACCGCCTGTTCATTGAACGCAGTTTGCAGATACTGGATGAAGGTGGACGATTGCGGATGGTTGCGCCAGATAGTTTGTTGCGTGAACAATCTTCTCATCCTCTCCGAGAACTTCTGGTCAAGGAACATGCTTGGACACAGGTATGGTCTATTGAAGAAGCAAACTTGCTCTTCCCGGGGATGACACAAGGCGTTGTCGTTTTGGGCATCACAGCCAATGGCGACAGAACCAATCTCATGATCCACGGGCCAATTACACGGTCCGACCTACGCCGAGATGGTGAAGGACTTTCCAGTCGTGTCCCGGTCTTTGAATTGAAAGATGAGCGATGGACCTCTTGGGCCCGTGACACATGGGCTGTTCCACGGCTCCCAAGGGACCGTATTGAACGCAAGTATACTCTTGAGGTTCTGGACCGATTGGCCTTGCTCCCTCGCTTGAGCGATGAAACTCACCCACTTACAACCAACGAACGACAAGTTCGTGTTCGAGTCGGTGAAATTGACCAAACTGCTCATGCGAAATTCATAGAAACATGGGTCAAAGGGAAGCGCAGTCGCCCGTTCATTCGTGGTGTGCACTTTTCGGAAAATGAAGATGGAGAGGTCTTTATCCGCCATCCTGCCTTTAGAACCGACATCCCTTCTCGCGCCAGTGAACGGCAACTCGCCATGTGGATTGGAGATCATCACCCTCGCTTTGGCCCCAGACTGGCCTGCCAGGCTATTGTCAACGCTCACCAAGAGCGACGACTCCGATGGGCAGTAATCCCTGAAGGAAGTGTGCTGGGCAACAGTGTCAACCACATTGAGCTTCATCAAGAAATACAAGATCGTCTCGTTTCAGAGCATGAAAACCTTGAATCCGGCCTCAATTGGTTGTGTGAGCACCTCAATAACGATGACCTCGACGAGTGGGCTCGTGCTTGGGCTGCAAACAATAACGTTAACAATTACGAACTGGAGATGCTTCCGCTGGAATTGCCTGAGGCTTTTCCGCAAATCAGCACTGTCGCCAATTGATTGTATGATTTCGCGAATTTAATTTCCGATATCACACCTTCGTAGCCCTAGATTTTATATCACATAACCCGTTGGAAAAGGTTGTACGACTTTTCGGAGGACGCAATTCAATGGGCATTCATCCAAAAATCGGAATCACGGGCTTGCCTCGTAGTGGAAAGTCCGCAGTCATGGAAAAAGTTCTCAAAATGCTCGTAGATGAGCGCACGCGAGAAATAAAAATGCGTGGAGGCACCGTTGAAAAACCAATATTGGGCGGTCTTCGAACTGAACCACTCCTCGAAAACGGAGAGCGGCTAGGATACAAAATCATTGATGTTGTTACGGGAGAAGAGGGCATCATCGCGCACAAGAGCATTGATTCTCGCCTACGGGTTCTTGGATACGGCATAGATATTGACGAATTGAACAGGGTTGCCATTCCAGCGATTGATTACGCCCAGCATAACTGTGAGGTCCTCGTCATCGACGAAATTGGTAAGTTCTCAGTTGAATCAGAGGCTTTCGTTAGTGCGGTGCGCAGTGCTCTAGAAGTTGATATGCCTACCTTACTAACCCTTCACAAGAAGAGCCGTCACCCACTCTTGCAAGACATTCGTCGTCGTGACGACGGTCGTATACTCGAGGTCACTCCGGTTAATCGGGCATTATTGCCGTATAAGATTCACAAGTTGATGCGAGAAACCTACTGAGCATGTCAGGCTCATCGGTTGATTCATCCGTAAGAAGTTCTTGGAACGTTCATGCACCCTCCTGCAGTTGCAGTTTCCCGACTCCTTATGGGGACTGGCATGGGGTTGCTCCTCGGCGTTGGTTTTGCTATGCAAGATCAACGTTCATCGTTGGATTCAATCAACGCAATCCATGGTTTTGCAATTGTTGCTTTGGTGTGCTTGGTCCTCGGTTGGCAGCTTTCTAATGGAAAAGGTCCTCTGGCTTCACAATTTTCCAATGAAACCGATGAAGTAATGGCTGCCCGAGTGAAGGATGATATCGAGGATGTACAACGGTCAGAAGACGTTAACAATGCCTGGGCTCAACTTGAATCCAAGGTGTTGACCAGCGAATTGAATGAAGAAGAATAACGAAGCCGAAAATCGGTGCATTCATGAGGGGCCTCCTCATCAGCAAATTGAGGCAGCACTATGAGTGAAATCCCAGAAGACTTGTACTACACCAAAGAACACGAATGGTTGAAACTTGATGGAGACACCGTCACCATTGGAATTACCGACCACGCTCAAGAAATGCTGACTGATATTGTCTACATTGAACTCCCTGCAGAAGGTGACGTTATGGACGTCATGGGCGAATTCGCTGTGGTGGAATCTGTCAAATCCGCATCACCGATTTTCGCACCGCTTGCTGGAACCATTACAGCGGTCAACATGGACCTTGATGACACTCCTGAATTGATGAACACCTCTCCCTATGGCGAGGGTTGGATTGTCAAAATGACACTCGACAACCCGGAAGGTGTTTCCGAACTCATGGACGCTGCTGGTTACAAGGCTGAAATCGGCGAGTGAGCCGTTTGAGCACATCTCCCTTTTGGAGCCTCTATGTTGATGGCTCTTGTCTTGGGAATCAAAATGTCGACGCACAAACACCTGCAGCCTGGGCCTTAGTGGCTGTCAAAGGCGACTCCGGGTTAGGTCGGGGAACCGGTGAAATTGTTGAGGAGACCTCTGGACGAGTAATCACTGACCCTGATGGTGAGGGATTCATTGGTGCTGAAGTAGGCTCAAACAACACAGCAGAGTTGTGTGGGTTTGCAGCGGCTCTCCGTTGGCTTCTCGTAGAAGGGGGCGAAGAGTCCGCTGTGATTCGTGCCGACTCCCAATATGCAGGCAACCTTGCTAGTGGAGCATGGAAAGCCAAAGCCAACAAAGAGTTGGTTCGCCAAGTGCAATTGCTTTGGAGAGAAGTTGCAGGTTTACGGCCGCTAACATGGTCGCATGTGAAAGCACACCGAGGTCACCGCTGGAACGAACGTGCTGACCATCTCGCTCTGCGCAGAGCACAGGGCGAACAACCCGAGCCGCTCACCTTTTGGAAGCCAGGGCAGCGTTAATCGTTCAAACGCTCTTGAAGCCAGTTGAGCATAGCTTCCGAATATTCTGGCCGGCGTAGTGCATGGTCAACTTGGGCCTTAAGCCACGAAAGTGGAGCGCCTGAATCATACCATTGCATTTTATCCAGAAGAACGCCATGGAGCGTTCCTTCATTCATCCAATGCTCTTGTAGGGCAATGGTTTGTAAATCCCCACACCGTTCAAAAGAATACTCTTCCAACAGGGCTTCGGTTGTGTCTGGAAATACGTATCGACCGCACAATGCCATACGACTTGGTGCGGTAGCCAGAGTTGGTTTCTCAACCATTCCAGTGATGGTGTCCTCAGTCATGGAAACAATCCCATAGAGGCTCACTTGGTCCTCTGGAACTTCCATCAATCCAACGGTGGCTTGACCGTGCTGATTGAATTGTTCAACCAACTGCTTTGAAGCAGTAGAGGGGGTGAACGCCGTTGTTGGGCTGTGGGTGTCCATGAGAACATTATCCCCAAGCAAAACCAGCATGGGCCCTTCAACAGCATGAAGAGCACACTGTAGTGCATTTCCAATGCCCTTGGCTTCATGCTGAATGTGAGTGAACACCTCAATGTCTTTGGTGATGTTGAAGAGCGTTTCATCAAGTTCGGGTCTCATTGATGCTAGGTCAGAACGATCGGCAAGAAAACCTCCGAGGTTTTTTCGGGGAGAGAGGATGATGTGAAGGCGAGTTGCTCCAGCATTCTTGGCTTCCATAACCAAATGGGTGAGCAATGGGACATCAATAAGTGGAAGCGTTTCCTTGGGTTGAATTGCACTTACTGGGAACATCCGAGTGCCTAATCCCCCAGCTACAATCACGGCGTCACGAACTTGCTGCATAGTACTGCGACAAAGGCACAGGCTTTCAAGCGTGGCCCACCACGCAGGAAGCATGGAGGCAAAAGCCGTCTCAATTTCCCTTGCGGTGGTAGGAGCGGTACTTGTGGTACAGACCTTCTTCAATGTTGCACCTTCAGGGCCGTGGGATTCCGCATCATTTAGCCGCGGTGTTCTCGGATTAGCGGGTCTTTCCTGTTTGTATCTTGCTTGGTATGAGCGCACATTTGGCCGATTTGGGATTGCGCCGACTGTTAACAGATGGGAGAATCCCGAAGACACATGGTTGTCAGTCGTTGTTTTCGGCCTGGCTTGTCTGGTCATGACTCGCTTGCTCTCGTTATTTGATGCGGATGGAGTTGCTCCAGAGCCAGCTGGATTGATTCTTGCCCTCATAGGGTCACTTGCGCTGTTTAACGGATGTTATGTTTGGTCGATTACCAAAGGACCTCTTGCTCTTGATGAAGAAGAGTAATCAGTCAAGGAAGCCAAGTTCTTGGTCAAGGAAATCAAGTGCATCTCCTAATTCAGGGAGCTCTCCCGGCTCTTCCAATGTTGACTGGGGAAGAGGCTTCTGTATTGTGGTTGGATGTGAGCCGCCTTCGGACAGCCATGTCTTCCATGATTCGCAACGCTCTGGGCGACGGAGAGTAAGGATTTCCCAAAGCGGTTCAAGGTCAGCGTTTTGCTCGTGAAGTCCTGTTATTCGCTGGGCAAATTGTTCGGAATCAACCTCTTCCATACGGATGAGTAGTTCTCGTAGTCGGGTTCGGACGACTTCGTCACCGTCACACCAAAGTTGGTGAAGAAGTCCTCGAGCATCGGTCGAGTCATACTCGATGTACTCCCGAAGGTTTGGAACGAGATTCCTTCGAACAACAGCCAATGGGTGGTGTGCAAGTGATGCTAAACGGTCTGCCCATTGTGCCTTGTCAAGATACTTCAAATCTCCAACAGTTGCACTTGCTGCGGCCAATACACTCTCATCTTCGGAGTCGAGCATGTCATTGAGAAACGGGATGGCGTCTTCACCAAGTCGGCGGAATAATCGGGTCAACACGTCGGCTAAACCGCGCTGAACCAATGGCTCATCTCTAGCATGAAGTCGTTGGGTGAGTTCAAGGCCAAAGTCGCGGTCGGCTTCAACGGATTTTGCAAGACAAAGCGTTACTTGGGCTGCGATTTCAGGGTCTTCATCTGCTGCCCGCCTCAGTAGAATTTCCTTGAGGCCTAACGGTTCAATCAGGGGTTTTCGTTCCATCAACAGCCGAATCCATTGCATCAAAAGCAGGCGGCGTGGGGAATCGCTGTTTTCCAGACGTTCAAGAAGCCAAACTGCCGCCTCAACACCTTGTGTGTGAGCCACGACGACCGTTGACATTCGCGGGACAACTGCGGTAGGATTCCAATCCATGTGCTGCGGTCCAGCGTCGGGCTGAGTATGCCATGTCCCTGGGCGCTCGGCGAGTGCGATGGATTCTACGAGGTGGTATCCTTGGTGAACCGGTTGACCGTGAGGTACCGTTGAAAGCCCGTTAAGCAAAGCGATACTAAGCCACCAGCGGTCCGTATTTGGTGCATGCGGGTCAAACGCTTGAGCCAGCCAGTCGGTAGCGATGCAAAACAAAAGACGGTTTGATACTTCGCTCATACGACGTTTTAGCCACCGCTCGTGAATCTCGAAAGGATCATCACTGAGGTTCATTCTGTGGGGTACGATCAGGTCTACTACGGAATTAAGATGACGGTCAAACATGCCCCGGTCAACGTTGAGGATTCCAAGTCCTTGTTCAAACAACACATGAGGCGATGTTGGGGCAAGAGCCGGGAAGTCTGGGTCGCTCATTGGCGGAGAAGGAAGGGGCCAAGCAATGGTGCCCCGTTCCAGTGCTTCAACCAAACCGGTTGCCACAAGTTCAAACGCTTCGTTTGAAATCTTCTTACGAATCTTGCTCACGCACAACCCCTCCTAACACGGTTCCAAAGGATGCAACCCTCAAATGTCAAGCTCAATGTTGAGGTTTTGAATGAGTTCTTTGTATCGGTTACGAATGGTGACTTCTGTAACTCCAGCAACTTCAGCGACTTCACGTTGAGTTCTGCGCTTTCCACACAAAACTGATGCGATGTAGATAATGGATGCTGCAATTCCTGTCGGCCCTCGGCCACTGGTCAATTCTTTTTCTTGAGCCGCCTTGATGAGTTCGTATGCTTTGGCCTCAACTTCTGCATCCAAACCAAGTCCTGAACAGAATCGGGAAATATAATCTTCAGGTCCTGTTGGCATGATTTTCATCTTGAGTTCTCGGACCATGAATCGGTATGTTCGGCCAATTTCTTTTCGGCCAGTACGAGATGCTTGTCCAATCTCATCGAGTGTTCGTGGGACTCCACATTGTCGGCAAGCTGCGTAGAGCGATGCTGCTGCAACCCCTTCGATAGAACGGCCCCGAATCAAACGCTTGTCAACTGCTTTCTTGTAGTTAACAGCCGCAGCCTCACGAACGGATTTCGGAAGTTCAAGACGGCTAGCCATTCGGTCCAATTCTGCAAGAGCCATAGCCAAGTTGCGCTCTGTAGCGTTGCTGACTCTGCTTCGCTTCTGCCACTTTCGCATGCGGTAAAATTGAGAGCGGTAACGGGAATTGATCGTCTTTCCAGAATAATCCTTGTTTTGCCAGTCAATGTCTGTTGAGAGACCTTTGTCGTGGAGCATAACCGTCATTGGCGCACCGGTACGAGCACGCTGGTCGCCTTGCTCGGGTGAAAAGACACGCCATTCTGCACCTTGGTCGATAACGTTGTCTTCCAACACCAATCCACAGTCGTCGCAAACAACTTCGCCACGTGTTTCGTCTCTCGATAGTGAACGACTTCCGCAGTCGCTGCACTTGACAATATCTTCTACTTGCTGATCATCCATATGTTCCACTCCAACCCACTAAACTAGTGAATCTATATAAGGCCTTTTGGGTTTCGTATTTAAATTTTATGGAATGGAATCTCTTCCCTTTTTGGGCTTGTCAAATTATTAGAGCCGAAAGTTCTGATTATTAACGATTCAATAACGGTTATCATCTACACCGCTGTGGGGAAAACATGAACCGAAGAACCTCTCAAAATCAGAGAAAAGTTCGACTGCCAAATATACTTCGCCGCCAGCCTAAGAAAGCCGTCGCGGAAGAAAACACCCAAGAGGTCGCTGCTAAAGCTGATGACCCTTCTTGCCAGACACGTGGCTGCGGCTGTGGAAATTGAGGGCGAACTCAATCTTCATTCGCTCAATGTGAGCACTCGGAAGACCCATTGCTACCGTTTCCACGCGCCCTGATACAGTGGGAATACAGGTGGCCGATACAGACGCTACTGTCGCGGATGAGTCAGGAATGCACGGCTCGTAATCGGACGTAATGAACTCCAGAGGCGCCCCCATGCCCGTATTCTGAGGGGCTAAATGTGAACGATTCGTCCACAGTGGCTGGCAGTCCATCCTTATCAGCCAAAGGGCCGCTATGGGCAAACGAGGTTCCATTCCATGAAGCTGCATAGAATCTGTCGTCCGCCCTGAGGTCTTCGATTGTTCCGTATTCCAGGTCAATTGCAGCATCTGGCCAAGCGTCAAATCTGAACACTGCGATATCGATTTCAATCGAAGTTGCATTCAATAAAGAAGGACTCAGTGTTACATTATCATCATAGTGTCTTACCACTAAGAGGTCGTTGCGAATAAGGTCCGTTGTACCAACTTTATGCCCGTGCCATTGGTCGTTAACGGTGACAAAGGGTTCAATCAAAAGATCGCTCGGCTGGTACTCACCCGCAGTATCGTCAAACTCCCAAAGCACCATCCATCCTGTCGCCTCACTTAATCCGATAACAGGAACCAACCAGGGTGCTTCAATGCACAACGTGACGTCTCGGGCACAGGGTTCTGGACTTCCACGATTTCTTGTGATGATGTGGCTTACCTCACGGTCACTCATCCAAGAACGAAGAGCGTCCAATGCATGAGGTGGTTCCTTCGAGTCTTCTTTGCTAAGCCATTTTATTTGGAGGTCTTTTGACGATGCAACAAGCGTTGCATCCTCTGGTACTTCATCCGCGATTGAGCGTAGCATGTCCACCCATTCATACGTCCTAGAGTGATAGTCATCGGTCTCGATAAGATGATTCGCAAATGGCGCAACCATTGTCAACACGACTACCAGCACACATAATGCCGGGCGGGCTGCTGAATCAAAACGAGTTTTCGTGGCATCTATCACCGTTGGTTTATCTCCATCTCTTTCCGATGCGCCAATACTAAATTCGGGTTGTGGGTTAATCAATTGGCTCGTCCAAGTTATGAACGGGTCAAACGAACGGGCTGCAAGTGCACAGAACAACGGAATCACCAAAATCATGTATCGCGCCTCTCCGTATCCGAGAAGCAAACTGTAGATCATGATGTGAGGGATGGTGATGGCTGAAACTACAGCAAGTTGGCTCCATTTTTTATCCCGAATGAGCAGGATAACACCTAACAGAGCAAGGAACCAAATTCCCTCTGAAAGAAGGTCGAATCGAAAATCTAAATATCCGAAAACAGAAAAGTTCTCTGCCGACCATCCAACGCCTTCAACCGGGTCCAGTGCACGGTCGACGGGCGCATTGATTTGTGGCCGCAACGATGCCAATAGGTCACCTGTTTCCATCCAATCATTGAGCATGAAGGGAAGTACGGCAAATGACCAAGCAAGAATGAACCATATCATTGGCTTTATTTTTCGAGCCATTAATCCTGTAAATCCAAGAACGCCCAACAGATACGTGAATGAATATCTCGCCAAGGCCACTCCTCCCGATGAAAAACCAATGAAGAGCATCAAGATTGCTGAAGGCTTTTTCCAGTCAATATGCAATAAGAGATTCATGGCTGTAGTTGCCAGCATAGCCGCGAAAATTCCATGATAATATTTTGGGCCCCAGTCAATCACAATGGGTGAAGTAATCGCTGCAACTGCAAATAGCGTAGCTGGCACTGTTGAAGCCCCGAGTCGTTTACCTAGAACGTAAGTCTGTAAGCCAAAAAGCAACACGATGCCTCGCATCAAAACCAGTGATAGTGACCCACCTTCATCAAAAGCAAGCGTTGAACTGAGCAAGACTGGCAATAATGGTGGCCTGAAAATGCGGTTACTGAAGGCCTCAAAATCCAAAATATCCGCATAGGTCGAAGCCTGTACAATATGGTACGCGCCGTCGTAGTGTACGGGATAACTTGTTGCAGGTCGAAGAAGCTCACAGAGAACGGTGATGGCAACAAGGGTAAGAAGCACCAAGTGAGAAGAGGTTGACTTGCTTGATGCTCCTGGAGCGAACCGTTGTGTGATGGAGTAACTAAGCGGCAACAAGAGCAGACAAGAAAGAATCGATGATTTGTACCCAAGGAGAATGAGATTCAGTTGCAACCATCCGAAAATCAGCACCACTATTGGGGCAAACAGAAACCACCGCTCAAAAGCGTCAACATCAATTGACTCCTTCTCCATGATTGACAAGGCATTGAAGTGGGGTTGTTGTTCTTGTGGTTCTAAACGCAAACAAGGTAACCTTTCAGTCCACACCTTGGCTGCTCAATGCAGTTCATTCCCAAACCGATTCATGACATGTCTGTGGGAACCCATTCCAATGTGATAGTTCAGCCACGACTTGGTGTCGTGCCGGCAACTGCCTCGTTTATGACTGCCCCGAGGGTGGATAGGCCATGGACTGGAAAAAACATATTCGCACGGGCTCAAAAGCAGCAGGGGCTATGGCAGCCATCAATCTCCTGATTCTTGGATTTTTGATGGTTATTGGCTACACCACCACCCCACTTGACCCAAGAGGAGTTGAGATCCCAATTGTTGCTTTTGCAATTGCAACGGTGATCGGCGGAGGAATCGTTCCTGGCCTGGTTGGTACAGTGACTTGGGTGAAGGTTAACGAACGCTGGAGTGAGCAATCACGAATTCTGTTTACACTTCTTGCACTTGCACTTGCTTCATTCAGGACGCTTCCATTCACAAATCCGAGAGTCCCAACAGGTGATGCATATGTTTTGACTGCTGTACTCCATTTCTCCACAGCAATCCTTGGGAGTTGGTTTATTCCTTCCTTCTCAAATGCTGAAACGTCCACCGGGGACGAAGGATTTTGAGACAGCGGCTTCGTTCCGATGGTTCGCTTCAGTTGCTGACTTTCAACACCCGACTTAGGAAACGATAGGAAGGTGTTTCACAGAAGGGGCTATTCCCAAGTCGTCTGGGAAGAACATGGTTGGTTCTGGTACAGGAATTGGAGATATTTCTCGTCCAACCAGAGCGACACGGCTAGGGCGGGAGTCAGAAAGAACCTCGCGGTTTGTAAGTGGGGCGATTTTGTTAGAGAAGTCCATGATATCGTCGTGGCTCGGCATGTTCTCCATCGACAAATTTTCCCGACTGTGTCCGACGAAGACGTAGCCTTTGTTTTCAATAAAGTCCGGGTCAGCACGATTGTCCAATGCGGCAAATTGGGAGATGTGTTCATCGCTCATATTGATCCCTTTCATCAGCGTGTGGCGGCATACGATTCGCGTGTCCAGAGAGGGGAGTAAGTCGATGGTCTTCTCGAATTGTTCCCATGCGCCGTGGTTGTATTTTGGTCGGCAAACATCGTCAAACACCTGCTTGTTTGGAGCATCAACCGAAACATAGAGTTGGGTTGGGAGGGTATCTAATTTTTCAAGAACCTTCGGCAGGGTTCCATTGGTTACCAGCATGGTTGTCATTCCATGTTTGTGGCACAAATCCATATATTCTGAAAGGCGGGTGTAAAGGGTTGGCTCTCCATTAAGTGAAATTGCAACGTGTTTTGGGTTTTGGGCATCAAGCCACTTTTCACGAGGCACTTTTGGATTACCTCCAAAGCCAGAAAGAAGGCGACGCTGGGCGCGTACGGATTCGTAGAGCAAATCAAGAGGGTCTTGGTCTGTGAGTTCGAGCGTGTCCATGTGGGGTTCTCGCCAACAGTACGTGCAAGCGAGATTGCACTGGTCGACAACTGGAGACATTTGCATGCAATTATGGCTTTCAACACCGTAGAATTTTCCCTTGTAACACTGTCGGTCACGAAGCAGAGATTCTTTGGTCCAGTGGCAGGTTTTCACACCGCCATGTTCGCCAACAATGTGGTAGCGTTGTTTCTGTAATTTGGCCTTGAGTTGTGGGTCCATTCCTGCCATGCAATCACACCCTTAGCCGTAATCCTCTGTTGGGCATTTGCCCGGTAGGGAGCGGCTCGGATGATGACTCGTCAGGTTTCAATGATATCAAAGCCTCGTTGAGATAATGACTTTAATTTGGGCCTCTGTGGAGAACTATGGGGTTGTTTGATTCAAAGGGGTCCACCCTGAAGTTTTTGCTTCAATACCTCATCGGTTTCCTTGCGTTTTGGGGAGGATTAGCTGCTGTCTTCCTCTTCTTCAACAACTCAGATTCAGTTGTCATAAACGCTGACGGGGAAGTTCACCTTGGAGCGCCAGAGACCTATTTCCAAATCATGTATGTCATTGGACCAGCAATACTTTGCATTAGTATGATTCTTAGTTCAATACTGGTTGGTTTAATGACTGGGGTTCGGAAGGGTGCTGAAGCCATGTTCATCGGAATTGCCTGTACGCTTCTCGTTGGTTTTTTTGTGACCAGCATGATCTCTGGTGCGCTGGACAACAATTTCTACGACGCCACGGGAACATTCGGCCTGATTGAAATTCCCTCTGAAGCAACATATGCATCCAACCTCTTCATAGGAAACCTCATGCTTTGGGCTAATTTTCTATTAGAAGTTATTCGCTTTAAACCCGAGAAGGTGTTAGTGGAATTGTGAAATACGCTCTACTTTGGAGCATTGAACAACCCGTTCTTGAAGATTTAACGCTCCAAACTATGTCGGAAATAAATCATTGGCCTTTTCCCGAAGTTCACTTGCTAAGAAGTGGGATAAATGCATTTGCAGCCTTTTCGCAAGCATTGGCAACGTCATCAAGGCGTTGCAAAACCCGGTACATGTGCATGGCTGCAAGCGGTGAATCGTCCCCGTTGCTGAACACATACCTTGCTGCTTCTGCCTCAACTGTATCTGCCTCGTGCTCCATGAGATTCACTTCTTTGATCTGCTTTGCAAGTTCATCTCGAGCTGCTTTGGTTTCCCCACTGATGGTAAACTCCCTCAGTGCGTTGACGGTGTCTTCGTAAGTAGCAACCGTTGCTGCAACCGCTTCAGCCATTTTCTTGAGGTTGATTTTCGCTTCATCATCGTCAAAGAGGTCTCGGAATGCAAGCTGTTCAGCAACGTTCTGAGCATAGTCAGCGATTCGGTCTTGACGTGAGACCATATGAAGGAAATCATCCATGCCAACCTGGACGCCAAACCTCATGTCGTCACTCACCATTTTACGAAGTTCTGCCTTCACGTTGTCAGCTTCTAACTCAGCCTCGATTGTGGCCTTTATCGCTTGGGATGGGTCATTTCCATCACATGCATCGTTTACTGCCTTGAGCATGTGATTCACGGTTACTTCGACCGTTTGAGCGTGCTCGTGGAATTTGTGGAATGGAGATACAATCAACCTGTCTTGACTGGCGTCGGACAGCGCGTCTTCGATGTGGATTTCTCCGCCACTTTTCCAAATTGCGTATCCGACGGCAATGAATGAAATCGGTAGAATCACGATCATGTTCAACACGGAGCCGCCCGAACCAACAAAGAGAACAATGGCTCCAAATGCTGCTACTGGGACACTCGCTACCCAGGAGGCTGCAATTTTGCCAAACACTCGGAAATCTACGGCTTTTGCACCGCCAGCAAGCCCTACACCAACAACGGCACCGACCAATGTATGGGTTGTTGACACTGGAACGGCAAGGAAAGGCATTGAAAAGATGAGAATTGTCGTCGCTGCTCCGAATTCAGCTGCAAAACCACGGGTTGGTGTAATGTCGGTGATTTTCTTACCGATGGTTTCCATAACCCGCCAACCCCATGTCATGACACCGATTGCGATACCAACAGAGCCGAGGAGAACGAGCCAAAGCGGGATCGGGGCTTGCTCAGCCAACTGAAGTTCGGGGTTAGAGAACACGTCCCAAACGGCGGCCATTGGTCCAATAGCATTCGACCGGTCGTTCGCTCCGTGTGCGAAAGCGACGTATGCTGCAGTAATGATTTGCAACCAAACAAAGATTCGTTCTACACCCTTGAATCCCCGCACTTCTTCCTCGATGTCAACTCTGCGAAGAACGAAGTAGAGGATAAGGCTTGCAATTGCGCCAATCATGGCTGCAAGAAACAAAGCGTTGAGTGGAAGCCATGCATTTTCTGCGTAGGGATTGAAGACGCCATTTTCCTTTGCAGGTAACCAGTTGGATTTGTCAATCCAACCGTTTGAATCTGCTCTTGAAATAAAACCCTTGAGGGCTTTGAATTGTAGAGCGAGACCCAGGACAAAAAATGTGGGGAAGGCAAGGATAGGAGCGAGCCACTTTGACCGAGATACGGGGTCGTCGTTATCCAATACGGTTTTCTTGATAATCATGTACGAAAAGAAGGCGATGAGGGCGCCCATCAACGGGCTTGCAACCCAAGACATGACAACTTGGCCAACTTTCTCCCAGTTGATGAGTTCCATTTCCCACTTGACTTCAAGGACCAATCCAACACCGATGATTCCACCAATAATCGAGTGAGTCGTAGACACGGGGAGCCCCATTCGTGTCGCGATGGTCAGCCATGTAGCGGCCGCCATCATTGCTGCAATGAATCCCAGGGCGATGTCTTGAGACAAGAGTGTGTCGACAACAACTCCATCATCATTGAACGGCACGACAAGAATACCCTTTCGGACCGTATCGGTCACGGCGTCTCCAGCGAAAAAGGCTCCAGCGAATTCAAAGATTGCAGCAATGATCACCGCTTGTTTGAGTGTTAGCGCTCGTGAACCAACAGAGGTCCCCATAGCGTTTGCGACATCGTTTGCTCCAATGTTCCATGCCATGTAGGCACAGACGACAATTGACAGACCGATTAAAATGAGAATAAGAGGCTCCATGTTACCCTCCATAGAATATTGGTACTTATACGAGATTATGTATAATCTATATAGAGGTATATTGGAGCGTACGTTATGGCTCTTGGACCGGGTGACCACGAAGTGCGGAAATTACAGTCAACGGGTGGCAGTACGTTCACGTTGAGCCTTCCAAAGCCCTGGATCCTCGAGCAGCAGTTGAAATCTCGTGATTCACTCCGAATTGATTGGAGACCTAGTGGTGCATTAAGAGTCACTCCTCTGGACATGGCAACATCTCTTGAGAAGCACGTATACTTCAATTTTGATACCCTTCCGGAAAACAGTCTTCATGACCATTTGATGGGCGCATACATCTCCGGTGCTGACCTGATAACCATTGAATTTGAGGAAGGGGGTCGTCAATCATTAAATCATCCAATTCGGCGGTTTCTGCGAGCAACGCGGGGTTTTGAAATAATAGATGAAAGAGAAACACGTATTGACTTGCGCTGCCTTCTAAATGCGGGAGACATGCCCCTCCATTCGAGTCTCAACCGTATGTATCTCCAAGTAACATCACTGATGAGAGACGTCATTAGTGTATTTGAGGGAGGAGATAAGGAATTTTTCAGCGATGCGGAAGAACGAGAAAGTGAAGTCGACGCATTGCTGTATTTGATTGAACGGCAAGTTCGGATCTTGTTAGATTCTCACATGGTGGCGACAAAACTGAACCTTACACGAACTCAGGCTCTTGAATATGCCAATCTAGCCCGATGTCTAGAGCGTATGATGGACCACGCATTTACCATGACGCAATTCGTTGTTGAATACCCACATCTCATCAACCCACATACCAGAGAAAGTCCGATTTACCATGTGCCGGAATGGCAGTCAGCATTGAAGGAATTGATGATTAACATACGGACGAGAGATTCAACGCGAATTGAAGAGGCCCGTCATCAATTGAAAGCTCTCCAAGAAACGCTTCTCGCCTATGAGCACACATTACTGAGCAAAAAGGGAACCAACCAGTGGATGGCGCAAAACTTGAGCCTGTCGGAATCTGTGCGTCGTCTGTGCGCATATTCTCGCGATTTCGGAGAAATCCTCCTCAATATGAAGATTTCAACCGAAATGATGCGGGTTCGTGAAGTGGTGTTGTAAAATACAGTTGGTTTATTTTAAACACCTATGTGTTGGCGAATTCACCGCTGATTGATATAGGGCGGAGTGCAACTATAACATGAGAAACAACTCAGAAGATGAGCACTATGGACAAAGAATTGGAAACCTACGTAGAATTGACGATGACGAGCCAAAAATACCGAAGCGGTATCTTTGGTTCAATGCTTGACCGCCTTGCAACAGCCATTGCATTTTATCGCAGTGGCGTTGACAATCGTGGAGTTTACCACGCACGGAAGGGGGCGTACTGAATGGACGACTATCTCGAGTCCTACGTTGATCAGGCCATGAATGCCCAAGTGCTTCGCAACGGTATCTTCCGTTCTTCACCACTTTCCTGGGTCAAGGGCCTTTTCTCTAAGAAGTAAGGATAGGTTTTACAAGAACCGTCAGATTGTTTTTATCGATGAGATGGCGATGGTTCCCTCACCTCTCGGGTCTCATAACCCCGCTAGTATCACTTGTTGGGCTTTGGCTTGGAGGTTGGTGGATGGGTTTAACACTCATCCTACTGTTAGCCATATATCCGCTGCTTGATACGCTTCTTGGATTTGATGAGCAAACCGATCCGCTTCAAGAAGGGTTACCTTACAACGTCATTCTTCACCTTCATGGAGTCCTCGTTCCGTTGACGGTTTGCGTACTTTTATGGCGTATCTCTGTTGATGGTTTGACGTCATTTACTGGGCTTGGAATCCTTTCAGTGGGCCTCAGCAGTGGTGCATCGGGGATCGTTTCTGCACACGAGCTTGGACACCGTAAACCCCGTTCTGGAAGTTGGTGGCTGGCTCGACTCAGTTTGTTTTCTGTTCTTTATTTGCACTTCACAACCGAACACAACCATACCCATCACAAGCATTGGGCAAAGAAAATCGACCCCACCTCGTCTCCATTAGGAAGAAGTGTATACCGGCATTTCATTACCACCATACCGCTTCAAGTCCGAGGTGCTTATCGTGCACGACCAGTAGATACACGACGGTCGTTGATGCTTGAAATCGTGTTCCTTGTTGCACTCTATGCTGTCAATCCTGAATGGTTGGTAGCCTTCGTTGGTCAAGCCTTCATCGCCGTGTTCCTTCTTGAGTTTGTGAACTACCTTCAGCACCATGGGTTATTGCGCGAAGACGGGGAGCGCGCTGGTGCGCAACATGCCTGGGAAAGCCGTCACCGTTTGTCCCGTTGGACGTTGCTTGAATTACCGTTACACCCGGCCCATCATATGAAGTCCAGCACTCCGTACCATCATCTCAAAACTCATGATGATGCTCCACAACTTCCCCACGGATACTATGTTATGTTCCTGCTGGCGCTGGTCCCACCATTGTTCAATCGGGCCCTCAGAAACCGCGTTTGACCCTGATTTTACCGGGGCCAACAAAAAATATGGCCCGAACCGATTATCAACAGTTGGCCCTTGAACAAAGTTGAGGGGGAGCGATGCGAGACAACTGGCCACCTAAAAAAGTCGCTTTATCGCCGGGAAAGCGCGTCTTATTCCTTACAAAGGATCTCGAACTCATCAAGCAACAACTCTACGAGGGGTTGGACCTTAAGATGGAGGATTTGAAGATTGAAGACCTCCTTGACGACATCAATACCGACGTAATGACTCCTGCATGGGTTTGTTTTGATCACGACCCCGCTGAAATTGCAAAGAATGCTTACGCGGGACTGATGCACAACGGGCTCCGCGTGTTTCGGGAAAACGCATTGAAGAACGGAGATTTTGAAGTCATCGTTTCGGGCCAGCGCAAAGGTACGGGTTCAAGCCGAGAAACAGCCGCTCAATGCGAGCGATGGGCTGGAATCAATATTGTCATCGCTGCCTCATTTGCGCCAATTCACGAGCGTAACAACATCAACCTCGGCCAACTCATGGCGGGACACGATGTATTGAAGCGGTTGCAAGAAGGAGAGGAAATCTCACTTGAAGAATTCACTGGAGCATACGACCCTGTCACCCAACTCATCATTGAGAAAGGTGGATTGTTTCCTTTTGCAAAGGCACTTCAAGCAAATGAATTGGAACTCGCGCCGCTTAACACTCCATCCAAACCGATGACAATGGCGGAGCACATCATCAGCCGAAACTTGGTAGGGCAGCCTGAAGGGCAGTGTGTCAAGCCTGGCGACCCAGTCATTGCTCAAGTTCAGGGAGGGTATTCTCACGAATTCACAACGGCTCAAGTTCACACGTTCCTTCAAGAAGAATACGGGATGGATTACTCGCTTCCGAACCCGAGTAAATTTGCAGTCTTTGAAGACCATCTTCTCTACGCACACCACAATCCAAAGTTTGTTCCATTCATGCATAAAGTGCAAACCTTACGCGACCTTCAGGTCGCCTTCCAACAGCATGCTGGCGTCCGAGATTATTCTGCAATCGACGGCGTCTCCCCTGGGATTTGTCACCAAGTTGCACGAGAGGAGTTTATTGAAGTCGGAGATTTCATCCAAGCAACAGATTCTCACACCTGCATGGGTGGAGCGTCAAACGCCCTAACATGGGGTGTAGGTGCCACAGAATATGCGAACCTTGTAAGCGCTGGATTCACCTTTGTCAAGGTGCCTGAATCAATTCGATTTGAACTCGTTGGTGAACTCCACAACGGTTGCACTGCAAAGGATGTTATTCTCGCAATTCTCGCTGACCACGCTCGTGAAGAATTAACCCTGAACCGTAGCATGGAATTTGGAGGCCCTGGCCTTACATCGCTCTCTATTGACGAACGAGCAACTCTGTGCAATATGGCTACAGAGTGCTCGGGCAGAACGGGTATTTGTGAAGCCGATGATGCTCTTTACGATTGGATGGTATCAGCTCAACCTCACCTGACAGTTGAAGGGCAGAAAGCGCGTTCGGTTCACCCTGACCCTGGCGCACATTATGACGGTGGCGTCCACGTCATTGACCTCTCAACGATTGTCCCCATGGTCGCCCACCCGGGCAATCCGGACGAAGGCGTTCCAAGTGACCCAACCAATGGAGCAAACATCAGCGACATCGGACAAGTTCGTATCGACATCGCATACGGAGGCTCCTGTACTGCAGGGAAAGAAGATGATATCGCCTACTACGCTGAAGTTTGTGAGGCTGCTCAACAAGCCGGCCTCAAGGTCAAGGAGGGTGTTGAATTCTTCATCCAATATGGATCGGGGCAAGTCAAACAACTCGCTGAAAACAAAGGATGGCATGAGCTCTTCCAAAGCGTTGGCGTCAACCTGATCAACCCCGGATGTGGAGCCTGCATTGGCGCTGGCCCAGGAGTTTCAATTACTCCAGACCAAGTTACGGTCTCTGCGATTAATCGCAATTTCCAAGGGCGTTCTGGGCCAGGGAAATTGTATCTTGCAAGCCCATTGACCGTCGCTGCATCTGCATTCACTGGCGTCATTTCCTCGTGGCATCCGGAACTCTTTGTTTGATTTCCGCGTCGGTTTTTGGCCCCGAAATGGATAGGCTTCATCCCAATCTTACTGCTTTGTATATGTACCCTCAAACAAGCGGGTAAGCCATCTGTCGGCCCGACGTCATCAAGACGAAGGAGGACCGGTAGGGTGGTGTGCGCATGTCAGGAACTGCAGAACGAATGGCCAAAAACCAGAAGCAAGTCGCAATTTCGGAATTTTTTGAGAAAAACAAGCACTTCTTAGGATTTGATTCGCTCACCCGTTCTCTTATCACAGCAGTAAAAGAGGCTGTGGACAACTCATTGGATGCGTGCGAAGAAGCCCGTATCCTTCCAAAAATACGTGTTCAAATCACAAAAATCGATGATAAAAAGAACATTATTGAACTCAAATCCGAAGATAATGGACCGGGCATTCCGCAACGAAGTATTGAGAAAGTGTTTGGACAGTTGTTGTTCGGTTCTCGCTTCCATGCAATTCGCCAATCAAGAGGGCAACAGGGAATTGGAATTACCGGAGTGGTCATGTACAGTCAACTCACAACGGGTAGGAAAACCCATGTGCGTTCAAAAATCGCTACTGAGGCATCGGCTGCTATCGTTGATATCGGCCTTGATACAAGAAAGAATAAGGCCACAAAATCCAACGAAAGCCGAGAGATTTGGGAAAACCCAGATGGCTCCTTCAAAGAGCACGGGCTTGAAGTCACCACCCGTATGAAAGCGAAATACCAGAAGGGGCGGCAAAGCGTCTATCAGTACCTTCGCATGACCAGTATCGTCAATCCTCACGCAGATATTACCTTCATTGACCCAGAAGGGGAGACTCACCACTGGCCTCGTGTAACTGAACGCCTACCAACAAAAGTTGAGAGCATCAAACCACACCCACACGGCATTCACCTTGGGACGCTGCAACGCATGTGTACCGAATCCACCGATTCACGCATGACTGTTTTTCTTAGAAACAATTTTTCTGGTATGTCAACCCGTGCTGCCAAGGAATTGTTAGAAGTCGCTGAAATTAGCGAAAAGGCAAAACCCAAATCCCTCAAACCAGAGCAATATAGAGCGCTTCTAGAGGCTTTTCAAGGAGAAAGGACATTGAACAACAAGCCCGTTAAACTTCTCAATCCACCGACAAATTGTCTTTCTCCAATTGAAGAACTTCTCATCAAGAAAGGATTGTCAAAGACCATTGACTCTCGTTTCGTTACCACCATGACTCGTTCTCCAACGGTAACACAAGGAAACCCGTACCAGGTTGAGGTTGGACTTATCTTTGGGGATGGAATGCTAGCGGACAAGCCTGTTGAAGTTCTTCGGTTTGCAAACCGTGTGCCCCTAATGTATCAACAAGGTGGTTGTTTGTTGACCAAAGCAATTGAATCAGTAGATTGGCGGCAGTACGGATTAGATCAAGCCGGAGGAAGGGGGGTTCCAAAGGGTCCTGCGGCCATACTTGTTCATCTTGCAAGCACTAACGTTCAATTCACATCTGAAGCAAAAGAAGCACTGGCTGATAACAGCGAAGTATTGGATGAGACTCGAAAAGCTCTCCTTGAGATGGGACGAGGGTTGCGAAAGCATCTTGAAAAGAAGAAAAAGATGGCGAAAACCCAAGAAAAATTCGAGTTGGTAAATGATATTATACCCGCCATTGCAGAAAAATCTGCACAAATACTTGGCCGGCCTGTTCCCGAATTAGCAGGGTCCATTACCAAAATCATGAGCGCAGTTATCGCAGAAGAAGAGACCGTATGGAACAAGGAAACCAAGAAAACCGACGTATCGATTACACTGTTCAACTATACCTCTCGTGCGCGCTCTTACACACTTTTGGCGTCATGGCCAGAGCGTGATGGTGCTGTGATGGAGAACAACAACACGGGTGGAAGAAAAGAGGCTACTGGCGTTTGGGCTTGGAAGCTTGATACGCTTGAGCCAGGACAAACTTACGTCATCAAATATACTCTATCTGGATTGGAAAAAGGAGATTGGACCGATACGGATGTATTTTTCCGAGGAAGTCAGGACGTCATCGGTGCAACGAAGATGGACGAAAAACTGTTAGAAGAAATCCGAAGGCAAGAGGCTGTTGGAACTTCCAAAGAAGAGGAATCTTCGGATGAATCAGATGATGTTGAGCCGTTAGCCGAACCTGAAGTTCCCCCGCCCACTGGGCAGCAAACCCTGTTTGGAGGTGGTGAATGATGTCAAGAACTCATACGAACGATGAAACAAAGATTGCCCTGCATGAAGTAGTCGCTGAAATGTACGATAAAATTGTCAAGGGCGAAGCGCCTACAATGACGCTTCCCGTTCGGACCAAAACCAACATTGCTTTTGATGATAAATTGGGGGTGTACAAGTATGGGAAAAAGCGTTCAACTCGTGACGCTACCAGCCTTGGTTCTGCGAAGCAACTTCTTCGAGCCCTGCATGTTGTTGAATTTATTGAGGAAATGATCGATGCCGGAAAGTCGTCAACGCTGAGAGAAATGTACTACATTTCGGAGGCTTGGGGGTTAGGAAAGTTCGGTTCACAAAATGAATCAAACAACCTAGCAGAAGATTTGGAAGTCGTTACCAAATGCCTGCGTGAAGATTTCAAACTCCGTCCAGAAGAAGACGGCGCTCGTATGATTGGAAACCTTACCTTACGGGAACGAAACCGAAGAGGAGAATGGATGAGAATCAATGCCCGTGACGATGTTGGAGATTCAGGTTATGGCGTACCATACAATGTTGAACTCGAAAAGATTGAGTTGCTTGAGCATGACATTAAATTCATCATGGCCATAGAGACCGGTGGTATGTTTGACCGATTGATTGAAAATGGATTTGATGAAGATTTCAACTGTGGTCTTTTGCATCTTAAAGGACAGCCTGCTCGGTCAACACGACGCATACTCAAGCGAATGAGCGAAGAGTGGGATTTGCCTGTTGTTGTCTTCCTTGACGGCGACCCGTGGTCATTCCGAATCTTTGCATCTATTGCATACGGTGCGATCAAGACCGCTCACATTTCTGAATATTTGGCCACGCCCAGCGCCACCTATCTCGGAATCACTGCTGACGATATCATGGCATATGACCTCCCGAATGACGACCTTTCGCCACGGGATGTTGAGGCACTCAAGGCCGAACTTTCCGACCCGCGATTCGCTGACCCATGGTGGCAGGAACAAATCAACATGATGTTGGAACTTGGAAAGAAGGCTGAACAGCAATCTCTTGCAAAATACGGACTTGATTTCGTTACCGACACATATCTCCCAGAGAAATTAGCTGAACTCGGTTTGGCCTGAGGCCCATGAGCGAGCCTTATGGGGGAAGAGGGTGTGGAAAGCACCATGCAAGCCCCGCCGAAGAAGAAGGCTTCACCCTGGCCCATGCGCCTTATCGCTGTTGGTGGGGCGATGATTCTTGTTGGGATGGTCTTACTCATGAGTCAATCCTCCCATGTGTCTGAGGCATTTGACCCAAGAGAAAACAATCATGCAGAGTACACCGGAACCGGTAGTTTCCCTACCGGGGCTGTTGAAGATACATGCTATCGGTTCTACCAAATCGAGGGAGACGAGAAAATGACGGTTGAACTGAAGCGAGTTGTTGGTGCAGCGCCAGTTGGCGACCCTATTGCTGAAGCAAACTGTAACCTTGATTTCGAGGCAATGTCGGGAGATAACACAGATTTTGTTACTGTTGCTTCATGGAAACTGAATGCGACGGAAAAGTACGTTATTGACATTCAATGTGATGAAGACTGCAGTGAAACCGTTGGGTGGTTTGTTTCAATTGACTCGTTTCAAAGCGAGTTCTTTTCTTCAACATGGCTCATTGCTGGAGGAGCGATTTGCTGCTTTGGCGTGTTGATTACACCGATAGCCCTCATCGTTTACCTCGCCTCAAAACCAAACGGTGGGCCCAGGGTTATGATGATCAACGCTGATGGTTCCATGATTCCCGTGACGGATTTCACCCCCGACCAAACCGTAGAGTTCACGCAGAACACCGGTACTCCCTCTAACATTGATGAAAGCGTTGCTCCACCCTTTGCAGACACAACTGCAAAGAGCCCACAGAGTGAAGATTTTGTTGATGGGAAAACAGATGTTGCAGCAGGAAACCTCCTCACGACTGAACAGGTTTTTGCCTTAATGAAAGGTGATGTTGAAGCGGCACAAGAACATGCGCGAACCGACCGCTATCAAGGGGAACAACCCGAGCGAGTTGAGGCTGAGGCTGCTAACGCAGCGGCTATCTACTCCTGGGATGAGGGTGTTGTGGCGAACGAAGCAGTTTCCGAGAAAAAGAAGGAAAGACCCACTGCAAGAACTTCTACCAACACTTCTACCTCGGCTGAAAAGAATAACGGTTGGAAGGACTGGGATGAACAATAACCAAATCGGTGAGTTCATAGAGGTCTGAGCACTACCCAACCATAGGTTGAGAAGATGACGGACCTCGATACGGCACTTTACTTGCTTCAAAATAAGATACGTCGCCATATTGTAGAGCGATTGGTTCGAGAGCCGCATTACGCCATGCAGCTTGCCCAACTCATCGGGGTAAGTCAGCCTGCTGTCGTTAAACACCTCACTGAATTGGAAAAGGGCGGATTGGTTTCCAAGGCTAAGGTTCCTTCGGAAAAAGGCGGGCCGCCGCGAACTGTATACAGCGTGGACAGGGCTTTCTCAGTCCACATCGACCTCGGCCCAGACCTCTTTCGTTGTGAAACGCGTAAACTGCCTAAAGGCGGACCTATGCGCCTTTCTCCAAAATTACCGAAGGCCTCCGTGCCGATTGCAGAGTCGTTGAGCGGTAGGAAAAAAATAGCCGTTGCAGAAGGATTGGCCCACCTACGAACACTTGCCCAGGTGATGGATGACTTGGATGCACAACGCGATGCATTGGTCTCACTCCATCAACACATCCGTCAGCGCGTATCTGCTGGAGTCGAAGCCGACTTTACCCAGTATGAAGAGCGCACCATCGTACAGTCGATGGTTGAAGCCAGTGGAGATAGGCTTGACATAACCTCTCTTATTCGAAATGAATTGGTCGGAGAAGCCAACGTGAGTGAAATGATTGAAACCATCCGTTCTCAACTTGAACGTCAAATCGCCCGCCGTTCAGGTCACATCATAGCGGCTCCGCTCAACACAGAGTTGCGCTGGTACCTTGGACCAGGTTCAAACTAAGCCCGAAGGCTGTTTGATCCTTAGACGTCTTCTTCGGAAAGAACCGAGACAAGCGACGACTGTTCTGCAAGACGCTTGTTGACATCGTCACGGCGGCCTTTACCAACAAGGTAAACCACGCCGAGCAGAGCGACGGTAAGAACGATCACTGCAAACGGCAGCGCTGTCTTTCCAATCACTTCACCAGCCACGTCGAAGAACGGGCTGTCAGATTCAAGAGCTTCTCCAACGGCTTTCACGTTGTCACGTTCATCAGACTCTACGATTTCGTTCATTGGGTCAACCACAACATAGACACCTTTGCTTCCTGCACTAACAGGGTAAAGGAGGTAAAGTTCGATTTCCTTTGCATCTTCGGTAGCATCTGGGGCTAAGAGTGCTCCAACAACTTGGCGCATGACGATGCGTTCTTCATCACAGCCGTTCTTGCGAATTTCCTTGATGGTGTCTTGGTCGTTGACCTTGTCGTACTCACAGAGAACAATTTCAATGTTCGTTGCGTGGACGTTACCGGTGTTCTGCAAAATGATACCAATCGGGATGGTGGAGTCAACTTCGCTGCTGTAAGATGGCGGAGTAATGATTTCCTTGATTTCCAAATTTGGAGCACGTAGACGAAGTGTGACAATGAATTCGTTGGTGTCAAAGTCATCTCCGCTCCATTCTGGGGAATCATCATGGTCACCGTTGTTCTCCATGTCTCCGTGCATTGAAACCACCTTCAAACCGAGGTTTCGGGTGTCAAGTTTCGCATTTGTTCCGATGGACACAGCAGCAACCACTGAAGCAACTTCATATGGAGCCATCTCAGGGAGACGGTACTCGTTTAAGTCAGTCAAGTAGACGCAGGAGTCTTCAGGGAATGAGGAGGCAGTCGATACTTCCTCTACACATGCTTCCTCAATAACGACATCAGCACTGATTTGCTTGAGCATGTACCACTCAACACTCCACCCATCAAGCATGTTCATGCCTGGAAGGGTCTGCCAGACCAATTCATCACCGTCACGTTGTGCAGTGTGGTTGTTCATGGATGGGACGTCGGGGACGTTTCCGTTGTTGGTGACATTGAACGTGTATCGGACAATCTTTCCTGGTGCAGATGTCTTGACTGCGTTGTCTACCCTCGGGTCCATTGAGATTTGCATGTCATGGAATTCGTTCACGGTGACAGACATTTCAATGGTATCACGAAGACGGGTTTCTCGTCCGCTTGAGTCAGGATAGGCTTCTTCTGAATATGCTTGGAGGATGACCGTATATTCGCCGGCGTCAACCTTGTTTGGAACGTTCATGAGGACGTCAAACGCCTGGTAGGTATCGGGCGAAAGTTCCATCAAACCATCGCGAGGGATGTCAATGTCCCAGATAACATCAACGCCAAAGGCATCGGTCACACGGGCAAGGCGGAAATCAAATCGGTCCGGCCCGTTTCCATCGTTTGCAACAGTGATCGGTAAAGTGATTTGGTCGCCGGGGTTAACATCAATTTCTAACCCGATATCTGGGTCAATGCCAGCATCTAGAACATATTCATGGATGACGTTCGTGGATAAGATGACGGAATCCGAAATACGGGGGTACCCTTCCAGGTAAGCCTTGACCGTAACTGCTGGCCCAAGGCCTGCTGTTGCATTGGTTGGAGCGCACACATCCACACTAACGGACTTTGTCACAGATTCATCTCCGCCTGAGATGGTCCAAGGAAGAGGTACTCCAAGAGCTGCGTCTGGATTGTTTGAGGCATCCGAGAAGTCGACACCAACAACCCAGTTCTCAATGGTCCATGCATCCATGTTAATGCCGTCTGGCTTTACTTCGGGTGCGCCGGGTGTCACGAAGACAAGGTCGCCAGAATCGAAATTCTTGGTAACATCAATTTCGTATGTTGCGCATTCCCCAGGCAAGACATATGTGCTTGTATCATCGATTTCAAATTCAATATTTCCAGTTGAACGTATGGATACAAAGACACTCAATTCAAGAATATCGTAGGTTCCTTTCTCTACTGACTTAATCGGCTCGCCTTCAGACCAGCCCTTGACATAAACCACGAATGCCCCCGGGTCTTCAGTGGTTGGAACGGTGATTTGCAAATTCTTGGTTACAGACTGTCCCGGGTCAAGTTCTACCCGTGTTGGGAAATTAATCTGCCATCCGAACGGCAAGAGCCATTCTTGCTGCCCTTCCAAACTGTTCGAATCCCAAAACACGAAAGCGTCATTGACGTTTCCGGTGTTGGTAATCGTGATTGAGAAGATTGCCGTTTGGCCCTGTTCAATATCAGCCATACTGTGTGATGTATCCAGGTCTATTCCGTGAACCACGTCCATCAAGGTAAGAGTGGTGATGTCGTTCTGAATTGCTGGGTCCTTGTAGGATTGCGCGGTGACCTTAATCTCACCAAGTTCGTCTCCATTTGCCTGGTAGATCGACGGGGCTTGCACACGCATGTAGAAGCGGATGTCCTCTCCACCTTCGAGGAAAATTGGAGTATCTGGGAAGATGCTTGAATGGTTGGAAGCGAAGTAGAGGTTGGCGGTCCAGTTCAATGGAACACCGGAAATGTTCAATCCGTAGGTATCTGCAACCAAGTCCTTGGGCCCAGGTGTAGAATTGTTCATCGTCATGTTGTAAATGGTTTGCTCACCAGGTTCAATCACATGATAGAAGGTCTCGCCTTCTTCGTAGTCAAGGTCTACTTGACCTGTAAGTACGTGAGAATAACAAATCGTGAATCGGTTGTTGTTTCCGTCAGCACCACACTTGTTCGTATCGGACCAAGCAATGTGTGCTCCACTTCCCAAATCGTTGGAAAAGGCTGGAGGCATTCCAATGCTCGGCTGACGCCCACTATTAGGTCCCAATTTATTCGAATTCCAAGAGGTTACTGGTATAGCCTCCCAAGGGTCAAGAGCTGTAAGGCCGTCCCCAGTCAAATCCGTTTGATTAAGACGTACATACATTATTTCCTCATTCGCTGAGGTGTTTCCTGAATCAACCCAAGCGATGTGGACATTGTTCTGATCATCGGTAAGTAATGATGGGAAGACTGAATTTCCTGCATAAGGAGATGCTGGCGGGAGGCCGTTCTTTCCTTCAACGTTGGAGATAGCGATATCGTTAATCTTCTTGATGGCGTAGGTGGACAATCCTTCTTCAGCACCGTCCCAGATACCAGCACCCTGAAGTCGCAGCTTTGTGTAGTAAACTTCGTAATTGGTATCCTTCTCGAATCCGTAATCACGTCCGTCCATCCAAGCGATGTGCGTGTTTCCTTGCATGTCTACGCCAATGGAGGGGTGGAAGGAGTATGCGTCGTCAATGGTAACACGCGTATCATTCACGACAACCAAGTGTCCGTCTGCAGCGGGGCCTGTGTCTTCGATGTAGGATTGCCCGCTAACGGAGTGGCCTGATGCTCCCGGAACGAATGAAGGGTCGTTGTTCATCTTTGCATAGGGGTCAAGCACTGTCATGTAGATTTCACGAGAGTTGTTGGTAGAAATGTAGACCATGGCTTCAACGAGAAGTGCCATTTGGTTGGTACCGCTTCCTGAAGGGAACTCGTATGCTTGGCCGCCTGAATCGGTGTTGGCAAGTGTGTTTCCTGGGCAGTTACGAGTGTTCGTGGAGACAATGCCGTTTGGACACTGAACCAAGTCCATGAAGTGAGACTGGATGTTACCCGCTCCACCGTATCCTTGTCCGTAAAGACCGACAGGGATGACGCCTGCAAGAAGACAGTTGTCGTGTGCTTCTTGAATCGCAGCTTTGTCATCGGCTTGTTGGGACGGGTCTCCGTCCTTTGGTCCTTCATCGGAAACTGGGATTACGATCTTTGTCGCGTTTGGGTTCCAACGGTGGTCGTCACCGGTTGGAGGGTTTCCTGGAACGTTTCCTTGAGCGTCTTTCCAAGAGAGGCAGGCCCAGTTTGAACCTGGACCCCAATCTTCTCCAGAATATCCAGAGTAAGTGTTGCCATTGTAAACCGTACCCGGAAGTTTGCGAATACCACCGGAATCATCACCGGGGTTTAGGCCAAGAGGGGTTGTTCGTGGGCCTGCATTTTGGTTGTAACCTTGACAGTTTCCTGAGCTAGCTGCACCAGGTAGAGTGTTGCCGAGGCCGTAGATGGTTTCGTAAACGGTCATGTTTGCTACTTCAAGCATAGGCTTGATACCTTGGAAGTAACTTCCAGAGGCAAAGTTGCCTCCGTAAACGACCGTGCAGATATCTGCCCACTCGGTGTACATTGACCCCGAGGTGTCAACGATGAAAGCAAGTTCGACTTTACCTCCGCGAGTATCATCCCAGGCGATTTGGACATAGTCGTTGGCGTCTACGACGACGTCTGGATGTCCTTTGTGTCCGATGATGGGCGTGAGTAGTGTGTCATCAAACAACGTGACGATAGCACCGGATGCAATAACAGGTTGAATCATTGAGTAGTAAATTTGTGGTTGGTTGAAGAATTTACCAAGTTGGTCATAGTTGTCTTCCCAGACGATGTGAATGTTGTTTTGGCTGTCGATATCTAGGGCTGGCCAATCACGATTTTGAGAGCGGCGTTCAATGATGGTATCATCAATTGCGGTGAGGGTTCCATCATCAGATGCGGAACCGTCCATTGGCGTAGTCCATGGATTAAGGGCTGTGTACATGATGGCGTGTTGGCCCGACTTGTCGGCCCACACAACGTGAACTCGGTCAAGATCATCCACCTTCATGTCCGGATGCCAAATCTTGTGTAGGCCCGGGTTGGTTATTTGTGTGGCATCGATGAGCGTTTCTCCACGAGGCGAGAGCATCGAATAGTAGAGGTGTTGATTGTTTCGAGTCCAAACGACGTGAACGTTTCCTGAACTGTCAGAACCTACCGATGCTTGTGCATCGGACGAGGTCCCTCCGTCAACAATTTGGACGGCTTCGGTAATGACGACTGTGCTTGCTGCGACGCTGACGCTTGCCATAAGCAAGCCGGACATGACGGATAATACCATGAGGGATGCAAGGCTGATTGACTTTGTTTTTTGATTCATATGGTCACCTCTAGTGAAAGAACAGTCAAACGGTGTGTGTCTTCCTACTTAACCGCGTCCCCTTTCGGTCTTATTTATCAAAGCCCAGTGACCCGTTTTCAGGCGAGAAAGAACCGCATAGGGGCTGAACGAATCAAGCCCATTCTGAAGGGTCAAATCCTGAACCAAATGACATCTTCTCATCGTATTCCACTTGTGGCGTGTTCGTTTCACTGACATCCATTGGAGGCTGATTTTGTCCGCTTTTAGCCTTCTTCCAATCGTCTACGGGACCCGGTTTTCCAACACCTGGGCCGTAAGAATACTTGATTTCGTGAATAAGGGCTAGTTTCGCGAGCCAAAGTTTGCGTAGACTGTTCATGAACTCGTTCTTGCTTAACCCGTCAAACCAAATAGGTAAGCTCACGTTGAAAGCCTGCATTGGACCTGGTTTCTTCTCTTCTTGATGTCCCATGTGAACCACCCAATCAACGCCAGAGCGAATCAAATGAAGTCTGCTTTCATGAATCCATTCACTCCAGTCACTTTCTTCATCATCCATGTGTTCCTTCATTTCTTTTTGTTGGCCCTCATCGACTCGAGTCATGCTTGATACGGCGACAAGGTCTCTGCCTTTTGGAATCACTACGGCGAACATGTGCCCTTGCTTTCCACCAGGATACCGAACCAGAAAGTGAGCGTTGGCTCTTGGATCGTTTTGTGCCTTTGCAGTTAGGCGCTCTTCAGTAAACCACTGCTTGAGTTGGTCGGATACTTCTTCTGGCGTCATGGAACATCCGAGGACTTCCTCCCGTTTGAACCGAACCCTTAGGAATTCGTCACGGTTTCATTTGCCTCAAGGAGGTTTTTCAATAGCCGAGTAAGGTTTTGTCGGTCGTCGTCCTTCATCCATCGTCGTCGCCATGCTTTACGGGAGTCTACGTAATCATCCCACGTCCACGAGAATGTTTTGCCACTGAACCAAAATACCGGGAAAAGGGCAAGATACGCCAGGCTTGCTGCAACAAAACGAAGCATACCCGATTCGCCAAGAGCAATTCGCCAATCAAATCCTACAAGTGAGGTGAGAGATTCATGGAACATGAATGCCGCCCCAAGCCATAATGCTGCAATCAGGGGCCAAACGAGGAGTGACCCGAAGAATGCTGCCAGGAACTGATAACTCGTCCGAGCATCCAGCCCTTCGTCGGTTGAATCGCCAAGAAGGCGGCCCAAGGCAACCTGGAATCCCAACGAGGTTACGGAAAATGGCAGGAACGTCAAAAAGAGAAGGGTTCGTAGAAACACTGGCACTATGTGAAGTGGATTTGCCCGGCGCAATCCATTGCCCGCTGAATTGAGGTCTCGCCCGTCCAACCCTTGGTTCTCTAAAATTTCGGCAGCTTCGGTTGCATCAGCAATGCGCACGCCTTCCAAGGGTAGCGGAGGAAGTGCATTTGAGGGAGTTCTCATTTTATTTTTTACGACACGTGCAGCGTGAACTTCATCCTGCCATGTAGCAAGCGGGGTATTGTTCATTCTGGCCTCCACATGGGCAAGAAGGTGAACTCCTCGATGCTCCTCCCATGAGTCAGTATGAGCGGTATATTCCGGTAATTTTTCTTGGAGTTTGTCACGGACTGCAAACACCATTTCTGCAGGAGGTTCCACCCAACTGCCTTTGGCGACTGCCTCTACTAACTCATCGGGTATGCTTTCTTCAGGTAGAGCAAGGGGTTCTCCAAACTCAATGTATTTGTCGGTTCGGAAATATTCACGACGACGGTAATGCAATCCTACAGGCAGAAGCGTTGGCATGGGGAGGTTGTTTGCTTTTGCGAGGGCTGCGGCTGCTAGAACAGTTCGAAACGGTCCGGTTCGGAACCGTATCATGTGCGAGTTGTCGTGGCTCGTTCCTTCGGGGAAGAGGACGCAGCCAAACCCGTGAGTGATTCCACTGGCAAGGGCGAGAAGCGACCGGCCGTTGATGTGCTGTGCTTCATCTTCCGTGCATCCACCTCGGAGCAATTCTGCTTTACGCACAACTGGCTGTACGGCAAGTTTTCGTGTCCACCAACCCAGAAGAGGTCGAGTCACTAGATCGTGCCTTCCGCCAACAACAAATTCTTTCGGATGGTGAAGAAAAACCCCAAGTGGGTCCATGAGACCGTTGGTATGCCAAGCGCAACACATTGAGCCGCCGCCGCCTTGTTCCAATGGTGCTTCACGGGTAGATGATGTGGTCCTGAATTGGATGGCTGCAACCCGCCTGCACATCCAAAACGCCACCTTAGTCCAGAAATACGAACCTGGAATTGTTGAATCATATGTTGGAAGGGGCGTAGCAAGGAGTTTGTCCATTCGCATGTTTTTAGCCGAAGAAGAAAGGATGGGGAGTGTTTCCCCATTGTGTACCAACTCTTCCTCTTCAGTGACAATCGTGGCCATTACTTGCCTCCTCCTTGTAAATCGGAAGATAGGCGTGCGAGTTCCGAGTGGTTTGGTTCTCCTGCGCTTTGTGGGGGCCACATAGCCATCAAAGTCGCCCCGCCGTCGCCCTCTGTACGAGGGATGACGTGAATGTGAACGTGGGGGACTTCTTGTCCCGCCAGTGGGCCGTCGTGGATGCAAACGGTGAAGTCAGAAGTGGAAAAATGCCGCCCGAGGATCTGTTGCACCTCAGCAACCCCTTCCATCAATGCCCCGCGTTCGTCCGAATTCAATTCACTTAGCCGTTGAACTCCGCGGCGTGGGATGACCAAAGTATGCCCGGACCGCCGAGGAAATATATCAAGAAAGGCAAACCAGTGTTCACCTTCTGAGACAAAGTGAGATGGGATTTCACCCCGCAGAATATTATCAAAGAGGGTCACCATTGTCTCAAGCGAGAACTACGATGTCTTTCTTCATTGTGGAGGAAGTACCCAGTGCCCACCCTCTCCTTTCTTGAGAGCAAGGGTTCCAATTGACCCAAGGTGGTCTACCGTGTTGTGATGAAGAAGGTCTTCATTTGATGATTCAAAATCGCTACGCTGGAATGTTCCTCGTGACTCTTTGCGGGCCATTCCCGATTGAGTTGATGCGATGAGCATTCGTACCGATGCTTGTGTTCTGAAAATTTCCAAGAGGTTCGTATTAGCGATGAGCGAAGCCTGGTCGAGATGTATCGACTCTGCTGCGACCGAAGCAGATTCAAGTTTGGTCAAAAGATTGCTAAGGGAATCATGCGTGTAATCCGAAGTTGCGGCAAGTGCTGCACGAACTGAGGACATTACGGTCCCACAACGAACAACATGTGTCCCTTCTCCATCCCCGAGCATTGCTGAAAGGTCTGCAGATGATTGTTCAAGAGAAGATGTCAGTGCATCTGGGGAGCCAAAGGTGCGACCTTTGACCCATTGGCCAGCGTGGGCCCCCGCTGCAAGTCCAGAGCATAACCCGTCAAGCATCCTGTTACCCGGCAGGGCGGCTGCCCCATGCATTCCCGTACAGGCTGCGTCGCCAGCTGCGTAAAGCCCAGTGAACCAGCGAGCCCAAGTGTTGACAACACATCGGCCGTTAAGGTCTACAGGCAATCCACCAATTGTATGGCCCGCTACAGGCTCAAGTGCAACGGTTTGACGATTCATGTCAATGCCTGTTCGTTGCTTGACAAGACGGAAGATTGACCCCCACCATGCGGCGTTGGAACCCATTTCCCTTGCATCAAGAACGGGTTGGACTGCCGCTTCAATGGCTGCGCAAGCCTCAACCGGGCTCATCGAGTTAACTTCAATCGGGGCGCCGCTTCCTTCGTGGATTCGTGCTCCGTCAGACAGAAGGTCGAGTGGAAGGAAGAGGTTGGTCCCCTTGATGACGAGGGGGTGCTTCATGACGAACTCCATGTCTCGCAGTGGGACGCCGGCCCTGAAGGCCATGTCCATACCCAAGCCGGAAATTCCGCTTGTATATGCGCCTTCAAAGCCTTCATCAGCGATGATGACGGCTTTGGATTGTAAGCCAATGACGCGCCCGTTTACCATGTCAAGGGCGATTATCCCGGTTACGGTTTGGTTGTTGTGAACCAGCGTGAGGGGGATTTGGTCGCCTCTGCGTATGACGCCATGGCGCATGCATTGTTCTTCGCTAATTTGCTGCAATTCACGAGCGGTGGTACTTCCTGCACCAACGTTTCTTGGTTGTGAATGCCCAAGGGCTTTCCGAACCATAGGGAGACCTTGTGCGTCTCTGCGGAAATTCAAGCCTCGGCGCTCAAGCAAGTCGACGATCTTAACCGCCTTTGCTGTAGTTGTTGACACCATGTCTTGGTCGGAAAGGAATTCACCACAACGGATAGTATCCTCGCGATGACTGCGGTTATTGGACTCTTGAAGTGAGGCTGAAAGTCCAGTAAGCGGAGCCATTCCAGGTTCTCCGAGCCCTGTCGCTGACATCAACAACGTGTTGGCTCCTTCTTTCGCAGCTTCGGCAGCAGCATGCAATGCTGCCGGGCCGTCTCCCAAAACGATGACATCCCATGCTTCCATGACTTCACTTCCGACATTTTTGCCGAAGTGTCGGCCCGCCATAAGGAGCGCGCTTCTTTTGTCTGCAACAAACAGTAATTTTTACTGTCGCTTTTTGTTCACAAATGGGTTTTAGGAAGCGGTTTTGAGGACCAGGAACGCGCTTGTTCCAACTTCTTGTTCTTCTGCCTGTAATGACTGCTGTTACGGTTTTTCACGATGGTTCGTAAGACGCGAGATTCTATCACGACGCCTTCGTCGTCCCGAAGAATAACTTGTACGTAGCGCTCACCCTGTAATTTCCCGCCCCAGGCCACTCCAAGCCATAGAACAACACCTTTTTGCAGGTATCGCGGGACCCAATCCAGAGCATCGTCTTCACCTGTGGCGTTGAGTTGAACCGAGTGACGTGGAGGGGGGCAAGGTTGGAGTTCAAAGCGGTGGTCGCGAACGACCGGTTCGCCTCCCGGGCAAACAACTTCTATTCGTGCGACCGTGGATTTGAAGGATTGGTTATTTAGAGCGATGAAAAGGTGACCTGTTCCTTCCTCACATTCAGAATCCAAGGCGACGTCCATTCTCCAAGGTGAGCGAAGAAGCATGGGCGAGCCTGATAACAAATCAAGTTGAAGCCGCTCAAGAAGCCTGAACGCACTAGGCTGCCAAACTCGGGCGTGTTCTAGAAGGCGTTGAAGAGAGCGCCAGTTGAATTTGGAGGATTCGTCGAGTAAAATTTCACTTAATGCATCAGGCCGAATAAATTCTGTTAGTTCAACCATTGCTTTCTCATCGTCAAGCTCATCATTTGCATGGAGATGAAGAATGTACAATACTCGCTCCCATGACTGATCTTTATCGTAGCCTGGGAGGATGCTGTCTCTAAATTCGTTGAGCCATTCAAGCCATTCCAAGTAAAGGTCGGGGTCGAGATGGAGGACGATGAGTTCTCCCAAGATAGAACCGAGTTGGGTTGGGTGGTGAGTTGGTGCATGGTGCACCAAACAGGGCATTTTGTCGCCTTGTTGGCGTACTGCGTCGGTGGTGAAATAGGAGTGAAATGTATGGGCAAAACCAAGCGTCATTGCTACAAGGAAAGACAGGTTCCAAACCAACGAATCTTCTGTAATCACCGTCCCAAGGCCAAGTAAAAATACAGCACTGAACGCCAGTAACGCATTGACTGAATTATGGCGGCGGACATCTGTTAACCCTTCCAAAATTCGGTCCATTCCAGGTTGAGAGCGCAATGAGAGTTTTCCGCCAATGGCTTCATCGTCAATTTCTCTGAGAGAGATTCTCGCTTGAATGGACTGCCACATTGCTTCTCCTGCGAGAAGTGGGGGGAGGATGCACAGTGAAAGGGGCGCTAGCCAGAACAAAATCACATAGCCCGGATTTGGTGGCGCAGTTTCTGGAAAGAGGACGGAAACGAGAGCAACAATAGCAACACTCAGCCCCAATAATAACCGAAGTAATAGAAGAAGGCGCTTGCGGGCAAAGGTGCCAACTTTCATACGAAGTTCTTCTTGCCGTTGCCACTTCTCAACGGTTCGCTGAAGCGGATTTTCGGTTCGGTCAAATCCATGCCCGTAAGGGTCTGGCAGGGCTGCGGCGAGTTCAACCTCTTCTCCCGCTTTCACTTCGCCACCGTACCTGCGTATACATTGTTGAATATGGCTCTTGTCCAAATAAAAAAGCGGGCGTGGCAGGATTCGAACCCGCGATCTCCGGCTTAGGAGGCCGGTGCATTATCCAGCTGTGCTACACGCCCAATCCAATGTGATGGACAATGTTTCAAGATGCTTCCGATGGTTATTGCTCTGCGTGCTCTACGCCGATTTCAGCAACTCGGTGTAAGAACGCTTCAAGTTGAATACGCCCTTGTGCAGAGCGTTGCAGAGACATATCGCAAAGTGACAGGGCGTTCAAGAGTGCCGTTAGCAACTTGGGGTCAAAGTGAGAGCGACCCGCCGTCAAAAATCGATGAAAGCGATCGACGACCTCTCTTGAATCCATATCATGTGCATTCATCATTTGGTCCAAAGCCCCCATGGCCCCTTTCAATACTCGGCTGTTCTTCTCACCCTTCTTTTCCCATCGCCAATCATGGACTCGTCCTCGAAGAGCCTCCTCAAGAATGAGCTGAACTTCGCGAAGTGAGGTGTTAGCCATGAGCGTTTGTACATTTTTACGGTCGTTCAACAAATCCCGTTGTGCGAGCAGTTGAATCATGAAGATGGCCTTCCTGAGATTCCCATTGGCTACGTGGGCTACATCGCCAACCAAGCCTAACGCTGCATCGTGCCCTTCTTTTCCAAGGATTGTGTTCAGTCGTTGCTCAATCATTACCCGTGAAAGAGTGGGAATGCGGACATGCTGGACTCTGCTGCGTAGTGCCTCAATCATTCTTGAGGGGGTATGTGTTGTGAAGATGAATCGTGCACTTCGGCTGCTTTCTTCCATCATTCTTCGCAAGTACGATTGGCGTGCATGACCGAGATAGTCGGCGTCTTCAATAACGATAATTCGTGACACTGGAGCTCGTCCGGATGATGGGTCGCGTGGTGATTCTTGTCCGGATGGAGGTGGAGTTCCATCGCCTGTGAGGCTCATGGAGTGGTCAAAGGCATCAAGACTCGTTCGGCCAGCAAGCGTATCTTCTGACCCTGAACCCTCTGGACGTAAGAAAGCCTCAAACTTGGCCATTGCTCCAGCAGTTTTCGCGAGATCTCGTGCTTGAAGAACGTGTGTTGTCGACGACCAAGCCGGGCCGAGAACCTGTCTACAGACGAGGCGGTAAGCAGCAGTTTTTCCACAGCCTGGCGGGCCCGAAAGGAGGAGATGAGGGGGGTTGGAGCCAACGGCAGCCCTCTCAAGAGTTTGAATCAAACCTTCTGGAGCGACGAGTTCCGAAAAAAAGCGTGGCTGGTATTGCTCAAGCCACATCGTCATACTAACAGCAAATTGACCAAGGTCTTTCAACTCTGCGAGAAGATAAAATCTCACTCAGCGTTAATGCGCTTGGTGCCGTGACGGCGGAGTTTCATGAAAATACGGGAACCGCAAGCCTTGCAGCTGATTCCGTTTCGCTCTCGATGGAACGATTCCAGGCTTCCACAGTCTGCGCATTTGTAATCTACGAGTTCAACCATAATGTCTCTCTCCATTCACCGCGACCGTGCATCCCGTTTTGAACCTGTTTGTCGCGAACGCCCACGAATAAGTTCGTCAAGAGTTGCAGGAGCCATCACATAAAGTCTACCAGTCTCGTAAAGATAGGCGATTCGAGAACGTACGGCAGAAGCCGTGCGTTGATGCAAACGTGCTATTTCATTCAGACAGCATTGGCTCTCAAGATTTTCAATAAGATCATCATCTTCTGAACCAGACCAAGTATGGCCGCTACGGGGTGACATGTATGCCTCAGCAGTGGTTGCCACCAACCAAGCCGGGCATGAGGCGGATGCGGCTGCCTGCGTCAATGTTCATGTCGGCCACGTCAGCGGTACTGACGAGTTGGTCGTTAACGAACACCCAGGTTCCTGGGGCGCTTTGAGCCTTGTCTGCGATTTCAGCTTGGGTCATGACCACTTCGGAGTGACCGGACTTGTCTGCGATTTCGACGTTGAAGGTTGGGGCGTTGCCACCAACCAAGCCGGGCATGAGGCGGATGCGGCTGCCTGCGTCAATGTTCATGTCGGCCACGTCAGCGGTACTGACGAGTTGGTCGTTAACGAACACCCAGGTTCCTGGGGCGCTTGCGGCCTTCTCAACGATTTGTTCTTGGGTCATCTGAACCACACTGTGGCCAGATTTGTCTGCGATTTCTACTTCAAATGTATTGTCCATGGTTTCCACCTTTGAGAAGAAGAAACTCCGACCACATATAAACCTCGGAAAAAACCAAGATTGTTTCTGTCACGGTGTTCATTTCAACTCCACAGAAGTTGAGGCCTCTAACCGGATATAAACATCAAAGTTTGAGGTTGGCTTGCCGACTCAAGAGATGGATTTGCATGCTGTGCTCAAGGATAGCAGCATTAGCCCATGCTTGGTCAAAATCTGCACCAACTGCGTAGGCGCCGTTGCCACGGACAACAACACAACGCATGTTTCCTTGAGTAAGTGCTTCTCGAACTTGGCGAAGATAATCATCGGGCTGCTCGTCATCGGGGTCTACAATGATGATTTTTCCGATGTGATGTTTACCGACTTCATCGATTGGATTGAGTAATACAAGGTCCTTTTCACAACTGGCAGTGGTTGTGTGAGGCGCATGCATGTGAATGACTGCTGCAGGCCCACCAGTTACCACCGATACCGACGCAAGAATGACCTCCATTACGTGCCAATCGGTAGGGGAGCCTCGTGGCGAAGTTCCCCCAAGTTGACCGGCACACAAACTTCGTTCGTTCATTCTAGGAAGCATAGCCATATGACGACTTGATACCATAATGTTAGGTTGATCGGGAGAAATCATAGCCAAACTTCCCATTGTGGCTCGAATCAAATGTTCTCGGTCAAGTTGCCTCCCCATGCGTACAAAGTCAGAAACGACGTGAGCGGGGATGACAATGTTATTTTCCACAAGAGGGGGCATGGGCGGCTCCTCCAACTGCTCAATGACCTCAGTTGCTCCAACAACAGATTGGCGCAGGCGGGCATTTTCCATGTGAAGCCTTTCAAGCTCCGCCTCTTTTTCCGCCAGTGCGTTGAGCATGGCCTCTGAGGGTTCTGCGGATGGAGGAATGACTTCAACGGGTTTTCCGGAATTCTCCTCATTTTTTGCGGTTGGTTCTTCAGATTCTTTAGGCTGAGGCTCTGGCATTGGCTCTGGTTCGCTCGCTGGCATAGATTCAGTGACGGTGGGGTCTTCTTCTGGCTCGGCGGTGGTTTCGTCCACGATTGCAGAAGGTTCCATCTCTGTTGTTTCTTCAACGCTAGGAAGTTCGGTTGGGACTTCCTCTGGCTCCTCGGAAGACGTTGAGTTAGATGGAGGGTCGGATGGAGGGCCGCTGGGTGGGCCGGATGGAGGACCGCTAGGGGGGCCGGATGGAGGGCCGCTGGGTGGACCGGATGGAGGGCCGCTGGGTGGGCCGGATGGAGGACCGCTGGGTGGACCGGATGGAGGGCCGCTGGGTGGGCCGGATGGAGGGCTAGAAGGAGTTGGTTCTGTTGGTTCATCATCAGACGTTGATGGCAGGGGTGAATCCTCTGCTGCTTCGCCTACGGCTGTTTGGCCTTCCTCAGGAGCCTCATCCTTTGTTTGAACGGGTTTTGTTTCCTCATCAGGCTGTTGTTCGAGCTCGGATATGTCTCCAAAAGCTCCGCCTAGCATATTCTCTAATTGGTTATTTTCAGCTTCTTCTCGTGCGATTTCTGCTGATGTTTTCGGTTTCGCCATGGTAGCACCCAATTCCCCCACATGGCGCGGCTTAAATAGCGGTTGCGCCCCCGACGGGTTAAATCTGCCCGCTTGGTGTAGAGGTTATCATGCAGGATTGTCATTCCTGCGACCCGGGTTCAATTCCCGGAGTGGGCGCCTCACTCTTCTTCAAGGAGAGTTTCGTATGTCTTTTTTTCACGGTTAATAGGACGTGCAGGCAGAAAATACCACATCAAGGGTAAGACGAGAAGGGAGTCTAAATTCTTCCCGAGCTCGATGTTAAAGGTTGATTCAAACGCAACAAATGATTTCCCTCCCGTCTCGTTTTCCTCTGGCGGCTCAGCGATTACACCTGCTCGGTCTTCCTCATCAACCAAGCCAAGATCGTAACCTGAGAAGTCGGCTTGGAGTTCAATCCCAATCCAAATCGGTTTGAGTCCAAATGAGTCCTCTGTATGAACAAAGGATTGAGTCTCAAGTTCTGCACCTGGCGCACTGCCTGCCTTTGACCCCTCATCGTCACCATCTCCCAAACTCGCAACATAGCACAATGGGAACGCAGTAAAGGCCACGAGAGTCAATGCGAAGGCAAATGCGCGAAGGTAATGGCGCCACTTCCACGAAGCCATCATGATAAGTTCGCTCAAAACAAGAATGACAAGGGATATTTTGATGAAATCACGCCCTAATTTGAGCCAATCTCTCTCGTTTCCTTTTGATTCAGAATCCTCTGTATTTGTTGATTCATCGGCAACCGTAGCGTTGTCGCTATCGCTTGAATTTACTGGTACAGTAGCGCTGTCATCACGTTGTAGGGTGTACAGAAAGAATGAGGTTGCTCTCTCAATACGAACATCGATGAGCGTCTGTTCATTATCAATCGCCACCAGCGAATGAAACTCGGTTGGTGCTGGTCGCCCTTCTGTGTAGGATGCTTCAACGGTTGCAACCAACCATGCTGAAATGAATACATGGACTGCAAGCAACGCAGTGATGGCCAAACGCACGACGCCTGAGCCAGCGAAAGCGCGTGGACGGGGCGGCCTCATGGAAGCCGCCTAGCGTTCGTGCCTTTTGAGTCACTCGTTGTTTTCACGACGGCGGTTGCTGCCAGCAAGGGCTGCAATACCAACCATAGCCAACACAGAAAGTGGAGAGAGGAATGGAAGAAGTCCTGCATCTTCTGCAACATCTTCTGCAGTATCTGGTACTACGGTTCCATCTCCGCCATCTCCGTCGTTACCGACTTCATCGAGGCCAAGTTCCGAGACATCGGCACCAGCCTGCTCCAGTGCGTCTTCGAGAGCGGAGAGGTCATGGTTTTCAACATCAACAATATCACCGAGGTCTTCAAAGTCGGCCATCTCTGTTTGTGCTTCTTCGGCGGGAGCTCCGGTCAAGTAACGAATGGACATGAAGGTCATAGGCAAGTCTTGACTGTATCCAGTTGTTGCTGGTCCAGCGATGACGTACTTTTCCCCATCGTCATCCATAGCGTAAAGTCCAACGCCGATGATTGTAGCATGCTCACTACTCCACAACGGAGCCCACATACCATCAGAGTAAGGGAATTCAGGAATTTCGTTTTCTTCAAGGTCTTCAAAAGTAGTACTAAGATGGTCGGCAAAGTCTTGAGCAACATTTTCGAGGCTGGATTCACTGAATGCTTCCAAAATCGCCATGAGGCGGTCACTTGGTTCGCCTTCAGTACTCACTTCTTCACATCTCTCTATGGTGTCAAAGGCTTCGGTCTCTCCTGTTTCAACAAGCATCATAACGACGCAATAGTCGCCCTCGTTGGAAACATCAAATTCGTCGCCAACCGTTTCGTATTGCGTCTCCTCATCGTCAAGCGATACGGTCGTTGAAGATACTTCAGTGCCACTGTCATCTTGCACGCTAATAACGAGATCAACACCCTCGCTTGTGCCGTAGACTTCTCCTTCGTAGTAGAGGGTCATTCCTTCGCTCCATACGTCCATGTATAGGCTCGGACCGATCCACTCTTCTTTGCACTCTGCGCCCATTTCCGACACCGTGGCCCCTGAAGCAGTCTTCATGGCGGCGTTGCTGCAGAAGGTATTCTCTCCAAGGGAAGGGGAAGTTATCATGAACGAACCGTAAATGTAGGAGTCATCGGAGGAATAATCACAAACGTCCCAATGCACAGAATCGCAGACAGTGAACTCTTCAAGGCCCATCACTGTGCCTTCGTCGTTGCTTACTGAAATCTCAAGACGGTAAAATTCGACTGCTCCTTCGTCTTCCATTTCTGAACAATCACCTGTTCCGTCATTGATGTTGTCCCATGAAATATCCGTTCCATCCTTGCAGGTGAACATGTGGGTTCCGTCTTGGTTTTGTTCATCTTCGCCACCGCTGCAATCGTTTTCTCCGTTGTTGACATCCTGCCATTCAAGTTCATTAGAATCGTCACAGGTGAACATACTCGTTTCACCGTCGAGGTTAAACTCCATTACGTCAATATTTCCATAGTAATTTAATTCGTCGTTTTGGAAGTAGGTGTTGATGTAAACTTCTTGCTCGTCAGAGCCATCCTGGCAGTGTTCATACCCATCGTTAACATACCATTGGTAAATCCAAGACCCATCGTCACACTGCCATTGATTTTCATAAGGGTCCCAGCCCGAGTCATCCGTTCCTTCAGCCAAACTGCCAGCCCATTCGTCAAAGATGGTATCAACAATAGAATCCTCGAAACTCGCCTGAAGGTCTTCAGCGATTTCTTCACCGAAAGATAGGGTGCTCTGTGCAAGAACATTGCCTACCATGGTAAACATTACCGGATTCCCTGGGGGGCAATCCACACAAGCGAGAGCTTCAACGGTTTCACCGTTTCCGAGGTCGACCTCATATTCGTTTCCTTCCAAATCACCTTCCATTGAGAAGTATGCATTTCCTTCAAAGGCCCCATCGTAGGTGCCCGAGTGCGCGAATGCATCGGAAACCGTCAAATCAAATTCACCAGAGTCAAGTCCAAATTCTTCGGTTGGGAGTCCTGTGAAGTAAATTTCATAATCGGCTGCGCCAGTGTAGGTTCCATCTATTTCTCCGCAAAGGTCAGCAACCTCAGCTTGGCCCCAATCGTCCCAAACTCCGTAATCATCCTCGTCATCGGTGCAATACCAATCTGTCTCGTCATTGTCGGAAGCCTCGATGTAAATTGGGCTTTCAGCGTCAAGGCGCCAGACCGCATCGGTTGATTCCATGCTGTACCCAAAGCTGATTCCTGTAGCAAAGTCAACAGCGAGTTCTTCTCCGCCGCCTTCCAGTGCAATATCAACATCAAGCGACATGTCAGCACTCACAGTCATGTCAAGATCCATGTCGGCGCCTACAAGATTGTAGTCATCAGTGAGGTACTCTGTGTAAAGAATGTCCACGGTGAGAACGTTCTCAAACTGGCTGATCACGTCGATGTCAATGGAATTCGCATCGCCACCAAATGATGCTGCTTCGTCCCAGTCAGTTAGGAGAACCCCGTCAAAGAGAATACCGTGTCGTAGAACAACATCGCTGGTTCGACTCCACACTTCGATATCATCTCCGTTACTGTCTTGGATGGTTTGCATGGTGATGTCTTCTGTTTGGTGAACATAGACGTTAGAAGAGCCGGTAGTTAATTGCCCAACATCCAAGTTGAATCCAGCATCATCGGCATCAGCCATAATTTCGATGAGGAGTTCGTCGATGTTTAAGCCGCTCAAGTTGGAAAAATCGTCGTCAAGGCTGGACCAATCGTATTCAACCCCATAATAGAATTCTGAGGGCGATGCGGGTTGGGCTTGGACCATGGTAATTGGAGCAAGTGCAGTCAGCATCAGGAGGGTCACAAGTAGGCCGGATTGGGAGCGTCGTTTAACGGACATTGATTTGGGGCGGTTTTTAGTCCATATTAAGCCTATTGATGAGGGAGGGGGGTTATTTTTGCCGGTTTTTCTTGTTTTCCTTGCAGACTCGGACAAAATTTTCAAACATCTCTTTGCCGAATTCAGAATCGTTCACCTCGGGGTGGAACTGGAGCCCAAAACGGTTACCTGCCTCGTTTTCCATGCCTTGAACCCTACAGGATGGGCTGCTTGCAGTGATGAAAAAGCCCTCAGGTACTTCATGCACTTCGTCATTGTGAGACTCCCAGACCGTCTGAGTTTGTTCAGTGCCGGCGAATATCTTCCCACCCTCTCGCTCAAGATTGATTTCCATTGCTCCAAATTCAGGTTCTGGCGACTCCCGGGCATCTCCTCCATAATGCCGAGCCATAAATTGATGGCCGGCGCATATGCCGAGAATCGGAATGTCAAGTTCCAAGAATGCCGCACAATTACCCAACTCTCCCGTCAAACCGACTCGTGCAGCTCCTCCAGAAAGGATGAGCCCGTCAAGTTCCCGCATTTCACTAACCGGCGTCGTGTTTTCAATGATTTTTGTATCCACTTTGAGGTAGCGCAACATACGCCACTCTCGGTGAGTCCATTGCCCTCCGTTGTCAACAACATCAATCACAAGAGGTTTTTCTGACATCAACGCCACCTTACTTCCTTGGCGGTAGAGGGACGACCTTGAACATGCCGATGCAACAAAGAGGGGAGGGGGTTTCGCTAAGTCATGCGCAGGAGTCTCATGATAGGCGTGATTCTCTCTCTAATGATTGCAACGTTGCCGCCAACAATGGCCTGCGAAACTGAAGTGGAGCGGGCGCTCAACGGTGGATTCCCCGCCCCAACGGGCATATCTCCAAACAAAGATGAATCCATTCGTGAATCTGTGCGGTTGGCCAGCATTGGACAAAACGTAGCTCGAGAAATGCTCTGGCAGGTACTTATGGGGGCTGAACTTAGTGAACGCACCATCGCTGATGAAATTGACAGGGCCATGATCGAGAACGGTTCCAATCCCGATTGGCCTTCCTTTTCCACAATTGTCGCATCAGGTGCAAATGGGGCCATCCCCCATGGCGATCCAGAACATGATGGGGCGGGCCCAAAACAAGTACAGGTTGGCGATGTTGTTGTCGTTGACCTTGGGGCAAGAGTCAACGATTGGGTCAGTGATGTTACAAGAAGTTACGTGGTTGGAGGAACCACAAATGAAACCATCATCAAGGCATACATGGCTGTTTACGACGCGCAGAACCTCACCTTCCCGCTGATTGAAGCGGGTACGCCTGCTTGGGCATTGGACGATATTGCCCGCGCCCACATCGAAGAGCAAGGGTTTGGTGACAACTTCATCCATTCACTCGGCCATGGATTTGGAGTCTGTGTCCATGAACCGCCCCTACTCTCCGGCGGAAGCGACGACCCGCTGTTCGGACTTTCGTACAATCAGCAGCCCCTTGCACCTTATGACGCCATCACGATTGAACCAGGCATATATCTGGAAGGGTGGTTTGGAATACGAATTGAGGACGATTTTTTGGTCAACCAAGAAGACCATGAATTCTTGACGGCCGACTTGCCTCGTGACCTGGATTGGTTTCTGATTGAACCTGATGCTTACGATATTTCAATGGCGTTTAATCCTCCTGCTGAGGAAGAAATCGAATCAAAGCAATTTTTGCCCATGCCAGTCGGGCTTGTTGAAATTATGTGCTTGGTCGGACTGGCAGGATTGCGCCAAGACCGAACTGAAGAACACGATGAATGAATCAGCGGCGGTGGTGGAGCGTTACGGTTCCGCAAACTCGGCACCAAACCTTGGTTCCGTCCTTACGAGGTGTTGCACCGGCGATGTCAATGCTTGCTCCGCATTCGCACTTCACGATGTTGTCCATGATACGCCGAGACGGGCGGGCTTCATGAAGTGAACGCTTGGTTCATAATGTAAAATCGCATTCAAATGCGACAAAGCACTTTGACGTAGAGAACCCTTTGATTTCAGCGAGGTCAACCTTGATGTCTATCGCACCATGGTCGTGAAGAAGACGTTTCAGGTTGTCTGTATCGTCGGCAAGGTGTTCACGTTCGCGAATGGCCCAACCACGAATCAAAACAGGGTCTCCTCGTCGTAATAGCGGCAGTAAACCAGGTAAGTGTTCAAGGCTGTTGTGGGGTAAATTGACCAGCAGAACATCGGCTTGGCCAAGAAGTGAGGGTGTTTCGCTCCATTGGAGAGCATTGGCGCAAATGGCTTCTACCTGCTTCAATGGGCCATCTGGCCGCCTTGATTGCCAATATTCAATGTTCAATCGCAAAAGGTCAACGGCATCGGGATTCAAATCGCCTGCCAAACAACCCTCGATCAAGCCGGGTTCTGCAAAAAGTAGAGGAAAGGCGGGGCCAACTCCTGCATACGGGTCGGCGATAACAAGGGGGCGGTCAAGACGCATGCGGAGGTTCTGAACAGAAGTCAATGTCTTTTCTCGCTCGCTGGAAAGCCGTGTTGAAAAATAGGCTTTTGCAGGATCAACCCAAACAAAATGACCGTGTTCTCGTACTCTTGTCCGAGTATGCTCTGTCCCATCTCGAGTTGTAATGATGGCCAAATCACGAACGCGGAAATCTCCCTTTACACCTTCATCCGCGCATATGACTCGGATGTTCGGCAACTGCTCCAACATGGCCTCAGCAATGCTTTCTCCATAAACTGCCGCCCCCCCCTCAAGTTTGACAATAAGGACGTCGCCTTGTATTTCATAGGCTGATGGCCATGTTTCTGGAGGGAGTTCTTGCAAGGCTTCTGGTAAGCGCTCCGTCCAATGCACGGGCCCCTTGCCCTTTCCTTCGGATTCAATGTGCAAATGTCCCTTCCAACAAGCGTCCGTCTCATCGGGTGCATCCTCCATAAGGGGAATTCCTCTGAAGCCTCCATCTAAGCGAACAACTCCCGATGTGGTAACCAGCCAGTGAGACGAGCGGCACAAGGCCAGCCAATCTTGAGTTTCCGCACTCGGCACTCTCAAATGACGCATGGCCTTCGCTCAAGCCAAGCGAACGGGAGGTTTGAGCATGGCGGAGGGTTCTACAACATCACAAAACCTTCCGTTGACCGGTCTTCTGCTGGTTGGAATGGGGCCGGGGAGCGTTGGAGCCATGACCATTGAGGCCGTAGAAGCAGCCACTGCGGCGACTCATCGCAGATACGAAGCCTACACCGCTTTGTGGCCGGATGAAGAACTCAATCTTCTTGAACAAACCATTGGTCCTATTCAACGGGTTATGCGGCCTGAAGTTGAACAACCAGAGGATTTGTTTGCACTTGCCTCCACTTCACTCGTCGCACTCTTGGTTGTCGGAGACCCTCTACAAGCCACCACACATGTTGACTTGCAACTTCAAGCAGCTGAAGCGGGCATTGAATGCCGCGTCTTCCACGGCATCTCAATTACCACACTCGTTACGGGTGCAATTGGCCTTTCTAACTACCGATTTGGCCGCCAAACAACACTCACTTACCCCTACGGTGGGTGGGTTGCAACTTCACCTTTGGAAACCATCATCGTCAACCGATACACAGGCCTGCACACGCTTGCCCTCCTCGACTTAGACCCCACTGGTTTGGGCACAGGTGACCAGCGCCCCATGAGGCCTGATGATGCGGTTGCATCGATTGAACTCATGCGTTTGAAAATTGAAGAGGGTTTGACTGAACGTGAGTTTTCCGATGACAAGGCATCAGACCTGTTGACGAAGGCTGCTTTGCAATCGTTCGTAAAAGAAGATGTGTCGCAAGTGCGTGTCGTGTTATGTTCGGATATGGGCACCGACGACCAGCGTATTGTATCAACCACTGTTGGAGGGTTGAGCAACCAAACTGGCGGCCGTCTAAATTGTATAATTTTCCCTGCAACGACGGGTGAAGTTGAAGAGAAAGCGTTGGTTCGTTGGGAACAGGAGTAAAGAAAACCATGTCCGATAGTGTACTTTTACTGCTCTCCTTTTTGCTCTTCATGATCTTTTTCGCAGGCGTTGGCCTTGCGTCAATGCGTGTAAAAGAAGATACTACGGACGATTATCTCGTCGCCGGCCGGGGAATGCATCCAGCACTTGCAGCGCTGTCTGCTGTAAGCACGTGGAACTCGGGCTACATGTTCATTGGTTTCATTGGTTTTATCATTCTCCAAGGGTATTCAGCAATCTGGATCGCTGCAGTATCGACCATCGGTCAACTCGTCGCATGGATTTGGCTCTACAAATACATTCAGAAAGAAGGTGAAACGCGTGGGATTCGGTCGCTCTCATCCCTTGTTTCTAGCACCACAGGCTCTCCCGAAGCGAAACTTGCTGGAGGGCTTTCCGTGCTCTTCCTATCCATTTACGCCGCTGCTCAACTTACTGCTGGTGGCGTCGCCCTTGAGACCATGCTCAACTGGTCCCCAACCATTGGAATCCTCATTGGTTTCGTTCTTGTTGTCGCTTACTGCTATGCGGGGGGTATTCGAGCTTCAATTTGGACCGATGCTGCTCAATCTTGCGTGATGATTGTCGGTTCAACCATTCTTTGTCTGGTTGCACTCAAGGCAACGGGTGGGTTCTCAGGTCTCAACGATCAGTTGTATGCCATTGACCCCGCCATGACCAATCTTTTCCCATCCGGCCTCAAGTTTGGCGCGACTCTGTGGATTGCAGCCTTCTTCTTGGGTGGACTTGGGGTTGCTGGACAGCCTCAAGTGGTGTCTCGCGTGATGACTCTCAAAGACGATAAGGCACGAAAAGAAGCGATGGTTTGGTTCTTCGTTTGGCAGACGCCGTTCATTATTTTGATGTTCCTCATCGGATTGTCATGCCGTGTTCTGTTGCCTGAACTTGGCACCTCTGGGGCAGAAACAGGCCTTCCACTCCTTGCTATGGAGAAGTTGAGCCCGTTCCTCGGAGGACTCATTTTGGCCTCAATTTTTGCCGCAACCATGTCAACCGCAGACAGCCAGGTTCTTGCTTGCACTGCAGCCATTACAGATGACATCCGGCCCGAATGGAGTCAGGATCACAAGACTACAAAGCGGGTCACGCTTGCAGTTGCTGTATTCGCCACGATGATTTCGCTTGTTGGACAACAGTTTCCTGGATTTGGAGATTCGGTGTTCAAACTCGTTGTTCTTGCCGTCTATGGATTGGGTGGAATCTTTGTCCCGCTCATTCTGGTGCGAATGATGGGCTATGAGCCCGACACCTTCCATTCCAGCACAATGATGATGTCAGCCATGAGTGCAGTGGTTGTTTGGACCGTTCTTGGATTCGGGGATGCTGATGGAATCTTCCCCTCTGTTCCCGGCATGGGTGCTGCATTTGCTGCTCACTTCATCATGTGCGCTGCACGCGACTCATCTGTGAGCAATCCCTTCGGACGATACGCCATTCCCAGTCAAAATGGACTTATTATCGGGGGAGTTGTTGTCTTGCTCCTCACGGCTACCGTTGAAGCAAGTTACATGAAACTCGGTCCAGGTTCCTCATCGTCCGCTGGAAATGTTGTGGACGATTACCAAGTCAACGGAGAACTTTCCTATGTGCTCCTTGATTCATCCTCACAATACGTTGCAGATGGTACGCCGTGGAGTGAAACATACACTACTGACGCTATCGATGATGCCGATGAACTCAATATCGTTGGCCTCCGAGTGACCCTCTCCTATGGAGAGGACGAGGTCGCTCAAGGTGGAACCTGCCAGTCACAAACCGCAGCAGATACCATCTCTGGAACGGCCTCCCACCTTGAATTCTCCACAAGTGCTGAAGGGCAGAATAACGGAGGTAATGGCGACCATAACGCAACCGTTGAATGGTACAACTCTTCCATGGTGGGTGCAATCGTTTCTGGGTTGACAATGAATGAAATCAAGGAGCAAATTGATTCTATGGGCGCCGGACTTGGCGACCATAGTGTGGAAATATCAGTTGCGGCACAAGGAGACTCCTGCCTCATTGTTGGAGAAAATGAGGATAATGGTGAAGAAGTATCTTACACGATTGAACTCATTGTGTTTGATTATACCATTGAATCTGTCACAGCGTGAATTGCTGGCCTTGCTGAGCAACACCCCAGCCCATGGATCGGACCTTTGCTGAGGCTTCACTGCCTTCATCATGAAGCGGGTTTGTGTGGTTCAAATGAATGAAGAAGAGTTCGGGGTCGCCGTCTCTGCGGGCTCCAAGACGGTCCAATGTTTCACACACAGGGGGGTGTGGGACCTTGTTTTGTCGTAGGGCTGGAAGTTCGTCCATGTCCCAAAAAGTACCGTCAATCAAGGCAATATCGACCTCAAGCACCTTCAGCCACTGACGGATTGACGTGCATTGATGGCGCTCTAGTGTATTGTCCCAATCATCATGGTCGGGCAAATAAAGGAGAGAATGGTTTGGTCCGCGAACAACGAAGGCGTGCATGTCAGAGAGTTCCGCTCGATGCGGAACGTGGACCGGCTCAACAATCAATTCCTCCGAGAGCACAATACGGTCATTATGCATGAACACGTGTTCAGAAAATACGCCTTGAGCAAGCATGAGCGCCCATTGAGGCGTTTCTTCGATTAAATGAAACATTGAAGAGGAGACATGGAGATTCAATCCCTGGGCGTTCATGGTCTCCTTTCCGAGAAGACCCAAACCGTCAACATGGCCAAAGTGAGCATGGGTCAAGAAGATGGATGAAAGCGGAGGGTGTTCCCAAATAGACAGTTGGCCGGCTAAATGTCGTGTCGTGTCAATGAGGTGGCCGTTACCTACGTTGTCAACTAAGCCTAAACTGACCGGATGGCGGTGGGCGCTCAAAGGCAAACTATTGCAGCATTGTTGCTGACATCCCGCCTGAGGGAGTCCGCCATCTTGGGCAGTGCCAAGAAGGGTTGCTGTCACCATGAGTAAGGCTACATGCACCACATGATAGTGCTTTTCAAAGAGAGCACCATCAAGAGAAGGCCTCAAACACTCAAGCCTTACCGGTCCGTATGGGAGCATTATGGCGGGACCATCCAAAGTGGAATTTCCTGGCCAGAAAAAACAGCGCATGAAAATGCGTGGGACCAAGCAGGCAAACGAGGCGACTGCGAAAAAACTCGCCCGTCAACTCAGCAGTTTCCAAGAGAGCCCCCGCAGTCACCTTCCAGCGATGAGTTTCAAGGGAAAATTAAGTTGGGGGCGCACAGACCCCGTCACGAAAACCTTGAGAGAAATAGAGCGCATCATCAAGAAAAAGAATGACCTCGGTTGGCTCTCTAAACGTATGATGGCGCGCCGCGGTGACGTGGTTGCAAAGGCATTCGCTGGCTCACTCCACGCGTCTCATGATGAGCAATTTACGCTCGTCGGACAATTCAACTCCAGTTCGTTTGGTTCTGCCTCCTATGTCCGACGAGGAGATGGAAAGCCGGGCTACCTTGCTGGAATACAGAACTTTTCCAATCTTACCCTTCGTATGCTCCCTTGGGAAGACCACGCGAAGAAGGGAATGTATTTTTTCAGTTGGGAGGGGGGGTTTGTTTGCACTGGCCCGAATCCGAACCCTCCTGAAGAATGGCTTGCAGACGTGCTCAAGCGCTCTCGATTTGACATGACCAAATCCACTATTGACGGGAATACGGTCTGGGTGACTGACCGTTTGGACCCTGCTCATGTCGTACAGAAAAAAGGCGGAGAAGAAGGGTTTGTAACACTCCGTTTCCATCATGGACCAGTCGTGGGAATAGATTTTGAATCTCTAAACTCGTTCTCGAAAAAGGATGCGTCGTTCATTCATCACCTCGCATTGTCCATGTTACCGCCTCTGCTTCCGTCCATTCTATCGGTTGAGGCATATTACCTTCCAAAGGGTTGGCCTGAAGACAAAACCTTCCCTAAAGCATGTAGCGAAGGAATCGATAGGGTTGTTGATGCATGGCAGGGACTAACACTGAATGAGGGATTGATGGCGAACGCGATAAAATCTACAACACTGGAAGGAATCGAAGACGGCCTTCTTATCGGTGAAGCTTGGATGCCCGGCACCGATGTAGAATTGATCACCGAGGCGTTGGAATCCTTTGCTGGATCGCCGGACGAACGAACACTTACCGCCCACATTCTTCGCGCCGCAATAGAACATCCTCATGAGGATAATGATTCGCTTCGGATTGAACAAAAAGGAACCACTGAGCAACGTGATAGCGGTGGAATCCGAATTCTCAAGAGCGTTACATGTGGGGATATTCTTGCCGCATTTTGGGAAACTCACGGTGAGCGTAGTCTTGCTGGAATTGGCCTCGAAGGAGATGAAGCCGCCGCTATTTGGAAGCAACAACATTCATCTCCCAAACCCTTTGGAAAATTCCTCAAGGGTTTGGACAAGGCTACTGAACTCGCACGTCAAAAAGCACGATTCCCATCTTTGAAATCAAACGATGGTCCTGCAGCAATGATTCATTCGCTTACCGTGAAGGGCCTTACCTTAGGGATGGGGTCGGTTGAACGTGAAGCGACCGGCCGGCATGATTCCATTGACCGCTCAGCAGCCGCATGGGCATGGCTTGTTGCTGTCAATCGTTCAACCGGACAAGAGTGGCATTTTGACTCCAACGCACGCGATCGAGGTGGCGTCTGGTTTCCTGCGACAAAGCATCTTCATGAAACTGGGCAGGCATTGTTGGCTGCAAATGATGATGAGGTCGCTGCATGTCAAGAAGCGTGGCATGAAGCGTTTGCGACGCTTCGTACCTTAACTGGAGCGTAGTTCTTCAGTGGGGCATGACGACCCAAAGTGCAACACCAACAAGAGAAAGTCCTAGGCCGAGGTTGAGGCGTTTTGCATTTTGAGGTGAATTCATCATAAGGCTCAGACGTGTTCCGAACAGCGCCCATGTCAGTACTGCTGGATAGCCTGCTAGAGCATTGAGCATAACAAGAAGAAATTTGCTCCCAATCCCCTCGCCGAACAGCGTCCCCCATGTCGCCATAAGAGCGACGAAATGCACCCATGCCTTGCCGTTAACAAGCTGTAAGGCTGCCCCTGTGCGAAATCCTAGCCGTTGAGTTTCTTTGGCCTCTTCCGCAGATTTAGCCTGGCTACGAGCAATTGAAATTCCAAGATAGGCAATGTAGGCCGCTCCTGCATATGTTAGCGCATCGAAGACCGCTTTATTTGACTCAATTGATGCTGTTACCAAGCCAACCACAAGGCCGAGTGTTGACCATCCAACCACCATCCCCCACGTGAGAGGAAGTGTGGCTCGGAAGCCGTGCTGTGCGCCATGAGCCGCACATAGCATGTTGTTGGGCCCTGGTGAAAACACCATTGGGATGATGAACACCAAGAGAGCAATGAGCGCAGCCCAATCCATTTCAACACCCAAAATTTTCTGTCAGAGGGCGTTTAGGGCGACATTGATGTCGCTCCAAAGGTCTTCAACATCTTCAATCCCAATACTGAGGCGGACAAATCCAGGAACGACGCCTGCAGAATGGCGCACGTCTTCTGGAACGAACATGTGGCTGGAGTTGAACGGGCACTCGATCAATGATTCAACGCCTCCGAGACTTGTTGCTTCGAAAATCATATCAAGTCCACGCATGAACTTGAGCGCAGCTTCGTCTCCACCTTTGACGACAAAAGCAACCATGCCCGAGCCTTTGGGAAGGATGCGTTTTGCAACTTCATAATCAGGGTGAGATTCCAAACGGGTGTGGAGAACATCGTCCACTTGGCTGTGTTTTGAGAGGCGTTCTGCAAGTGTTGCAGCATTGGTGCAAATACGAGGCATCCGAACGTCTAGGGTGCGCATTCCACGTTCCAAGAGGTAGCAGGCGTGTGGGTCCGGGCTTCCTCCAAAGTGAACCTTGCGCATGAAAATTTGAGCGATGAGTTCGCGTGAGCCTACAACCGCTCCTCCGATTATATCAGAGTGGCCGCCGAGATATTTCGTAGTTGAATGGATGACCAAGTCGACGCCCATGGTAAGTGGTTTGCAGCCCCACGGGGATGCAAAGGTATTGTCGATGATGACCATCAAATTGTGTCGGCGGCCGATTTCAACCATGGCTGGGATGTCGCATACCTTCAACACGGGATTTGTCAAGGTCTCAATGTAGAGAATCTTGGTGTTCGGCTGAATAGCTGCTTCGTAGGAAGACGGGTCTTGCATGTTCGCCATACTGACGCCGATTCCAAAGCGTGTCAACTCTTCAGTTAGAAGGCCGTATGTACCGCCATACACGTCTGCGCTTGCAACAATGTGGTCGCCTTGATTGAGGAAAGAGAGCATGGTTGCTGAAATGGCTGCCATCCCTGATGCGAAGGTTTCAGCATCTTCGCCTTCTTCCAGCGCAGTTAGTTTTTGAGCGACTGCATCTGAATTCACGGAAGAAAGTCTGCCGTAAAGTAGCGTGTGTTGAGCGCCCGCTGCCCAACCAGCATAGCGTTCATCGGTCAACCTGTATGTTGAGGATTGGAAGATTGGTGTGTTGACTGCATCGCCAATGTGCTGAGTGCCGCTATGGACTGCTTTACTGGCAAATTTACGGCCCGAATTGTCGTTTGACATGCCCCTCAACATTTCCTCCACACGGAAGGCCGACTTCAAGGGTTCTCTTTGCCCTTATCGTCTTGAGGTGTGGTGAGTTCAACCAACAGATTGCCAGCAAGAAGGACGGACCCCCCAATCAAGATCCACCAAGTCCATGGGACAAGCCCCAGACTGAGGCCAAAAATTGTGGCCCAAACCGGTTCAAATGCATAGATAATTGCTGCTTGAACGGGATGCATGTGTCGCTGATACATGTTAAGTGCTAGGAGGCAGAAAAATGAGCCTCCGACACCAAGTAAAACGAGGGGAAGAAGGACTCCTTTTGTAGTGAGAACTGCGGGAATCATTGACAATGTTTCGCCCGAGGCCATGAGCATAACCAGCCAAGCCCCAACGCAGACCACAACAAATGACGTGAGAGAAAGGCCGATCGGGTCGTAACGCTTTGTGAGGTTTTGAGTGAACACAATATGAAGGGCGAAAAAGAAGGCCGAAAACACAGTCACAATTTCTCCCCAGCCCCAAGAAAGATGAGGTGGCCCTCCGATAAATCCAGCTCCGAACGTAGCGAGAAAGACCCCCCAATAGAGGGTTGCCCGAGGAGGGTGTTGCGTCATACGGACGCTGAGCATTGCGGTCATGACGACATACAGAGAGGTCAGGAAGGCAGACGTTGATGGATTAATCTCTTCCAAAGCCACCATTTGTGAGACAAAACCAACGAGCATCAATCCTCCTAAAAGCGCTCCACCGCGCCACAATTCCTTTTGTTTTGCGGCCGACCTTGCCTTGGAGAAAAACAACAGCATCAAGACCATGGCGATGAAAAAGCGTGCCCCGACTAAGAACGCAACAATGGGAACTGTTCCATAGACTTCGAGTTCGCCCTCAAGGGCATTCAATGCCTGTTTCATCCAAATGAATGTTGCACCCCACACGAGTGTGACGCTGAAGAGGACCAGCGCAGCGGTTCTCCGGGTCGGATTTGAAAGAGAAACCGTCGGTTTTCCCGCCTCCGCCATGCCCGTTGGGTGGCTCGTTGGGGTCATGAGTATGATGGTTCATCTTCATGAACAACGCATATCCTCAAGGAGTGCCCCTTCTGTGGAGTCTTCATGAGCGGTGCATCTGCTGTTGAGTCAGTCGCATGGAACAATCCCATTGACACGGGAAAACTCCCTGAAAACGGAGCCTCATTTGACACGATTGTGGTCGGAGGCGGCCCTGGTGGGGCATCGGCTGCAGGCTATTTGGCAATGGGTGGTCAACGGGTTTTGTTGATTGAAAAGGACATTTGGCCAAGAGACAAAATTTGTGGGGATGCCGTTGGGGGCAAGTCGCTGAGTCACGTCCAAAGGTTGGGTGTAAAGGAACATCTCGAACAGACCCCTCACTTCCGAGTCACTGGCATTCTCTTTTCATCTCCGAAGGGACATGAAGTCCGTGTAGCTCTTCCAGAAGAAGACGTTGCTCGCCTTGAAGCGGGTTATGCGTTACCACGAGAACAATTTGACACGCTCCTGTTCCGAGAAGTCCAATCGACCGTACGGAAGGCGGGTGGTGCAGTGATTCAGGGCGGAGATGTCCGACAAGTCCTCTACGATGACGGAAACGGTGGCGAAGACCCTGGCCCAAAAAGTGGCGATGCTCGTTACGGTTCGGGGGTTGTTGTCCGGATTGGTGGAAGGGGGGGCGAAGAACTTACGTTTCACGCTTCAAATCTCGTTGGCGCTGCTGGGTACCGTTGTCCGGTCGCTAAATCCATGCTTGAGGAAACATACGAAGAACCAATGCTGGACCGCGACCATTACTGCGCTGGTTATCGTGAATATTGGACGGGTGTCAAGGGGTGCGAGTCGCAAGTCGGTGACATTGAGATTCATTTTGTAGACTCTGTCCTCCCTGGATATTTCTGGCTCTTCCCAGTTTCGGAAGGAGTGGTCAACGTTGGCATTGGAATGGTTATGTCCGAAATGGACAAACAAAAGAAGAAGCTCAAAGCCTTACAGGCGGACGTGATTACAAACCACAAATTGTTCAAAGACCGATTTGCTGATGCAACAATGATTGAAGGTTCTGGCCGGGGCTGGCAGTTGCCCTTTGGCTCACCGAGGAAGAAATCCGAATTGCAGCCACGAAGGTCTGCTGCGAACCGAGTATTCTTGGTTGGAGATGCTGCAACACTTGTTGACCCATTCAGTGGAGAAGGCGTTGGAAATGCGTTGGTTAGCGGTGAATTGGCCGCTCAACATATTCTCGAAGAAAAAGCCCCAATGGATTACCAGAAGGCACTTTGGGATGCATTGGGCCCTGAACTCACCAATTCGCACCGGATGCAACGAATGAGCCGGAAGGCATGGCTCCTCAACTGGTTTGTCAAGAAGGCCTCAAAGAAACCCGTTATCCAAGAAATGATGACGGAAATGATCGCCAGTAAAGAAGCGCAAGAAAACCTGCATTCGCCCTGGTTTATGTTCAAGACACTGATGTTCTGAGGGAAGGATATGGACGCTCAACTCAACGACATTGATGCTGTTTTTCTTGACCTCGACGGGACGATTTATCTCGGCGGCGACCTCATCGAGGGCGCCGAGGCTTTTCTTCAAAGGTGTACGAAGCGCGGGATTCGCCGATATTTTTTATCCAACAATTCGTCCAAATCTGTTGAACAATATCTGAATAAATTACACGGGTTAGGATTAGAAGCTGAAGCAGAAGATGTCCTCCTATCAACTCATGACCTGTTGGCGTGGCTAAAGAAGGAACATGTGACTAAAACCTGGATGGTTGGTACTGAGGGGATGCGCAGCATGCTCGAAGAACAAGGAATAGAAACAACAAGTTCCGCTCCACAATATGTTGTCTTGGGATACGATACAGAACTAACCTATGACAAAATTTCAACCGCAAGTATTCACATGCACGCCGGCGTACCGTTGGTAGCCAGCCATCCCGACATGGTGTGCCCGAGTCCGGACGGGGGTCTTCCTGATGTTGGAGCCTATCTTGCCATGTTCAAGGCAACGACCGGTCACGATCCCGTTCACATCACGGGTAAACCAAATGCTGGAATGATTCTTCACAAAATTGAGGCCCTTGGATTAGAGCCTGCGCGATGTGCCATGGTCGGTGACCGATTGTATACCGATATGGCGATGGCTACGAGAGCGGGAGTCGTTGGGGTGTTGGTTTTGTCAGGAGAAGCAACTCGTGATGACGTTGCTGCATTGAGCGAAGGGGCTGAACAACAACCAACCTTCATTGTAGAAAGCGTCGATCAACTCATCCGGTGAATTTCATGAATTGGGCGCAGCGATGGAAATGGTGGCGCCAAAGGAGGGTTTCCTCGCCTCCCGACGACATTCACCGTGCTGGGGAATTGGCTGAGCAACGCTTAGCGAAAATCAGCAGAGCTGCGGGAAAATCCAACGGTTGGAACATCTTTGAATCGGTGCGCATCCCGGATGTAGAACAAGGAGGGAAGCGAGAGATTGACCTTGTTATTGTTGGGGGAGGGACGATGCTGGTGGTTGAACAAAAACATTGGTCTGGTTCGTTTACCATCAATCACAAAGAGGAATTTATTCAAGAGCGAAACAACGGAACAAGCCACAACCACAGCACCGTAAGTCAGCGTATTGAACGAAAAGCGAAGATCCTCCACGAGATGTTCAAGGCACGACATCCTGATGGCGAGGAAATCAATGTTCGGGTCTTACTAGCGTTTACCCATCACAAACTCGAATGGCCAAACAACATTGGTGTTCTCAATTCAGATGTCAAAAACGAAAAGCAATTTATCACCTTGTTAGAAGAAGAAAACCCGGGGCCAATCAATCAAAACCTGCTTGACTTTGTTAGCGGATTTGGCACGTGGGACGAAATTGAATTGAACGGTGGATTGACGCTCAAGGGAGACGTTCTCGGATTGGGACTTGGCGATGACATTGACCAATGGTACACGTCGTGTCAGGAACCTTTGCTTGGAAACGCAGGCCATGCCCGTTCGTTCTTTTCGCTGTGGTCAAAAGAACCGTCGAATGTTGAATTATACTACGGCCAACAACATGTCAAGGCGTCCCTCCCTTATGGTAAATCACTGCGCATGCATGTTGTAGGACGAAAGGAACCAGAAGATGTTCCGTGGGCTGGCATCGTTCGCCTCAACCTTTCAAAACCACCTTCGAGCCCTTAACGGCCCTCAGGAGAGGATTCAAACACCAAGAGCGTCGCCGCTCATTTGTGGCAGAAGCGTGGATTGAGGCCATCGGTTTATTGGCCGGTGTTGTTGGAATCATCGCATGGATTCCACAAATCATCGAAGTATGGAGGCACAAGCGGCATGAAGGAATTTCACTCCCTACCTTTGCGGTAGTATTCGTTGCCCTCTCAATGTGGTTGCTGTACGGAATTCTTGTTGATTCCCTGGCAATGATCGTGGCGAATGTCATGACGCTCGCTGTGATTCTCACCGTCATTATCGGTGTCGTTCGTGCTCGAAAAAACGAACAGGTTGGATTCACTCAATAAGCTGCTTTCGTGGTTGAAATAATCACGGAACCAATTTTGTAAGGGTCTCCGTTGGATGCAGGTCGTCGGTCTTCAAGACGGCCCACCCAACCATCATCTACGGTACTGATGGGCACGCGAATAGATGCTCCTCGGTCAGATACGCCGTACGAGAATTGGTCAATGGATTGAGTTTCGTGAAGCCCAGTCAAACGGAGGTCGTTGTAAGCGCCGTAAACATCCATGTGCTTCTTGACATTCTTTCCAAATTCTTCACAGATCTTGTTGAAGAGTTCTTCTCCTCCTTCATCACGCATGCGCCCATCGCTGAAGTTAGCGTGCATTCCAGAACCGTTCCAGTCTCCCTTGACAGGTTTTGGATGATATTCAATATAGTATCCGTAACTCTCAGTTAAACGGTCAAGAAGGTATCGTGCGACCCATAATTCATCGCCAGCACGTTTTGCACCCTTTGCAAAAATTTGGAATTCCCACTGACCGCAAGCGACTTCCTGGTTGATTCCTTCAAAGTTGATCCCAGCGTCAAGGCAAAGGTCTGCATGCTCCTCAACGAAGGCACGCCCGTGGGTATTTCGTCCACCTACTGAACAGTAATACAATCCTTGAGGACCCGGATATCCACCGACAGGGAACCCAAGTGGAAGGGTTGTTTCGACGTCCATAATGAAATATTCTTGTTCGAATCCAAACCAAAAGTCTTCATCGTCATCATCGATGGTGGCTCGTCCGTTGCTGGCGTGAGGTGTTCCGTCTGCATTCATGACTTCGCACATCACCAAATATCCGTTGAAACGTTGAGGGTCTGGGAAAATTGCAACTGGCTGGAGTAGACAATCTGAATCGCCACCTTCTGCTTGACGCGTTGATGAGCCATCAAAACACCATACTGGACAGTCTTCAAGTTCGCCTGAAAAATCGTCCTTCACAAGCGTCTTACTTCGCATGTTCTGTGTGGGTTCGTATCCGTCTAGCCAAATGTACTCTAACTTTGCTTTATCAATCATAGTATCATATGACTCGTTATACAGACGGTATATGAAACATACGCCCATAGTTATTGATTTTTATATAATCATATGACTTGTTATTTTATTTCAATTAGATTGAATGATTATTCGAGTTGTGATTTTTTCAGATTAGGATGGTCGTATGTCCTCGTTTTCATTTTATTTTGGCGCATCCGACCAGATTGTTCGCCATTCAGTTTTGAAACGGAAATATTTGTTGCCGAACTTGAACATTGAGTTCAATGGTGTGTCGAATCACTGATTGTTTGCAGCGTCTTCACCTTGAGGTGTGAGAAGTGTGTTGCTTCCATCTCTTAGAATGTGGTCAACCGTTAACATCCCGCCGTTAACAGTAACAGGACATAGTAGTCCGCAGGCAGGAGCGAGGTAGTCCTCTCCTGTTTCAGTGAGAACAAGACGTATTCCGTGTCCTGCCGGAAGAATTACGTCAATGGCTTGAAATTCCATCATCATGGTCAAGCTTTGGCCGGGGAAAACGGTTGTTGGGTCGCTCCCGCCCTGGTGGTAGCGGATGTCCATGGTGGCGTGGCCAAGGCGGAGGCCTGTTTCCGCATCTTGCATTTCTGCAAAGATTTGGCCGCCATCCATGGCCGCTGTTACGTCTAGATGAAGTCGGAAAAGGCCGGAAAGGTGCGCGTCTTGGCTATCAAAGAGTGCTGGACACTCAAACGTCACACTCATCGCCCCGCCGCCAGCAACACTTGCTCCAGCGACGCGTTGGCCATCTTGTGTGCACCCGTCGAGGGGCTGTTCAATTGGTGCTGCATCGAGAGGGGGCCAAGTAGATTCAATCCTCCACTCGCCGTCATTGCGTTGAATTTGAGCGTGTAACTCTGGTTGCGGACCTACGCCTTTGAGGTAGTATTCAAACCATTCAAAGAGGTCTTGAGCCCAGTCCCATCGCGTCATGTTCTGAATGGCCTCTCCGCCGTAGCCAGAATCCTGGTTGTTGTGCTTCGTCCACTGATCGGGATAGTTGTGCTCCCACTGCCCAAGCATGCCCCGAACTTCGAAGCCTTCATCGATGAAGGTCTGATACCACGGGAATACCTGGTGGGGGTCTACATTCCAATCCTGCATGCCCTGAACCCAATACACACTACCTTTGTAATTCTCCAAGGCCTTGGATATGTGTTCTCGTTCATCGTAATAGTTGGCCATGTAGGGGTCAAGTTCTCCAGCGCCATAGGTTACTGGGCCAGCAAAGAACCCCTCGATGATATCGGGGCAAATATTGTCGAAATCGTCTTCATTGTAGTCGACGGTGCTGCTGAAATAATTCATGTGCATGATTTGACTTCGAGCCTCTGCACTGCCGTTTTTGTAAAGAAGTGGATGGAGGCCTGTTGTACCTGAAATTGGAACGATGGTCGCTAAGTATTCGCTCCCAAGTGCTGCTGCTTCCCATTGTGTTGCACCTTCGTAGGATTTTCCATACAAACCAACCTTTCCGTTGGACCAGTTTTGTTGACCTAACCATTCTACCGCAGCATGAATGCCCCAACCTTCGCCTTCACCACGATAGTCGAAACAACCGCTTGACTCCTCAGTTCCAAATACCGACACCTGTGCAAAGGCGTATCCGTGAGGAACATAGTTTTCGTAAATGAAATCACCACGGCCCGCTCCGACAACATTGGTCGCTCCACTTTCCGAACCGGGTTGTCCATAGGAAAAGTAGGGGCTAACGACGGCGATTACAGGTACCTCTTCACCCTCAAGAGTGTTTGAAGGAAGCCAGTAGGAAAGGTGGACGTTTGAGATCGCTGGGCCGGTTTCCCAAACTCCAGAGGTGTCAACTTCAAACGTCGCCTCTTGAACCTCAAGGGCTTCGTAAGGTCCAGGTTCAAGAACATATGAAATTGAACTGCTCCAATTCCAATCCAGCTCGTGGCGCTCCCAGACCGATGGATAGAATCCGTTCATATCCTCTTCATCACTGTTTTTTTCGTCGCTTAGGCACCCTGAAAGGGGCATGAAAAGCAACAGAACAGCAAGAAATAGTGCCTGTCGCATGGTTGGATTGGCGCGGCGGTCCATGATGAAGGTGATGTTTGTTTGTCAAAACTCAACGCCGCAAGGATTGAGGGTAAGGTCCGCTCACCTCACGGCATGGACGCCGCTGAGGTTTGGGGAGAACGATGGATTTCGGCCACCAATAGCATGGCTAAACAATACATGCAAGTTGCTGCCGAAAAGAAGAGTTTGGTGTGCCTCGCGGCAGACAAGCCGACCATGGGGGAACTGGAAGCACTTATCGAACAAGTTGGCCCCCACCTCGCTGCCTTGAAAACCCACGTTGACCTTGTTGAGGATTGGACTGCTGAGCGCTGGGGGGCATTTTGTAAACGGGCCTCTGAACATAACCTCTTGATTTTTGAAGACCGGAAATTTGCAGACATCGGTAAAATCTCTCGCCACCAAATGGGAGGAGTATATGCCATTGGTTCTTGGTCAAACCTGGTCACTGCGCATCTCATTTCCGGCCCTGACATCGTGGACGGACTTCAGGCCGGTTGGACTGATTATGGAAACGAAGGGGGGGTGTTGTTGCTGGCACAAATGTCCAGCCGTGGAAACCTGCTCAATCCAAACTACACCGATGAAGTCGTTCGCCTCGGCATTCAACACTCTGGCGTCTTTGGTTTCATCGGGAACGGTTCTCGCCCTGAAGAACTCAAACTGTTGCGGGAAAAGGTCGGTTCAGAAAAGATGATTTGGACGCCTGGGGTTAATCTCCAAACCGGCGATGGGGCCATGGGTCAGCGCTACGGCGACCCTACCGAAGCAGTGCTTGCGGGCTCAGATTGCATCATTGTAGGTTCAGGAATTCATGGTGCAGATGACCCAACATCTTCTGCAAAAGCATACGCCGATGCTTCATGGGAAGGTTTGTTGAACCGTTAGGCACATCTTGATGTCCCCCTGTGCAATGGAAGGACCATGGCGGTGAACGTTGCCCTTGGCTTATTCATCGCAGGATTAGGTCTCATATTTCCTCTCTGGTTGATTTGGCGAGCCTATTCTACTTCCAA
>CALKGM010000027.1 GCA_938084675.1 Candidatus Poseidoniaceae archaeon
GTCTTGCTGAGGCAGAGCGGGCAGTTAAGGATGAACGCAGAAGCCAATGGCTCTCAATGAATCAATCTCCAGCATCAAGCGTTCTCGCTAACCTTGGGGGAGGAGAACTTCCTGCCCACCTTCGGGGCGGCAACGATGCAAACAACCCAGCAGCAGAAATCATGGCTGGTGCTCTTGGCCAAACATCCAATGATGCTCCCAACGATGCCCTCCTTCGCCGCATCTCTGAAGTGGCCATCCGTCGAGTTGCTCGAAAACGAGGTGTTGCAGTTGAAGCTCCTCAAACCAAACTAAACGGTGACGTCTTTGAAGTAAACGTCACTTATGTTGATGATGGACGAGTTCTTGATACACCTGAGGATTTGACACAAGCATTTGAACATGCCATTCAAACTGAACTTGCACTAAAGGGCTATGATATGACCTGTGCAGTATCCATGTTCCGCTCAAAAGACGGTAAGACAGAGAAAATCGGAGCAGAACCGGAGGAAGATATGTTTGCCTGCGAGATTTGTGACGGCCTCGTGAAAGACAGTGATCCAACATGTCCCCATTGTGGCGCAGTATTCGAAGAAGAAGAGGAAGAAGAGCCAGAAGCACGGGCACCTCCGACTCGGGGCGGTCCACCTGGTCCCAAGAAGAGCGGCGGTCCACCTGGCCCGAAGAAGAGCGGCGGTCCACCCGGTCCGAAGAAGAGCGGCGGTCCACCCGGTCCCAAGAAGAGCGGCGGTCCACCCGGTCCGAAGAAGAGCGGCGGTCCACCCGGCCCGAAGAAGAGCGGTGGTCCACCCGGTCCCAAGAAGAGCGGTGGTCCTTCAGGCGGTCCAAAGAAAAGTGGCGGTCCTCCAGGCGGTCCAAAACGAGGCCCTCCAGGCGGTCCAAAACGCGGCCCTCCTCGCTGAAGGTGAGCCAAGATGGCAAACTCAGAGTTTGGCAACATCGGATTTTCAGGGAAACTCCGCCCATCACAAACTGAAGCGTCTAAAATTATCAAAAAACAACTTGCTTCCGGCGAAAAGCAACTCCACATTGTGGCCCCCCCCGGTTCGGGGAAAACGATTCTTGGACTCTACGTGTGGGCCGACCTTGTCCGTCGCCCGGCACTCGTACTCTCTCCGAATTCTGCAATTCAAGCGCAATGGATTGCTCGAACATCCCTGTTTGATTTAGATGGAAAAGAGGATCAGGTTGGGCTATCCTCTCAGAAACCAGGTCTGCTCACATCTTTGACCTATCAGTCACTTACGATGGTTCGTACCAAGGGTGATGATTTAGAGGAAGCGGCAACGCAATTATGGATTGAGAAATTACTCGAACTTGGTGAAGCTATTGATACTGCATCTGGCCAAGCATGGATAGAGGACCTAAGCGCGAAGAATTCATCTTATTACGAAAAGCAGATGAAAGGATTTCGCAAGAAAGCAAGAGATTCTATGTCCGAAGTCAGCGGTAGTATATCGTGGTTAAATGCCAACTCAATCAAGGCCATTGAACGACTAAAAGAAGCCAAGATTGGCCTCATTATTCTTGACGAATGCCACCATTTGACAGAGCATTGGGGTAAGGTATTGGTTGAACTCAAAGATGCGTTTGATGATCCCGTCATCCTAGGCCTGACTGCAACTCCGCCTAACCCTGAGGCTGTTGAAGGTGCTCAACATTATTCAGACCTTCTTGGTGATGTGGATTACGAAGTCCCAACACCTGCCCTTGTTCGTGATTCAAACTTAGCCCCGTACCAAGATTTGTGTTACTTTGTACGACCTTCTGCAAAGGAATTGGCTTACATTAGCGAAGCGGATGCTTCGTTTTTATCGGTTGTTGAAGAGATCTCACAACCACACGAGGATTCCTCTCGTGCCCTTGCTTTCCCAGATTGGCTGTATTCTAATCTTGACTCCAAAACCATACCGGGTCGTGGAGAACTCTCGTGGAGGGAATTTAACAAAACCCTTCCTGATTTCTCACAGGCAGCCCGTGCTTATCTCCCGCTTGTTGGACGAAGTTTGCCCAAAGGTGTTCCCCAAGTGGCAGTTGGGGTTGATGATTTCAATGAAGCATCACCAATGATTGTACTTTTGCGGCCCCTTTTAGACCGCTATGTTCGTTTTGGACTACGCCGCTCAGAACATGAGGCAGACCATGAACTTGCAGAACATGTGACGGGTCGACTTCGTTTACTTGGTTACCAAATAACAGAAAGTGGGGCAAGGCCTTGCGCGTCTCCAGTCAGTAGAATTCTCGCTTATGCTGCTGAAAAAACATCGGCACTTTCTGAAATCTTGAAGGTTGAGTTTGAATCGATGGGCTCTGACCTACGTTGTGTCATTGTGACAGACTTTGAAAAGACATCGTCTACGGCTTTGGTAGAAGGAATTCACGATGATGAGGCAGGAGGGGCAATTGGGGTATTCAAGGCCCTCGTTGACTGCGAAGTAGGAGATCATTTGGACCCCATTTTGATGACGGGGAGTACACTCTTAATCGACGATGATTCCTGTGAACGCTTCCTTACCAAGGCCCGTGAATGGGTCAATGAGCGAGAGCTTAAGATTGAATTTCTAGATGAACCCCTCGGGCGTTTTCATCACATCCATGGTTCAGGGGCGGATTGGGCCCCTCGGTACTATTCTACCATGGTTACTGAATTCTTCCAAGAAGGTTTCACAAAGTGCTTGATAGGGACCCGAGGGTTGTTGGGAGAAGGATGGGATGCGTCACGAATCAATGTCCTGATTGACCTCACGACGGTAACCACAAGCATGAGCATCAATCAATTACGTGGGAGATCTATGCGCCTTGATAAGACATGGCCAAACAAGGTTGCAAACAATTGGGATGTTATTTGTTTGGCTGAAGAATTCATCAAGGGGTTTGATGATTACGACCGCTTTAGAAAGAAGCATACAAATCTCTTCGGTGTTTGTGACGACGGTTCTATAGAGAAAGGAGTCGGTCATGTCCACGCTGCTTTTACTGAACTCCAACCCGAAGGAATCAACGAAGGAATGGCTGTATTGAACCAAGAAATGCTTGAACGATCTCGCCGCCGCCCAGAGACTCGGGAGATGTGGGGGATTGGTGAACCGTTTTCAGCCGAATCCAGGAAGTCTCTGGAATTCAAGCCGGCTTCATCAGGAGGAGGTGGAGGACTCGGGTTCAAATTCGGCAAGGGCGGAACCCCTTGGACCGATGCTTCATTGAATCGTTCAATCATCACAGCAGTGGCCAATGCTATGTGGGACGCAGGTCTTCTTCCAAGAGGAAGTAAACTCGGTGGAGGTGAACGAGGTGGAGGCTGGTATCGCTACTTTATCGAAGGATGTACACAAGAACAATCTGATCTGTTCGCTCAAGCCCTCGGAGAGGTTTTCGGAGGATTAGAGGATGCTCGCTACATCATAGGTCGCAGTTCTATGTTCTTTGATGATACATTTCTATCAACACTCCTTCCCGAAATGTTAGCGAAATATCTCAGAAAAGGGCGAAATGAACTTGTCATGTACCACAGAGTGCCTTCATGTCTAGCAGGAAAGAAACAACATGCAAAGTGGTTTGAGGCTCAATGGAACGCTCACGTAAGCCCGGGTCATGCTGTATACGTACACAGTGATGAAGGCAAGCAATTGCTTCAACAGGCTAAGGATGGGGACCTTGTGCCCCATCATTCACTTCATCTGAAAGATGTCTATCTCTAAATCAGCGTAGTCCCGCTGCCTTGAGGGATTCAAGGAGGACTGCTCCAAGTTCGGATGGGTCTTTTGCACAAGCGATTCCAGCGGCTTCAAAGGCTTCGAATTTTTCTTCTGCAGTTCCTTTTCCACCGGAGATAATAGCACCTGCGTGCCCCATTCTCTTTCCGGGAGGGGCTGTCGCACCCGCAACGAATCCAACGATCGGTTTAGTGACATTTTCAGCGGCCCATGCTGCTGCTTCTTGCTCGGCATTACCACCGATTTCCCCAATCATGACGATCGCAGCAGTTTGCGGGTCTGCTTGAAATGCAGCAAGGCATTCAATGAATCCAGTACCGTTTACAGGGTCTCCACCTATTCCAACGCATGTGGATTGGCCTTCATCGATGCTCATTGTTTGAGCTACTGCTTCGTAAGTTAATGTTCCGGATTTGGATACGATTCCAATTCGCCCTTTAGCGTGAATGTGACCGGGCATAATTCCAATCTTTGCGCCTCCATTGTCCCCGGGTGTAATGATTCCAGGGCAGTTTGGTCCGATTAAACGAACTCCTGGTCGGTTCTCCACAAAGGCAACGGCTTTGACCATGTCAAGCGTTGGAATTCCTTCTGTAATACAAACAACGACACCTTCTCCTTTCACGGTATCAAAAGCATCCGCTGCTTCCATGATTGCTTCAGCAGCAAATGGGGGCGGGACATAGATGACCGTTGCATCAGCATCAGTAGCTTGAATCGCTTCAAACATTGAGTTCCAGACAGGGTATGGATTTCCTTGAAGTTCAACCGTTTTCCCTCCTTTTCCGGGAGTGCATCCACCGACGATATTGGTTCCGTATTCTACCATCTTATCTGCATGGAACATTCCTTGCTTTCCAGTAATTCCTTGCACGAGTACCTTTGCGTCTTCTTCAATCCATATAGCCATCAAGCAACACCTCCAATCAGTTCTACAATACGTTGAGCACCTTCAGCAAGGTCGTCTGCAGGATGTATGTTGAGTTCTGACGCAGCCAAGATGGCCTTTCCTTCGTCTACGTTTGTACCTGCGAGCCGCACGACCAATGGCACATCCAGTGACAATGCTTCAGTTGCTGCAATCACGCCTCTAGCGATGATATCACAACGCATGATTCCACCAAAGATGTTGACGAGAATACCCTTGACATTCGGGTCTTCAAGGATGATTGAGAATGCGGTTTTGACCTGTTCTTCGTTGGCGCCACCACCGACGTCGAGGAAATTCGCAGGCTCACCTCCGTAGAGTTTGATGACGTCCATCGTTGCCATAGCCAAACCAGCACCGTTGACAAGGCAGCCAATGTTCCCATCGAGTTTGACATAGGACAGTCCCGTTTCCTTGGCTCGGATTTCAACATCCTCTTCCTCCGAAAGGTCTCGAAGTTCATCCCATGTCTTATGACGGAATTCTGCATTTTCATCAAACGAGATTTTTGCGTCTAAGGCGACGATTTGGTCATCTCCGGTTTTTACGAGAGGGTTGATCTCAACCATAGCACAATCGTTGTTCAGAAACATGTTGTACATTGAGGTCAAGGATTTCATGAACGATTTTAATGCGGTACCTTGGAGTCCAAGGTCCAATCCAAGGTCACGCTTTTGATAGCCGAGAAGGCCTGCATTTGGGTCAACTGAGATTTTATGAATTTTCTCAGGAGTGGTTTCAGCAACATGTTCAATGTCCATTCCTCCTTCAGTAGATGCCATGATGAGAACGGCCTTGTTTTCCCGGTCAACTAAAATTGCGAGGTAATACTCGTGGGCAATATCGCATCCAGCCTCGATGTAGAGGTTGTTGACGACTTTTCCTTCATCTCCGGTCTGGATGGTTACCAGAAGGTTTCCAAGAATGTTGGTTGCATAAGTCTTGACTTCATCCTTAGAAAAGGCGATTTTAACGCCTCCGTCCATCACATGGTCACGGGATGTTGGATTGAAGAGGGTACCTTTTCCTCTTCCACCAGCATGGATTTGAGATTTCACAGCCACGACTTTACTTCCCAAGGAATCGTACGCGTTGAGTGCATCCTCAACAGAGGTACAGTGCACGCCTTCAGGCACTGGTACACCGTGTGCTTTGAGCAGGGCTTTTCCTTGGTATTCGTGAATGTTCATGATGCTCTCCAAATGCAACCAATGGAAGGCCGTCTTTCAATACTTTGATGGAATCGTCAGCCGATTTTGAGGGATTTTAATATTGACTTCCCCAACTACGAGCCGATGTATTTTGTTCTTCATGGACGCCATAAGGGCCGCGGCCTTCATAGCATAGTGCATGAACGGCGAGCCATGCAGGTCGTGGTTCTCGCCGGTGGTGTTGGTTCCCGACTTCGGCCTTGGACCAACAGTGTCCCCAAGCCTCTGTTACCCATGCTTGATCGAACTCTCCTCGAACATGTCGTGAGTTCTCTTCCAGCAGATTTGGTCGACGAAGTTGTTGTTGCTGGTGGATATAAGGTCGATAGTATTGAAACTTATTTTGAAGAGCATGAAGTTCCTTTTGATGTGCGAATTGTTCCCGAGAACAAACCCTTGGGAACAGGTGGTGCATTAGGCAATTGTCGCGATGTTGTAAGTGGGACCTTTGCGTGCTTCAACGGAGACATTATTTCTTCATTAGACGCCTCAGAACTGCTCAACCTCCACAAGAGGAACACGTCGGTGGGTACGTTAGGCCTTTGGGAGGTTGAAGACCCAACTCGTTTTGGTATCGTCGGAATCGATGACGATAATCGAATTACTCGGTTTAAGGAGAAGCCGAAACCAGAAGAAGTGTTTTCAAATCTAATTAATGCCGGTTCCTACATCTTCAATGATGATATTTTTGATTGGATGCCGGAGGGAAAACACTCCATCGAGCGGGAAGTATTCCCAAAATTAGCTCAAGAAGGCTTGCTGAGCGGGCAAGATTTCAATGGATATTTCATAGATGCGGGGACGCCTACGGCTTGGAATCAAGGCGTGAAGGCATGCATTGAGCATGAACGATTCAATCACGGTGCGGTTCACTCAACAAGTTGGTACGAACAAGGTAATGCGCCATCATCAGCAACAGTAACGGATTCGATGATTTCAAGATCATGCACGTTGGGAACCGGCCGCATCCACCAGAGCAGCCTTTTGTCAGGTGTACATCTCGGTGATGGCTGTATTTTGGATGCCTGTCTCATCGGGAAAAATACGCGTATTGGGGCGAACTGTACCTTGACCGGAGTGGTCGTTGACCATGGTTCGACCGTTCCTCCTGGAACAGTACTGAATGGTGGGCAGTGGCCTCCTGTTGAATCTTAATGAATCGCAATCTTTCGTTAATTTAAGTCTCAAACCTCAAATCCTCCATTGCTAACGGAACCTTATGTCCAAACCGCTGGTTGTTGTAAACTTCAAGACCTATTCAAGTGCCTCAGGCCAGGCTGCAGAACACCTGTTTCAAGCCATGGAGCGATTTGGTGACGGCCCAGCGACTCTTGTTGCCGCAGTATCTGCATTTGATTTGAATACGCTCTCAGCAGCATCTTCGTCAGTGGAAGTGTGGTCCCAGCACTTGGACCCAGTCGGACTTGGCGGCTATACTGGATGGCTTGAACCTCAAACCGCACGCTCTCGGGGGGCAATAGGAACACTCATCAATCACGCTGAACATAAAGTGTCCATTGAACATGTAGCAAATCTTCTGGAAATGCTGCCTGATGGATTCCCTGTCTGTGCTTGCGCTGCCGATGTTGAAGAGGCAAAGGCACTGGCAGAATTAGGGCCTGCATTCATTGCCGTTGAGCCTCCAGAACTTATCGGCGGTGATATCTCAGTGACGAGTGCAGACCCTGCAATTGTTAGCGATACAGTCGCTGCTGTGAAAGCGGTCAATCCTACTGTCAGAGTTCTTTGCGGTGCAGGAGTCAAGAATGGAACAGATGTTGCAACGGCACTTGAGCTCGGCGCAGAGGGAGTTTTACTCGCAAGTGGCGTCACGAAGGCAAGCGATGTTGATGCAGTTCTCAAAGATTTAATCGCCTACCTTTAAGCCTTTGAGTTGTCGTAATTTTTGCTGCTTCTTTGCCTTCTTCAATCCTATAGATGCAGGGCAAGTAGGGCGATATCTGCACCCGTTGCAATCGCTCTCACGCCTTGCGAGAGGTAGGCTGTCCAGTTTCGGATCTGCTGAAATCCAACGTCTCATCCAATTCATCTCTAACAAGTCGTGTTGAAGCATCATCCAAGCATCCCGAACGCTGTTAGAATTAATGTTTACATCCCCCTGGATCCATTCACCACCAACCCAAGTCAACGTTCGAATTCTGTAATCTTCCAATCGGTCAGGTAACCCACCTTGATGCATGGCCCAGTGAACCATCAACGCATCTTCTAAATCTCTACTTGGTAGTGGATTCCCCGATTGGAACCTTAGTCGAATGAGCGTCCATTTGTGCTGGTGGTATACGACAATATCGGGAGTGGCGTAGAGGTTTAGGCCTCCAATCTGGATGCTGTTGGTCCGTTCAAAAAAAGCCCACCTGCGAGGCTCTTTCGCCCATATCGGCTTGAGTAAATCAGTTTGTCGCAGACGTTTGAGCCGATGTGATATTTGTGCGGCAAGGCCTTCCAAAACCAAAGAATCTGTACGTATCCGGTTAATCCAGACTTGTTCGTCCAAATGAGCCTTTATTCGTCGCAATGTGTAAGGTTCACTCCACCTCTTGTTGTTGTATAGGTCACCTAATTCCTCCAACAGCGTCCTCCTACCCGCTCTGATTGCAAGGTCAGAAAGTCGATAGGTTGGCCTTCCTCTGGCTCCATGCGGTTGGGTGGATTTCTTTTTGCTACCGTATGCTAATGCCCACGCTCGAGGACATTTGCAAAATAAGTCAAAACTGGTTTTGCTCCAATGGTCAATATTTGTTGACATATGACGGCCATTGCCATCAACCGTCATAATACCTGTTGAGGCTCAAAAGATTCCGAGTTCCATTGCATTGATGGCGGTGTTAACGCCCACCCAAAGGGCTACAGGGAGCAAAACCCATCCAACGAACTGAGCAAATACTTCTCCACCAAATTTCCCAAAGAGGCGTGAAAATGGTCCACCCCAGGATGAAACAATACGAAGCATGAGGACAACAAAACCTCCGATTAAGAGATAGAGTATCAAGAAAAGTACGGCCATGAATGCTCCACCAATTCCGAGAAGAGCCGTGGCTCCAATTCCTTGAGGGAACAGTGATGGGAAACTAAGCCAGCCAAACCATCCGAGCCAAACTCCAAGCAAAACATCCCGGTCGAGGTCAACAGGGTCTCTCCAATTTTGGAATGCTTTGGGGAAGAGTGAATGCATCAATTTACCGAGTGCATCAGCCTCATAGGGTGAGCCACGCTTTGCGGTAAAGAAACACATTTCCAGCATCCAAGCCATCATGACGAGATCAAGGATGAATCTTGCACCGATGGCTACTGGTAGCAAGGTCAAAATGAGGGCTGGCAGATTGATGAGCAGAATCCCTGCTCCTGATGAAATCACAATCGATGCCCAAAGAAGGCCTGGTGGAAGTGGTTCTTCGGGAACCGTCCACTCCTCCCTTGGGAGGGCGAGGAACAAAAGGAACATACCTGGACCGATAATAAGACCAAAGTAAGATGCTGCTGACATGGGCCCTCCAGAGCCTATTTCATCAACAGCCTCGACAATATCAAGCATTGCCGCAGATGATGGCTGAGAGAAGGTGACGTGCATAGCAGGGTCCACGATGACAATGGCATCAGAACGCCCGGTCGGTAGACTCTGAGCGAATTGAGCATCTTTGTCAAGGAAGATTTCCCACGTGGCGTTTATTTGCGATTTTAAAGACGATACGTCGCTGATTCTTGCATCTTCTCCAGTAACGATTTGAATCACTGTTACTCGTTCTCCAAGTTGGTCAATGCTCTTGTTCAGTTGAGTGGCCTGAGTCAATGCGTTTTCTGACCCAGGGAGAACCACGCCGATCACCACAGCTTCATGCCCGTCCAGCACTTCACTCAATCGAATTTCATCACCAGCGAGGTTGACAAGAGGTGAGTCAATAACTCTCGTCGTCGGTTGAATCACAGCATCAGCGCCTAAATTTGGAATGTCAAAGATGGTAGGCAAGGTCAATAATGCCAGTGCTAACAATGCTGCAATAATTGGTGCGGGGAGCAGGAGTCCACTTCGGAATGCATTGATGATGTAGCCAGCAAGTGCGAGGAACGTCGTGATGGAGAGGAAGAGTCCAGCGCTAGCAAATCCAGTATCTCCTTCATTGACCTCAAAGCGCAAAATACCTTCAGCATGGCAGTCGCTGTTTAAATCTCCAGCAATGGTTCGCAAGCAGAATTGAAGATTCAAATTTCCAACAGGTAATTTTTTTGCTCCAGTCCATGTGTATACGGATTCGTTTTCTCCAAGGTCTCGGACCATTCGGATACGACCTGCGCTTGTTTCAACGAGGAATTCTCCATCTTTAGTCGATTTTTCAAGGTTGTCAAACGGACCCCAAATCTCCCATTTCTCATCCCTCAGGTCGTCAAGTCCCCAAGGCAGGTTGTGGCTCAATTCAACGTGGGCAAAACGAGACTCATCTACAATAATCCGAGCTTCAGGTTGATAGAAGGCACCTTCCATGATGATGCCACCACTGTTGTACTCAAAACCGCCCCATTGAACACGGGCTTGTGTTCCAAAGCATTGATGATGGATGTCTAAACTTAGGCTAATGCTATCTCCAGGAGCAAGTTTCAACGAAACGTTCTTCATTTCTCCCGAAAAATTCATGGCATCATTCTCCGCTACTTTGTCAACGATTTGCGAGACTTCATCGGTATAAACTTCAGAGCCTCCTACAAAGACTGAATAAAACAGTGTCGTTGTAACCTCTCCAGGTGCAGGCGCTTGTCGGGTACACGACTGAGGACCTACTCCACCATCAAGAATGACAGAGAAATAAACACCCATCATCACATCGGCTTCTACGGGTTCAACCACGGGGGGGCTTTGGACAGAAAATACTGGAATTGGATTGGGGGTGACTCCTGTGGTGAATCCTCCGACAGCAGAATCAGTTTGTCCACGCTGCAGGACGGCCTCATCGGGGTTTGAGCCTTCCAAATACAACCGTTCATGATTGTTGATGGTCCACTCAACAAAACCTGCTTCAAAGACCTCATCGTTCTCTGCGAGAACTGAATTCACCATCGAAATTGAAAACATCAGGGCTACGGCTGCAAGAACCCATAGCCTTCGCCCCATGGTGAGACCAAAGCGTCTCGGTTCAAGAATACGATGGCCATCTGTGAAATGCCTCAAAGGGGCATGCCAGTGTAAATCCACATCATCATTACCCCGCCGGTAATTGCGAGTGCATTAACGGAGCCTTTGGTCAAATATCCGCGGTTTTCAAGTAATGCGCCAAGATAACTATCAATTTGACATCCAAGCCATCCGATTACAGCAAGAATGCCACCAAGGCGTAATCCTTCATTGAAGACTAGATCTTCAGCGGTCAGCGCCCATGCGCCCAAGGTTAGAATCGCAACCACCGATGACCCAACGATTGCTGCTAATTGCCCATTGGGTGAAAAACCACCGTTTTCTCCTTGTTGACATGGTTTGAACGTCGTGATCATGCGTACTCTGGTGTCCATGCATCCAATTTCGCTTGCAAAGGTGTCCGATGCGGCTACAGCCACAGCAGCCCCGAACATCCAAATCCATGCATCATAATCTCCGCTTAAGTAAGCAAACACGCACATTAAACCCGGGATTGCTCCATTGGCCACAACGTTGGTCCATCCGCGGTGTCCATCGTTTGATTCACACATTCCAAGTTCGGCTTTTTCATCAAACCTCCACTTCGTGGCTTTGTGGGAACAGACCAGGAATCCAAGGAGAATCAACAGCCATGTCCAGTGTCCTAAACCTCCGACTATTGCTCCTAACACCGCAGCAGCATTTGCACCTTTTTTGTCCAGCATTCTAGCCTTAGATGAAATGTAAAGAAGGCCAATGACGAGAATGGAAGTAACGATTAAGTTACCTGAATTCAATCCACTCTCGAAGATATTCATGTATTTCCCTCCTTGTAGGATGTGGTGAGAACGACCAATCAGTATTCTTGGGACAGGGACATCCCTTTTGAATTCATGACCCAATGATGTATCAAAATGGCCCATCTTGGGCATCTAATACAATACTTGGCAGCCATCTTAGAATGAAGAGCCATAGCGTAGCTATCATAATTACCAACCATGAAAGTTGGAGAACCACCGAAAGTAATGTGTCCGTATCAGCGAGAATTTTACTCACTCCCCAAGAAGTACCGTTCCATAACCCATGGCCGAGGATCGCAGCAGCAATCCCTGCAGGGACGGTTCTTGGTAAGTTCCAAGAGTGCTTTTCCAATTTGCTTACAAATTTCATCATTCGCTCAGAAGGCATATTGGCCCATCCCGTTGTGGTTTCAGGGGTTCCATTTTTGTTGTAGAGAACCCATTTTGCATTGCTTTTGGCCGTGACGTACGAAGAACGGTCACTCAACAAAGGAAGACGGTTTCCTCTCCCCATCCAACAACCGATGGCGTAGCCAGAAAGACCTGTCCACAATGCGTGACCCGGGATAGAACTTATTCCTCGCAACATGGCGGTAAAGAAGTAGGAAATGCTGCTGTAGTCTCCAAGGAGAGCCATTGAAATGTATTGTGCATTTTCAAGCAAAGCGAATCCTAGCCCAACCGTCGAGCCAACATAAAAGCCATGTTTTGGGGAAAGAATCAGATGACTTAATGCGAGTACAGCCAATGCTTTGCTCAATTCTTCTCCAATCGGAGCCGACAAGAAGAGGACAAAACCTTCACCCCAAGAACCAACTTCCATCGCATCGAGTCCAATAACGTTCAACATCAACGGAGAGATGAGTGAATTAATGATAATTGCAGGGATTGTAGAAAGCATTCCGGCTGCTAAAATCCACTCTGCATCTCTTCTTGATATGTTAATTCCAAGATGTCGGCTGCTTATTGACCACCATGCAAAAACAGGTGCTGCAAAGCCAATCAACCATGCAGGTAAGACGATGACAAGGGCAAGTAGGATGCTCAAAGCATTCGGTCCAAAAATCATCAATGGAAGGAGGCATACTGAGGAGAGAATCACTCCACCAAAAAACAGAGCCCAGAGATGAACCGGTCTCGGCATTTCAAGAGGGGCAGTTGAACGAAAGAGGTGATGACGTACCACTGTTGGAACAGGTGATTGGATCACGCTCCCGCCTACAAGAATGTGCTGATGAGCGCCGTTTTGATGAGGTTCAGCAGTAATGCTGTGGGTCAGTCTTGGGCGCCGAAGGTAGAAAAAAAGCATAAGAAACGGAGACAAGCAGATGCCCCCGATAAACGTGAAAAACGGTTCAAATGGACCAGGCGTTCCGTTGAGGTCTCCGTCAATGAATCCAGCAACGACGAAAACTGATAGTTGAGCAATGAAAAAACAGACCAGCACGAGCCCAAGCATGGAGCGAACTGTTTGCCATGGAGTCGCGGCCTTCCAAACGGTTAGGTCGGATGGAATTGGAGTCAGGGGTATGGCCTGTACTTGCATTGCGGGTTGAAATCCAGGTTGAATAGCAACACCTCATGAGTTTGAGTCCCGCTCAGTTCGCCCATCACTCGTCACTGAAAAACAGCATTCGGCAGAAGCATTCATCATTGCAGGATGTGGAACCAACCGGTTCTCCTTCATCAAGGAATGGATGAATGCCCACAAACGGTGATTGATAAGTAAACCGTAGAATCTCAAACCATGGTTCTGGCGGGATTGTTTGCTCCTCGTCGTGACCACAAGGGCATGTCCACACCGAGCAATGCCGCTCGTCTTTGGCTGCCGCTATGTTTGACCGGAGTCAGTTTTTGGGCTTGGGATGTAACACAAGGGAACCTAATTGTATGGCTATGTCTTACCACATTCCTTGTGACACCGATTCTTTCATTTGGTTGGTATCTGATCGGCATGGTAAGCAACCGGTATGAGCCAAAATACCTCATTGACAAGGCAGAACAAGCATACCTGAGCCGTCTAGCAAGAAAGAAACAGCAAACTCACTGATGGAACCCGTAGGTCCAGTCGTGTGGTGGAGCAAATGTTTCTTTGATAGAGCGAGGACTTACCCAGCGGAGAAGGTTGAGTGGACTTCCAGCCTTGTCGTTTGTACCGCTACCTCGTGCACCTCCAAAGGGCTGTTGTCCAACAACCGCCCCAGTTGGCTTATCGTTGATGTAGAAGTTTCCTGCTGAATATCGGAGGGCGTTAACTGCCGTTTCGATATGAGTTCGGTCGGTGGCAAAAATAGAGCCAGTAAGTGCATATTCTGATGTGGTGTCGCAGAGCTCCAGAACTGCTTCAAATTCAGAATCATCGTAGACGTGGACGGAGAGGACAGGTCCGAAAATCTCCTCAACCATACTTTCACTTCTCGGGTCGTTGCACACGATGGTTGTTGGTTGAACGAAGTACCCAACGCTATCGTCGTAGGTACCGCCGGTTACAATCTCACAGTCAGGGTTGGCCGTTGCTCGGTCGATGTAGCCTGCAATATTGTCAAATGACTTCTTATCGATAACTGCTCCGAGGAAGTTGGTAAAGGTACGAGGGTCCCCAACGGTAATTTTAGCGACCTCTGCACAATAGTCGTCCTTGATTGCAGACCAAACAGACTTTGGTACATAGGCTCGGCTTGCTGCACTGCACTTTTGACCTTGGAACTCAAAACTACCTCGTAGCATGGCGACGAGAAGGGCGCGACGGTCACAATCGGGATGGGCGACGATGAAGTCTTTCCCGCCAGTTTCACCGACAATACGCGGGTATGAATTCAAGTTCTCCAGATTGTTTGCAACATCTCGCCACATTTGTCGGAAGACTCGGGTTGAACCCGTGAAGTGAATACCAGCAAGGGCTGGATGTCCTAAGCACATGTCCCCAACCATACTTGCCTTGCCTGGGACGAAATTGATGACTCCAGCAGGCAAGCCGGCGTCCATCATCAAGCGCATCAATCGGTAATTGGAAACGTATGAATTTCGGGACGGCTTCCATACTCCAACATTGCCCATAAGTGCTGCACTTGAGGGCAGGTTCGCAGCAATGCTTGAGAAATTAAACGGAGTTACAGAGAATACAAACCCTTCCAACGGGCGTACTTCACTTGAGTTCCACATTGAGGACGGAGAGACGGGTGGTTGCAAGTCTTCGTAGATTTGACGGCAATAATCTGCATTGAATCTCCAAAAGTCAATCAGTTCACAAGCCGAATCAATTTCGGCTTGGTGGCATGTTTTGGATTGATTGATCATCGTTGATGCGTTAATTTCAGCACGGCGTGGGCCGGCAAGCAGTTCACTCGCTTTGAGGAAGATTGCCGCTCGTGCCTGCCAAGGCATGGTTGACCACATCTTGTGTGCTGCTAGAGCGCTTTCAATTGCAGACTTTACTTCTGCTTCTCCTGCCATATGCACTCGTGCAATGACGTGACCGTGGTCATGTGGCATGACTTGCTCAACAACGTTTCCAGTGAATATTTCTTCACCGTTAATCACGCATGGAATTTCAAGTATTTCTGAAGATTGTCGCTTCAGTTCCGCCTCAAGTTCGAGTCGCTCTTCGCTACCGGGCAGATAGCCGAGGATGGGTTCGTTCACGGGGGTGGGTGGCATGGGTACGCTGTTGACCATGATTCACCGTCGTTACAGACGCCTCTTGAACATCACGGCCCGACATGTTGGGCAAAGTCTACGCCTCAGCGGTAAAGATCTGCATGTTTTGCTCTAACTTTGGCAATTTTTGGCCCAACTACTGCTGCGCAGTATCCCTGGTAAGGGTTTCTCGCATAGTAATCATGATGCTCTTTTTCGGCTATTAGGAAATTCAACGGTGGTTCAATCGTGGTCACAATTGGGTCGTCGTAATAGTCTTGCATTGAGGCCATTGTGGCTTCAGCAACAGCGCGCTGCCCTTCGGTTAAAGGCATGATACAGCTTCTATATTGAGTTCCAATATCGTTTCCCTGACGATTGAGCTGGGTAGGGTCATGAACGGTGAAAAACACTTCAAGAAGCGTTTCATAACTAACTGAGGTTGCATCGTATACAACTTCAACCACCTCGGCATGGCCAGTTCTTCCTGAGCAGACGCTCTTGTAGGTTGGGCTAGGGTCCGGGCCGCCTGCGTAAGCGGGTAATGCACTTTCAACTCCATGGATGTCCTTGTAAGCACCTTCAACACACCAAAAGCATCCGCCACCGACAATCATTCGTTCCATGCCTGTTTGACCCATCAGTAAGTTATCAATTCATGCTTTGAACCTGAGGCATGAGGCCTTCTTCTGCGTGTTTGTTTCGAGATGGATTATCCATCGCAGTCCTTTTTGACGGTCGTCAATTCATTTTAAAATCAAAAAATACAAGATCACTACCGTTAATCCAACCACTGCCGCAATCCGATTGTTGCGAAGAGCATTGACAACTTCTTCATCGTGCTTTGGGCATACTTTTTTATTGATTAGAGTCGTATTATCACAACCCTCAATTTCGCATATTGATTCGGTCTTGCTTAAGCGTGTTAACACTATGAGCAAAATCACTTCAACAATGAAAGAAATGAGGAATATCAGCAGTGGAATCTCAGAGAATTCTAAGGGAATTAAACCCAAATCAAATGTATATAATGAATAACTTACAAACAATACAAGAGTATTGACCAAGAATACTTTGGTCAACATTAATCCTTTTTCTATTTGTGAGTCTTCACCCATGTGTGAACTACTTCATCCGCAGGTATAATGATTCACACGAACTCGCTAAGATGGCGATGATTTGACGCTCAAGGTTATGAGCGGAGGGCCGTAGAGTCGTTTGGGCGTACCTGTGGCTGTTAAGAAATACGGGGACAGGAATGTCGTAGATCTTTCGGAATGGGGGAGGCCCTTGGCCCGAGTAATGGCACGTTTTCTCAAGGAAAAACCCGTGTCAGTCATTCAAGTCACAACCTTCCATCTTCTCCTTACACTTTACAGCGCTTGGTTGATTCTTGACGATCAACCAATTCTTGCATGTTTTCTTCTTATTGTAAAAGGCGTCATAGATGCGGTCGATGGCGAATTGGCTCGAATTCGTGAAAGGCCTTCACATGTTGGCAGATATTGGGACACGGTAGCAGATACAATTGGCCTGATAACCGTCATGGGGGCCTTTGGAACTGTATTTGATTGGAACTTACTGTTTACGAGCATCATGATTCTTGCCACGCTATTCCAATACTCGCTCTTCAACCACTATTCTGTATTGATGAGAGCGTTGGGTTCAGGGGATTCAACAAGTAGAATTGATGAACGCATACGACCGGTAGCTCATCCTTGGGAACAACAACGCAACGTCAATATGTTCCATTCTGTATACCTGCTATTTTTTAGTTGGCAGGACCGAATTATCTCTGGACTAGCGGGTAAAGGTTCCAAGGGTTTAACCTTCGAATTGACCTTGTCATCGTTCCTTGGCTTTGGCATGCAATCTTTGCTTATTTTTGCACTTGCCGTGACACAGAATTTGGATTATCTTCCTGAATTAGTGTTGGGTGTTAATCTGCTGATGATGGTTCTGGTTTTGTTGCGTAGTCGAATTTGAAGTGTTTCTTAGGGCTTGGGGTGGGTCGAATCACTCGCTACCCACTGCTCAGTTACACCTCAAATCAATGCTTGTTCATGAGGAAGATTTGTCAAATCGGTGTACCAAAAACCGCATATAAGGAATCAAGATGACTAGGGGTTATGTGGACGGATGAGCAACTACTTGAGCAAGGATGGACTCAAGATCAAATTGAACAGTGGAAATCCGAACAAGTTCCACAAGTTGAGGCCGTTGAATCTGTTGTTGAATCACAGTTTGAGCCGGTTCAAGAAAAAGTTGAATCATCGTTGAATGGATCGTCTTCGTTCTTTAACGATAAGACGCAGATTGTTGTCATTGTCTTGATGTTGGTTATTGCACCATTGTCACTCTATTCTTCGCTGTTCGCTGAAGGGCCTGAAGGGCCACAAGGAGACAGTGGTCAAGCCGGCGTCAATGGAACAGCTGGTTCGAGTTTTCATTTGATTGCAAGCGGTGAAGAGGTACCGCTCTGCGATGCTACGCTCCAAGAACAAATTTTCTTCGTTGCCGATGTGTTCGGTTTCCAAGTTTGTCAAAACAATGTTTGGAGTACCATCAACCTCACTGGCAGTCAAGGTGAACCTGGTGTTGATGGAAACGATGGTGCGAACGGAGCTGCTGGAAACGATGGTGCGAACGGAGCCGATGGTACGAACGGAGCCGATGGTACGAATGGAGCCGATGGGTCTGATGGGCAAGCGGGTGCCGATGGTGCGGACGGCGCATCTGGAAGTAACGGGCTAGCCTCGCTTATCGTTACCCGTTCCGAATCAATCGTAGGGGGTTGTCCAAACGGTGGAACCATCGTTGAAACGGGCGTTGATGATAACGGTGACAATACGCTCGCCACGGACGAAGTTGATTCAATTGTCGTTGTTTGCAACGGCGATACTGGACAGGACGGGCAAGATGGTCAAGACGGTCAAGACGGCCAAGATGGAACGAACGGTAGTTCAACCACGACCATGATGGTCGCAAGTGTGGAACCTGCTCCACCATACCTTACATGCAATGGTTCGGGTCAATTGTTGAAGCAAGGGCTGGACGATGGTTCTGGTGGAGGCATTGCTCAGAATGGAATCCTGGAATCGGGTGAAATCATTGCAACCTCATTGATTTGTACGACGTTTGAGGTTGCTCAAGTCGATGATATCAATGTGGGTGCTGGACATAGCCTGCCTTCGGATTTCACAACCATCAATTCAACAATGTACTTCACCGCCACCAATGGAGGTACGGGTGGAATTTGGGCGATGGATGTCAATGAATCCATTTCAAGCGTGTATGTTGGTACTGCTATGGGTATGCGAGCAGTTGGGGATGTGTTGATGTTCCTCGGGAACGATCCAACAAACGGTCTTGAGCCTTGGATCTACTACCCTTCAAATGGAACGGCATCATTGATTTTGGATATCCTTCCAGGGACCTCTGGAAGTTTTTCTGGGGAATTCACGCTCCTAGGAACAACTGTGTTTTTCGCTGCACGAGACACTGCAGGCGTGTTTGACTTGTGGGCATACGATCTAGCAAATGGAACCATCTGGAATGAGAAGGCGAATGTACAGCCAACAAGTTTGGTGGTCGTTGGTTCTGATCTCTATTTCTCAGCTGGTCCAAACAATGGTAACGTCGAATTATGGAAGCATGATTCTGCGACAAAAACCACGTTTATGGTCAAAGATATCAATCCAGGGCTTCTTTCATCAGATCCTTCAGGTCTCGTAGCCATGGGGACGACGATCTACATGTCTGCAAATGCGGGCACGACCTATGGGACTGAATTGTACGCATATGAGACAACGAACAACTCGACATGGCTTGTAGCAGACATTCGTCCGGGTGTTGCAGGTAGTGCGCCATCTGATCTTGTTGTCATGGACACACGCGTCTATTTCCAAGCGATCTCAGGCACACATTTCGAGATGTGGGCATATGAATCAACGAATCACTCGCTTTGGGAGGTCACCAATCTCCAATCCACTTCTGGTGTCGGAGGCCCACATGAACTTACAGTGAGCGGGTACACTGTGTATTTCGCAGCCGATGATGGAACCACCGGAGAAGAATTATGGGCACACAATTCGGTCAATGGGACAACATGGCAGGTGTTCGATTTGAATCCGACAGGCGGATACATCGGTGAAATACATCACTATAACGGCAATTTGTACTTCGCAGGCGAAGACAATTCGACCGGTATTGAGTTGTGGCGCCTTCTCTTCTCAAGAGAAGTAACGTACGTTTAACCTAAATCGTTGAAATGAAACAATCAACTCAACTATCTCGTGAATGTTAATCGGATAACCCTTCGTATTTTACTCGGAAATGGGATTGAACATTGAATTATTATACTCCATTTGAATTAATTTCGCTTGTAATTTCCCCCGAAATCGCACTGCCTTGGATGGTGTATGTGATGTTTTGAACAAGAATAGTTTTCGTTTCTGCTTCTGTTAGGTTCGCTTCCAATTCCTCGTCCTCTTGCTGCGCGGCTACCAGCTGATGTTGTTTTCGATCAAGGGCTGCATCCGAAATTTGCTTTTGAGCAGTTTCGCTTTGCAATTGTTGTGTAATTTGGGCTCGGCTGGTCGTGGGAGTTCAAGTTAGTTGGGCCATAACACAATGGGGGCTACCAATTAACACACAAAACTTACACCGTTCTGAATACAAATCAAATACGTGCAGTCCGAGGGCCCGATATGCGATTGGAATGGCCCACCTATGCATTTACCTCCGGTGTCTTCCTCTCGTTTGCTCTAAGTGTTCAGTTCCTTTCTCTCGGCACCGGTGCCGTCGTGGGCTTGTTTGTGTTGCTGACCATGGCCTACGCTTGGGTCGCCTGGATCATGGTCAAAAGAAAGGCTGTCCTCGAACTTCACGCCTATATCAACTGCGATTCGTGCGGTGAGTTGACGCCATCACAAGGCAAGTATTGCATGAACTGCGGTGCCAATTTACAGTCAAATTAACACAACTGTTGCCCTTTGGAGCGAGTATTAGCAGTTCAGAATAAAGTCTTACTTTCTTCCTCTCGATATAACAATGGCAGCGCCAGCAAAGGCAATCATGCTGGGTAGAATTTCAAACCCTGGTGTATTTTCATCAATTTTTTCCTCAGTATCCTCTTGCGGCAGTACATCTCCGTCTGAGTAAATGCCGTTGGTACATGTCCCTTTCCCAACAACGAATTCTTGCTCTGCATCAGACAACATCGTTGCATTTTTGACATCAGATGCAAGGTCATTGCTCTCGTAGAGGGAGGCAGTGATGGTGTAACATCCCGCCTTCAGCGAAAAAGTATGTTCGTATTTGTCTCCGTTATCTTCGATATCGTTCCACCACCAGATTCCTTTCCAATCATCATGGCCAAATTCTTTGATGAATATTATGGCGCTGTAACTCAGACCGGTTTGAAGGTCGCTGACTCCGGTTTCGTAGTTGTAATGCCATGTTGAGTCGTTGGTTTCTGGTGCACTGACGAGGTTGACGGCGTTCACTGTGATGGTTCCATTTGGTTCCAAACGTTCAGTTTTCTCTCCCCAAAGCCAAACCATGTTGCTTTCGTGCTTGCTGGTGTCTTCACCGATGAGAAGGCGCCCATCATCCAGAACGAGGAGATTGTCAGGTCCTGCGAGGTTGTTGATGTCGCATTGATATTGTGCTGAAGAGGTGTAAGGGCCCCCAGAGATTACAGGGTCGATACGATTGACATCCCATCCCTCACCTAACGTCATTCGGTAGACAATTCCACATGAATTCAGTGAAACATCAATGTCACCCTGTCCATCAGTCATGGCCGATTCAATTCTTGACATTGCAAGGTAGAGGCTTTCAGGTGCATTTGGGTTGAAGGCGACTCCTTCCATCTTATTCCATTCGTCAGTGGCGCCAAGTGCTGCTGCGGCTTTACGAGATTCGAGGAAAGCAACTCTGTCATCTTCTGCAGAACCTACAGTTCCATCACCATTCAGGTCTCTGTTCAATTTCCCTTCTGCCCAATCGTTAATTTCTTCATCAGAGATGTATGAATTCTGTCCTGAAACAAAATCATCGGTCGTGATGCCGTCGTATTCATCAATCCAGGCTTGTATTTCGGAATTTGACGACGAGGCCATTTCCATCCATTCAACATCAAAACCTGCTACTGCGGAGTCTCGGGTGCTGTCCTGATTGACTTTTGCACCGTAAAGCGTCCCCGAACTTAGGTCGCCAGCAGTATTTGCTACAAATTTGAACAAGACCGTTTCATAGCCATCGTCTGTAAGATAGACGGTTTGTTCATCAGGCATGACTGCCGCATTTTCATGCGAGTATCGGCCCATGGCGAGGTGCCTGACATAATCAGGTTGGCTTGTGGACGCGTTTTCAATTTCAACGATGTATCCATAATCGTAGGGATTGGGATAGTGGCCTAGATAATTCTCTAACTTCACCTGGTCCGAATGATACCTGAAACTGTCATCGTTCCAATATTGAGTATTATCGAAATAAAGTTCTTCAGAGAAAAGTGGTGAACCCCAGGGACTCATGCTGCCGAAACAGAATACCCAACCGCCGTTGATGCTGCTTAGGTTCAGCATCTTGCTGTTCAAAACAGCCCATTCCGATGAAGAAGGGTCCCATTCAAGTTCTAATTGGCTGAGGCCTGCAGGCCGATCTTCCCACGCCGTGTAGAGGTAACCGTGAGTTCCATCGGTGTTGAGAGGAACAAATGCGTTGTAGTCAGGTTTCTTGCTGAGTAGGATTTGATTTCCGTCTTCTGCAGAATATATTCCTCCTGCAACACCACCCTCAGAGAGGGCATCACCTGTTTGCAGAATGACTTGATAGTCCCCGTAAGAAGTTCTAATTCCATGCCAGATGTCTTCTGCACTGCTTGATGATGCAAGTTCTGGTACGGTCTCAGGGAGGTTATTCCAATCAATCCCGTTAATGACTCCGATAGTTGCCTTGTAATTGTCCTCATCGGGATGCATAGCATTGACGAAGAAATTGCCTTTTGCATCCACGTACATTCCAGTGACTTCAGCCTCAGGAGGCATCATCATGATTCGAGTCATGGTTTCGGATGTTGCTTCTTCGTCAACTTCCGCCATCGCAACAGGAGAAAAGTTCAACGCAAGTAACAAGCCGATTGAAACATAAATCAAAGTGTGCTTTAGTCGCATGGTTTTCTCAGTTGAGAGTGAATCAAAAACATTCCTCCTGATTCAAACGAGAGTATTGAACGGACCAAATGTCGTTCAAAGGACTACAGCCTAATAAAAATGAAGAACTGTAAAATTGATTTTCTCCCGTTCAAAAAATCAGTTGGTAGTAATCCAAAGTTCTACTTTTTGCCGAGCGTATGCGTGGTTGACATTGGTTCAGGCCATGGTCGCTGATCGTCCCAATCTGCCCACTGTTGGACCCATGACTCCATGAAAGCCTCAATATCGTATCCAAGGTGACTCATGACTTCGCTGGGCTCTGCTGTTCCACCTTTTCGCCGCAACCCGACTCGCATTAACGCAGATGAGCAAACTACTGCTCCTTGTTCTATAGATTGCTGGAAGTAGAAGAATTTCTCGTCCAGTCCAACAAGTTGAGTGCGAATGATAGCTTTACGGAACGGGCGCACTCTTTTCCTGTAACGAATCGATGATCCCCCAACCACAAAGGCAAGTTTGTGTTTTCGGACATACCGAACCAGCCCTATCGAAAAGGCAAGTTCGTATCTTGCAATGTCAAAGAGGACAAAATGTCGCCCGTTGTTGACTTCCGGATACACGTCCAAGTCGCCCAAGAGTGGCCGGTAAGTCGTGTGAACCTCTTCCTTCCAATCAAGTGTCTTATTGGTTCTAAAGAGGTTGGAAATCCCCATGCGCAAAACTCGAAAATAAGGATACACATTCGGTCCTCCAACCTCCTGTTGATGAATCCGCCGCCTGTTCTTTTTTGCAATGTAATGCCATGAATCATGATTTGAACCGGCTTGTTTTTGGGAATTGAATTCCGAACTAAGGGACCGTTAGTCCTATGAGGTACGCCGTTGAGCGCCGTGTATGAAGTCACAAGCCGTCATATTCTGCTTGCTTCTTCTTCTCTCTTCGGCTCCTCTTGTAGCGGGCCAGTCAGCGCCTCAACATGAAGTCACGACAAGTTCAGGCTCAGAGGAATCTTCAGAACAAACCACCGTTGTTTCCACCTACTCGCAGGCCGTAAGGTCCGCTTTACTGCAAGTAAGTGATATCTCACAATACAATTCTAGCGTTTTAGATGAAACGCTTTCATGGGTTGCCATTGGCCCGACTCCAGTTGGTGAATCCCTCCCTCATCTCAACGGTGCTTGGCTCATCACTGTCAACCCCGGCTCCGGCCTTGAGCGCCTCCAGGGCATGAAAGAACAAGGGCTGATCGAAACATTCTATCCTTTGGAAGACCGAACCTTTGAACCAAGATGGATGCCCAACGACCCTAAATTTTCAGACCAATGGCACCTGGTGAATACCGGTCAATCCGGTGGGACAATTGGCGAGGACGTCAACATCACGGGTGCATGGAATACCTATCGTGGAAGCGGTGTTGTCATCGGAATCGTTGATGATGGATTTGATTGGAACCATCCTGACCTGGATGACCACTATGAATCCACTCTTGATTACGATTATTGCGGTAACGACGGAGACCCTACACCTGCTTCAAACAAGGCTCACGGAACTGCTGCAGGCGGCGTAGCAGCGGCAGTTGGTAACAACAGCCTCGGTGTATCGGGCGCTGCTCCTATGGCTGGTCTTGCTGGCTTACAACTCATTTCGTGCAGTACGACCGATGTGAGGGAAGCGGGAGCGCTTTCCCACGAACGTCAAAGCATTGATATTTATTCAAATTCATGGGGACCAAGCGATAACGGCATGACGTTGTCAGGGCCGGGGCCCTTGATGCTGGCGGCTCTTGAGGGCGGCGCTCAACAAGGCAGAGGTGGACTTGGTAGCATTATTACTTGGGCGGCTGGAAACGGATTAGACGACGATGATAACGCGAATAAGGACGGTTATGCAAATCTCCGTTACACCATCGCAGTGACTGCTGTGACCTACAAAGGAGAGCAATCCTACTATGCAGAACCGGGTGCGAATATCTTGGTTGCAGCACCCTCAAACGGTGACGGTGAAGCCATAACAACGACTGACATTGAAGGCTCAGGAGGATACACTTCCTCGGATTATACCGACACATTTGGGGGGACTTCCTCTGCAACTCCGTTGGTATCTGGTGTGATTGCACTGATGCTTGAAGCCAACAGCAATCTCACCTGGCGAGACGTTCAGCATATTTTGGTTGAAACCTCTCGTAAGAATAACGCTTCAGATTTTTCTTGGAATACCAACGGTGACGGGCATGTCGTGAGTCACAAATATGGATTCGGTGTCGTTGATGCCTCAGCAGCAGTTGAATTGGCGGAGCAGTGGACTTCAATGGGTCCAGAACTCAACATCTCATCTGGAATGTCAACCGTTGACCTTGACATACCTGATAATTCAGGGGTTCCCCTAAATGTTTCATTCAACGTTACAGACGCCTTACATCTTGAGAGTGTAGACATTTATGTTGACATCGACCATACCTTCCGCGGCGACCTCCAAATGACCCTTACTGCACCTTCTGGGATGCAAAGTATTCTTACTGAAAAGCATGAAGACGCCAACAATAATTACGCCGATTGGCGCTTTTCATCGGTCCAACACTGGGGTGAGGACAGCCGTGGCGAATGGGTCCTTTCAATCGAAGACCAAGGCAACGGCGACGCTGGTACACTCAATGAATGGGGTATGATCCTTTACGGAACAGAGCGAGATATTGACAGCGATGGCGATATGTTGACTGACGCAAATGAAACCAACGTATACTTCACAGACCCGTTTGATGCTGATAGTGATGATGACCAACTTTCAGATGGAGAGGAGGTGTTCAACACCTCCACAAATCCTAACAGCGCTGACACCGATGGTGATGGATTGGCTGATGGTATTGAAGTTCTCATCAACGGAACCAATCCGCTGCTCAGCGACACGGATGGGGATGGACTCTCTGACGGAACGGAAGTGTTGGATGAGTTGACCAATCCGTTAGCGACCGACACAGATGGTGACGGTTTGGACGATGGTACAGAAGTATTGGTGAATCTCACGAACCCCTTGATTATGGATACTGACGGGGATTTGTTAACCGATGGGGAAGAGGTAATGCAATACCTTTCTGACCCCTTAATTTACGACCCGAATGCCGATGAAGATGACTTCTACTGGTTCAATGATTGTAACGATACCGACCCTGAGATTTACCCCGGAGCTCCTGAACGGTTGAATGGAGTTGACGACAGTTGTGACGGACAATGGGATGAAGGGTTCAACAATACAGACGCAGACCAAGATACACTTTCGGATTACGATGAATACCATCTCTTTGGAACAAGGTTTGACCTTGCAGATACGGACGGCGACCTCTTGAGGGATGATGAAGAATTGTTGCTTTACTTTACCGACCCGTTAACGGTCGATAACGACAGTGACGGAGATTCCTTCTATTGGTTTGAAGATTGTAACGATACCGACGCTAACCTCAACCCAAACGCCCAAGAAGACCTTGACGGAATTGATAACAACTGTAATGACATCATTGATGAGGACTTCTTTGAAACGGATGCAGACAGCGACCTGCTCCTTGATTATGACGAATTCACCAACCTTAGTACCGACCCATTCGACCCCGATAGCGACGGGGACGGTTTGCTCGACGGAGAAGAAGTCTTGGAAACTCAAACAGACCCATTGATTCCTGATTTAGATAACGATAGCGATGGTTATCGTTGGTTCTTGGATTGTGATGATACCCGAGCAACGGTTGCACCCGACCAGTTTGAACAATGGAACGGCCGTGATGACGACTGCGACGGAATCATTGACAACGGTGTTGACCGCTTGGCTCATGTGCTTCAGGTCCCGAGTAACAGGACGTTATTCATCAACGCAACAGGAGATTCATTGGAGTTATTTGTTGACCTTGACTTGGAGGAAGAGGAACGTAATGGATTAGAATTGACTTATCTGTGGTCACGTAATGGAACTCAATTGGGTACAGGTTCTTCGTTCCAGCAACCTTCTCTTGATTGTGATCAACCGAATTCAACCTTTGAAAAAGAAGTTTGTCGGTACGAAGGACAAACTCAAGGATACCAATACACGGTGACCGTTTCAGACCAATACGGCAGCGTAAATGTAACCTGGACGGTTTACTACCAAGTGTGGCTTCCCGATGATGCATCCGCAGGTTCGCTCATAGAGGAATATTCAGTAGCCATCGGACTTGGCGTCATCGTTATCATTCTCCTGTTTGTTTTGGTTTTCCAGCGACGTCAACCACCAGAACCTACGGCGGTGGCCTTTGAACCGGTTGTACCCTTCTCAGGCGTTCCTCCAGCCCCTGAATTGGGCTTTCTGCGGTGATTGTGCGAGGACATACCGTGCAGTATGGCCGACCATATAGCAACCCGAAAATCCACTTTTACTTCTGCTTCAACAAGCAGAAAAAGAAGGACACACAGCCCGATTGTCAATAGAAGTCAGGAACGCGTGGGCGTATATAGCAAAGGTGTAACATATGGAGCGATGAGCAAGCAGACCCAAGCAGAACCGTGCGTTCTCTATATTCGAGTTTCAACAGTCCGCCAAGCCAACCAAGGTGTAAGCCTCAAAGCGCAGATTGCCAGAGGCAAACTTCACGCACAATATCAGAATTTTCTGCTCCCGAATACTCACATTTTCATTGATCGTGGCATCAGTGCCAAAACTCCACTGTGGTCAAGACCTGCGGGTAAGCAGATGAAGGAGTTCATCGCTAAGCACAAAATCAAGCAGATAATTGCTTACAGAATGGACAGATTATTCCGTAACACTCTCGATTGCCTTGCTACGGTTGAAGAATTAGAGAAACAAGGTGTAGGAATTCAGCTCTGTGAGTCCGGCGGGATGCCGCTTGATCTCTCAACCGCAATGGGCAAAATGATGCTGACTATGCTTGCAGGGTTTGGTGAGATGGAGCGCAACATCATCAGCGAGAGAACCACGATGGCTCTGCAACATCTCAAGGACACAGGAAAACGGTTCACCTATGACAAATACGGTTGGGATGTGGATGAAGACAACAATTTCGTAGAGAATGAGGACGAGCAGTATTGGATTGAATTCATGAAAGTGAGACACGAAGAGGACGGAATTTCAATCTCCCAAATTGCAAGAGAACTGAACACTTGTGAAGTACCTGCTAAGCGTGGGGGAAACTGGTCTCATAAACAGGTCTCACGCATTTTAAAAAACACGGGCGCATGAATTTTTTGCATAATGTTATAGTTTGATATAGTTGTGACATGCCGCCAGTTCTATGGCGAGAGAATATCAGGTGGCGCAGATTGCGAAATATCGAGCGCTTGGATGGACCCAGCAAGAAATAGCCGACAAAGTCGGATTGTCTAGACAGGTTGTAGCGTACCAGCTCAAACAACTCAAAGAGAAAGCAGCAGATAAGGGTGCTGAAGATGTATTCACTAAGATCACTGACCCTAAGGAAGAAAGCAAGCTACTTCTCAACGAGTTGTGCTCTTGGCTATGGGAAGGCGCCAATATTCTTCGCGGGCCCGTTGAACATGCCGATTTCAAGACATACTTGTTCCCTCTTCTCTTCTTGAAACGCATCAATGATGTATGGGAAGAAGAGCGTCAAGCTGCAATTAACGAAGTAGGTGCAGATTTCCCAGAGAACCATCGCTTCCACATTCCTGAAGGTGCACGTTGGAGTGACATCCGTTCTGCAAGTACTGATGTCGGACAAGTGCTCCAATCTTCTATGCGTGAAATTGAGGCATCGAATCCAAAGTTGGAAGGAATCTTCGGAGACGCCCAGTGGACCAATAAGGAGCGTTTCACAGACGAGCGCCTCAAGGACATCATTGAACACTTTTCCAAACACACACTTGGGCGTGATGTC
>CALKGM010000028.1 GCA_938084675.1 Candidatus Poseidoniaceae archaeon
TTTGGCTTGTCTGATGCGCTTGACACCGATGAGCGAATGGCGTTACTGAACGAGAAGGTTTCAATGGACCAAGCATCAAGTGATCCCTTTGAAGAAGAGAGCATGATGGTTGACACTGTACCGAGCGATGATGTCAAGGGAGAGGTTTCAGAGGACGGATACGAGTATCTTGAACTCCCTTCAGGAAGTGGGAATTGGTTCATTCGTAACCGTGTTTCTGGGTCTTGGGAACGATGGACACAATGAGCAAGTGCGGTTGAGGGCACACCGTGCTCACTGGTTCTCATCAATCAGTCCAGCCAGCATCCGATGGAAATGATGCACACCTTGTTCTCTCGTTGGAGAATATCTGCCACGGTCGTAAACAGACGAAGCCATCCCACGTTGCACCAATTCAATGACCCATTGGTCCTGTTCCTCAACCGTGTCGAGCAGTGAACCCGCACCTTGGTTCGCAAGGTCAGCATCACGGACATAGCCTCGGTAGAGCACCCTTGTTTGGGTTGGGGATACAGGAATTACCACATTGAGTGAAAGTCCCCAGGGGTAGAAGTTGAACATCATGTTGGGAAACAGCCACAGGTAGTAGGCCGCAATGTCTTGGCCAGCATCCGGATGGCCGTCAGGCAGGTCAAACTTGACATCGCCATCCATAGCCTTCCCAATTTGCATCACACCACCCTCAAAGGTCTCTGTTGTGTAGCCATCGTAGTCGAGCGCCTGGTTCAATTCGGGATGGACATAAGGGATATGAAACCCTTCAAGATAGTTGTCAACGTAGAGCATCCAGTTTGCCTCAATCATGTGGTCTCTGTCGCGAGATGCATCGTGGGTGTACTCCTCTGCGTTGAGGAACCCAAGCCGGTCTTGAAGCGCCGCCCAAGGAAGTTGAGAAGAATCATCAAGGGCAGTAAAATACATCCCCATCCACTGTTGAAGCGGAAATTCAACCAAGTTGTCGCTCGGTGCAGGAAATCCAATTGCCTCTGTGAATTCCGGCATGTGCTTCAGTGTTCCATCCAAGTTGAACGTCCGCCCGTGGTATCTGCATTGCAGGGTTTTTACCGTGCAGGAATCCAAAGCCACACGCATGCCCCGATGGGTGCAAACGTTGGAGTAGCATGCTGTTTTATCGCCCTTGAGCAGCACCACCGATTCGGTCGTGATGGCCTCATAATGTTCGACCGGCAACACGTTGTTGGCGCCGAAATCAGATTGATGGGCGGCGAACTGCCAGCAAGAGAACACCGACTTGAGGCGATTGAAGTGTTCCATTTCGGTGTACCATGCCGAGGGGAGGGTCTGCGCATGACGAATGTCATCAGCGATCATTGGCTCACCCATTGACATCACACCCAAACATCATTCTCAGCGGTTAATTCGCCAATAGTATCGCCGGTATTGACGACGCCACGCGGTTCAACCAGCAGGACATGGCACTCGGTTTTGGCGAAGGGCTTGTGCATCACGCCTTTTGGAACAACATACATTTCGCCTTCAGAAAGGTGAACGGTTTCATGCTCCATTTCGATGTCCATTGAGCCTTTGACGACGATGAACACCTCATCGGTGTCCTCATGATTGTGCCAGACAAAATCGCCTTCAAGTTTGGCCAACTTGAACTGGTAGTCATTCATTTCTGCAACCACTCGGGGGCTCCAGCGGTCGTTGAAGGCGTTCAATTTCTCTGCCAGGTTGATGGCGGGCATGAACGGTTGAGAAAGGCCACTCTTCTTTGGTTTATCTCACAGCCCCACGCTAACGACGAGCATGACCCATAGAGAGCCCTTATGGGCTCAACATCTCTTTCCAAGGTGTACTGGAACTTATGGTCCTCCGAAGATAGAGCTGAACCCAAGTGAATGCCGGTGATAACTTTATTCAAAATATGGATAAAATCAATTCATGGGTGCTAATGAGGATGAAGGTAAACACCCGAGAAAAGCCGACAGAAGAGGCATGAACTATTTTGGGCTCTTTTTGTTGTTTTCTTCATCGAGTGTTATTTTCACACCCTTGTTGGAACATTTCCCGGCTTTGGCCCCAAACGGTTGGGAAATTTTGATTTGGCTCGCCTGGGGTTATGCCATCTTCACCTATGCCATTATTCTCTTAATCGTCAACAAACTGTTTCAATTCCTTGAAAACCAGAGTGCAGATTTGTCAGCATCACAACCGACACGTAATTGGCTCATAAATCTCAAAACCCTCGGAATGAGTTTGCTTCTTTGGTTCGCTTTCTTGATCATATTATGGAATTTGCCGGTTTAGATTCAGAATTATGGTTCGCTTTTCGTTTGCGTCCATCCTTCGGTATTCTCGAGGTCTTTTCGGATTTGCGACCCGATGTTAAGCGGTTCCATCGTTTGTCGCATATCGCTCAACGCTCGCTGCATGATGGCCTCGCCCAATTCTTCGTGGGTTTGAGGGAGACTGTCTGCGGCGATTTCTTGGAAAATACTCTCTGGTTTGTGTGCCCCGCTGTGGTAAATGATACGAGCCGCATAACTCGAGTACGATACCAAAAAAGTCACGATTAGCAACAATAAACCGATGATTATGGCGGAACCAAGGAGGTCTTTGACATGTACAAGAAGAAGCATGCACCACCACATCGCCATGCCATACATAGAACAGACCACGAGATAATCGGGTATCATTGCCAAGCGGCCAGTTGGCCCCCTCGCACTGACGATGGCCCGAAAGTTGTCATCGTCCACCGCCGAATATACGCCGTGAACCACCAAGAGACAGTTGAGGTGAACGAAATTGATGACGACGATGACACCCCCCATAATCATGGTCCACCAAGCCAAACTCGTGTAGGGAGTAGAGGCCCAGTAGAAGTCTTTGGATTCTCCTGTGAGCAGATTGAAGAACAAAGATGCATTCATGGCCAACACCAAAACCGCTGCTAGAGTATTGACTTCCCATACCGCTTTGTAGCTCTCTTTGAGTGTTTTTCCACTCGGATAGGCTTCGTTGTAAGCATCTTTCCACAAACGGCGATGGTCAATGGGATAGAACCATTCGAGTATGGGAACGAGTTTGAAGAAATTTCGAATCGGCCGATTTTGAAACGTCTCAGAAGGTTTCTCATTCCTGCTCATAAAGATACCACAGGAGACCTCCATTATCAAATTAAACCATCTTTCTGAGAGTTTAGCCCGTTTGACAGCCCGTAAACTCGTCTCCTATACCATGACTTAACAAGAAGTGGACCATTGAATTCCATGTATTCGGGGGATCTCCTAAATCCCCTTGTGTATGATTCATAGGTGTACAACCGCTTTCTGTGGGCTATGTACAACGGTAGCGTCTGTATCGACCCGCGTAAAACCCATTGCAAAATCTACAAAATATCGTTTCATTCAACTTCAACGGTGATGTTATCCAATACATCATTGGTGTCGGAGTTTACGATTGTAATGCTAATTTCGCAAGGGTCATGACCTTCATTGCATAGATCACTACCATCCTCGGATACAACGAATGAATCCCCTACGCTAAGCATTGCATTTACAATCTCATAGGTGCATTCACCCGTTCCCGTGGATTCATAACATTGAACCGGTTGGTTTCCATTCACTGAAAGCGTAATTTTGAGGAACGATACTTCAATATCACTTCCTTGTGAATAAGTTATGCTAAAGAGAACGTCATCAGAAGCTGAACTTACTGCAACGCCAGAGTCCTGTGCTGTGAAGCCATACATGCTAAGGCCAGGTCCAGGGTCAGATTCCGCTGCGCAATTTGAGTCTGTAGCGGTTCCATCAAGCCAATCAAGGTCGTCTTGAGAAACATAATTTCCAAAGAGCATTTCAACCCAATCAACATCTTCTGCAGAATACATGTTTCTGAAAATATTATCAGAGGATATGGCTCCGGTTTGGACGGTGTACGACGCTGAGATGCCTGAAGCATCTGTTGAAATCAAATCGATCATTCTGGTGAACGCCAAGTAACAATTGTTGGGCAATTCCAGTCTCTCACTGACAATACTTCCGTTCCATGGCACCGTCAGCATTCCGCCTGCTACATCAACAATTGAGCCCTCCGCTCTTGGAAGCGTGATGTCGGCAGTACCATCTCGGTCATGATCCACTCCGACCGTAACGGCTTCCCCTTCTGGGTCAACAGCAGACCAGGTTAACTGTCCAACATACATCCATTCTGCAGACAAATCTTCCGAAAAACTGTGACCGTCATCGTCTGCTGTGATGGTTGCTGAGATTCTTGGTGCTTGATTCAGAGGTGTTGAAAAATCAATAACGTTCCAACCAGATGAACTGCAAGCTTGGAAATTCGTTTCTGCTTCAACATAATACAGCCTTCCCAAAGTGGTGGAGTCGCAAGTCGGCAAATCTCCAGAAGTTGGAACGTAGTAAGTCGGCCAATCATCGGTATCTTCCAAGATGAGTTCTTCTCCATCAATGGTTTCAACTTCAGAATCTCCGATACAACCCGATAGTCCAGTAGTCATCATCAACAAACAAAGTAAAATTACAATTTTTCTCATGGCCTTTTATCGTGAGTGGGGGTTAATAATGATACTCGTGC
>CALKGM010000029.1 GCA_938084675.1 Candidatus Poseidoniaceae archaeon
AGCGTTTTGAATCCACCACTGTATCTTCGTATGCGGACCGAGATTTTCTGCTAGATGGATTTCCAAACCTCGTTTCATCAGCCGTTTCAAGGCCTTAGTTGGATGCAATACATCTTTCTCTACATCTAAGTAAAGCATGAATCTTGAGGGGAGAACCGTCCCCTTAGCAATTGTCTCGATGGCGATGTGGGCATTTTTCAAGCGTTGCCCGTAGGTTGTCATTGAGACAGTGGGGCCTGCTGGATGAAGGATGGAGGAAGAAGTGAAACGGTTTCTCAATCCGAGACGAAATGCTCTCAACGGCAGCAGAATCCTCTTTAGATGATTTCGGAGGTAGGATTTCACATTTGGGACTCTCATGCACTTGACCAACGTTGTTGATTCAAAGGGCTAATTCGCGTATTCTTAACCCTTTCCCAGCACTGTTGCTAACCAAGAAAACGATACTCTGCTGAACACATCGAAAAGGCTCTCTTGATACCATCTGCAACGATTTAGGCGATTGCTTCTTTAATGATGGGGCCAGCCTTTACATCATGACAGAAAGCCGTGAAGCAGGTTCATTTTTCAAAAAATGGGCCATGAGGCAATACTGGAGGATGCAACAATCCCAAGCTGTTGTCAGCCTGTTGTTATGGGGAACCACCATCACACTGCTGGTTTGGCCGTTGATCGAATGGAGATTCGCCCCAGGATGCACCGGTAGTTCTTGTTTTTCTAGTGAATTCATGGGAATTTCGAGTACGTATTTTGCCCTTGCTGGCATCTTTTTCACGGTGATGTTTGCCGTGCTCACGATTGGGTTTCTCTACGATCAAGTGTTCTCTCTGTGGACGGAGTGGAGAAGTGTCGATATGGAGCGCAACCCTTTCGCGACCTATGCCCTTGCTCCTGTTTGGGTCATGACCATCGCTCTACAGGCCGAGGTGTTGAAGCGTTCATCACCGGATGATGAGGCAATGGTCAAGCAAGCTGATTGGTGCCTCAAGTGGTGCGAGACGTACACAGAAGGAGAAATGTTCGCCCGTGCTGTTCAACGCTGGGACAAAGATATGGGCGAGACCCCGACATTTTGGTTCACGAGCGATGAGGCGATGGATCGGGCCCGGCAGACTTCGTTTGAAGATGAATCTTGAAGCCGTTTTATCAAGAGGCGGATTTCGTTTCCTTCATCGGTGTTCAATCGTGACTTAGGCAACTTGGAAGGGGCATGGTCCAAACAGGGTCACTACACGCGAAGAGGGCCGCTTGTGTGCGTGTGGAAACGCAACGATAGCCATTTCCTCATCATTTTGGCAGGACGACTTATTGAACAGGTCGAATCGGTTCTGCGAGGAATCTTTTAAATCGCGCAAAAACCAGAAGTTCAATACATTATACTATTAGTGAAAAGGTATAATTGGCGTTTAAGGAGAAATAAAAATGAGTGGTCAAATATCAAAAATAGGTTTCGTAGCAAGCATGTTGTCAGTCGTAGGTTCGTTATACATCTACTTCGTAAGCGGCAATCATGATCTGGGAATATTCGTAGGGCTTTGGGCTCCTACGCTCATCCTAGCTACCAAAGAAATCGAAGAAATGGTCAAGTAATCGCAGACTCATCAAACTCTATGAGTTTGAAGTTCAAGGCGACATAGCCAATTACGCAGTATTCACACTGTCACGGGTTTTACCTTCACAATACGTGATTGTTCTCACGATATCATTCGATGCATGCGTGGCTGTTCCTACCGGAAATACTTCCGCATCGTACTGAGTGTTCTTCTGATGATGAAACTCCCATCAGTTGCCAACCTGAGTCCTGAAATCTACGTGAAGACCTCCACATGGGGGTCCTGGTGCGAGAACACGTTCTCTTGGTCAGCAACATAACATGGCTGTGAAGGATGACTAAATGTATAGCATGTTGGAGGCCATTGTGGTCATCCCATGCTGATCCATCAACTCCGTAGTCTCAAGACACGAATGAACTCATTATGGCATCGTCAACATCACTTGTGATGTCGCCGCAAGAAGATTCCTAAAGGACTCATTCAGATGATTCTTCAGATGCTTCCTCGGAAGCGTCTTCGGATTCGACAGTTTCCATAGCAGCATCATGGTCTTTTGCTTCATCTACTCCTTCTTCTTCTTCATCAGGAGCATTGGCCGCAGAAATCATTCCAATAGCGATAAGAGTGATTCCACCAAGCCAGAAGAACAAGGTGACGAAATCAATCGGGTGGTCAAAGTTAGTCCAATAAGCCATTCCGTCTTGGTTGGTTACAATTGAACTTTCCATCTCCTCAGCGTCACTGTCTCCAATCATGGAGGAGGATTCAATCTGGAACACAGGAACCAAATCATTCATGCTGGGTTCGGTTGCTTGGTTGGTATGTGCTCGAGTATCCAAGTAGAACGTAGATGTTGATTCTCCAGCGATGATGAGGCCGGAGAGTTGTTCCGCCTTCATGGTGATGTCGCTGCCGAAGTAAACTGGAAGCGCACCGGGTGTTGCATCAAGCAAGGAGTACGTTTCCAAGAGGTTAGCCTGGATGGAACGCTTTGTTGCATCAACAGTCGCAGTGCAGACGTCAACCGGGATGTTCTTCACGGTTCCAGTACCATCGCAGGTGATCTCAGCGATTGCATATCCGCTTACGTCAACGAGGTCTCCAGTTCCTGTCACGAAGCCACCTGTAGTATTGACAAGGGATTCAGGAGCAATGAGGCCAAATGTAGCAGCGAACATTGCATCGTTACGCCATGAGAGCTGTGTTGAACCGTCTTCAAGCAAGGTTTCGCCCTTGTCACAGGTGCTAACTTCTCCAGTACAGATCGTGTAGTTTGTCCCGTCACCGTTTGCAATTCCTGCTGAACCATAGTAGGTAGCGTTGGTCTCAAGAGAGGCCCAGCCAACGGACATGTCCATTGGGTTTCCAGTAGCGAGGAACGCACTGACTGGGTCATGCCATCCAAGCAACCAACTGTTGAAGGATTGAGTGAGGTAAGGGGTTGTGCCGAAACTGGACATCAAAAATCCTGGGACGAATGATTCGCTGGTTGTTCCGTAGATCGGTCCCATCATGAGGGCACGCATTGCATTTGCAGCGTTGGTGTCAACGCCGTAAAGGGCAGCGATGGTGTTTTCATCCCAAACCATTGGTGTGCCGGGTCCCATTGTAGTGAAGTTGATCGGAGGTGTCATACCGGAGAGTTCACCATAAAGGAAGACTGAAGATCCGGTACTCGTGGTCAATCCAAGCGGTCCGTAGAGAGCGTTACCGGAGAGTGCAGGGTCAAGAGCAACTGCGTTTCCACCGGATGCGCCGAGTGCAGCCCATCCTCCACCGAGGTTGAGGCTGTTGGCGAGGTATCCGCCGTTGATTGGGTCTTCAGCACCAAAGGTGGTGTTGACAAACAATGATGCAGTCATGTCACCAGATCCACCAAGGAGAATCATTGGCAGGCTCTTTGCGTCAGTGTACCAGGCACCGACCCACATGGCGACAGCCTCGTAGGTGGTTGGGTCAAGACCGTATGTGGAGATTGCTGTAGCGGCGTCCATCTGTAGGAATGCTCCAACTCCGTAAGAAGTTCCTGCTTCGTTGGATGCGAGAAGTCCGAGTGGAGACTCAGTGTTGCTACCGTTGAACAAGAGGTTCATGGCGACTGCGTTATCCATTGGGATTCCGAGGTTGGTCATTCGAACAGAGGCGTTGGTTGCATTCATGTCAGTAAACCAATCTCCATCTCCTCCACCGAATGTGGAGAATGTTCCACCGACTCCATAGCACATTGCCCAGTCTCGGGCGATGATGGTATCAAGGTCTGGCATGGTTGCAGAAGCCATTGCCGTATAATTCCAAAGAGAAGCTCGTTGCATGGTTCCAATGTTTGCAAACCCATTAGCAGCATCGGCCATAATGGTGGTGCTGTTAGCAGTGGGGAAAGAACTGCAGTGGCCAGCCATCAAGGTTGCACCGAGTGAAGTGGTCAATGAGATGTCTTCGCCACCAGGTCCGAAGGAATCGTACATGGCGTCGTAGGTTTCTTCCCCGCTGAAGTTTGCGCTGAAGTTCTCATGAAGTTGGTTTGCCGTGGCGTAATTTGCTCCAGCCAGTGATGTGAAGTATCCATCATAGGCAGCATAGAAGTTCCCAGCAAGTGCTGCTGGTGCAGAAGCATTTGCTGTGTCTGAATCAAGCCCCATCCCTTGAAGGGCTGCAGATGTGCCGGCAAGACTATCCACAACATACTGTGCAGTTGGAGCACTTGCTTGCATGCTTTCAACGTCTTGGCCGATCATACCAGCAGTGAATGCAAGTTTTGTGGTGTCCATGATTCCATTGATCGCCATTCCTGTGGCTCCAATAACTTGGGTCTGGAAGGCGATGTTGAGTTGGGTGACTTCGGTGTCGCAAGAGACTTCACTGTCGTCAGCGCATTCAAAGGTCTTCACCGAGTTGTAGGTGAGGGTTCCTGCAGTCTCATCATAGGAGTTGATCGTCTTTGTTGTAGTGATGTCGTAAGTGACCGGCCCAACCTTCGTGTATGTTGGTGCAGTTCCGTTCGCCATGACATCATCGAGGTTGGTAACGGACCAACCGTAGAAATCACGTTGTGACGTTGAGGAAGCCCAATCGTCATCTGCAGTTTCACAATCATCATCGTAACAGGCTGTATCTTTAGGGAAGGTTTCGAAGTTATCATCTACTGCTCCTTCAACTGCACTTGTTGATAGAGGGCTCAGAGCGGCTACATTGAGAAGAATCAGTATGATTCCGGCGATTAACATGTTTTTGGGCGACGTGGTGGTTACCATAGGCCATGCGACGACATGTGGAGGTTATAATATCACAACCTGCAAAATCCCAATTTAGGCAAAAATCATCATTTATTGCGGCTAACGATAGCCGATTTTGTGCATCAGGTCAGAATAAGAATGCTTCTTGAATGCTACAAAGTATAACAAGTAGGCGGAGGGTTTAAATAGGTAAGGTGCTACTTGGTAAATTACCTGCGAGGGATTATCATGAGAGGCGACACGTTCCTAAACCGAAATGTGGCACAACAGCCTCTCTGTAAACGCCGATGATCAATTGGCTCTCGCATACTGTAGGATTGCGGTTACCCCCTATAGGGCCACCGCTGTCTTGCATCAAACCGCATGGAGGTATGGTGTAGCGGATAGCATCAGGGATTTCGAATCCTTGGACCCCGGTTCAAATCCGGGTACCTCTGCCGGTTTGTGCTCAATGGGGCATGGTGTAATGGAGAGCATGTTCGGCTGCGGACCGTTCGATCCGGGTTCGACTCCCGGTGTCCCAACCTCTCAAACGCACGGAGGTGCATAATCTCAACAAAGGAAGTGAATAACATGAAACATAATGAAAAGAAAATAAAAACGAATGAACAAAAAAATGCGGCGTGGTTCTTGAAACAAGGATATCTTAGTCCTGAAGAAATGATTGACCATGATGATAACCTTGACCATATTGAATCCTTCATTCAAATCTTTGCTGCTTACAATCAGCACAACATTGCCTCAGGTGCAGCATGGGATACGTGGCCCGATTGGGAATTGTGCTTGACGACTATGGACGCTGACCTTCATTTTGAAGACCCCAAGAGAGACCCACCGGAAACTATCGCTCTGAGACAGCACTGGCTTGCAGCCATGCAGTTCATTCATGACCATGAAGCAGTATCTTACGAGGGTTATACAATAACCATTCAGGGAAAACACGGCCATACCTTTGCATTTGATTTCTGTTTGGAGATTGAAGCATGGGGGGCTCCAGGGACCTACGCAGATTACAAGGCAAGAATAGAGGCGAATGCAAAGAAACCCAAAGCATGGATGTGGAGGAGGGAATCATACGTCTTCGAAGGCCATATCGGTCATTCGCTCGGGCCATGGTGGGTTTGTCCCGAATATGTTCCTAAATACGGAGGTATGAACACCAATTACACTCCTGATAGCAGTTTTTGCTTCTCAGGTGACGAAGGAACATTCCCCCTTAACCTGCTCTGTGCAATCCAACTTTGCATTGACGACCTGCACATCTGGGAAATTCAATACAAAGAGGCTGAAGGAACTGCTGCGTACTATGATGAAATATTGAAAGAATACCCTTCAGGAAGACCTGAAGACCACCATTACCTATGAGGTGAAACACATGAAACAAAACGAAAATAAAAACATAAACTGGATAACGTTGATGACGATGTTCATGGAATTCATGACATTACAGAACGAATACAATGCCTACAGAATCAAAGAATACAAGGAATGGGAAGACAAAGATTGCACGTGCGACCTTTGCAACCAGGCCATCATTCAATCTTCTGAGGAAATAGACCCGAACTTCGGTGAAGATTTCAGGGGGGAGTGGGAATGATATCAGGGTGGAAACCAAATCCAACAGCCCCGCTGTGGTATTCAGGAGGAAGCCATGAGCCCTCGGGGCCGTTCTTTTCCGACCTCAATATTGAGCATGTCAAACAGCAAGGGCCATCGTGTGTTGCAACGACGTTGTCGATGGTTGCGAATTCAACGGGAGCGAACACAACTCCAGAGGATTTCAAAGAAGTCACAAACTCTCAGGCCCCACATACCTGGTCGGAAGCACTGAAACCCTACGGCTTGCAACTCGCCTATTGTAACAGTGATTGTAGAAGACTTGGATATTTCATTGATGAGTTGGTAGAATACGACGACCTGTTCTTACTCAGCTTCTTTTCAAAAGACCCACCGAGCGACCCACTGCCGAGCGGAAAACTCTGCACGGCCCACATCATTACACTGCACAAGGGTACCATTTACGATACGGCAAAGGACAAACATGCAGGTGGAGTCTGCTCGGCAGATGATTATTCAAGACTTGAAAGACAGACGAAGAGAATCTTCAGAGTCGTTCCGCTGTACTATCCGAGGTGTCTCTAATGAGCATGGCTGCTCAGAGAGCAAACGGGACAAGGTTCGGAACCTGTCTTGCATACGGTCCACCATTTGAGATTGGCCTACCAATCAACGTCAATCCAAACAGACCACTGGTCATGGCTCACCCCGCTGCTGCGAAGCATTATCACGCCAGTTTTGGTTTGCTTGAGGACACCCAACATCCCTTTATCCAATTCATGGTGGATTTGGGAGACTATGCTCCTACTTCGTGGTCCGTTAGTGCTAATGAATCAGGAACGGCTCCATTCCAGAGGCTACCCAATACCATGAATGGACATGAAGTCTACAGAAAAGCCAGCATGAGCACGCCTCACTGGCAGGTCCATGCGGGTTGTAAAGAAGCCCTTGGGACCCTCACAAACATGCCTCCAATCGACATTCTCTACTTGGATTGGTTGTCATGGCTTCCTTTCGAAAAGGATGATGGCGATTTCAGTCAAAGGATGTCTTCAATTGTACATAAGGTAAGAGACGGCGGGTTGGTTTTACTCGACCATAAACACAAGTCGATGAACGAGGGAGACCACCCGTGGTTTAGATATCCTGAAGATGGTGTTTTCCCAATCACCGATCATTCCTCAATGGAGAATATGGGCCTTGTTGAATGGCTTGCTCCGAACCTTTGGGGGGATTATGAAACCCACATTGCTTCGGTATTTTTGGTCCATCACGATTCAGACGGTCTTCTTGGGTCAACCGATTGGGAAGCAGCCATGAATCCATGGTTTTGGGGCACTGTAGCAGAGATGTCACTTCAGCCTAGCCAAATTCAAAAACTGATTGATACGGCTGCAGAGGCTTCCCTTCACCCTAACGCTGAGACATTGGAGGATTGGATGGAAACATGGGTCAGGGTGATGGACCAACATGGTGGACAGACGACGTACATGACGCCAGAACCTCCTGAGCATGCGTGGCCAAAAGGTGCTTATCTTCAGTTTTTGAAGGGTTTGCTCAAGTTTCCTGAACTCTTGATGGCTCCTCCTCCAACAAAAAGTTACAGACTTCTCGGGCAGAATTTCAAACTCAACATTGTGTACGGCAATCTCTTGGAACTCGCCCCGGCTCTCTATGCTAGGAATGCAGTTTTGGCACTTAGAGCACCCCTTGCAAAACAAGTTGTGGCAAGGTGCCCGTGGTGGGATGGACAAGCTTTGGTTCTCCAAACTGAGCCAACGTGGATGAGTAACACCATCAAAAGGCTCAGATGGTCTGGGGATTCGGCTACGCCAATGTTAGCAAAAAAGATGCTTGATTTGGCGAAACAGCAACCCTATTCCACATTGTACCCTAAAGTAAAGAGATACACGGTCGGCCATGTTGTTACTGTTGCTCATGGAAACGGAACGTTGAGTGAAGTCATGAATGCAGTGAAGACGTACTACGCCTCCATTCCAGAATACATGGCTTTGGCTCCAATGGAACTGACCATCGTTTGTCTTGATTCTGAGGATTACTCCGATGACAAAGCCGCAACTTTAGAATTCCAATTCCTCTCATCTGACGGTTCGTGCACCGATTAATCGGTGTTCGCAC
>CALKGM010000030.1 GCA_938084675.1 Candidatus Poseidoniaceae archaeon
GTGCGCCGTCTTGGTACTCGAGACCATTGGAAGAAACATCGTGATGCTCGGGTCAGTGCCGAACAGGTCAACACCCCAATGAGCATGGATTCACCCAAAGGATTTACCTCCAACGAAATCCATTCTATGGAACGCTTGGGACTCAAGCCCCGACTTCTCTATGAGCGTCCACTGCCAGGAGAAAAAGCCGCTCTCAACGTTCTCTATTCGTTTCTCGATGAACGTGGTCGAACCTATCGTAAAGACATGTCCAGCCCCAAAACGGGATGGGATGCTTGCTCCCGGTTGTCACCTTATCTTGCTGCAGGTTGCATTACTATTCGACAAATTCTCCACCACACCCGCCGCAAACAGAAAAAGGTCAAAGTCAACCCACGCTCAAAAGAAAACCTTGGTTGGACTTCGAGTTTAAGCTCGTTCCAAAGCCGTCTTGCATGGCATTGTCATTTCATCCAACGGTTGGAATCGGAGGCGACAATGGATGTCATTGCCTTGAATCCCGAATTGGATGGGCATCTGGCACGAGAAATGGACGCTGAACGGTACGCTGCTTGGTCTCAAGGAAAAACGGGGTGGCCGTTTTTTGATGCTTGCATGCGTTCACTGATTGCGACGGGCTGGATTAACTTCCGTATGCGCGCTATGCTGCAGTCGGTTGCATCATACACGCTCTGGCTGCCTTGGACGGATACAGGTCTCCATCTCGCTCGATGTTTTTTGGATTATGAGCCGGGCATTCACTGGTCACAAGTTCACATGCAGTCGGGTGTGACCGGTATCAACTCAATACGGGCCTATTCTATTCGCAAGCAATCCACAGACCAAGACCCAGATGGTGATTTTATACGAACTTGGGTTGAAGAGTTGCGAGATGTGCCCAAAGAACACATCCACGAACCGTGGCTGATGAGCGACGAGCAACAAAAGAACTTCAATTGCATCATTGGTGAAGACTATCCCTCTCCAATCGTCGATGAGAAAACGGCACGTAAGGAAGGCGTAAGTAAATCCTATTCGGCAAAATCAAAACCAGAATCAAAGCAACGCTCATTGCTTGTTTACGAAATTCACGGAAGTCGAAAACGGCGATAGGCTTCAGTAAACCATCTGCACTTCGGAGTCGGCAGCGAGTTGAATGACGCCAGGTGGTCCGCTCCAAATGAGGTCCAAGCCTTCGACAAACATGCCGTCTGAGTTTTCAGGCGTAAGACCGACGACGGCTTGCGAACCGGTGGAACAGTAGATACCTTCTGCATTCTTTACAAGTTCCTTGAGTATGCCTTGGCAGAAACCTTCGGGTGTGCCTACGCTTGAGTCAAGTTTCGAAATGTAGTCACTCTGCAAGAGTTTTACGCCGAATGAAGCAAAGAAGACATTCACATTGTGTCCGTCGTTTATCGCTTGATTGGCACAAGCCATTCCAACGATGCACTTGCGTGGGTCAACTTCAGGATCGGTTACAATTTTGAAGAACATATTCTTGCTCATGAGACGATGTTAAAACTGAATGTATTAGGTTTTTTTTATTCGAATTCTTGTGGCTTAAACATCGGTATATATCTCATCAGGCGAACCGTTGAACATGATTGACCGACTTCCGAGCCATTTGGCCGAACGCACCCGTCAACTCAATTCGATAGATACTCTCTACGGAGATGGTCCTGTCGTTGTTTGGCTCAAGTCTTCTTTCCGCGTTCATGAGAACCCTGCCATCGAAGTAGGCGCAACCATTGCACAACAAAACGGTCTCCCGCTTTTGATTTACCACGGCATCGATGAACGGTATCCACACGCCTCTCTTCGACACCACAACATGCTGTTAGAGGCTGCAATCGATATGGACGAGAACTGTAGAAAGAACAGCCTCCGCTATGTGCTCCACCTCGCACGTGAAGGCCATCGCCAACCTGTACTGAAAGAATTCAGTCAAACCGCAAGTTGCATTGTCACCGATATGTTCCCCCTTCCTCCGTGGACAGAATGGCTTCAGACCATTTCGGCAACAGCGAAAGGGCCGGTGTTCGATGTTGATTGCCATTGTGTTGTCCCAATGCCGATGTTTGGGAAATCGGTAGATCGCCCCTACAAATACCGTGATGCAACCAAGAAGATGCGAAAGAAACGATTGCAAGCATCGTGGCCTGTTCTCGATGTTCAAGCCGAACAATACACGGGTGAACTTCCGTTTGAGCCGGTTGATATTGCGAATCGCGTTATAGATCCAAATGAGCGAATTGCTCTGCTGCAAGAATGCAACATCGATCCGACGGTTCTGCCGATTTGGGATGTTCGAGGCGGCGAGAAAGCAGCTCTGCAAAAGTGGCAGAAATTTTTCGACAAAGGCCTCAATGGTTATGCTCGTAGAAGAAATAACGCTGCAGATACAACGGGCGTCTCAAGGCTGTCTCACGCCTTCCACTACGGATTTTTATCACCGATGAGGGTCGCCCGAGAAGCGGCTGCTGTTGGAACTAAATCCGCAGATAAGTACCTCGATGAACTCTTGGTTTTCCGTGAACATGCTTGGCATCATATCTACGCAGTGCCAGAGCCTTATGCCCCTTCAAACCTCCCAGATTGGGCCAAGCAATCGTGGAGAGATACCTCTGATGACCCGAGACCAGTCCTCCTTACCTCCCGCCAACTCGAATACGCCACATCACCCTTTGAATTATGGAATCTATGCCAGCAATCTCTCGTTCGGCATGGTGAATTACACAACAATCTCAGAATGACTTGGGGCAAAGCCTTCCCACTTTGGACTCAAAATCTTGAAATCTCGCTTGAACAATCACAGATGCTGAACGACAAATACGCTCTTGACGGCCGAGATCCGTCTTCAGTGGTTGGTATTCAGTGGTGTCATGGCCTGTTTGATCGAGCCTTTTTCCCTTCTGAACCGGTCATGGGTGTGGTGAGAAAACGAGACATCGTGACGCATTCATCGCGTCTTGACACCGAGCGTTACGGCGCTCATGTCAAACGCAATCCAAGCAAGGTCGATGGAGTCTACCTTCTGCAGGGGCGAAATCCGATTACTTCTTTCGTTGCCAATGTTCTTTCCGACCAAGGATATACGGCTCACTTTACTGAAACAGGAGATGCCTCAACTTCAACCGATTCCATACCCCCACTCAGCGAACGTGATTTCCAGCGCCATCCGACTTGGTTGGTTGAAAAATATCTTGTATTGGAGAAAGAAATGCATGTCCAAAACCCTCGCGTCGAATCATCCCATGTTTCCACTGGACTGAGTGAAGACGGTTCTACGGCCAGTGTTGAAAACCAACATCATGCTGCTTTAAGCATCATCTCCATCATTGAAGGCAGACTCGTTTTTACTGCCGCCCCACACCAATCCGAACCTTCATCTTCCACGGGCAGAAACTCGGGCCATTCAGTTCCACTTGTTGAACAATTGAGGCATGCAGCGTGGGATCTTGCTCGTCGTATGTTTGCTTTGCATGCGCATCAATCAGAGTCTGCTTATGCTGTCCAAACTCGTTTATTTTGATCATCAATGCCGCATTGTGCACTGTGTCTTCTCGAGCGTTTCATCTACAGATGCATGGCTTGAATTGCTGAATGAATCGTCGTGAGTTTATTAGGGGTTGAATCCACGAATTATCGATGTTAATCGACACGCCTTTCGGACAACTTTTGGTTAACACGGAACTCTCTCGAAACAGAGTCATGGCTATTCTTCGTGCTCTTAATTGGTGTGACGCCATCGTCGAAGGGAGTCTTTGGCGTAAGTCTTCACGTGAAGGTTTTGTTTCGCTTACTCAAACCATTAACGGGCAATTTCTCGAGGTGTTCCCCCTCCGTGCTGCTTCGCTTGATGCTGGCAATCCTACGTTGTTTCAACGAAATCATCTCCCTATCAATCTCAACGGGCGAAGCGCATGCGTCCGTTCTCATTCAGCGACACGACCACGGCCTTTACACGCTGATATGGTGGCCAGTATGCTTCTTTTGTTGGGTTCTGCAGATTTCGACCCGCTTCAAGTCCCTCTTACTCTCACGCCGATTCTTACCGAAGAACAACAGGCTCTCCTGCCACCTCGGCAAATCAACAACCATCTTCATGCCCCACGTTTGGAAACTCATCCGCTTGAGTGCAATGACGAAGAAGCACGGCAGTTTTTCCAAGAGCAGCCGGCTGCCGATTGGAGTCATCATGCTCGCCGTCTTTCGGCGACTCGTCACCAATCGACGCTCCGCTGGGTACTTCTCCATTTGGCGGCAGAGGAAATCGATGCATACGGCGTGAGCCGATGGATGTCGGGTAGATTTTATTCCTGCCAACATATCTTCACCGAACACGACATTGAACAATTTCTCAATCATGAGGACCAAACTTTGCGTTCATGGGCTGTGGAGAACTTACGATCGACGGATACAGAACATCAATTGAATCTCTTGGAACCTATGCTCACTGACATCTCTTCAGCAGTCCTTCATAGAGTCATGACGAGAATTCGCTCGTTGTCCATCCCAACTCAACAGAAACTCGATCTGTTTCAACCGGTTCTCGAATCGCAATGCCACGTTGCCATTTCCCAAATCGGCCATCTTGAGATTGAACCATCAGTTAAACTCGAAATACTGCAACCGTATCTTGATGATGCCAATTCCAATATTGTGGTGGGTACAATTCGCGCTCTGCGTCACTCAGGTGATGAATCAACGGAGCAGATTTTGATTTCCAATCTGAATCATGCCGATGACCTCGTAGTGCGTTGTCTTTTACAGAGCATAGCGTCTTTTGGGCCATGGTTTGAATCCAAAATACCGCTGTACTATGAACGCTCAAACCTTCACCAAGCCCTGCTTTCGGCGCTTGAGAGGGCCGAGGGTTTTTCTCCAGTACCTTACATCACTCAATTGCTTAACGGTCAACGAAACACCATCATCGTACGGGGTATCTCTACGCTTGCTAAGATCGGATGTAAGCAAGCTATCAAGACCATTGGTAACTATCTTTTAGCGTTCAAATCGATTTATGTCCGCAGAAACGCTGCCGAATATCTTGGAGAAACCGGTCATGAATCAGCACTCGAATTTCTTGAGGCCGCCTTGGTGGATGCTTCACCTGGTGTTCGGCAATCATCACTACGGTCAATCGCACAAATACACGCAGTTCAGCATTCGTGGTAATATTGTCACTCCTCTGAACTGAGGCCCATCTTCAGTCGCCGTGTAGAGTTCTCTTGCTCTTCAATCGTGTTTCTTAATATGAGCCCGTGCAAGGTATTGATTTTCTTGTTCTCAACCAAAGAATTCACCTGTTTTTCAAGTGAATATAATTTGTCTCCATCCTCAGTACATCGGATTTCATCGCGCAGAGATTCAAATCTTCTTTTCTTGGAGATGAAGAAATACAAGTAAAGTGGAATCAGTAAAAATGGAATCACCAATTCCTCTGTGACGATTTCAATGACGCCAGAGACTGAGATCTCTATAGCTTCAGCATCGTAGGCCGAAGAAATTTTGAAACCGCCTTGGTAGAAGAAGCCGGTGTTGATGCCGAAATACTGGTTGAAGGGCGTTTTGTCAACGTCCAACGGATTTGAGCCGCGGTCTTGCTCGATGATATCAGGCCATCCATCGTTGTCATCATCATCATCAATCGCATCGGGTAATGTGTCAAAGTCTGAATCTTCAGGAACCGAATTTGGGTCCATTGGGTCATAGTAGGTGAGTACCAAGGACGCAGCAACTTCCATTTCGTTTGAGATGCCATCGCCGTCGATGTCCGTGTCCAATACATCCGGAATCCAATCCAAGTCCATATCTGAGCATCCAAACAAAACCTCTCGACTCGTTCCGAACTTCAACGGGCAGTCATCGGTGATATCGAGGTTTACTTGGTCGGCGAACATGTCACCGTCTTGGTCGCTCCAGGCATCGCTTCGCTGAGGAAAAACATCTGCCCCATCGGTGTAATTCCATGAACTGTCCGCATCCGAATAGCCGTCTCCGTCGGAATCAAGACAACCAATACGGTCATTGGTGGAATTGCCAGCCACATCTGGACAAGCGTCTGTCTCTTCGTAACCATCGTCATCAGAATCAACAAAGGAAAACACCATCTCTTCCAGTTCGCTTCCTTTTGCCTGAGTCTCGCTGATGCTAAGAGCGAAGAGCATGACCAGTGCGAGTAGGAATGACTGCATGATTTTGTTACGCACGCATCTTTTACCGTTCGGTCGTTTATGAAAGCCACGGCCTATATGTCACAAAGGCGTAAGAATGAAGAGGGATATTCACTACGCCAAACCATGAAGTTGAGCACCGTCTGTCTCTCACTGCTCTTGTTGATGTTGACCGCCTCGCCGGGTTGTATCGGCGGTGATGATGCTGAAAAGACGGAAAATATCCCTTCATTCTCGGTCGTCGCAGACGACAACGAAACGTATTCGTCTGAGAATTTACTCGGAACCCCTTACATTCTGCATTTCTCTGCCTCTTGGTGCAGTCAATGCAGGCCAACAATTCATGCCGTTGATGCACAACTTTCAGAACACATGTACATCATCGTATCAACCGATGCTGCAGATTCAACTAAGTTATCTGATTGGCATCAGCAAGTCAATGAGAGTAAGGAAGGAAGCACTGTAGATTCGCCTTTTTCAGCCAACGCAGACCTGTCCTCTACGTTGGGCATTAACAATACACCAACGCTCATTCTGGTTGGAAGCAACGGTGAAATGCTTGACCGCCACCTCGGTCCGATGACCGAAAACAGCGTAATCGATGAATTTTGGTCCCAGGCAGTTTAATTTCATTCGAAACTGTGAGGCAATTCGAATTGGATGAAGTGGAGTTTTTGCTCCCTCTCAATGCGACATAAAAATCCGCACTCAGTCAACAGCATGTGAATGCGTTCGGCATGAGTGCCGCCGTCTTTAACGCCAAACTTGGCAAAGTATGCGTCCCAACTTTCGCCGTCTTCTTTCCGTAAATCATCGAGTGCCTCTGTGACACTTTCGAGTGGTATCCGGGAATGGCTGAATGAATTCAGTAATGCGGTCATGCTCTCTCGGGCGAAGAGAACAGGCAATGAAACTGGTTTGGGGAGGTTTGTATCAAGGTCTTCCTGTGCCTCATGCTTTTTCTCAATTAAGGCAGGAACCTCAACATCTGCTGCAAAGTTGTGAAAATGGTAATCTTCTTTACCCAAGGAGTAAATGAATTGAACTGTCCCTTTCCTTTCGATGATGAACTGATTAGGATACAGGCGGATTAGGATGGCATTAATGGAGAGATTCTCCATCCCAATTTTTTGTTTAAACAGTTCAATACTTCCGTGTTTAAGGAACAATTTCTCAAGTCTTTCGATGCGGTATAACTTATCGTTTTTGATTGAATCTTCAATTCCACTCATTAAGTCCTCTCTCAATTTCGCAATGGCTTCTTCTTTGCTGAGTTCAACATAAATAGGCTTAATCTCTTCGTTACCGCTATCATCTGAAATGGCCGATGTCAGAAGAGTTGAAGTTTCCTTCTGTGAAATTTTGTACTCAACATATTCTCCGTCGCCAAACAAGTCATAATCTTCGACTGGAAGATTTTGCGACGAAGCAAGTTGATGCAGTTCCCAAAACAGGCGGGACATTTGATCGTCCAATTCCTCGTTCTTGCCGTGTACCTGCGTGATGAGAAAGCGAATCGCCCGGTCAGTAATCTTGAACCTTCCGCGTTTTTTTTCTTGACCGATTTCTAGAACTATCTTGTTCCTCGTTTGATTGCAGAGCCAACACATCCCAACACACTGCGGGAATTCTCCATCGTAGGAATTTTCGCCTCCATACGACACTGGCACAATGTGCTCAATTGTGAGTCCAAAGAGGCCTCTTGTGAGCATTTCGACGCCACATGTAGGGCATTGTGTTCCTCTTGATTGCTTAGCAAGTGGCCGAAGTTTGTCCCTGTCGCGGGTATTTTTACCGGCTTTTCTTTTAAAATGTTCATGAGCAGTCCTTTGGCTTGCAAGGATATGTGCTTCTAATCGTTCCTGGCGGAGAATTGCTTGACTTTCAATACCTTTCTTGTGGTTTGAATATTCACTGAACAAAAGGAATCCCGCTTCGACCCGAAACTCTTCTGGAAACAGTTGGTCTAATTTTTTCTGGAAATTATGAGATTCCTTAAGCCCCAACCTCTTCCAAACCTCTTCCTTTGAACCGTGCTGAATGTAAAATCGCCTTAATCCAGAATTAATTTTTGTCCCTTTACTGACCATCTTAATCAAGTGCTCATAATACAGCGATTTCAATTTTCCATCCATACCCTCACCTCCTTTGACAGGAACTCCAATCAAATGTTTTGCTGACTGGATTTAAACAGTTCGCCAGCCGATATCTCACTGCCTAGGGGATTTGAGATTTCTCTGCCGCAAGGCTTCTAAAGCCACAACGCTAACGGCAACTTGGAGGTTATAGGAGGGCACAAAACCATCCATTGGTAGTAAAACTACGGCATCAGATGCTTCCAATACTTCCGCACTGATTCCTTCTTTTTCAGCACCCACGACCAACATCACATTGCCTGTTAAGTCTTCATCCCAAGGTTCGTGTGTGCCAACATCTTCAACCGAAATCAACCGGAAATCAGTTTTTCTTATCGCCTTCAAAATCTCTTCAGTGTTGCTGTAGACGACTGGAATAAATCGATCGGCGCGCATGCTCGAGCGTCGAATTGTCCGTCGTTCCTCATGTGTTTTAGAGACGTTAAGAACAACAGCATCAGCTCCAGAAACCTCTGCTGTTCGTATTGCAAATCCGAGGTTGGTAGAGTATGTGACACCATCGAAAAACCAAACCGTGCCACCTCGTTCAAGCACTTGTTCTAAATTTCCATGTGGTGTTCTCTCGATGAGCGCTAAAGCGTCGACATGACCATCGGCAGACATGCGCCAAAGGTCATTGGTTGAGCCTTCTTCAAGTGGAATATTCTGCACTTGACAGAGTTGTCGAATCTCCGTCGTATCCTTCTCTCTATCGACCAAGACCATCTTGAGGTCTTCTTGTGCGTGCAGGGCTGCTAGCACTGCATCAGCACCGGTAATTTGTCCTGCCATGGCACTCCGTTGTCCGCAGGCCTCATGAGGCTATCCTCGTTGGGCAGTCTATGGCGAAGAATCACAGTGCGAAATTTCTGGCGATGGTCGAGGCTGCGAGGGCAGAAATTCCAGAATGTGAGGCTGGAGAATTACGAGCGATGCTCGACGATGGTCAACCGATTGTGGTCTTGGATGTTCGTGAACGGCATGAGTACGAAGCGGGCCATTTGGTCGGCTCGGTTCACATCGGCAAGGGCGTTCTTGAACGCGATATTGAGAAGCATGAGTTCGATGAAGATGCACGGATGGTTCTTTATTGCGGTGGCGGCTTCCGAAGTGCAATTGCCGCTAAGTCCCTCAAAGAAATGGGGTACAGCAACGCTTTTTCACTTTGGGGTGGATGGCGCGGAATCCAAGCAGAAGGCCTTCCAATTGAATGATTCCAGCGACAGTTTCACGCGAGCAGCACGCGTTTTAGCCAAAACTAAGCCCTCTATTCGCGTGGGCAGACTCATAAAGGGGAGTTAAGTCGGCAGGATGCTGAGAAGCGCAGGTGTTCATTATGACTCGAGGATTGTATCAACATGTTCGTGAAACTTGGAAGCAACCAAAAGAGGCTACGCCTCACATGTTCCGCCAGACTCGTATGGCTCAATGGCGTCGCGAACCGGTGAATTGCAAGATTGACCGCCCAACTCGCATCGACGCAGCTCGTCGCCTTGGTTACAAGGCAAAGCAAGGCGTTGTCATGATCCGAACCCGAATCCGCCGTGGTGGACTTCGCAAGGGCAAGATTCACATGAAGCGCAAGCCAAGCAAGGCCGGTATCAAGAAGATCACTATGGCAAAGAACACTCAACGCATGGCTGAAGAGCGTGTTGCACGCCATTTCCCTAACATGGAAGTTCTGAACTCGTACTGGGTCGGACAAGACGGTAAACACAAGTTCTACGAAGTAATTCTCATTGACACACACCACCCAGCAATCATTGCTGACAAGCAACTCGGTGTGTTCAGCGGTGCGAACGGAAACAAGTCCCACCGTGGACGTGCTTTCCGAGGCAAGACCTCTGCTGGAAAGCGAGGCCGTGGTTTGCATAACAAGGGTAAGGGAGCAGAGAAATTGCGTCCTTCGCTTAAGGCAAACCTCAACCGTGGAAAGTGATTGGACACCCGTCCATTCACCGCCAATGTCTTCAAGAAGTGTCGACACTATCATTGTGATATGGCAGGCTTTGCTGAATACGGATTTATCATACTCGGGACAGCGCTGGGTGTTGCTCTCGGCTGGCTTTTGGCAAAGAATCGATACTCCGGTGATGTGATACGTGCTGAGGCTCAAGTAGCGGCAATTTCGCTGAGTAAGGATACGATGTTGGCTGAAATGCAGAGCGTGGCATCGAATGTCGCTCGGCAGAATTCGGAAGACTTCTTACGGCTTGCCGAGGAACGGCTTGGAAAAGTTGAATCTGAATCAGCAAAGGATTACGCTGCCCGGAAAAAGGAAGTTGAATCTCTCGTTGATCCTATCAAAGAACATCTTCAAAAATTGGAAAAGGCAACTACGGACATGGAACTGAAGCGTGAAGGAGCATATCAGGGATTGAAGAGAACCGCAGACATGCTTCATCAGCAGACCGTTGACCTACGAGACACGAATGTACAGTTATCAACCGCTCTGCGAGGTTCGGTAAAAGCCAGAGGCAACTGGGGCCAAGTTGCTCTAAAGAACATCGCAGAAGCTGCCGGAATGCTCGAACACTGCGATTTTGATACCGAAGTGACGCTCAAATCCGGTGCCGGAGGTGCACGCGTCGATCTTTTGGCCAAAATTCCGAATGGGGGAAGCATTCCAGTCGATTCGAAAGTACCGCTTGCCGCTTATTGGGACGGATTAGAACTGGACGATGGAAACGCTCGTGCTGTGAAAATGAAAGAACATGCAAAGGCTGTGAAAAAACACATTGACGATTTGGTAGACCGGGACTATCCTCGTCTTCTCGACGGTGTTGATTTCACGGTGATGTTTATTCCGGCTGAACCGATTCTCTCAACCGCCTTTGAGTATGAACCAACGCTCCAAGAATACGCATTCAACAAGCATGTCCTCATTGTGACTCCAGTGACGCTCATCGCCTTGCTGCGGACTGTTGGTTTGTACTGGCAACAACAATCCATGGCAGACAACGCCAAGGAGATTCACAAGAAGGCCCGGGAATTCTACGATCGCGTCACGAAGTTCAGTCATGATTTGGCTAAGATGGGCCGTGGCATCAATACTGTAGTTGGTGCTTACAACGACGCAGTTGGTTCATACGATGGCAGCGTGATGCCAAGTGGTCGCCGTCTTGAGGAACTCAAAGTGGCTGATGGAGCACAGCGTAAGTTGGCGGATATGCCAGCAACAGCGGTGCCAAGAACGGTGAAGCAAATATCGCCCACGGAAGAAGAGTAACTTCAGAGTGCAGTCTTGAACCCCATTGCTCGAACAACGCACCATCCGGCCCGTGCTTCAAATATGGAGAATGAGCCACCAAGGAGGCTGCCTGCTACGGCCACCCATGCTATTGATGGGAGTACACCAATTGCTGTTATGAGTCCAAGTACGAGTCCACCAAAAACGGTGGCGATTCCAATTTTCAAACGGAATGCTTTACCTGCAGCGCCTATGTTACACGTTAGTGCCATGAGGTCAAATAATGACGTGTAGTATATCAATCAGTGTTTTCATATTACATTTTCATTGTCTCTACTCATTCAGCGTGTGTACACTTGTAGGCCATCTATACCTTCGTTTGAATGCAGAGGAATGTTTTTGATTCACTCTTCAGTGAGTGTAACATGCGAATGAAGCCAATATTGGTTCTTCTCTCGGTTGGTTTTTTGCTGACACTCAACGTTTCTCCTTTTGCGATGGCTGATGGCCGTGATGATGCAACACCTGAAGCGATGACTCGAATCATGATGCTCCCGCCCGAGGCTGAAGTTACCGGCATGCACATCAATGCAAACGGTAACTTCTTTGTCAACGCCATGCATCCAGATGAGGACAACTACAAGGCAACAATTGGCGTTATCAACGGAATAGATTGGAACAACCTTCCTGAAACCGTTCCTGAACTGTCTTCGTCCAGCAGCGAAAATGACATTTGGCACGGAATCCGTACATCGTATGGAGACTATCAGGTGATTCTACAGACCGGAGATGCACTTTCCGAAGGTGGGGTAGCAGGTGGGATTTATGCAGCAGACGATGAGAGTCAGATACTCATCAGTAAGAAACCAGACTACAACGCCTTCGTACCTCTCAACGCAGACAGTACACACGGCTACCTCTACACCGCTTGGGAAGACCGCCCAGCAGGCCTCAGCCAATTGGAACTTGAATGGGACAGTACCTCTTCACAGTGGGCTGTATTGAACAGCAAGATGTTGGATCTCAGCAGTATTAACGGTGGCTGGGTTTTTTGTTTCGGTAGCATCAGTCCTTGGGGCTCGCCGCTGTTTTCCGAGGAATTGTATTTTGACAATACTGAATACTGGAACGACGACAGTTTCAGATACCATTCGGACCAAACCAAGTTGGAAAACTATCTGGGCCACTACCCCAACCCCTACGATTACGGATACATTGTTGAAATTGAGAACGCAACGACATCCGAACCAGATTTCGTACGGCATCTTTCAATGGGTCGCTACTCACATGAAAATGCAGCAGTAATGCCAGATGATCAAACCGTCTACCTTACCGATGATGGCTATGAAACGGTCTTGTTCAAATTCGTTGCTAACACAGCAGGTGACCTCAGCGCAGGTACGCTCTACGCTGCGAAAGTAACTCAAGACAACACAAGAGATTCTGCAGTTGCCGGGTTTGATGTTGAGTGGATGGAAATGGCCTCTTCTTCAAACGCAGAAATACAGGCCTGGATTGATGAATACGACGGCATCACGACAGATGATTTCGTTTCAGGTCAAAACTCTTACATTTCGGATGAAGAAATAAACGACTGGGCCGAATGGCGTCGGAATAAAGACTTGAACGGCGATGGAACTGTTGGCACTGCCAGTGATGACCGCGTCGCCTTCCTTGAATCACGTAAAGCAGCCGCTGCACTTGGAGCCACGGATGAGTGGAGTAAGATGGAAGGGGTCGCGTTCAATGCCAATGTACCTGACAGCCTTTACCTTGCAATGTCGAGAATTGAATCAGCAATGACCGACGGGCAGGATGATATCGATGTTTCACTGAATTCCTGTGGAATCGTCTATCGCATGTCGTTCGGCAATGGATGGGACGTAACTCGAATTGACCCCGTTATCTCAGGAGGCCCTTACATTTCGTCTGCTCAATACGAATGCGATGTAAACAACCTTGCTGGTCCAGACAATCTCCTCGTTCTTGACGATGGCCGCCTTCTCATTGGTGAGGACACCAACAAGCATGAAAGCAACATGGTATGGCTTTGGGGCGAGAAATCTGAACCATTGGAAGCTGCTGGTAACATCACCGTAAATTCAGTTCAACTGCGAAGTTCACCTTCAAGTAACGCCTCAACTTGGGACTACCAAGTAGAAGTCGACGAACTTCAGACAGGTTTGACCTATACCGCATTGATTGTGGTTAAGGAACTCGATACTGAAGACTGGAAGGGTATCTGGTGGTGGAACGATATCGAAGAAAACGGTGAACAATACGAACACACCTTTTCCCTAGAGAAAGGATGCTACTCGATACTTGCATCCCTGTACGAAAGCACCGACCTCAGTACTGATGTCAAAAATGCTACCGTATTGTCGAATTCAGAAGTACCGTTCACTGTTGGAAGTGGGGCATGTGTCGATGGCGTTTATTCGAACGAAGTTGTCGATTCACAGGAGGATGAGAACGATAGGAATGAAGACAGTGTTCCTGGATTTGGTGTTCTGCTCAGCGTGGTGGCTTTGCTTGGGGCAGCAGTTTTTGCCCGTATTGGCCTCATTAAGAATCGCAAAAGTATTCATTCAGAGGAAGAATAGTATTGGAGAGATTACATTGCGTCTATTACTTGTCATATTGTTATCGAGTCTTCTGATTGCTCCATCCGTGGAGGTATTTGGTTCATCACATGGAATTGAGGGATTTTCTGAAACGGGTTGCAACTGCCATGGATCGAATCCTGGTGTTGAGACCTATGTTGAAATTATCGGAATACCAGATAACTATTCACATGGAGAAATATATGAATTAACTATCATTCTTTCTGGTGGCCCTCAAGAAGCAGAACAAGGTCACAGGGGAGGATTCAATCTGAAAGCCTCCGATGGAGATTTTTCCTCCAAAGATTCGGCAACATACGTCACCGAAAACGGTGAAATTACGCATGATCACTCTGGAGCGAATCAACGTACTTGGGACGTCGAATGGAAAGCTCCTTACAGTGATGAAGATGTACGGTTCACCATAGCAGGCAATGTTGTTGACGGAGATCATCAACCGACGGATGGAGATGATTGGTCTTTAGAAAGTTATACCTCTTACGGAAGCAAATTATCATTGTCTGATCAAATCCTTCAATATTCTGATATTATGATTATAACGTTTCTTTTTGGCGTTCCACTTGTCTTGCTTTATCGGAAAAAATCATGATTCCTTGTGTAGGCTAAAAATTCACACCCTCTCTCATGGGCTGATACAGACAACCGACATATCATTTCCATGAAATCGCAAGGGTTCTGTCAAACCCCTCGAGACATTATGGATGAGTATAATGGGTGTTCAGTCTCCCAGTACACTCGCTACGGTCTGATGAGCCGTTTCATGAGAGGGTCTCTCTGATTCGGACATGCACAACATTGCATTATAATCATAATTATATATTGATGATAGCATCATTCACCAATGTCAAATGAAGTAGCTGCATTTGTTGCTATAATTATTTTACCAATCGTTGGGGTCATTGCTTTCGTTTTGTTGATCATATGGGCTATATTCCATGAGAGAAATCAATCAAAGAAAATGAAAGAGGAAGCACAAAACTATGATGTAAAAATTGAGGAAGGTGACACCAAACGTCACCTCGTCAGAAGCCTCGCCCTCATTGGCGGAGGTTGGTTGCTTTCCCAACCTTGGAATGTACGAGACAGAATCGAGAGTCTAGCGATCATTGGCATCATCCTGTTTTTGCTCGGCCTTATCTTGTTGGGGTATTGGCTGGTTTCCGACGCCGAGAACAGTTCACGCAAAAAGAAGAAAATCCTCGCTGCTGCGAAATCACAATCCAAAGGTAAGGGAGAATCTTGAGAGGTTGTGGCTTGAATCTTTGTCACAAACGAACAACCTCTGATTCAATCGTTTTTCTAACGAATTACGGGGTCAATGTACAAACCCACTGATTCGTTTTGACCTCATCAGAGGGGGCGCAGTGGGCTTTGTCATAACCTATCCCGTGCCAAGGCTTAATGAAGGGGAAAGTGGGCGGGAAAATTATGCATGAAATCATTTATTTTGCCTCACCTGGATTTGCCGAATCGTCTCGTTTTTGCCTCGAGATATCTGGGGTTGAATGGAAAAACACCGTAGTGGACTGGAATGGTTATTCAGAACTAAAGGAATCTGGAATTTTGCCGTACGGCTACCTGCCCATCATCAAGAGTCCAAACGGAATCATTGCCGAATCTAATGCATTGCTCCGCTACACCGGTGCACTTGCTGGACTTGAGCCAAAAGACCTCCACATGAGAGCTAAAGTGGATGAATTGGTTGAGGTAATCAATGGTTGGAGGGAGAATTTTGTCCCTACATTTGGCATAGAAGATTTGGATGAAAAAATTGCAGCGCGCCAAGCAATGTTTGTGGAAGGGGGAAGTATGGACTCGGCCCTCAAAATCATATCTTCGGTCTACGCAGAGTCAAAAACAGGCTGGCTGGCGAATACCGAGAACATGTCGATTGCGGACGTCAAAGCATTTATTGACACTTTTATGCTTTTTTCGGGTCAATTTGACGGTATCACGAAAGATTTGCTTGAAAACTACCCGCTTCTCTTGCAATTTCACGATTGGATGGCTAACGATGAACGAGTAAAGAACTACTACGCCAATTCAGATGAAATGCGCTGGGTCTTCAAGCCCGATGCATTCAACATGCGGTAATCGCTTCTTTCTCACAGCGTTGAAAGCCATGCAATGCCGCAGAGTATTGCAAGGAGAAGGGACGGCAAATAAGCCGAGGGGGCGCTTTCGGAATTTGATAACGCCAAAATTTCAGAACCTCGGTGTACCATTACCTTGTGGCCTGGCTCTTCACCTTCTTTGGTAAGCATGATGAGGGAGGGGGCAATGGTTTTGTCAACGGGTTGTTGTTCAATCTCTGCGTTCGTTTTTGGACGAGCATAGCAGTGAGAAAAGAACGGGTCTCCGATACTCCAGCCACTGGATTTCCACTCGTGTGAGGCCCTCAAATCACGAACTTTTCCGCTGGGACGGCTCCGAGTATTCCAGAGACTCCTGTCTTCGTCACTCCATGATCCTGTGGAGGGACGTGTGCCGACTGCGAGCAAATCGGATTCAACAGCCACCCCCCCTGTTCCATCGTGTACGAGAGCGAGCGCTCCTCCGTTATCGTTACGAATTCTACGGTAATCGCTACGAGACTTCCATTCTCCGGATACATTTCCTTCGTCATCTTTTGTTTCAACATATTCTTCCCATTTGAACTGATGGCCGTACTCCCAATACCAATTCAGTTGGCCGTAAACGATTTTGTTTCGGTCACCATCAACAGCGATAGGTGGAACCCAGCCGTTCGCCAGCCGTGGACGCAGTTGCCCGAAGACTTCGACGCCCCCCATTGGAAGACCTTGCATGGATGATGTTGCGAGGTCACTAATACGCATGGTCTTCCTTCGGCGGAAAAACTGGACCATCAAAATCAGTAGAGCGATAGCGACACCCGCACGAGCTGGGTCAACTTCGTTGTATTTTTCTACAGCAAGATAAACAAAAACTCCAGCTGCAAAACTTTGGAAAAGTCGGAGCATAGAGTACATCGTGAAGGTTGCTGGGACGGGGGTTCCGAGTTTGCGAGGATGTTCCGAAAGCATACCGCCCGCATCAGGGCTGTGAGGTGAGGCAAGGTTCCATTCTGCAATTTGAGGGGGGTTGAGAATCCATCCTTCGGTCTCAGTCCCTATGCTCGGCTGGGTTTTTTCTTGATTGGGCCCCGTTGCATAATGGACATCTGAACCTCCGGGTGACAGGTTTCGCAAATTGCGGACTACGATCACAATTGCCGAAGGGAAGGAGGCTGCGAGCATATATCCAAAGAAATAGATAACTACGGCAAGGGCAAGTGGGTTGTAAGGAGAGACTCCAAAGAGAATCCCAAGGGTTGTCAACATAAGGCCGAAAACAAAGAGAAACCAACGAGATAATCCGAATGGGAGATTGAAATCAAAAAATGTGGGTTCAAGGGCTGGTGCAAGAATTTCTCGCACCTGTGCTTCGTCGGCCATATGGTATCTTTGATAGCCTCCCTTTTCCCCTTTTTGGAAGGAAAGTGAACAGAATCAACTTCTTTGAAAGGATAAATACGGCGGACCCGTACGCAGGCCGTGGTTGATGCTGAAGAAATCGGTTTGAGTCTTTTGGACCAAATTATTGAGGGGGGCATAGTTTATGCTGGCCTCATCCTTTCTTTTTCTCTGCTTTTATTTATTCAAGGGGGAAAGAGGCTACCGTTCACATTAGGGACTGCTGGATTTCTTGTCGGTTATGGGATGTCGTACCTATTTGTCGACCAGTTCAATGAACTGGGAGTCGCCCTCAATGATGCACAATTTCAACTCTTGTTGGGGATTGTTGTTGCGGTTGGGGCCATGAGCATCGCACAAATCGCCGCCCGTTTTCTCGCTGCAGGGATGGTTTATCTTGCCGTTACACGCCTTATCTCCGTCGGAGATAGTTACGGATACGACTTCGAGGGTGACGCGTTTTTATCAGGGATTTTAACGCTTATAGCTCTTCTTTTCAGCCTATCATTCCGCAGACTTGTTCCTGCTGTTCTTGCTGCGATTATGGGGTCTCTTGGAATTCTCTTTTCGCTGTATCTCGCCCTTGGTTGGGATGTTTACCGGCTCGATGGGGGTTCGCTTGATGTCTATCTTGCAGCCCCGTTAATGATCGTAAGTTGTTACATCCAATTCAAATATTTCATGGCCGACGATGAAGAGTTGGATGGAGAAGAAAAGGAATATGAGTTTTAATCGCTCAATCCTTATTGAGTGATTTGAACTGCCAACGGCATGAAGATTGCTATTGTCACAGGTGCCAACCGAGGTATTGGGTTTGAACTGACGCGCCAACTATTGGATTCAGGTTATGCTGTGCACGCGACATATCGGAGTAATATGGGGGGGCTAAAGGGGGTTCAACATGCCCATTTAACAACCCATAGAGTTGATGTTCGTTCGGATGATGATGTGGCTGCTCTGATGGATTCAGTGGGGGGGCGTGTTGACCTTCTCGTCAATAATGCTGGAGTTCCTGATGGCCGATGGTCTTCAATTGCTGAGATTGACCTTCAAGAGACTGCGGAGGTATTCGAAATCAATGCGTTCTCTCCAGTACGAGTTACGCAGCATGCTCTGCCCTTACTCGCCAAAAGCGAGGGTGGGGTAGTCGCCATGATGTCGAGTTTGATGGCTTCGATTGACGATTGTAAAAGTGGGAAGTCGTATGCATACAGGGCTTCGAAAACAGCGCTCAACATGTTTGCTATTTCAATGAAAAATGAACTTGAAGCATTGGGCGCATCCCTCATTATTCTTCACCCTGGCTGGGTTGAAACCGATATGGGGGGGCCTCATGCCCCACTGACTCCTCAAGAGAGTGTGGAGGGTATCGTCGCTCGCCTAAACGAACAGAACGGGGAGTTGAGTGGTCGTTTCGTCCAGTACGATGGAAGAGAGTTGCCGTGGTAATCCGCATTGATTTACAGCCCGCTACCAACTATCATTTTCAAAGCGCAGGTTCATAATGATGGTTTGCTTGCGTTCATTTGAGGCGATATTATGGGTAACATGATCGGAAAAGATGCTCCTGAATGGAGTGCAGATGCATACATTAGCGGTGAACGAGTGAACATCACGAGTGAAGGGATGAAAGGAAAATGGTACCTCATGTATTGGTATCCCTTTGATTTCACCTTCATTTGCCCAACTGAAATTGTCGGCTTTGAAGCCCTCAAAGAAGAATTTGCTGACGATGACATTACCGTCATCGGATGCTCCTGTGATTCATGGCATTCACACAATGCATGGTTCGCTGACAAGGAAATCTTCCCTGGCGGCGTCAACCACCACGTCATTGGCGACACCACTCAAAATGTCACCAAGGCATTCAACATGCGTAACAAAGAGGCTGGTTGCAGTTTCCGTGGAACCGTACTGGTTGACCCAGAAGGCAAGGTCCAAATGTATTCCATCAACAACATGGATGCGGGTCGAAGCCCTGCTGAAGTCTTGCGTACCAGTCAAGCAACACAAGCCGGTGGTTTGTGTGGGGCTAATTGGAAGAAGGGCGACGAATACGTCGTTTGATTCTGGAGGTTTTCTTTTGGAGATGCTTGGTCGTGCCGACTGGCAGGAATTTCTTGAAGCCCCCTTTGCCATGCTCATGCTAGGTAAAACTGGGTGTCAAGCCTGTGAACAATGGACAGAAGAATTAGGCTCCTGGGACGTTCCCGAAGGAGTTCGAATTGGGAAAATCCTTCTTGATACTCCCGGAATGGGTCGTTTCAAAATCGCTCACCCCTGGGTTAGCGAAGTTGATGTTTTGCCGTACAACGCTCTTTTTGTTGATGGTGAACTCGTAAAACAATGGGCGGGAGGCGGGGTTACTCGCCTTGAGAATCGCCTCAAGCGCTTCTTGTGAGCACCATTGAGCATCACGTGGAGATACGAACGGGTGGGGTCTCATGGACGACGCACTTCCACTCCTTACGTTGGTTAAGAAAAATGAGATTGGTGTCTGCCCGTCCGATGAAGGGTCTGTCGGCTTGGACCAAACATTGCAGATGTTGTGTTCGTTTTACACCGTTGAGGATTTAGGAAGTTTTCTCTCAAGTGAGATATTTGAGCGCTACGGCCGAACTCAAGATGCTTGGGTTGTTCTTGAACTCGGAATTTACAAAGATCATACGAAGACCATTGAAATGATTCCTTCCGCAGAAGACTTTACACTTGCAGACGCATCTCAATCTGGCGTATTTGCAGGAGATGTTTGGCGAGGAAAAAACGTTGGTGACCTTCTGGATGCCGTCCGTACATGGCATAATGTTGTGAGTTCGAATGAACTTCAATAGAAAATTGAGCAGCAGGTCAGCGAACCATCTGCTGCACGAATTTCGCTCATGTCAATTTTTATGACTTCTAGTCCACGGCTGATGAGTTCAGCCTCAACTGTAGGATATCCCTCGGCAATCAACACCTTCTTTCCTGGCAGGCCAATGGTATTGCAGCCATACGCTTCTTCCGCAGGCATCCAGACAACCTCGCACCCGTCAGGAAGTTCTCCAAATGCATCTTTTGGAAGGTGGTCTTCTGGGACCATAATGAGTTGGTCGGTTGGGGTAGAACTAATGCTTGTCAAGTGAAGTGCGTGGCCTGGGATGTCAATAATACGCAACTCGTAGTCAAAGAAGTCGAGCAAGCTTCGCAGTGCTGCAATCCCCAAATCGTTCGTTCGGGATGAGCGGCCTACAAAAAACAGGTTTCCAAGTCGGATGATATCGCCTCCATCCATTCGTGCTTCGCCGCCCATTGTGCATGTTTGAACTCCCTCTAGAGATTCCATGAGAAAGTTTGCAATCGGAGGTTGTTCTGCAACCCGGCTTGGGTGACCTGGTGTTGGGAGCAGGATGTGTCCGTCAACAACAACCGCTTGGTCTTCAACAAACATGCAATCGGGATGGTTGTGGTCAGCATCAAGAACGGTGACTTCAACCCCTTCTTGGCGGAGAAGTTCACAATAGTCCTCGTGTTGTTTACGGGCAAGTTCAACGTCGGTTGGACCCGTTCCAAAGTAGCGAGCAAGCGCCCCCGTGTAGGAGTCGGGAACACTGCGAACCAAGGCGCGCGCCTTCTGGTCCAACCGTACGGTTGCCATGGTTACTCGGACAACGGGGGTTCCTTAACTGTTCGCCTTTTTATGGTATTGAATTTCCGTTGAGTGGAAACCGCTTACAGCAGCGTTAAATCGGCTCAGTAAAACTGTAACATTCAACAGGGAGAGAGGTTTGGGCAATGACATGCTGAGTTTGAGATTGAATGCTTTTGGCCTCATCGCTCTAATGTTGATGGCCCCTTTGGCGGGTTGTTTTGGAGAAGATGGTGGTGGAGGGGTTAGCGCCTCCTCACTCAGTGTCGTTGAGGCAGATTCACTTCAGGGAGGGATGTGGCAGACCATTACCCTCGAGGCGTCAGAAGACCTTGCTGTATTCCTACCGTATTTCGTCCAGGACCCTGGTTCCCTGCGGGCTCAGAACGGAACGGTATTGGACCTCTCCGAGGGTTCAAGCATTGAGGTCAGCATTCTACTACCGCCACGTAATTCTGACATTGTGTTCCTTATTGGTGAGAACGGTCGAACAAACTGGCCAATCCGTGCCGCCGATGAGTCGTGGATGGATTGGATTGAGGATGGTTCAAAGGGATCTTCGATTCAAATTACAGATAATGAAGATGAAGGGGGATTGTGGTCGTGGGTCGTCCCTGCAAACGCAACCGGCGGAGAGGTCGCTCACCTTCATTTGACAACAGAACGACCTCAGCGCTCCGACCTCACCGAAGAAAATGGAGTTGAGGCAAGTGGTGGGTGGCTCAACGGTCGTGACGTCTACGAATGGGTAGATTTCATCACCGATGAAACTGCGGACCCCCTGGACCCAGCTGACGGCGCCGTTGGCTTTCTTGACCGGTGGATTGGAAATGGAAATCCTGGTTATGAAGACGCAATCACTTACTTTGAAGGCGTCATGGTTGGATACGGTTTAGACGTTCAAGTACACCGGTTCCAGTCCGGTACTCTTTGGGCAGTCAACATCTGCGCCTACAAGACGGGCACGGTATATCCTGACGAATGGTTGGTCTTTGGCGCTCACTTTGACATCGCCCCCTATGCCACGCCCCCTACTGCTGTAATTCCGGGAACTGAACAACAAGGATATGGAACACGTACCGGCGCCTATGATAACGCTGCAGGCTCTTCGATGGTGCTCTCAACAGCAAAGGTGCTCGCTGACTTCGATGCCCGACGAACAATGGTGTTCTGTTTGTGGTCTTCGGAGGAAGAAGGGCTTTGGGGCTCAAGTGCGTTTGCCGGCGACCTCCCTGCGGGCGTTACTGTGAGTAACTATCTCAATCTCGACATGGCGGGTATCAACTACCCCGGCGACTTTGCACTTTCTGTATACCTCGGACCAGACGGTACGGGTGATGTCATCGATCAGAAGGGCATGTACCACCTTGCAGAATGGATTGGAGCAGACGCATTCAACCTAGCTGACCAAATTGAAAACGGACGTGAGGAGTGGGCGAATGGTGGAGAAAGTCCGCTGTGGGAAAACAACTACAAAGACACCGTCGCAATCTACGAAAGTCCGACCGCGAGAAGCGACCACGATTCGTTCCAACAAATTGGTGTCGCAACGCTTGGCTGGAACGGTGTTGTTGATGGTTATCCTTGCTACCATAAGACGTGTGATAAACTCTCAACTATGGAGGAATACATGGCAACCGATAATGCAACTGGTGAAGCAAATCTCGTTCATTCGTGGGACATTGTAACATGGTGGGCTGTTTACGCATTCTTACACATGGACCAGACCCCGGTGCCCAATGAGTTGTGAACCATCACATTTCAATCAAGTATCGAAGGTCCTCAATGAAGAGGTCCAAGACCCAGTCGTTGTCGCCCCACCAAACACGTTGGTCTCCGTACCTATCAATAATGACGGTTCCAGTTGAATGATTGACGGTATAGTCGTCCGGATGGTGGCGAGCTGAAGTATTGCTTTGATTGTCTTCAATTTGCAAGCCAACGCCAAAATTCATCCAGACTGCATTCATCATAGCCATTCCCGGGGAATCGTCTTCTGAGGAGGTAACTGTAAGGTGGGTCCAATTCGAATTCGTTCCCGTTTTCCAATCGTGAAGCGTGGTTACGTTATCCCTCCAAGGGTCGACAGTAATCGTGAGGAAAGTCGTTGCGTTCTTTTCCTCGGGGGTGAGTTGGGCCTGAACCCATTTCATGTTATGAGTTACAATAGGACAGATGTCAATGCAATTGGTAAACAAGAAGGCGACGACTACCGTCGTATTTTTTGCTTCTTCTGAAAATGTCCACGGTGTATTTTCACTCGTAGTGAGTGTGAAATCATTGACGAGTTCTGCTTCAATAATGACTCCGTTTGGCTCCCAGTCAGACAGCTGTTCTGGTGAGGTACAGCCCGCTAAAAGAAGGGTGAAGGAGAGGAGGAGTGTCAATAGCGTATTTTTCATAAGGTCACCTTAGAGGCGGTAAGGGAGATCTATATCCAATTGAACAAGATACAGTCCCGTTGAGATACAGGATGCGTAGGTAATGCCGTCGTGGTGCTCTACGGCCCAAAGGAAAGGAACCCAACCGAAATCATAGAATTGAGAGTCAAGTGGAGTTCCGTCTTCGCCGTGGGGGAGATAGTATGCTACGGTTGCCTCTTCATGAATGCCAATTCGGTCATCGGCTTCTGGAGCCACGAGCGTTTCAATATCAATAATCCATAGTCCTGCATGGTAATGAGAAATATACAGACGGCCATCCCATCCACCGCCATGGCTCTGATCGGTTTCATCCGTCGTTTCGAAGTACGTGCTGTCAAGGTTGTGCGGTGAAAACAACAACCACTCATCTGCGTTAGGATGTGCTTCACAATCTTCACCATAACAATGGTCTTCAGCGTATGGAATCTCCCAATCTCGTATCAGTTTAGGTTTGAATTTAAATTGGCCATCTTCCAACGTGTACTCCGTGGTGTCAATGAGATAGATGATGCCGGTGCCGACGTGAGTTGAAAGAACTTCAACAGCTGCTGTAACGAGATGAACGGGTTCATCAGAATACCCAACGTGTGACAAATCCACCATTTCAGGGAAGGGTTCGGCATAATGGATGTAAGATACTCTGCCGCCGTTTTCGTTACCCGTTGTTCCACTGTCTGGTTGTCCGTCGTCATCCATGTCAAGGAAGTCCATCCATAGGCCAACTTCAGGTGCTCGCCATCGGCACATCAGCGGGTTACCTTGGCCTGCCTTACACACAGTGGCATGAATTGCGTAGGCCTCGGGCGAGTCCACTGGGTGGGGTACATCTGTAACATCACCAATACGGAGTCCGGCCTCCCAGTAACTTCCGTAAATGAAAGTGTGACCGTACCGTGGGTCATTCGGGTCTTCCCCAGGCCATGTTTGAACGGTCATATCGTGAATGTAAATCCAGCCGCCTCGGGTTGTTTCCCAGGCCACTTCGTATTCTCCAACCTTAACCACGGTATGGCCAAGTCCGGCCGCCGGAACGCCTTGCAAGTTACGTGCAGCCGAGCCGTCCAAATTCAAGTGAGCAATCGTCACGCCGCCACATGCTTCACCGATCGCATCGTTGCATTGATTATAATCGGGGTTTGCAACAAAGAGATACCATTCACCATTGATCATGTGAGTGTACAAGTTGTGAGGGCCGCTTGGATGGTCCACATCATACCACGAATCAATCCAGGTTGGATTTGTCTTGTCGGTTACGTCGATGACCACAACTGAAACTTGACTTGGTTCGCTCCATTGTCCTACATTTGGGTCTGCATTTCCAGGGTCGACCAGTTGGTTTTGTTGAATAATATACTCCCTTCCATTGTATTCCAAATATTTGACATCCAATACCTGAGTGTTTGGGTCATTAAAAACACCAACAACTTCCGTATTTTCCGGGTCGGTAACATCTACGATGTGCATGTCGTTCCATCCAGCTAGGTAGGCATATGTCCGCCCGTCGGGTGTTGTTGCGACCTGAACCTCGGCGTTTCCAGGGGTTGAAAGAGAATTGAAGTCGAGAAGTTCCATATTATCGGTGCCGGCAACGTGTTGACTCGCATTGCTGTGGTCGTGTCCTTCGTATTGGAAAAGTGGGTCACCGCTTGAAGTCAATATTGTATCTGCTTCTTCAACGCTTTCTTCCTCACCAAGAAGAAGGCTTGTCATAGATGCTAGAAAAAGTAGAAGAAAAATACCTAACGCTATTTCTTTCCCGTTCATGTACATCTCATCGGGTTCCTCCGTTTGGTCTTTATGACCCTGCGGATGTCGGTGGGTATGGGCAAAGCGTGGATGGGGTTTGGGATTGCCGCTCTTATGGTGACGGTTTTAGCATCCGGTTCCGTTCATGCGCATGAGCAGCAGACCCTCACAATTATCCTGAATGATAGCGGTGCCGTAGTTGGAAATATTTCCGACCCAGCATTTGTTCAGGGGAATGCTTTATGGTTCAAAATGCATGATACTACAGAAAATGCTACCATGCAAATTGGAATTGATTTGGACGGCGACGGCGTGCTTAATTCAACGGTAGATTTCATGTCGTCAACGCTTGTTGAGGCGTGTGAATTAGATGAAAACGGCTCGTTGGTAGATGAAACATGTGCGGTTTCTGCGACCTACATATTTCCATTGAATGCAACGGTCGGCTCGTACCAATACTGGGTCATGAAGGATGTGAACGACTCAACTACAAACTGGACGTATGCGATTCAATTGTATGAGGACATCCACGATGACGGTGGGCCGGCTCCGGGCGATTGTTTTGGGGCTGGGTGTGACGACCCGGTGAAAACCACTGATGATGGTGGTGAGGTCGTTGAAAGTGATGGTTTTTCTCAAAATGATTTGGTGAAATTTACAGCCGTTATTGCCGGCATCGGAGTTGTGTTCCTTACACTCTCAATACAAAATGAACGAAAGGAAAACGACGGTGGAAAACAATACACAACCGCATTGGAAGAGGAATAACTTATCCCTCGATCAAGGGGCATTGTATGTCATCTACGATTTCAATAATGTGATTTGAAAACAGTGTTCGTATATTTTTCCTCTTCAGATGAGAGGGTGTGCCTTTGCTTTTGTTTCGCATATTCTCATGTTTACATTGGTCCTGTTCCTCTATCAAAGAATCGGTCCGTAGAAGCGCAGGACTTGAGAAGGTGAACCGTCACGCAAGGTCATGGTGGGTACTCGTGTCAGCCAAGCATGCCTTCTGGTTCTGCTCATGATTTCTGCGCCGCTTTCCGGGTGTTTTGGGGAAGACGATGGTGAGAGCCTCGTCAATGCCTCTGATGTTACCATCACCCCAGAGGTTCTCGTCGGAGGTTCCTTTCAACCGGTAACGGTTGCTGCAAGTGCAGATATGTCTGTATTCCTTCCTTACCTTGTTATTGATAGCGAAACGGGGTATGTCGCAAACTCGACCGTTCTCGATTTGAGAAAGGGGGATTCGGTACAACTTTCACTCCTTGCTCCACCGCGAGCCGGCCTTGCTGTTGCACTTCTTGGAGAATATGGTCGTGATTCCTGGCCAATTCGTGATGCAAACGAGTCGTGGGCTTCTTGGTTTTCTGACGGCGGACACCTTGGGGCTGATGGCGGTGCAATACAGCGGACCGGAAATGGAACGGGTTTGTTTAATGCGAGCACCACAACAGGTGGTCCCGCTAATATTGTGACTCTCATTGTTGAGAGGCCCAACGCCCCCGCATACAGTTCTGATGAAGGTGGACGTCACTCAACCGGTCTTGTAAACGGACGAAGCACATACAATTACCTCCACCACATCACCGATCAAACGCCAGACCCTCTTGACTTGACAGACGGTGCTGTTGGGTACCTAAATAGGTGGGCTGGACAAGGAAATACCGCCTTTGAAGCGGGGGCAGTATACCTTATTGACAAACTTGAATCGTTTGGGTTGACCGTTGATACACAACGTTTCGAATTTACGGACGTCTTTGGGAATCAGAACCCTGAATCCTACAACATTTGTGGATTCCGATACGGGAGTGAGGTGCCGAATGAATGGATGGTGTTTGGAGCGCACTTTGATGTAGCCCCACCAGCAAATCTGTTGTTAGCTGATCCACACCTTACTGGGACACGAACCTACGGGACGGGCGTAGGGGCCTACGATAATTCTGCAGGCACCAGCATGGTATTGACGGTCGCTGAGGCGATGTCTGACTTCGATACCCGCAGGACAATGGTGTTCTGCTTCTGGTCGGGTGAAGAAGGTGGAAAGCGTGGAAGTGATTACTGGACTGATTATTATGTCAAAGAAGACAATCCGGACGTTACCGTTACCAATTACATCAACTTGGACATGGCTGGAGTAAACTGGCCTGGTGGAGGCGGGGCCCCTCATGGCGACCCAGCAACTGAAATCGACCCGGATGGATATCCAAAAGATGAGGAAGTTTGGCCGATGCGTGTTTACATTGGCCCATCTCTTGACCATGACATCATCAATCAGCCAGAAATGGTTGGTCTCACTCTTTGGATCGGTGCTGACGCCATTGGTGTAGAACAACAACAGAGCATTTTGGTTGGCGAAGGTTTCGGTGAAGACACGTGGAAGGTTGACGATTGGTTGGACCGTGGAAAACCTGAAATTGTTGTTTATGAGGACGTTACTGCTCGTTCCGACCATGCGAGTTTCCAAGCGAACTTGGGTACTGTAACTTTGGGATTCGGAGGTCTTGTTGATGGATATTGGTGTTACCACCAAACCTGTGACACACTAGAGGAAATGGAGATTTGGATGGATACAACTGGGAAGGGGTACGGGGAAGAACACTCAGGAACCTCAAACCTTGTTGATAGTCTTGACATCATCACATGGTGGGCAGCATACAGTTTCTTCCATTTGGATGAGAAACCGGTTACCAACGCTTATCTTTGATTCATCTAATCAAATTTGAAACCGGTTCTGCTACAACCAACAATAACCCCGTAGGCGTCCAGAAGCCCAGGAACATTGTCAACAATGGGACTGCAAAGACAAGAATAACAGCATAGAAGGTTTTCTCGTCCCAATCTTTGACTTTCAAACCGTCAAGAGGTCCAAAAGGCAACATGTTGAACAATCCCAAGAAGAGGTTTGCACCGAGCCAATAGACGCCAACATCAATGAGCATAGCCTGCCAGACAAGGCTACCATCAAGCAGATATCCTTGACCGAGGCCTTGTGTTGATATTCCGCTAGGCAGGGTTTCGAATGCTCCAGAGAGTCCAAGGACGACACCCCATAACGGAATTCCAATGATGAAGAGACCGAGATTCGTCAACGGCCCCGCCACGGCGATATGCCCATTTTGGCGTCGGGTGACCATGCCGGCTACCATAACAGCGCCCGGGGCCATGAAAAGAAAGCCAAGAAGGAGGGCGAGGAAGATGCCCATTTGGAGCCCTTTTGGGTCTGCCCTGAATTCAGCCCAACAACCGTTCTTCTTTGCAACGAGTTTATGCCCGATTTCATGAAGAAGAAAGGCCGGGCCGATCGCCACAAACATCACCGGCATTGAAAGTAAAAGGTAAACGGACCACTTCGTAAGTCCGAGAGAGCCTAATCCAGAAATGCCACCAACCGACATGAAACCAAGTGCGAGGGTAAATGCCCCCATCGCTTGACGGAGATGTGCTTTTTCTTCCTTGCTGAAATGCCATAGGGGGCCTGCATGGTGTGAGGGGGGTTGCCATGCTTGTTGACCAAAGAATTGGGCAAAAGCGGGTGGGAGTTGATTTCCTGGAGATTTCGTATCGAAATGAATGGTCCCTTGTTCGTCGGTACGTTGGTGAATGTGGCGAACCCGTGATTTTGCTCTGTAAGAGGATGAAAAGGGGTCGTCATCAATGAGGTCGGCTCGTGAATCTCTCCGCCCCATACCGTTTGCTTGATGTCGTTCATTTTGAATCCTCGTGTCCGAGGGTTCATGTGGTTGAGTGGTTTCGTCCTCATTGCGATTCTCATGTCAATGCCACGCAAAGCGATGAAGGAACTCGGGTTCCAAGCTTGCTGCTTATGGTGTGATGCTCCTGATGATGCAGGTGCGGCACGGTGTGGGCCCTGCATCAATCATCATAGAAACGTGAGGGAAACAATTGCTGCAAGCCCTCCTGATGACCCTCTGTTTCAGTTAGCAAAGGAGATCATGGCTTTTGCAGCAGCCCCTCATCGCCACGACCACGATGAGACTCACGGTACTGTTTTACGCGAGCAGCAGCGGTTGGCTGCTGGTTTACAAGAGCCTGTTCCATTACCCACTTCAGAAGAAGTTGGAGATTTATTCGCCCAGCAGAAGTCTGCAAATAAGGAGAGCCTCATTCAGCAAATTGGCAATAAAAATCCGTGGAAAGATCGGGCTCCGTCGGTTGAAGTAGCCCGAATATTGGGCCAAGAAGCGTGGGACAGTGATGCGTTGAGTGTCGATGTTAACTACGGTGCAAGGACGGTTCCTAGTGTTCCTATTCAACCGGTAAACCGAGAGGAGCGTTCAGGAGAAGATACCGTTCTTACCGACCGAGTTCAGGCTGCTGCGGAAACATCAGCAATGGATGATGACGTTGCTGAAATTTTTGAAGAAATTGAGTTCAAGCGTCGTCAAAGCGAGCGCAATGAATTGAAAACGGCATTGAAAGACATCAAAAAATTAGTCGATGATGATTTAGAATTTTAATCAACACTCTTCTCTAAACGGCTTTCGGACAAGTCCGGGAAGATTGAGATTGTAACTTACTCGCTGAGTACCTTTCCCTTTGGATTTCTTACCGATGATTTCAATGTGACCTATTTCCTTGAGGTTGGAAACATGCGTTCCTGCACAGGGGCACATGTCAACCTGTTCGCCGATTTGCACGACCCGTAAATCGTTTACAGACGCCGGTAGAAGGTCCATATTTGTCCGCTCTGGAGGCATGATTGCGTTGATTTCCTTGCGGGTCATGATCGAGTCTGTGACTTCAAGACCTTCGTCGATTTTATCATTGACTGCCTGGGTCATGGTGCCCAACATGACTTCATCAAACGAAATGGGATTGAAATCGATTCTGGAACGATCGGCATGGATTTGATTCCCCACTGTACGGGCGCCGTTGAACAATTCATACACTAAGCCACTAACGAGATGTTGGGCTGTATGCATTCTCATGTGGGCATATCGGCTTTCCCAATCGATCGTCCCTTGGATTTCATCCCCTGCACTCAATTGGTGACCTTCGCCCACTGTATGCTCAATGTCTGTCCTGCCACGAACTTCAGTCACTGTGACGGGGCCATTTGGCCCGCTAATCGTACCAGTATCCCAATGCTGCCCACCACCAAGCGGATAGAAAAGAGTGCGGTCCAAGATGACTGACGTATCGGTTGTATCAACGACATGTGCGTGAAATTTTTGAAAATATCCCGCTTCAATGCTTTCGAGATACAACTTCTCTGTAGACATGTCCCTCCCTAAGGGCGGTCATTGAAGAGATTAACCTTCAATGGGTTGAAGGAAGTCTTCTATCTTGTTAGCATTGCCTTCTTCGGTTGCATCAATGACGATTGAAGGTGTCTTCCAGGCTGTATGAAGAGCAACTGTTGAGCGCCATAGGGCTCGGATAAATCCGACCTCTTCATATTCCCATCCCCGCTCTTCAGCATACTCCTTGACAAGGGGTGATGCCTTTGGTAGGTTAAAGTGGGAAAGGGCTGGAAGGAGGTGGTGTTCAATTTGGTAATCAAGGCCAACAAAGAAAAACGAACCGATCGGTCCAAACTTAATCCGGCGGGCTGTTTCAATCTGTAGTCGCCAGTTTTGGTCGTATTCGGTGATGACGGGTCGACCTGCGTGGCCAACGATGAAAATTGCTGTAAGACAGGTACCAACCAATCCCCATAGAAGAATGTAGAAACCAAACGTTGCCTGCCAGGAAAGGCCAAAGGCGATAGGAAGGACCAACCAGAAAACGAAGTGGAGAATAATGAGTGAAGTATCGAGAAGCCAAATTTTGGTAATGCGCTTCTTCTTCTTTGATTTGAAGGGTTTTGTAGCAATGTACTTCAGGCCGTCAAATCGCATCAAGTGCCCAACGAGAAGAGAAATTGGCCAAAAGGTCCACCCTTGCAAATACCGTTGGAAGAAACGGCGCACTGGGCCGCTGGTTTTGTATTCTTCTTCGCTGAAGGTAAAGGGCCACGAATGAATATCAGGATCTTTGTTGACGACATTTGGGTGTGCGTGGTGCTTTACATTGTGCTTTTCACGCCAGTATTCCATAGAGAGGCCGGCAAAAAGAGGGAAGACAATAGCTGCCAGTGATGTGTTTCCTGCTTTGGATTTACATGCGGAGGAGTGAACTCCTTCGTGGCCTGTCATGGCGAGTGTTGTTGAAAACAGTGCGGTAATAGGAATGAGGAGGAGGCCGAATTTGAGTGGGAGGTAGATGTGTGCGCTGTACAAAACACCCACGACGACAAGGAGTGTGATGACCTTGAACCATGACTTTGCTGTTGGTTTAACGAGGAGGTTTTTGTCCTGAAGTTTCTTTCTCAAATCTGCCATTGGATGTGCTGCCATGATGAGTTCCCCCCTAAGACGTCAGACGTCTTCAAATCTACGGGCCGCGTCCTTACCATTTGAAAGTGGTGTTGGGAACTACACCTTTTTTGTAATTATAGTGAATTTTTGTAAAAATTCAGTTGTCTTTTGATACATTGCATCAAAAGAAATCATTGATGTGTTCTTGGGTAATGAAATTCTAATTTCTTCAATATATCCCTCTTCTGGAATCCAGTAATTCTCGGTGTTCCACCAAAGTTCTGTCAAGTTATCACTTCGGGAAAGAATCAGTTCAGGAGCGAGAGGAACTGTCGCAGGTAGATGATGGCTGCTAAGAATTCCACCAAACCAGGGAATTAATTCTTCAAAGGGATATTGTGTTGTATGGTTCTGATGAAGTGTATGTTTCAAACGCCCAGGTTTTTGATGGGGAGTTTGAGCGTCAATAAGATGGTTCAAGGTGAAGGTTGAGGGTTGTGAGGTTTCGTTCGAAGATGTTTCAACAACGATGTAATCTCCATCCTCAGTAGTCTGTTGAATTCGTGTTCGAGTCCGAAGAGAAACCCCACGCTGAGCTGCGACGATGGTGAGATGTTTCATGAGCCATTCCCAACGCATTCCCCAGCCGTCTATACACTGTTTAAGCATGAGAAATGAGCGTTGTTCTTCTGTAAGGAAGGTGTTGAGTAAGTCCGGATTTAGAATGTAACCTGGATGCCATGCTGGTGTTCCGATTTCCGCATCAAGTTCAAAAACTGTAATTTCATGTTCTGATGCAAGTTGAATTGAAAGAAGAATTCCCTGAAGACTACCGCCTACGATTCCAATCTTCATATTAATCAGC
>CALKGM010000031.1 GCA_938084675.1 Candidatus Poseidoniaceae archaeon
TGCCCATATTGTACTCATTTCGTCGTTGCCCGTATGCCATGCGAGCCCGCATGGCTCTTGTGCGCACTGGGTTTGAGGTTGAACACAGGGAAGTGATTCTACGTGACCGACCGGCGCACATGATGGAAATTTCTCCAAAAGGAACCGTTCCAATTTTACAATTGGCTGATGGGACCGTCATTGAAGAGAGCCTCGAAATCATGCAGCACGTGTTGAACTGGACCCTCAGCTCACACGAAAAAGAATTGATTGAGCGAAATGATAACGAGTTCAAATTCCACCTTGATCGCTACAAATATCCAAACCGTTTCGATGATGTTGACGAGATTGAGCACCGTGAAGCGGCTTGTTCCTTTCTTGAATCGTTGGAGTCAGAACTACCGTCTGGTCACTTAAGCGACGCTATTTTCCCATTTGTTCGTCAATTCGCAAATCATAACCGTGAGTGGTTTGACAACCAACCGTGGCCGAACGTTCATTCTTGGCTCAATCTGCAACTTAACTCAGAGGAATTCAGGATGTGCATGAAAAAGCACAAACAATGGATACCGAGTGAATGAAGGCAGACCTGGTTCATCCCTCACAGATATTCAAATAATCCAATTGATGGGTCTCAAACATGCTCAACGAGGAGTCGCTGCATGATGGGGTCGTTGATGCCAGACACCCACATGTTGCGGTAGAATTGCATGAAGAGCAATCCCTGCTCAAGAGCTTACAGAATTACAGAGGGCAGATACTTTTTGCCGTAACTCTGCTGCTCTTGCTCTATCGCTGGAATCTTCAACCGGTCAATGTTGTCATCATTGTTGTGTTTGTTTTTTGGAGGATTATCCGACTTCTTTCCACTACCAATCTTTTTTCTTCCAACATAGAAATTACACGAAAAAGTTCTACCATCCGAAGTGCAAAAATAACAGGGTTCTTGCTTGCTGTAATTCTAACCTTCCTCGTCATTTCATCACTCATTTTCCTCAATGTATCGCCTCAACCAGGAGGCGACTCTATCATGTTTGATTCTCCAAACTTTGAGGATGGAACCTTCCAAAATTTAGAAGAATTTGACGATGGAAATTCATCTTGGTGGGGTACACTTAGTGAATATATGGTGAGTGATCCAAAACGAGCACCAACCACTGTCCTTCCAACAATCGAATACCGATCAATTGAACTCAACGAAGGAGAAATTAGCATCACCTGGTTTGGGCACTCAACAATTCTCATTGAGACTACCAATGTCACCATCATTACCGACCCTTTGTTTGGGGAGGACAACACTGACCCGCTGTTCTTCGGACCATCTCCATTTCCCTATGAACACACGTACAGCCTGAGTGAATTACCCAAAATCGATTATGTGTTCATATCCCATGACCACTATGACCACCTTGATATGGATACCATCAAAGAACTCAGTGATTCAACATTCTTTGTTCCATTAGGGGTCAAATCACACCTCTTGCGTTGGGGTATCAATGATGAACAGGTCAGTGAATTGGATTGGTACGAGGAAGCAAACATTACCGATCAATTCCAAGTGGCACTTACGCCGTCTCAACACTTTAGCGGAAGGGGTTTGATGAATATGGATTCTACGTTGTGGGGTTCATGGGTTTTTGAACTTGAAGATTCCATATTGTATTTCAGTGGTGATACCGGATATATGGAGGAATTCAAAACCATAGGTGAGCGATACGGACCTTTTGATATCGCATTCCTAGAATCCGGACAATATGACATTGCATGGAAAGACGTCCATATGTTCCCAGATGAGGTGGTACAGGCTGCCATTGACCTCAAGGCAGTTTCCGTACTTCCCATTCATAATTCAAAATTCCAATTAGCCCTACATCCTTGGGAAGAACCCCTTGAACTCGTGACATCGATAGGTTCGAGTAAAAACATTTCAGTTACAACACCAATGATTGGAGAAACTTTTCTTCTCAATCAACCGCTCCCTGATGATGAATGGTGGCTCAATGTCTCTGTGGGTACGCCATCCTTCCTGAAGACAAATCCCCTTGTCGGGGTTGCTCTGGCACCGTTGAACCTCGTTGGAATCGTATGGATCGTCACAGGGCGTCAAGCGAAACGAAATGTGGATGATTCCGAAGAATGACCGGAGTCGAAGTGGCTTGCATATGACAAAGGGGATTCAATCCCAGATGCCCATGTCCATTTTAGCATCTTCACTCGCGTGAATTTTGGGGTCCCAACGAGGGGTCCATACAAGATTGATATGAACTGAGTCAAGTCCTTCAGTTGAAAGGGCAGCACGATGCGCTGCCGCCATGATTTCTGGAGCAGCAGGACAACCTGGAGAGGTGAGCGTGAGGTCAACTTCTGCATGGGTGCCTTCCTCTTTTTCTTCAAAACGAACGTCGTAAACCAGACCAAGTTCTACAATTGACAAATCCAGTTCGGGGTCTTCAACTTCATCAAGTTGTTCGATCACTTCTTCTTTGGTCACCATCGTTAATCCCCTCTGTTTTGACGTAGGTCTGTCATCACTTTATCATACATGTTGCGAAATCCATTGGACCGACTGGGCGTAAGTGTATTGAGCAGTCCCATTTCTTCAGCAAAAGTTGGTGGAATGAGTACGGCCTGTGCGGGTGTAAGACCATCAAGTGCTATGGTAAGAATTCCCATCAGACCTTGGACCATACGAGCATCGGCTGCAGAAAGAAATTGAATACGCCCCTCGGCGATTCCGATTCTGACGTGAGCTTCGGATTGACATCCTCTAACCCGTGTTTCATCATCCCACTGGTCTTGAGGTAATTCCACGACTTCATCGGCCAGTTCAAACAACATCTCGAGACGTTCACGTTTATCTTCAATTGCCTGAAACTCTTCAACCAGTTCTTGAAGCGCTTCAGGATACGTCATGCAAATTTCTCCACAATTTCTCGTAATTCCTCAACCAATGCTTCGGCTTCTTCCCTTGTATTGTAAATGTAGAAAGATGCACGAACAGTACCAGAGATTCCAAGGCGGTGAAGCAGAGGTTGGGCGCAATGATGTCCGGTTCGTACTGCAAAACCTCGTGCGTCAAGGAGGTGGGCCATATCTTCGCTGTTGATGGTTGGGTGTAGGAACGATACAACTGCAGCATCGTGTTCTCCATGCCGACCGTAAACATTCATTCCAAGTCCTCTCAATTGCTCAGCAACCCAAGATGCAATATCAATCAACCGTGAATGTTCTTTATCCAAGTCAAACGATTCCATCCATTCAAGCGCAGCAGTCCATCCGACGGCTTCTGCGATTCTTGGCGTACCAGCCTCAAACTTGTGTTCATTGGTTTGGTAGGTTGACCCCTCAATGGTCACGGTTTCAATCATATCACCACCTCCCATGAACGGCTCCATTTCATCAAAAGCAGATTGTGTGACCAGTAATGCACCAATTCCGGTTGGCCCACACATTTTATGTGCTGAAAAGGCCATGAAATCAGCACCAAATGACTGGAAATCTACTGTAGAATGTGGGAGTCCCTGAGCAGCGTCAATAAGGACGCGTGCACCGACTGCTTGTGATTTCTCAATAATCTCTTCAAGCGGGTTTCTAACACCAAGAACGTTGGAAGTATGGACAACACAAACCAATGCCGCTCCGTCTAATGCATGTTCAAATGCTTCCATGTCCAGAGTAAAATCCTGTGAAACTGGAACATATCGCAACTCTACTCCGCGTTCCTCTGAGAGCATTTGCCATGGAACGATGTCAGAGTGATGCTCCATTTCAGTAAGGACAATGACATCGCCAGATTGCAATTTTGCCCTTCCCCAAGCATGTGCGACCAGGTTGATTGCCTCGGTGGTTCCACTGGTGAGAATTGCTCTTTCTGCATTGTAGCGTTGTTTGAGTTTACTGCGGCATGACTCGTACCCTTCGGTTGCTTCACCTGCAAGGGTGTGAACTGCTCGGTGAACATTGGCGTTTGATTTCGAATAATAATCGTTCATAGCGTCAAGAACAACCTGGGGTTTTTGTGTTGTAGCTGCGTTGTCAAGATAGACCAACGGATGTCCGTTGACCTTACGTTGCAATATAGGGAACTGATCACGAAGCATTGTTTCACCTCATCAATTCACATTCTAAGTGTACGGTGAGTCGGGTGCGCATTTCGTCAACAAGCGCCTTGGAATTGAGCGCCGAAAAACCGTCTTGCATGAAGCCTTCAATGATCAATGCAGTTGCTTCGTCGGCACCAAGCCCCCTACTCATGAGGTAGTGCATTTGTTCTGGGTTGACGGGGGAACTTGCAGCACCGTGATTTGCAGAGACTTCATCTGCTAAAACTTCCAATTCAGGAATGGCTTCCGCTCGTGAGCGTTCCGACAGTAATAGATTCTTGAAGACCTGACCAGCGTCAGAATGGTTGGCTGCCTCGGCGATGGTCAACAATCCGGTTGAGATTGAGTGACTTTCGTCGTTGCATGCAGCGTGGATGTGAAGGTCAGAAGTTGTATGACCAATGTCATGGTGAATCTCGATGTGATGGTCAACGTGACGTTGGTCATGCCCGTGAACCGAAATGGCTTGTGTCAAACTTCCACCCGCCCCAATTAGTCGGGTGCGTAAATCGTTCTTGCAGCGAAATCCACCGATTGAAAGCGAAGCCATTTCTAGAGTAGCGTCCCGTTGAACGGTCCAGTCTTCGCAACGAAGTAGTTTGGAATTTGTTGATAATTCATTAACGAATCCGATTGCAGCACGAACGTTGGATTTGACCGACCCTGTGATGTGAAGCCCTGCCCATTCAGCTTCGCCGGAAAGATGGATGATAACGGTGACATCCTTGTCACAATCAAAATGGAGATGACCGACGGAGATATGACCTGATGCAACAGCACGAAGGTGAACGACTGGTTGGGTGCCGTCAGTGGACAGCGAGATTCCAGTCTTACCAAGTTCGCTCAAGAAGACACGGGCAATTTCACCGTCAGCCATTACTCGTGGCATGCCGTCAATGAGAACACCGCCTTCATCAATTTCCCAGCGGAAAGGGACTGCATCGGGTATGGTTTCAACGGTTGACGGGTGAATCCTTTTCCAGGGAGTGTATCTCCACAAATGGTCAGCCCTTGAGGGAAGTTCCATCTTGGAGTACTTCATCCAATCGAACCCTCCATTTCCAGTTCTAGGAGTTTGTTGAGTTCAACTGCATATTCCATTGGCAACTCTCGTGTAAAGGGTTCAAAGAATCCATTGACGATAAGAGCCATAGCCTGCTCTTCGGTAAATCCACGGCTCATCAAGTAGAACAGTTGGTCACCTGAAACTTTTGATACACTCGCTTCGTGCTCCAAGTCAGCCGTTGGATTACCAACTTCCATTGTAGGATAGGTATCGGAGCGGGATTCGCTGTCCAGCATCAAAGCGTCACAAACGATCTTTGAGCGGCATCCGTCAGATTTTGGAGTTACCTGCAGCATACCTCGGTAAGAGGAACGACCACCGTTCTTCGATATGGACTTCGAGAGAATGTTCGAAGTGGTGTTGGGAGCAAGATGGTGAACTTTGGCCCCAGCATCTTGATGCTGACCCTTTCCTGCATAGGCGACCGATATCACTTCAGCGTGGGCACCCTCTCCCTTCAAGAGAACCGAGGGGTACTTCATGGTTAATTTGGAACCAATATTTCCGTCAACCCATTCGATGGTTGCTCGTTCATGTGCGACACCTCGCTTCGTCACGAGATTAAACACGTTCGCAGACCAATTTTGAATGGTTGAATAGCGAATTTTCGCACCCTTCATAGCAATGAGTTCAACAACTGCAGAATGCAGGGAATCCGTTGAGTACGTCGGCGCAGTGCAGCCTTCAACATAGTGAATACTGCTGTCTTCGTCGGCGATGATCAGTGTTCGTTCAAACTGCCCCATGTTTTTAGCATTGATTCTGAAATATGCTTGAACAGGCATTTCGACATGTACGCCCTTTGGAACGTAAATGAACGACCCTCCGGACCAAACGGCTGTGTTTAGAGCCGAGAATTTATTATCGGTGTGAGGCACAACGGTGCCAAAATATTGCTTGACAATTTCAGGGAATTTCTTCAATCCACTGTCCATGTCAAGAAAGAGGACACCTTGCTCCTCAAGGTCTTCTCGGATGGAGTGGTAAACAGCCTCGGATTCATACTGAGCCGTTACTCCACCGAGCCACTTTTGTTCAGCCTCGGGGATACCCAAACGGTTGAATGTGTTCTTGATGTCTTCTGGAACATCATCCCAGTCGTTTTTGGTTGCGTCAGATGAACGTAGGAAGTAGGTGACGTTATCAAAGTTGATTTGGTTGAGCGAGTGACAGTTGCCCCAATCAGGCATTGGTCGTTCGATGAAGTGTCTGTAGGCCTTTACACGAAGTTCTGTCATCCATTCTGGTTCGTCTTTCAGGGCGGATATGTCCCTCACAACTTGTTCAGACAGCCCTTTGTCAAAACGAATGGTTGCGTTCTCGGGGTCGTGGAATCCAAATCGGTAATCACCGACTGCGTCGTGTGCTTCATCACTCATGTTCAGGCCTCCGGTACAGCATCAATCCAATCGTAACCTTTCTCTTCTAGCTCAAGGGCCAACTCGGGCCCTCCAGTCATCAGAATCTGACCGTCGATCATAACATGAACATAGGTCGGCTTAACATGGTCAAGAAGTCGTTGATAGTGAGTGATGATGAGGCAACCTGCTTGGGGCGCCACTTGGTTGATTCCTTTGGCAACAATGCGCAAGGCATCGATGTCAAGCCCTGAATCTGTTTCGTCCAAGAGGGCAAGTTTCGGATTCAGCATGAGCATTTGGAGGATTTCCAAACGCTTCTTTTCACCTCCGCTGAACCCGTCATTGACGTACCGTGATAGAACAGACTTTTCCATGTCAAGAGTGTTCATAGCTTCATTGAGTTCTTTCCTAAAGGCTCGGCCTTTGATGGGTTCATCGCGCACGGATTGTACTGATTTCTTCAAAAATGTCCCAACCTGCACCCCAGGAATGACCACAGGGTATTGGAACGAGAGAAACATGCCTGCTCGGGCTCGCTCAAAGACAGTTAATTCCTCGAGTGGTTGCCCAAGATAGAAGATTGAACCCTCTGTAATCTCGTAGGCTGGATGGCCCATGAGGACACTCGCCAACGTCGACTTACCTGCACCATTGCGTCCCATGATCACATGGATTTCGCCTTGGTGAATAGTAAGACTGAGCCCCTTGATTATGGGGGTTTCATCTACACTCACATGAAGATTTTCAATACGTAGAATCTCGTCCACTCCATTCACACCCGTTACTACGCTCCCGTCCCTCCTTTATGAAGGGATGTTGTTGGTCAGATACACGACCCGAATTGCCGATAGGGATTGAGAGTGGGATACAGAACCGTACAACGCCAATGCACCTCTGATTTCGGGGCAAACTCATGTTCATTCTTCCTTGGTTTCGTTCTTGTATTCTAACAGTTTTTTTTCGTACTCTTCCTTACTTAGACCGTGCCACCCTTTGCACATTCCAGTAGGTGACCGTCCACATCCGCATTTACTCATGTCGTTCATTCCTCCTTGTCTTGCCCAACGAGAGGCCCTATTAAGAGCAAAAAGTTTCTGCCGCGAAACCATAGTACCACCTGCGAAACCACAATCACTCTCTCAAATCATGTCATGTTCCTCCAACCGAAGGGCTCCATAGACGAGAGTTGATATCCAACCGCTTCCACCTTGGGATATGGATGATGACTTAGTGGCGAAATATGCTGCTGAGGCAAAGGCAGCGATGGATGCAGAATCTCAACGCCGAATTGCCGAAACAACGAACCCTGAAGAGGAAGAACGATTGCGAAATATGTCGCTCTACGACCTCATTGATTCCGAGTACCTCGTCCCCTCCTTACTCTCTCGTCTAGGCACAGTTCGGGCTGCTTTGGACGGACACGGAGGGGGTATTGCCGTAACTCGGTTTGCGAAATCGGACCGCGGGCTTGACATCGTGTTGGACCTCACCGGAGCATGCCTTTCGTGCGGGGCCGCCCCGGGTACGCTAGAGGGTGTCAAAACAGACCTTGAAAACGATACCGAAATCAATTCCATTAAGTTCTCTTCTGCCCTTCTTGATACCTTTGACGAACTTGGAAGAGAGTTCATTTTAGCACATGGAAAGGTAGAATTCGTTGATGCATAAACACAACGAACACCACCCATCCCGGCCGAGGCATTGATAATTCAAGCCCCGAGGGTTAGGCATGGTCGCATGGAAGGAAGGCACCCGCAAGGACCCAAAGCCGTGTCGAGAACAAGACCGTGGAAAATTTGAGGTGACCCAGAGAGATGGTCGCGCCCGTCTTGGACGGCTTCACACTGAACACGGAGTGTTAGAAACACCTGCACTTCTTCCAGTCGTCAATCCGAACATACGAACCATTGAGCCACGAGAAATGTGGGACAAATACGGCATCGGCGCCCTCATCACCAATTCATACATCATTTGGAAGCATGAAAATCTAAAGACTCAAGCACAAGAAAACGGCGTCCATGCTTTGTTGAATTTCCCCGGCGTGGTCATGACCGACTCTGGTACCTTTCAATCGTACATTTATGGAGATGTTGAAGTCGGCGTGGAAGAAATCGTATTGTTCCAACGCTCAATCGGTGTTGACATAGCAACGATGCTTGATGTATTTTCACGTCCCGACATGACTGAATCCGAGGTAGAGGAGGCGGTGTACGAGACGGTGAAAAGGGCCGAAGCAAGTGTTAAGGCGTCAGGAGACACCATGCTCAACGGACCAATTCAGGGCGGCATATTCCGTACATTGCGCCAACTTTCAGCACAGTTGATGGCCCCGCATGACTTCTCTGTCCATCCGATCGGTGGTATCGTTCCCGTGATGGAACAACAACGGTACAAGGATTATGCCAAAATCATGATGGCCACACTACCCCATCTGCCACCAAACCGTCCGGTTCACATGTTTGGTTGTGGCCACCCCATGCTCTTTCCGATGTCGATTGCTCTTGGAGCTGATTTGTTTGACTCCGCAGCATATGCATTGTTTGCAAGAGATGGACGACTCCTCACCCCGTGGGGAACCGAGCGCATTGACGATTTGGTCGATTGGCCCATGCTGATGCCCTGTGTTGCTATGCTGAGCCCCGCTGATGTCCGTGCGATGTCGGCCTTAGAAAAAGAAAAATGTCTTGCCCACTACAACCTCGAAGTGACCCTTGCTGAACTTGCCCGATGCAAGCAGGCCGTTCGCGACGGCAAGATCTGGCAACTTGCTGAACAACGCAGTCATCAACACCCAGCCCTGAGAGAGGCTTTTCTCTGGGTGTCAACCCGGCCTGCACTTCACAGCAATCAACGACCGGACCTTTTTTACAACGACCGAGACGCTGCTAAAGACCTGAAAACCGACCGTGGAATGTGGGAAGATTCCTGGGATTGGGTTGTATGGAATCAACACACACCAAGGACCGGTGGCGTCCAATGGTCCGGAGATGATACCTTCGTACGCCCCCACATTCAGAAAGCTCGTAGAGCAATTCACACGCGGTGGACTTCGAGGGAGGAAACAAATTGCGCCTTCATATTCCATGGAATCCGAGGCCCGTTCCGTGACCGGCTTATTGACCAATTTATCTGGCTTCAACACCATTTCCCTAACGTCCAAACCCTCATGCTAACACCTCTAGGATTGATTCCCGTTGCTCTTGAAGATGTGAATCCGTTCGCTCATGTGAACGCCCCCGATTGGGTTCTCAACCACCGACCCGATGATTTATGGATTCAACGAGAATTAGAGCGGTTGGGAATGGGAGATATTCCATATGCATGCGTGGATGCAAAAGGTGATGGAATCAAGTCTCGGATGGAAACAGCCCTTGAACAATTGAATTTGTCTGCAGAACATCTTCACGCCCCCATGAAGAACGAAGCAAGAAAAGAAGTCGATCATATTCTCAATCAACATCAAGCCATTGAGAAAATGATGGTGATGTTAAACATGGACCGTGTCAGTTCCGAATCGATAGCAGTGGATTCATCGTTTGTCATCAACCGACAAGGACGAGTCAAGAACGTCTTGGACTCAGCTGGAGAACATATGCTAAGCCCAAGGTTGAGAGATGGTGGCCTTTCTTTGGCCAATGCTGGTGCACTTCATCTTTTCAGCAAGCGCACGGAACCCCTCCCCAACACGATGCCGATTTCCGAATGGAACGGCACCTCTGGAAACGGCCCAGCCTGCGTGATAGTAGCCAGTGATGCAGAACCCTATGTTCGTCAAGGAAGAAATGTATTTCACGGATTTGTACTTGCGTGCGACCGGTGGATTCTTCCAGGTGAAGCTTGCTTGATTCTCAACGAGTCAGGAGCCCTGCTAGGCCATGGAATATCTCAATGTAATGCCGATGAACTGAGCGTCTTTACTAAGGGAATTGCCGTTAAGACTCGGGGCGGAATTCTCGCAGAGGAATAAGCCAAGTCTTTCCCAAAGAGGCAAAGGCTTCAAGGGTCGCCGTTTACCTCGTATTTTTGTGGCTCCTATGGATGATGACCTCGTCATTCACAGCAAGGGGCTTAGCAAATCTTACGGCCCCCATGTTGCGCTGGATAACCTCAACCTCTCTGTCCCCCGAGGAGCAACCGCTCTTCTTGGACCAAACGGTGCGGGGAAATCCACATTTTTGAAAACCATCTTGGGCCTCATTCAAGCTACATCTGGTGAAGCAACCGTCTTAGGCCTTGACATCAAAACACAGGGTGAAGCAATACGTTCTCGCATTGGTTACATGCCAGAATACGAGGCACTGAACCCAGAAATGGATGCGATTCATCAGGTGCGCTATTCGGGAGAACTCCTCGGCATGAATCCCGTTGTCGCCCTCAATCGCGCCCATGAAGCACTGCAGTTTGTTGGAATGGGGGAGCAACGTTACCGCGAAATCAAAAGTTTCTCGACCGGAATGAAACAAGCAACGAAACTGGCATGTGCTATCATTCACGACCCCGAGTTAATTATTGCTGATGAGCCTTCAAACGGCCTTGACGCCAAAACTCGGGAATTTATGATTTCAACCTTGAATACTATGGTGAAGGATGGCCAGCGCTCCGTGCTCATGGCGAGTCACTTGATGGAAGATGTTGAACGTGTATGCGAAAACATTGTCTTACTGCACAAGGGTAAACTGGCAGCACAAGGTAGAATTGAAGACCTCAAGGCGATCGATAAAGAAGTTGAAATCCATGTTTGGGGCGGGGCGACCAGGCTCGAGGAACTGCTTCGTAACCGTGGTTTCAAGGTTCGCCGAGAGGGTCGTGTGATGCGGGTTGGAAATACCGAAGAACATACGACCACCCATATCCTGCAAGCAGCGAGCGAAGTCGGGGCACAAATTCGAAGAATGCATGAATATGAAGCATCACTTGAGGACCTGTTTCTGGCTATCATGGAGAACCTTGGATATGAAGTAAAATCGAGTGATGACCTCTTGTCATCTCCAATTGAAGCACGCCGAGTTGACGCTCCGGAATCTCTTGGCGGTGGTGCTGCATGAGTGACGAAGCCCCGAACGAGACAGAGGCACCAGTCACCGGGCAGGGACGAATGGATGTTGCTTGGGGTTCTGATAGCGGGGACGAGGTTGATGTTGCGCAAACAAGTGCTCAAACAGCCCATGGAGGAGAAATTTTTGAACAAAAGTACACCACTTGGAACGGAACACTCAATCCTCGGTGGATGAGAAACTGGGCCATTCTAAGGCATCACCTTCTTGGCATCTTCAAAAAGGGACACCGTCCGTGGTCAATGCCAACACGCATTTTCATTCTCATCGCCTTTATTGGGTCGTTGACAGATGCGGCATTTACACTGTTATCCAGCCTCATTGGTAGTGCAGAATTCCACTCATTGTTCGGCGTAAGCAGAGACAACTTGTATGGACACGTGTTGGGATTCTTCCCCAGAAATGTCCTGTTTTACCCCCTTGTTGCTGCTCTTTTAGTGGGAAGTGTCATTTCAGAAGACCGACAGCACGGCACGTCAGCCCTGTACTTCTCTCGACCTGTTTCAAGGTTCGATTATATTGGAATGAAATACCTCTCGGTCGCGTTGATACAAGCTCTTGTGATCTTGTTGACCTACATGCTGTATTTCATGGCGGAAATATTAGCATTCGGAAGAGGATGGGCATGGATGGTTGATGTATTCCCAATGTTTCTTTCTGGATTCATTGCTGGAATAATCCTCATCATCACCTACACGAGTATTGGACTGGCACTCTCCAGTGTGTCACAAGGGAAATTTTTCCCCGGCATCGGACTTATCGCTATCATCTTTGGTTCCAAGACCTTAGCATCCATTGTCAAGAACCTCTTTGAACGGGAAATCCTCTACCTTCTTTCCCCATATGACTGTGTAGCACATGTCGGTCAAGCCATAATTGGGACCCAGCAGACCTACGACCAGTATCCTTGGACGTATTCATTGGTAGCACTCGTTGCAATGAATTCTATCGCCCTGTATATTTTGTCATCACGAGTATCATCGATGGAGGTGACCCGTGAATGATGCCTGACCCAACACAAGAAGGCAGGGGCCAAACCAAAGAGTGGAAGCCCGACGTAGATATGCCCGTAGTGTATTTCCAAGGCGTTTCCAAATCGTATGGTCGAATCCATGCAGTGAGCAACATCACTCTCGGACTCAGTGGAGGAGTCACAGGAATCTTGGGAATGAATGGTGCTGGCAAATCCACCCTGTTTAAGCTCCTCATGGGAAAGTTGAAACCCTCTGCTGGCGAAATTCGTCTTTTTGGAACTGACCCGTGGAAAAACCCTGCACCCTATGCAAAAGTAGGATTTGTCCCTGAACATGAAAAGATGCACGATTGGATGACTGCTCTTGACTTCGTAAGCACTTTTGCTCGTTTGCACGGGATGACACGGGACCAGGCAAATACCGAAGCAGCCAGAGTTCTAGACTTCGTCGGTTTATCTGATGTGGCTAACAAACAAATTGGAAAGTTTTCCAAAGGAATGCGCCAGCGAGCAAAAATTGCTCATGCCTTGGTCAACGACCCTGAACTGATTATTTTGGACGAGCCGCTCCAAGGGTGTGACCCGCTGGCCCGAACTACGGTGATGAACGTTATTCGTGAACTTGGAAAAATGGGACGTACGGTCCTGGTCAGCAGCCATATTCTCAACGAGATTGAACGCATTACTGAACAGATCATCATCCTTCACCAAGGCAAACTTGTGGCGCTTGGAAACCTTCACGCAATACGAGAGCGTTTGGATGAAATCCCACATACCATCCGAATTGTTGGAAAGGATGCTCGCTCACTCGCCAAGGATATTCTTGAGCATCCTGCAGTCTTTGGGCTCAGCTTTCCAAGCGAGACGGAACTACTCATCCAGACCTACCATTTTGGTTCTCTCCATGCTGAACTGCCCGGATTAATCGTCAACAACGGTCATGAGGTTACCCTCATCGACAACCCTGACGACGATTTGGAATCGTTACTCGGACACCTAACTGGAGGCGGAGCATGAGCGACAAGCCAACTATTTGGCGCGCCCTTGACCGAAAGGCAATGGCTGTAGCGGAGTTCACGCTACGACAGCAGCGAAAACGTTTGTCTACTTGGGTTGTCATGGGCGTTGGTTTCATCGCAATGGCCGTACTAACAATGTTTTACATCGATTCAATGATGCGAGAATATGAAGCCATTGACAACGATGGAGATTCAAGAGATTTTGACATGGATGGATATCCTAACGGCCAAGAAAATCTCTACGGAACCGACATTCTCGACCCGGACTCGCATCCTGGATTGCTCAACCCGCCCGTTGCACCGGATGACCCTTCAAAATGGATCAATGAAGACGGGTTTGACATTGATTCACTTTCCGAAGGCAGTTACGGCTACGATGATGATGGGGACTGTCGGACAGAAGAAAAAACAGACTCGCAACAGGACACAAACAACAACAACATCCCGTGCGATGTTCAAATCTACAAAGAATACTACTCAAACAATTTCCGCATAAATGGAGACAATGAGGTTGATGAAGACCCAGATGAAGATGCATATGCGAAGGAATCAATTCACAGAGCCTTTGTGTTAGCACTGGGTAAATTCGGCTTTGTGTTCTTGATTGGAATTTTTGTACCCTTGTTCATGGCGACTGGGCTCATTCGTGATGAGATGTCATCGGGAACCATGCATTACATGCTATCAAAGCCCATTGCTCGTTCCGAAGTATTCCTCTACCGAATCTTAGGATTCCTCGGTTTGGCTTGGCCATACATGACAGGCATGGTCGTCCTTGCTGCGTTGGTAACTGGCTTCTTCGGGCCAAGTGAGGGCTTCTTTAGATTCGGCGACCTTGGAGTTTGGATGGCTGTTCTCCTTGCATCGTTGCTCTCTTTGCTTGTTTACGCCATGCTGTTTTGTTTACTCGGAGTACTGTGGAAGCACGGCATCATTCTCGCACTACCGTTTGCTGCGTGGGAATTAGGTATGATTCTCACAACTTTAGGCGCACCTGAGGCAGCAATACTCCGTTTCTCAGTCATTGGTTGGGCGATGAACATTGTTGATGCTGGTGCCGCCCTCGCCTGGACGGATACTTCACTCTTAGTCGCACTCGGACTTTGGGCAGGAGGCAATACCCTCGGAGGTTCAGAGCCCCTTACTGGTTCGCTAGCATTGGAAATTTTCGCATCGGATTCAGGGTTAGGAATGACACCCCTCGTAACGATTGTTGTGTCGGTATGTGTCATGCTTATTCAGGCAGCAACATTCTGGTTTATTGGCGGAGCATTGTTCAAATCAAAAGAAATTGATTGAGGCCTGGTTATGGAATCGAAACCTTCAGTTCCGGCGATCTTTGAGGGAGACTTCTCAACAATGTGGGCCCTTGGGCAGAGAAAACCATTGTGGCACCTAACATGGGATTGGTGGTGGTGGCTTGTGATGTTGGACGACCCCAACGGAAATCCAAGCGGGCGCCAACTGATGGTCTTGTGGTCAACCAAAGACAATGATTTGGTTGATGTCAATGGAAAGGAATGGACTCCTAAAGGTCGACCTGGATTCGATGAGCACGATGGAATGACCATTGACGGCATGGTTTGTGCTTGGTGGTTTGATGGAACACGAATGCATGAACCTTACATCAAACGGATTTGCAGAATGATTGCACTTAATGACACGCACCCGTCTTGGCCTGGAGAGGGGCTTGGTAACGGTGGCGGAGCAGTTGTACCGTTGCTGAACGATGACCTGTCAATGGGTCTTACAAGCGATATGACAAAATTCTGGTTGGAGTTGAAAGGAGATGAAGAGGCTGTTAGCAACGGTGCTCCTTCCGACATCTCACTTCAATTCACACCGTGGAATCCAGCCATGTCAGTGGCACGTCCCTCAACAGCAACCTATGCGGCCAATATGGGCTATGACATTCTGCGAGTTCACGGTACAAAGGTCAAAGGTACAGTTGCAGGTGAAGAAGTTGAAGGCAGTGCATACTTCCAGAAAGTGTGTGTTCAAGCACCGTCACCTCCGTGGTATTGGGGTGTTTTACATTTTGAAGATGGCTCATATTTAGATTGGTTTTTGCCTCATCTTGCACCAACCATCACCGCTCGAAACCCACGACCATGGAAACGTCGGGACATCCAACACATCGGACTCTCTCAAGGTGGATTGTTTCATGATGCTCAAAATCAACGAACTGAACGTTTTGCAAGAGTGGAGGTCATCAAGACCGTATCGCATAGAGTTGAAGGAAACCATGGACAAAGCCCTGGCTCCCCCTTACCACAGTTTTCGGTTCGGATGTGGAACGGTCGCACATCAATCCAATTCAAGGTTGAGGCAGTTGACCGAGCTCACTGGCATTTTGACCAACCTACTCGCGGTGGTCTTTGGTCACACCTCACCTATAACGAATATCCGCTTGAACTCAAAAAATTGGAAATCAAAGATGAATTTGGTCAACGAACCCGTAAGGATTACGGCTGGGCAAGAGGAAACGCTGAGCACAGTTGGGGCCTCCTTCATTGAATTTTAAGCCTCAAACGGGGTAAGGTATTTGTCATAAGTGATTCTAACCTATCATAGAGGCCTTGATATGTCCGAAGATTCACCGGCACCCGAAAAAGATGAAAAGACCGAAGCAACAACCCTCGAATCTTCAGAAAACGCTCGTATGGAAGCCCAGAACAAAAAGTACAGATTGATTTCTGGAGAAACTGTTTTGGAAAACGGAGAAGCACGTCCAAGTACACTCGCATTCTTGGGAATGTATTTCATCGGATTGGTTGTATTCGGCGTCCACATTCTCTTCAGCAACCCTCCCGAAGCAAGCGGAGATGCCTCATTTGGAGTCAAACTTCTCAGCACAATTCTTGAACTTTCATCCGGAGAGGACCTTCCGATCGGATTCGTCGTCGTCATGGGTGGAATCACATGGATTAACCGAATGCTCAATGTCTCAACCTCTGGCCGTTGGACTACAATGGCTCTTCTTGGCATCACACTTGCACCAGTTGTTGTTCAGATTGACCAACTTGTAGCGACAATTGCAAACCTCTTCCTTGCGGAAAACATGGAACCCTTCATTCCAATTGATTACAGTTACTTTTGGTTTGGAATTGTCTTCACACTTGGATTCTG
>CALKGM010000032.1 GCA_938084675.1 Candidatus Poseidoniaceae archaeon
CGTTTCAAATACTACATCCTCGACTAAGTGGTAAATGATATCCAATGAGAGTGAAAGTTGCGCTTTCGCCTCACCATCATATTGGTTGGGTAAATAGTGAATAAATTTCTTTGAAGAATCAGCCGAGTACTTTTTTGCACACATCTCTACAGCATTTTTAGAAATATCATAACCAGTATACTGTGAGACATCCATCAATCCAAGTTGGTTTCCATCACCACAACCCAATTCGACTACTGTTTCAATACCGTTTTCAGCCACAAATGCGTTAATCGTTTCAGCCTTGAACTCCGCCAATCCACCGTACGAACCATCCCCCGAAGTACCTCCACTACGGTAACGGCGTTCCCAATATTCAGCCGACCCTGTGAAAGGACTGTTTCTATGGCGCATTCGAAAGAGCGCACGCCGAATCCGATTTATCATTCAAAAACCTCAACAGACACTGGTATAACCATTACCTGATATTACGGGGACAAACCTTTTCCTCAAGAACGTTCCCTAACTATGGCCCAAATCATTTCTACCTAACACGGTACACTGGAGCCTCACTGAGCTGGGCGCTCATGTTGCCCGCTGCTCACTACAAACCTTGGCTGGCTCAATGGGTGAGTGTAGGGTCCTTCAAGCAGACTGGACTCAACGGCCTTCAAACAAATCCTCAAGCCCGGTGAAAAGCGCTGCTACAGAATGCTAACGGTTATTCCGACCCCTCTGAGTGTTGTTGACCTTGAGGCGGCCAAACTCGTATGATGCCGCATTCGGCTGAAAGGCGTGGTCCACATGGACGACCGTGGGAATCTCTTCTGAAGACCTAAGGCCTTCGTTGAGAACGGCTTCCACACATGCTCAAAGACTTCTGAATCATTCAGGTCATCGTACTCAAGGATGTAGGTGGAGCACATTCACAGGATGTCAGTTCTCAAACAGGGCGATTGGGCGAAGACATGGCTACAACGCTTAAAATACCGCATTAATTCCACATATTGGGGATTTATTTCCTGTTTCATGCAGTGAAGCATGTATGATGCACATAAAATAACATTAAAGTAGGAAGATGATGATGGACTATCATGGACCAAAAATCCGAAACCAACCACGGACAACGTGCGCTATCCAAAGCCTACGACCATGTGTTGCGCCAAAAGCGCATGAACGAATCCCTCATCAAGTGGAGCCTGAACTATTCTGATCTGTTGAAAGCGAATGATTCAGGCAGTGGATTCACCCTCTACCTTCTCTAAAGTGCGATGTTCAGCCCACTACGTTGATGACCGACACCCCATGCGTTGAAGCATGGCCGTCATGGAATGGGATATTCTCCTTGCGGCAGGACTTGTTTTGAGCCTTGGTGCGATTTCGCCCGGCCCTAGCCTGATGGTCGTTTTACGGAACACCATGATGGGTGGAAGGCGACAAGGTGTGGCTTGTGCTCTTGGCCATGGCCTTGGTTTTGGCGTCTATGCTGGACTTGCCGTGTTTGGACTCATTGTTCTGTTAGAAGAAGCCCCGAATGTATTTCTCACCCTCCAACTGATCGGATGCGGATTATTGGTATGGTACGGATATTCCATGTGGACCATGGACGGAGATTTTGATTCACATTCCCATACAGCATCAGAACGTCAAGGATTTACCGAAGGGTTTGCTATTGCCTTCTTCAATCCCAAAATTGCGTTGTTCCTCGTAGCAGTCCTGGCACAAGTTCTGCGCCCTGGGATGGAGTTTGGTAGTAAAGTCGCTGTTGGATTGCTCGGAATGACCATCGACACGCTCTGGTACCTTACGGTAGCGATAGGACTTACCGGGACATCACTCTTGGAGAGGTTGAAGAAAAACGGGGTATTTATTCATCGTGCGACGGCAGTAATTCTTTGGGGATTTGCCTTGAGCATCGTATTTCAGCTCAATTAACTCTGGCATCGCGGGCAGAGGAAGGTCGAGCGATTGCTTTGAGTCATTCGTTCAATGACTCCTCCACAACCATCCTTCAAGCAGGGTTCGTCTTCTCGCCCATAAACGGTAAACTGGTGAGCGAAATATCCCAAGGTTCCATCAACAGAGGCGAAATCGTTGAGGGTTGAGCCACCCGATGAAATCGCTTCATTGAGAACGGATTTAATCTCTTGAACCAATCGCTCCAATCGTGCGGTTGGACTCCCATTCTTTCGAACCAAAGTTCTTGACTCACATGTAGGAGAAATACCACTACGATGCAGTGCTTCACAAGCGTAGATATTTCCAACCCCCACGACAATGTGTTGATTTAACAGCGTGATTTTGATGGCTGATTTACGTTGATGCAGTGCTCGAGCCAAATCCTTAGCGGTCCAATGTTCAAACGGCTCGGGACCCAATCGTTCCAATAAAGCATGAACCGGTTCCTCAAGGCGAGGAAACAAATCAATCACACCGAATCGCCTGGGGTCCGTGTAGACCGCCCGAGTACCGTCCGTGAACACAAATTCAAGATGGTCGTGTTTTCCACCGTAGCCAGTTTGGTTTCCAAAGGCTGAAACCGGAACACCACCATTCACGGTTTGCAAAAGTGGCACAGCCACAGCGTCTGCTTCCTCGGATGAAAAAAGAGTGTAGCGACCGGACATGCCGAGGTGAGAAAGCAAGACTCGCCCGTCGTCCAAGTCAATGAGAAGGTATTTTGCTCGACGCCGGATATCCACAACGGTTGTACCAGCCACCGTTGGGAGGTCATCTGGGAACGGAAAACGAAGGCCCTCTCTGCGAATAAGTACATCTCGGATGGTTTTCCCCTGCAGGCCTTGAATGAGACCTTGACGAACGGTTTCAACCTCAGGAAGTTCAGGCAGATTCATGCCTCCGGCGAGTGAATAACGAACAAACGATGATGGTCTTCGTAACCTGCGAGTTCAATGGATTCGTCCACATGAAAACCCGCATTCTTCAAACGCTGTTCAACTTCCTCAAACAACGCCGCTTCTCCTTCACCTGTCCAGCGTTCACTTGCTGCTTTAAGCGAAAGAAGGCCCATCCCACCAGGTGCTAAGAATCGGCGACAGGCCGAAGTGAAAATGTCAACTTGACCAGCCTGAGCAACATCTTGAAACAACCAGTTGACTTTCTTTGGCAGCAACACGCCCCATGCTTCATGACGGCGGGCATCGCCCAAAACAGGGACAAGTCCGGGTCGTTTTTGTGCGAGGAACGTCAAATCTCTCAAGCAACGCGGCGCTAAATCCACACTCACAAGTCGTCCGTTAAATCGGTTGTCTTCCCCACAGAGATGGTCGTGCAAGTGGCTGACGGACGTACCGTGTCCTGCTCCCAAGTAAAGCACCGTTTCTCCTTGCTGTGGCAGGAGAAGAGCAGGGTCGTTTTGAGTTCGCAACATAGCGGCTCCAAGTTTGGAACGATGCGGCTCCCACCTTCGATATTCTTGGCCGGAAAACCTGCGAAGAGACTCTCCATAGACGGCTCGTTTTGGAACCGCATTCAGCGTCCATAACGATTTTCGGTCTAACCTAACGGCTGACGACAAGTGGCGCGGGCCACGATTTCGCTTTGAACCTCCGCCCAATGAAACTCCTCCATTCAGCGCCGACTGGGCGGTTTCTTGTGCTGGTCAAGAAGTTCTTCAACACGACGCTCCACTGGGAGAACATCGTCTTCTGTCCATGGCGTGCCTTCAAAGGCGTCAATTTTGGCGGCGATACTGATCTTTCCAGCCAGCATTCTCGCAATTTTGCCTCGGACCCATCGTGGTGAGCGGCTAATCCATGGATGCATGAAGATATGACCGTGCTTTGGTGAAGGGGCACCGGTTTTGAGGTGATTGAAAAACGCCTTCTCTGCACCTAGAATTTGTACCGTTCCAGAAGGAAGGCGAGCCAATCGCATCCTTCCGTGCGCCTCTACGCACAGTCGGGCTGCGAGAAGGGGCCCAACCAATGCAGACACTGAAGGAAGGTGCGCAGTGGAAAGTTCTCGCAAAGCATGCTCCATCCGGTCCAAGCGGCCATTGGCGCCAGCTGTATCTTGAGCCCACTCGTGAATGGACCTCCATTCGCTATCCGAAGGTTGTTCAATGGGGAGTTCCAAACCTACTGTGGACGCAAATTCTGCTGGACTAGGACTGGACGCAACATCCCTAACAAATCCATTTCGGTCGGTAATGACTGCAAGGGGGAAAAACAAACCCGTCCATTCAATCAATCGGGCTTCCATGGTGAGATGGGCTGCTCTGAGTTCATCACTGCCTCGGACAAGATGCTCTAAGCGTCGGTCAGGATCGCTGGCAGCTCTCTGAACGCCTTCAATGGCTAATCGCAATGCCGCTTTGTCAGCAAGAGATTGCTCAATTGAATTCGGATAGGGCCAATCCGCGTCAGGCAATCGCTCATCTCCGTGAAGACAGACGATGGCCTCTGGAAATCGTTCCAACAGTTGAGCCACTTCGGGAATATGTTGGCCAAGTTCAACCGTTCGTAGACGCTCCATGACGCCGTGTTCGGTCATATGACCGTCCCATACTTGGCTGTCTACGATGTTTCCATCACCGTCACAAATTGCCGCTGCACGCCAATCATACCACAGCCACATGGACTTCCGTAAGCGCTGTTGATTTTGACCCTTCCCCTCTCCTCAGGACTTAGAAAAGAGGTGAATGGGGGTCTATGGGGTTAAATGATACTTTAAATGGAAAGAACCTAAATACTGGTTGATACGGGAATATCTTATGTTTTGCCCACAATGTGGTACCCTCTCATTCCCTACTCCCTCAGGAGACATCTCCTGTACGAACTACAAATGTGGCTACAACGGCCCTGCTAAACTTAAGACAAAAATCGGTGGAAAGGAAGTCGACCTGTCCAAGGCGACTTCAAGCACTCAAGTAAAATCCCGTGAATATGAAGTTATCAAAGACTCTGATAAAACTCATGGTGTCCTAACCAAAGACACCTACATGTGTCCAAAATGCGATTGCATCGAAGTCTTCGCCTACCTTCAACAAACACGTTCATCTGATGAACCCGAGACCCGAATGCTCACGTGCAAGGAATGCGGTCATGGATGGCGCGAGTACTGAACTCTGTCCCGATTCAAGTTCCTACGGGATACGAAGCCCGTTGATCGGGCATTACGACGCTGACACGAAGCGTTGAAGTTTCATCATTAAACACTGCATTGCGCAGCAATCAACATCAGCGGTACTGTGCATCAGTATTCGCTTTCAACACGAGGAGCAAGGTAGTAAACAACCTCGCCTGCACCGTCATTGAACGAGAAGCTCAATCGTAGTGGGAAACTTTCTCCAAATCCAAGGGTGATTTCACCCAATCCTGCAAATACCTTGGCCATAGGCACGAGATAGGTCAACGAGTACTGGCTACGGGCTGGTTTTGTACATTCCAGCGAATCCAATTCATCTTTTGCAAAGGACACGGTGACCGAGTCCGTTTGACCCTGAACGTGTACCGTGAAGGTCTCCGAATCAATGCTTAAATTGACCAAGTCTCCAACTTGCTTTGCTGCTCGTAGCGCTTGAGCAAGTGCCGCCCCGCTCATTACAACCTTCGATGGGATGTCAATTTGAGGGACGTTTGGTGAGGAAATGGTCGTGTTGTCAAGGGGGCGAATGTTTCGGTCGATCTTCCCGAGATTCAAGGTCATGACGCCGGAGGTCGGCGTATAGGCCATCTCAATCATATCATCTGCTGCACCCAAACTAATAAGTTCCTTAACCTTACGAAGTTCCAAACCGAGGTCGGTCTCTTCAATTTCCCAAGTATCAAAGGCAGCAGAATCCACCTCCATTTTGATCATTGCCACGTGTGATGCGTCAACCACACGGGCATGCAGACCATTTTCTTTGAACTCAAAGCGTGCGTCTTCAACAACCACGCTCAAAGTTTCAATAATTTTGTTCATCAAGTCCTGTCGGGCCGTGACGTTCAACATGAGTTCATCCCTCTCCAATTACAAGCCTCCCGCGACGGCTTATGAACTTAGCACAAAAGCAGGCATGAAATATATTCATCATGCGCGGTTTTCGCAGGGACGATTAACCTCCGCGCATATGTCCACTTTCCTTCAGAACCGGAAGTAAGTTCATAGAGGAAGTCATCGGTAGCAGACTTATGCAAATAACACGCACACTGAATGTAATTACGTTGACCGCACTACTCATCTTAACTGGATGCTTCGGAATGGTGGATGATGGAATCACCCCCCCTGCAGAGGGTGAAGAAACAACGACTGGAACGGCATCCATAAACAACCCCCCAATGATCGCCCAATCTGAAATCCTGGATGACGTCTTGTCAGTGACATTGGATGAGGACTCCAATGCCAACTACAACGATACTACCGAGGCTCTTGAGAGTTTTACCGTCAAAGCCTATTATGCCGCCATGGATATTGACGGCGATTCAATGACCATGGGATGGGACACCAACCTGGATGGAACCATTGACGTGAACGTCACTGACGCATCTGGAATCACCACCATTGACATTCCAATCGCACATTGGAATGAGTTGAATCTTTTTGATTACGATGATTATTACCACGCCATGATCGCCTTTATCGCTGTTGACGAACACGGTCTTGGGGCATCTTCCTTCCACGAATTTGTAGCCATCGATTGGAGTCAATATGATGAAGACGATGGTGGCTTGGCCCTATACTCCTTTGACGGAGAGGACGCCAGTGGTGCACCATCGGATGGAACCACTGACAACCTTATCCGAGTGACGATGATGCAAGGGGAGAACATCAACTGGGCCAACCTAAAGGTCCAAATTGAAGTTGACAACGCTGCACCTGTTACCTGTGACAACCCAGGACAGGACTCTGGCGCTGTTTGCGTGTTGGTGCCTTTCGAAGGTGATGGCGGCCAATTCTGGTCTGTT
>CALKGM010000033.1 GCA_938084675.1 Candidatus Poseidoniaceae archaeon
AGTGGGTTGGTCATGAGATCACAGGCTTGTCTTCTTGGTCAAACAAGTCTCTAGCAAATACTCTTGGTTCATGAATGGGTTGCTATAACTGCAGCAATAATACGGTCAACTTCGTGGTCTGTAAGTTGGTGATGGATGGGAATCGCCACCAATCGGGATGCAATATCATCGGTAACCTCGAATGCCTCGTTATGTTGTGGATGTTCTGAATAAACCCCTTGCCGGTGGCACGGTTGGCCGTAATACACTCTTGAGTCAATCTCTTTTTTGTCCAATACTTCTCTGAAGGAATCCGGTTCATCAACCAAAAGGCAGTATTGATGCCAAGCATGTTCTGTATCCTCTCGAACCTTAGGAGTGGATGCTCCGGGTAGATTCGCAAAGGCTTCGTGATAGCGGGAGGCAATGGCTCTCCTCCGCTCAAGCCATCCTTCAAGTCGCTGAAGTTGTACGCGCCCGATTGCTGCTGTAACTTCTGACATTCTCAAATTTGAACCCAATTCATGCGATTCAAGGCGGGCGTCCCGCCCATGATTCACCAAGGCGTCCATTCGTGCTGCCAAGTCACTTCGTTTTGTCATCATCATGCCGCCTTCCCCGCCAACAGCGAGATTCTTTGATGGGAAGAACGAGAAGCATGCCACGTCCCCTAAGGCACCGGCTTTTTGCAATCCATTTTGGGTAGCACCGTGGGCTTGGGCGGCATCCTCAATGTAAGCGATGTTGTTCTCTTTGCACCAGTTCTCTAGTTCTGGGGTGCACAATTGTCCAAAGAGGTGAACGCCGATGACGGCTTTTGTTCTCACAGTTCGGGCCGCTTCCAAAGCATCGAGGTCAACGCACCAATACTCCGCCTCCACGTCAACAAAAACCGGTGTTGCGCCAACCAAAGAAACGCATGTAGCCGTTGCAATGTAGGTGAGTGATGGAACAAGTACTTCATCCCCTGGGCCAATTTCCAACAGGCGTAGGGCCCCCCATAATGCAACCGAGCCGCTTTGACAGGGTGTTCCTTGAATTGCTCCACAATACTCGGCAAATTCGTTGCCGAACGCTTTGCCTTGTGGACCTTTGACCCAATGGAGCGAGTCAAGTGTGGTTACGGCTGCATCTCGCATCTCATCGTCCCACGAAGGTCTGGCCATGGTGATGCGTTCCATGATACGGCGATGTGTTTCTCCTCCTTGAGTCTGCGTCTTCCCCCTTGTTCTAATCGCGCCTTTCAAAACCCCCTACGCTTCTGCGCGGTCATGGAGTCGGAAGATGGGAGGCCTACATGGGCTGACGATTCGCCGACAGACGGCTCCGGCAGGGGGAAACTTGCTGACCTTGTTGGCGACCTTTTGAATTCAACTGAAGAGGTAAAACCTGCCCCACTACGGAAAAAGAAATTCAAGCCAAAGGGTTTGTTTCTCGGCGCTCGAAGAGACAACGGGGAGCCCATTGACATCAAACCTCAAATTCTCGCGCGTCACGCAGCAATGCTCGGTTCGACCGGTTCGGGAAAAACAGTGATGGCCAAGGCTTTGATTGAAGAGGCTGCTCTAGCTGGGATCCCCTCACTCATCATTGACCCGCAAGGTGACCTGGCTCGTTTGGCCATGGGGATTGACCCCGATGATCTTGAGGCGCAAGACGGAGATGTCGCGCGTGCGAAACAATTGATGGAAAAATGCGAAGTGCGAATTTGGACCCCGCTACGCAGCAAAGGGCTTCCTTTGTGCATTGACCCGTTTCGAGCACCTCCCTCTGACCTTGACCCCGAAGAGGCAATTACGGCATGGGACATGATGGCTGCAGGATTTGCAAACCTAGCAGGCTTTGATGTTGAGAAACCAAAAGGTAAGACTGTCAAACCCTATCTCTATGAAATTTTGGTTGAAGGGACGCGTTGTGGGTTGGATGTCGGTGATTTTCAAGCACTTGCCCGTGTCGTCCGGGAACCGCACCAAGAATTCATCCGACATTTGTACCCTGAGTGCTTTGAAGAAGACGTTGATCCTGAGGATAAAATTAGCCCTCCTACTTGGAACGAAGTGATGATTGAACACAGGCTAACCGATTTCGAGGAGCGGTTGCCGAAATCAACGAGGGGAGAGCTGGCGCGTAGGCTCTCTGCTTTTTCGTCTGGAGTGAATCAGTTGTTGTTCTCAAACGGAGTTCCGATTGATATTGACGCCTTTGTTGAGCCGGCCATGCCAGGGAAAATTCCCTTGAATATCGTCTACCTGAACACGATTCAAGATGAAAATCAAAAGCAATATTTTGTCCAAGAACTGTCACGTGAACTCTACGATTGGATGTTAACACAGCAGCCTGCTGAGGGGGAATTGAAGTTGTTATTCTTCATGGATGAAGTTGCCCCCTATCTCCCCCCATATCCGAGAAACCCTCCTGCAAAGGACCTGATTAAATTAATTTTCAAGCAGGCGAGAAAATACGGAGTTGCCTGTGTTCTTGCGACCCAGAATGTTAGCGATGTTGATTACAAAATTCTCGCTCAGGCCAATACCACATTCATTGGTAGATTCACCCAACCGCAAGATGTTGAGAAGGTACGCCACTTGCTCAAGGAAAGTGGGGGCGATCAGGATTTAGTCGCACAGTTGCCTACCCTTGGCCCTGGACAATTTCAGATGGTTGCTCCAGATGTTGATGCAAATCCTGTTCCCATTCAATGCAGATGGCTCTACACCGACCACGGTGCACCGTTAAACGAAGACCAAGTTGAGGAAATCATTGCTCCAGAAATCCGTGCATGGGCGAAAACTCGCTCAGCCCGCGGGGGAACTACCAGAGGCTCGGGGGCCGCACATGCTGCAAGTCGCGGGTCTTCGTGGACTGGAGGAGGAGAATGGGAGGATGGAGCCGCCCAAAGCATCGTTGAGGCTGCTCGTATCAAATCGGTTGGTGGGATGACGGCGGCAAGTCATGGTATCGTAGACGATTCTGCGTTTGAAGTGCGCTTAATGGGCGGACTTGCTGTGCTACGAGACGGGCGCGACCCACTCTACACCATGCAGGCAGTGGTGAATGTCGCCACCGTACTTGCCCTTAGTTGGATTTTATCTGCTCTCATGCTTGCATGGCGCGATAGTGCGTTGTCCGGGTGGTGGTTGCTTGCAGGCGCAGTAGCCTGCATCGCTGCAGCGGGCGTGCTTATTCTTGAGTCTGTACTTGGCCATGATGCTGAATTACTGAGGAAGATTACCGGATTTGCGCATACATTCCAACTGTTGCTTGTTGGGTGGTTATGGACGCTCTTAGCATGGTCAACATGGGGCTCGCTTGACTTACGAGGCGGTGAGGCCTTGCTCGAGGTGGTTGTAGTTTGGATTACTCTGTTTACGGCGATTGAATATTTAACCCGATTCAAACTTGGAAGAATACGTTGGAATGGTGGCTCGGCTTTGGACAAAATCGCGGGTGTTTCTGCGTTACTTACCCAGTCTGAATTAACCGAAATGAAAGCAACCTCTCGGGAACTTCTCAGTTCTATTCGTTGGATCCTCCACGGCATCACACTTGTTTGGTTGTGTGTCTTACTTTCGATGAGCAGTGGGATTCTTCCTGCTGATTCTCCATCTACGTGGGGGAGGCCTACCCTTTGGCTAGCATCGGTGTATGGATTGATGTTCTGTAGTGAGGCATGGCTCCGCTTGCGAGGAAGAATGCCGCCCGAAAACACCGCATAATAAGCGCATATTCTGAGGAAGCGGTATGGCTGAAGAACTCGAAGAACCAACCTATGAACTTCTTCGAGATTATGGAAGTTTTGAGTTGCGCCGATATGCTTCCAGCATACAGGCGCGCGTTCAAACAACGGGATCCGGACGGCGCCCCTCTGTCGGTGGGTTTCGGAGAATTGCGGGCTACATTTTCGGAGGAAACAATGCCCGTGCCTCCATTGCAATGACGGCCCCCGTTGAAACTTGGGCTCAAAACGGTGCTGAATGGATGGCGTTCACCATGCCTTCATCTTACACGCTTGAAAGCCTCCCTGCCCCGGTTGATGCGGGTGTTGTCCTGACCGAGTGTGAAGGCCGCGATGTTGCTGTCTTGGGTTTTTCTGGCCGGTTTCATCAAAGCAAAAGTGAGAAATTGGGAGAGCGTTTGAAAAGTATGGTCGTTAAACAAGGGCTCACGCCAACCCAGGGGCCTATTCTCGCCGTTTACGACGGGCCGATGACGCTTCCATTCAAACGGAGGAATGAGATACTCTTGCCCGTTGAACGTGTCTCTTTGAAAAAATGATGCCTGTATTCTGAACGCTCGGATTCGGGTTGCGATTATGAACCGACGCCTTAACCCATGCATGAGCATCATGTCTGACCACCCGTTTGTACCGTTACAGTGGAGCGAACTACCACTAGCAACAATGCTTGAGGTCGCTGAAGAGAATTACGAGCTTATGAAAAAGCGAAGAACAACGCGGCACTTTTCTTCGCGCCCTGTTGAGCGTCGGCTGGTCGAATTAGCAATTCTTGCTGGCTCAACGGCCCCAAACGGGGCTCACTTGCAACCATGGACATGGGTTGCTATCAGCCAACAGGAACTGAAGAAGCACCTGCGAGAGGCTGCGGAGGCAGAAGAACGGAAAACATACGATGAGCGAATGCCGGAGGCGTGGTCTGAGGTATTGGAGCCACTGGGTACTGATGCCGTCAAGGCTCACCTTACCGATGCGCCGTGGGTTGTTGTACTGTTCAAACAGAAAAAACGTCAGCGTGAGAACGGGCATTGGGGGCCAACCTACTACTCGACAGAATCGTGCGGCATCGCTGCTGGTATATTCATTCAGGCCGTTCACGCCATGGGCTTGGTGACTCTTACCCACACACCTTCACCAATGGGCTTCCTTCGTGAAATTTTAGGTCGGCCTTCCCACGAGGAAGCCATGCTCGTCATGCCTGTTGGGTATCCTGCAGAAGGTGCAGAAGTGCCAGATATACATCGCAAAACCCTCTCTGAAGTTGCGGTATTCATGGAATGACTGTACCCGTCCTGTCGCGGTGTTGATATACGCGAGGCGAGAGCCGAACTTGCCGCAGGAGTCGCCCAGCTTGGTCAAAGGCGCTGGGATGAGGTCCCAGTCCATATCGGTTCGCAGGTTCGAATCCTGCCTCCTGCACCATCATACGCCAATGAGATGGGCGAGTCGCATCTCCAAGGTGAAATAAAAATAACTTTAACCAAATTGGATGTTCCTCAACCATGGAATACCTTCTGGAAGATTGGGGTGAGATCCGTGCGCAATTCTCAACCATGTTCTCTGGGCTTGGGAAGGTTGAACGTACGGAAAACCATCTCTCATTCACCTCAAATGCACCTATGGTGGCCACGGGAATTCAATTGACAAAAGAGGGGGTGTTGATTGCAAGCATGCCGTTGCATGCCATTGATTCGTGCTTTGAACGAGTTGTTTTTGGAGAGGGTCTTGATTCAATACGCCTCATTGGACCGATGTTTGATTACACGTATTCTATCCCCTCTGAAATTCTTGCACTACGCGATACTGATTGAGTGGAATTGTGAAATCATTTTGCTAGCGAGTTATTCAGACAACCCTCTGTGCCTATCCGAAGGCGATTGTGCTGGAAAATGGTATACTTTCAGATACAGAATTGATTACTTGGAAAAGTCAATTTTGAGGCGAAGTGAAACTCGCTAGAACCCTTTGTACTCCCACGCGTGAGATGCCTGTCGCTTGGGTACGGTTGTAAAGAAGCCATGGAAAGCCCTCAGAGACACACAAACAAAATACAGGGGACGGATTATAACCCCTTGAATAGAACGATTAATTTCTGATGGAAGTATAATTGCATTACCATCATTTGAAGAAGTATCATACTCTGCCACCAATATGGAATTTGATGCTGCAACGATATTTTTGATGATTGGATGCTTTCTTTTAGGCTATTTCATAAACAATCTCATGCAACTTCTAATTGGTTCAAAACCACTCACCAATGATGAGTATGCCGAGATAGAGCGCAACAAGGTAGAGGCCTCTAAGAAAGATATCGCACGAAGATTAGAGGCGATTAACACTAAGAAATGAGTATATTCAAGGGAACCCCTTGTATCTGCGGGCGACTACAACCCTACCGTTGTACACGTGTACGTATTGGAGGGTGGCCCATCCATAGTGCACCAAGAAATCAACGATTCGGAGAGGGGCAGGCGATGACAAAAATCGTTCAGGTCATCGTAACGGGTTCAACGGACGAATCCGTTGAATTCATTCATTACAATATCCACAACAACGACTGGTAGCTGTATTGATTCTCACAGAATTAAAGAAAATGGTTCAAATTATGTTGTGATTATTCTTCTTCAAAATACTTGGTGAAGGTTTCGAATAATTTCCTTGCTTGGGTTTCTGGTGTCAGGTCTATTTTTTTGATGTGTTCTCGGCCAGCCTTGGACCATTCCGCGCGATTTTTATGCCCTTCATCTATCGCTGAAATCCAGTCATCTCCTTCATCCATCAAGCGTCCTGTTTTCCCATCAACAACAGTTTCCCTAAACCCTCCTTGATTCGAAACGATAACTGGGCAATCGACAAAATACGCTTCTGGTGGAGTTAAGCCAAATGGTTCGTTGATAGCATTACTCACCATTGCCTTGGCATTTCTCATCAATGCTCTAATGGTCGCTTGAGATACTCTGGGTAGGGCTTTCAATTCGACGTTATTTTTTCTGGCGTGCTCCTTGTGTTTTTCATTGACCCCGCCACCGAGTTGGACAAGTTCCAAATTTGAATTGCCAAGTTTTGTGATCGTTTCCCATAGGCCTTTTGCAAAAATAGCATGCCCAATGGTGATGACATACTTGTTTTTGAGAAGGTCAAATTCTTTTTTAACGGACTCCCAGTCTTCGTCTTTGGTTGGTTTAATCGGCCAAAGATTGGTATCTATGCTGGGATAAAGAAAGCTGGATTCAACACCGTAAACTTGTTTGATTCTATCACATGTGTTTTTTGAATTACCACTAATCTCCCCTCTCTTAGAAGCGAGTGTTACTAATTTTTCATCTATCTTTCTCTGTTTTGACAAAAGGAAATTAGTTAATTTGAGGTTTTGTTTGGGCGTCCCGTCGACATCAAAGTGGAGGTCGTTGCTGTGTAAACCTCGGTTTGGTTCAAGCATGTGTGTATGAATAGGAATATTGTTAGGGATCAGAGGAAGGATTTCTAAAGAGGCCATTCCTGTTGTGATGTTGACTGCATCAATGTTAGAAAATAATGTATTCAAACCAACTCCTTGTTTTGTTAAAGAAAGCATAGAGTACCATTTTTTAGATGCGTTTCTTGTTGATTTTGCAAATATTTCTGAAAACATTCCACGCGAGTAAGACCAATTGCTTACCGGAGAAAAGAGGGGGATTTTCAATTCATTTAATTTCTCTATCAGTTCTTTATTAGGATGTAATGTTGCAACACTTAAGTCGAAATATTTAGACCAAGCTTCAAGATTATTGATCAAATCTCTTTCACCTCCACCGAAGTGCTCAAAAGAGCCTTTCACAATTAAAAGGCGCTTTCTTTGGAGGTTAGCCATGTGTTATGTGAGAGGGGTGGGTGCTATAATCTTGAGCCGATACAGTAGAATTAAGTTCTAATTAGAAGTGAAGATAATTCCATCCTCGCCGATGTTTGAGTCATACATTTTCTGTAGTACAGTCTTGACTTCTGAAATGTTGTGTTCTTGTTTGTTATCTGGTAGTTCAAATTTAGTAAAATGACCAGGTATGACTGAAAGGAATGTTTCAACGTTGATATCTGCAACGTTCTTTAGGTGATGTGGTAGGAATTCAACAACTAATGTTTTACAATGAGATAGAATGTCATTCATACCTTTCATTGCAAAGTACTCGGACCCTTCTATGTCCAGTAGAATGAGATCATAATCATGGTGGGGCAAATAATCATCAAGTCTGTGAGATTCTAATTCAATAATTTCGGGGTTATCAAAATCATAGAGGAAACTGCTCTTTTTGGGTTTCCTCTTGCTTCCGCCTGAGTTCACTGTATTGAGTAGAAACTCTACTTTTTCCTGGGAGTCATTTGCAAAAATATTGTGCGGTGTTATGTTTTTAGCATTGTTAAGTTGGAGGTTTATTTCCAGTAATTCAAAGGTGTTCGGATTCGCTTCAATCGCTGTTATCTCTTTACAATGTTTTGAAAGCGGTATTGCTAACGCGCCGATGTGCGTTCCAACAATCAAAACTTTTGATTCATTGTTGATGAATTTCTTTAGTCGTTGCACTTCTTCAATTCCAAATCCGCCTGAACGTAACTTTTGACCTACTTCAAGGTCCTCCGGTTCAACTGCGAATAAACCGTTTTCACTATTCGTAATGATGGCTTTGATATTATTGCCGAGTTTCTTGCGAAGTCGCTTTGATTTTATTTTCTTAAACCCAAGATTTAGGCGCCAATAAAACGCTCTAAGCATGTCAAACCCTCAGTTGAACTTCATGGAGTGAATACGCTCTGAATGAAGCACCTGCCATGTCTTTATCTCTGTGTTTTTGCTATTTAACCTTGCTCTCTCTAATGCACTTGAATGGACATAGAAAGCACCGAGTATTCCAACGACCATAGCATCCATTGCAGCAGGTGATGTCCAAGCCTATACGAAACATTTGGCATAATCTTGACCGATGCGCAATATGAGGTACATTCGGACCATCAAAATCACAGCCAATATCAATACATTATTCCATTCAAATTCCGGGGGTCGTTCAACCGATTTAGAGCACATCCACTGGATATTTGTCCAAACCTTGGCTGGATCGATGGGTGCAGGGCCCTTCAAGGGTTCTGGCTCAACGACCATCAAACAAGTCTTCAAGCCCGGTGCGGAAGGCAGCCACAGAACGTCGATGATCGACCATTTTGGTGTGCTTGCGTGCCAGTGACCCATAGCGTTCGCGGTCGTCGTAAACAGCCCTCAAGGCATCGATGACAGCATCAGCATCATGCCCGTCGTCCACTAGAATACCTCCTTCGCCCAAGGCTTCCTTTTGTGAACCCACGTCCGATGTCACGCTTGGAACTCCAAACAAACCTGCTTCGCCGATGACCCGGCCCCAAGACCCAGTCGTTTCGAAAAGAATGAGATGAAGGTCGATGCCGGCAAAGAAGGCCGCAGCGTCCACGTGGCCGACGACGCGCGCATTCGGGTGGTGAGCGAGTTCCTGCGGGTATGCGCTACCCCCTGCGATGTGGACTTCCGCTTCCGGCCAGCGCTCAAGCAACCTCGGCAGAAGACGTTGATACATCCGCAATCCCTTCTCAGGGGTAACGACCATGATGCCGATGATGGGGGGCGCTCCATCTGGTCGCTTTGCCTGCTCGGCAGACCGCAAGGCATTCACGTCGTCCATGCTCCCAAAGCGTCCCTCAAAATCAATTGGCAGAGGTACGCTGTGGCCTTGTTGAATGGCGAAGCGGGAGCGAATGTCAGCGAGCAAACCTTCGCCAGCTGCACATACGAGTGCTGCCCCCTCCATCACTGGTCGAAACCGTTCCTCGAGGCGGAAAACCGTATCGTCCCGAACAAACATGATGTAAGGCATGCCGCGGGCGGTGAACGCTTCTGCAGCACCCGGCGCCCATCCGAGTTGGGTCAACCCGATGCCACCCGCGTACTCCTGCTTGTCCAACCACGAACCCACACGAGCAGCGAACTGGGGGCTCCGCCGACCAATGTGCCGGTCATGGGCCCACTTTCTGCGTCTCTGCTCACCCTTTCGTTCTCGCAAAACCCAGGCTACCTTCGACCAGAAACCTTCGATGGGGAGATCTGTGGTTGTGAAGCCTACATTGGGCGCAAGCAAACCGATTGGTTCGCCTCGGTCAAGGCTTGCAAACGCACTCACCGTCCACGCAGGGTGCGTTGGAGCATCCGCAGCGGGTGACATTGGTACGAACGTTGGTGCGGTTTCGAGCGTTGGTCCAGGCGCCGCAATACCGTTTAGCAGAGCCGCCAAAGAACGCTCTGCGCCACCCCCTGGTGGATCTAGGTCCCGCACTGCGGCGAAGAGACGGCGTGTGCTCATGCGTCTGCCTTCGCTACGACCCGTTTGAACGTTGTGGGCTCTTTACTGCGCCACCCTATGAAAAGACTCACTGCACGCCCTTCCAATGACGACTTCCTGTTGTATGGGGTTTCGGATAGCCCCGGGTTATTCGAGACCCCTTCTGCATTCTTTTTCTACGACTGCCACTTTTGCCAGTCTTGATTTGCATAAGCAGTTCGATACCACCATACGCCACTCCCTTCGGGGGATTCATACCATTCAAAACCGTCATTTTTCATAATTCCTGCAGTTCCGATTGGGGGTTTTGTAACAGCTTCTGGTCGGGCCGCTTGGGGAATAGGTTCACTCGCTGCAGAGGGTTGAGAGAATTCACTCATAGCGAGTTTTTCCTCAAGTAACTTACTTCGGTTTTCTGAATCTACAGCACCCGCTAATCCAAAGTAACTGTCGTTGTGTGCAATGCGATACAGTTCCTGTGGTGAGGCGATGAGCAAGTCGTCAATCAGTGTGAACAACTTTTCACGAGTATTTTTCTTGATCTCGTTATTTGTGTACCGGCCGGTGAGGTCTGCCCTCAACAGGTTGAGTTCCTCCACCAACTCCTTTGAATCACTATAATATGCTTGAACCAAAGATTGGAGGTACGCCAGTTCGTTCTCTTCCTCTTTACTGAGTTTGGAATTTTTACGAAGAACTTGAACCCAGCGGAACGTGTCAGGAAGAACTCCAGCAACAGCATTCGATTGAAGCAGAGTAAACAAAGCGAGTAGAATCGCTGATATTCCCACTGTAGTAGTCACTGGGCTCGCATCTCCTGAAAAGAATTCTTCAAAAATTGAAGCCGAAACTTCATCCTTCTCTTCTTCAATTACTTTACATCCAAAAGCGTCCACTTGGCTATTCAGTGGAGTTCCTGGACAATTATCATCCATGTCAAGGACTCCATCTTGATCGGTATCAATGGAACTCCCAGTTTGATTTGTATCATCCGTTTGATTTGTTTGCCCAGTTTCGTTTGTCTCAACTCTATCAAACACATTTGCGATACCGTCCCCATCGTCATCTAGACAACCATAGAATCCATCGGCTGTAGAATTCCCCGTTATTTCAGGACAATAATCCGGGGTGTTTGCCTCCTCTACGAATAAGCCTGGCGAAGAAGATGCCCTAGTAGAATTCCAGGAAGCATTGCCCCAATTATCCCCGTAGCCATCCCCATCTGTGTCAGACCATTGTGTGCTTTCAAGAGGAAATGCGTCACGATTGTCTCCGACTCCGTCACCGTCCGAATCTTGAGTTTCACTGGCATCCAATGGGAAGAGGTCCCAACTGTTGGAAACGCCGTCGTTATCATCGTCCCCGTTCCAAAGAATCATTGAAAAATTGAGATAATAATCGGTTCGATGGCTTGCAATCTTACTGGGGCATGCCGTCTGCTGTTCAGGACTCCACCACTCTTTTGCCCCTTCACAACCGTGAGGCACTCCGGTAACATGTACTGTGAAGTTGACAAGTGGGCTAACTTCGTCGATGTACCCTCCGGTGAAAAACTCCTCGGGGACAAAGTCCAATATCTGCTCTCCAGTAATGCTGATGGTTTGGGATTCCCCGCCATAGAATGAGTACGCCAATCCTCCCGTAGAAGGCAAGACATCTGGCGATGACTCCAAAGAAACCATGGTGAGTCCCTCCGAAGCGATGACGTTCACGGAAAGTGAGAGATTGTTTGCAAAAATATGGTACGGGTGAATCTTCCCGCCATCCGATGATGCAGTGACCTCTACCTTGCTGGCCTCGGAGTTGTCTGGAATTTGATTACCGTCCAAATCCTCCCATTCGTTTGGATTTAAAGGATATAAATCAGCGTTGTCGCCTACGCCATCACCATCACTGTCTTGGGTCTCATTGGCATCGTTTGGAAAGGCATCACCATTGTCGCCAACACCGTCTCCGTCAGCATCCATCCATTCCAAAACATCATTTGGGAATGTGTCCCCGGAATCGCTGTAGCCATCGCCATCAGCATCAGGGCATCCAGTGAGATCTTGGGTGGATGTACCAGCCACATCTTGACAATCGTCATCGGCGTTGAGAACACCATCGGAGTCAAGGTCATTTTGGTCTATGAAGCGGAATGTGGGAGATAATTGGTGTTGATTATCCTCGTTGTCCCAAAGCGATAGAACAACAGTATCGGCGGAAGAAGCAGAAGGTGTTGTCACCTGTATTGTTGAATCATTAATCACCGTGCCTGTCACTGAACCGTATTGGCCAAATTGAACGGTGATTTCATTGGTCACGACCAAGCCAGTTGATTTGGTGGCATATTTCAGAACGTCACTTGTATCGTCATCAAAAGGAACGTGCATAACTCCGCCGTTGTCGATGAAGATGGAGTTGCCCTCGCCAACATCGGCATTATTTGCAATTGTACTGACAACCCAATTGGAGGTTGTCGGATTAATGGTTGCGTACTTCAAATTCATTCCAGACCATGTATGGTAGACAATATGAGGTTGGTCAGCAGCATCAACTGCGATTGAGGGGTCACGGCCCGTGTTCCCTGATGAATCAATAATGTCGGTATTCCATTGCCCATTAGGGACGCCAGTTGAGTATCGTAAATCATAATTTTTATTGTCTTGGTGGGCGATATGAAACTGCCCTTGTTCGTCCATTGCCATTGATGTCATGTATCCCGGATACATCTGGGAAGATCCTATGTCGACTGAATAGGAGTCCCAAGAACCGCTTTTGTCCGTTGCGATGTTCAATTTCGAGGAGCTGCGATCTTGATAGGCGATGTAAATATTATCGCTTTCATCAATGACAATGGCAGATTCACAACCACGGTTGTTTCCCGCCTCAACAGTGGTATGCGACCAAGCTGTTCCGGTGTAAGAGGCAATGCGAAGTCCATCACCGCATTGATTTGATCCGTCGACTGCATAGGAGATGTGTGGATTGTTGCTCGAGTCAACTGCGATACCGATTGGCCCAAAATGAGCGGATGATGAAACCAAGGTGTCCGTCCATGTTGTTCCATCGTAGTTCATGTAGACGAGCGTTTCATCCCATTGGGTGTATGTTGTATAAGCCAGGTGTAAGTGGTCATTATCATCAATAACCATGTGGATATCCCAACAATATGTGTTGCCACAATTGTTGATTGCAACAGTATTCCAACCGGTTCCATCATTGACACTATGACGGATTTGGTAACTTTCATATTTGATTTGCACAACGTGGACGTGGCCATTTGAATCAACGGCAACGGCATTCCATCGGCCGGCTTGATCAGAATAGTCCATGGTCGTCTCCGCCCATTGGTGGTTGATACCATCGTATGTTGTATTGGAAAACGCCATCTCAGAAAATCCAGTTCCGGTGATGGTGATTTCTTCTCCTCCGGAAACCCAACTCGAATTGGGTGAAATTGTTGCTTGTATTGGGCTTGAAAATTGCAAATTATCGCTAGGATCTTCAAGAATGAGGGTTTGCGGCAGCATTGGTGAAATAAAAACTGTTAGCAAGGCAGCAGTAAGGAGCCAGCACCGCATGATTCTCAACTTTTCCTTCCCCTAAAATATATTTTTGCTACACAACGTCAAGAGAGTTCAAATGAAATATTCTTGATATGAATTACTGGTTGGTTGGATTAGTCTACAATGTTACAAGTTCTTCTCTCTTGTAAACGAAGGGCGAGAAGCCACTCAGGATGAACCAGTCATGTCTTCTGGGCGAACCCATAGGTCAAATTCTTCGTTCGTCAAAAATCCAAGTTCTAATGCGGATTCGCGAAGTGTCGTACCCTTTTCGTGAGCGTTCTTTGCAATTTTCGCTGACTTGTCGTATCCAATATGGTTGTTAAGAGCCGTCACCAGCATGAGTGAGTTTTCAAGATTGGATTGAATGTTGGCTCGAACCGGCTCCAACCCTTCTACGCAGCGAGTTCGGAAGGTACGGCAAGCATCGGTCAATAGGTCAACTGAGTGCAAGAAATTATGAATCATCATCGGTTTGAACACGTTCAACTCAAAATTTCCTTGACTTCCTCCAATGGTTATTGCGGTGTGGTTGCCCATTACTTGACAGCAAACCATCGTCAAAGCTTCCGATTGAGTTGGATTGACTTTACCCGGCATGATGGATGAACCCGGCTCGTTTGCTGGTAGTGCAAGTTCACCAAGACCACACCGTGGGCCGGACCCGAGCCACCGAACATCGTTGGCGATTTTCATCAACGATACTGCCAGAGTATTCAATGCCCCAGACGCTGCAACTATGGCGTCATGAGCAGCAAGTTGTGCAAATTTGTTCTCTGCTGAACAAAAGGTCAAGCCGGTGATGTTGGCGATTTCATCAGCAACCATTTGCGCAAAGAGAGGGTGAGCATTGAGTCCAGTCCCAACCGCAGTCCCTCCAAGAGCCAATTCAAAGAGGTCATCCAATGCAAAATCTAACCGTCGCAGGTCGGCATCCAACTGAGCGACCCATCCTGACGCCTCTTGGCCGAGTGTGAGCGGTACGGCGTCCATCAAATGCGTTCTACCGATTTTGACAATGTCCGCCCAAGCCTTGGCTTTAGCGTCCAATGCATCGCGTAGGGCGCGGACGCTCGGTAACAAGCGATGAGTGAAGGCCTCTGCACCTGCAATGTGCATTGCGGTGGGGAAGGTATCGTTCGAAGATTGACCGCGATTGACGTGGTCGTTTGGATGGACAGGATGCTTTGAACCCATTTCGCCTCCAGCGATTTCAATAGCGCGGTTTGCAATAACCTCATTGGAGTTCATGTTCGATTGCGTGCCGCTTCCGGTCTGCCAGACGCGAAGTGGGAAGTGGTCGTTCAGATGCCCATCAATGACCTCTTGAGCCGCTGCAATGACGAGGTCGCCGACCTCGGGGTCAAGTTGCTCGAGGGCAACATTCGTTTTTGCTGCTGCTTGCTTGAGAATACCAAATGCCCGAACAACGCCAACAGGCATGGTGTCGTCTCCGATATCAAAGTTCAACAGCGAACGAGCCGTCTGACATCCATAGTAGCGGTCAACAGGCACTTCGAGTTCGCCCATCGTGTCCTTCTCAATTCGCATCTCGCCCATACCATAATGCTGGAACGGCCATCCTAAGAAGATAAGTGACGCATCAAATCGTTTTCAAGATCCGAAGCGTTGCACTTTCTCCGGGAGATAGGCCCTGCATTTTCCGTTCTAGCTCAACGCTCTCCCATGCCGTTCCAAGGGTACCTTTCATCCACGCTTCCATGAACCATGGATGAATGTAAGACGAGCGACATACTGCACGGGTGTTCCCCAAATCACTTGCTACGGTGTCAATAACTGCAAGCATCACTTTGGTGCGTTGTGCTTCTGACTTTGGGACTTCCCATTCACCCTCGCTCCAGATTTTTCCGATTGATTCAACATCAGGCATAGCCTTCAGCCATTTCTTCATGGCTTGTGGAGTTTGCTCCTTTGATAGGAATGCGAGACGTTCAGCGCAACGAGACGTTGCAGCCCAAGTACGGAAATTTTTCGCTGTAAAACCTTCGCCACTGCTTTCCCGAATGTATTGGTTGATGTGTTCAGCTTTGAGGTCCACCTCATTTCCGGCTTCTGAAATGTACATGAATAAATCAGCGTCCTTTGCTCCGAGCCGATTTGTTCGCAAAATGAGGTCAACCAAGGAATCATCTTCAATTTTTATTTCCCAGTCCTTGTTGGATTTTCCAGTGAATGTGAAAATAACATCGTGTTTACCTTCAGCCTCATCCCCTCGGATGTGTTTAACGTGCATCGATTTCAGCGTTGTGAGCCCATAGGACTCATTCAATCGGGCATATTCATCACTACCAACTCGAATATTGTAAAGGTCCATGAGTCGGACCACGAGCGCAGAAACGGTCTCAAGGGACATCGTTTTTCCTTCTAAATCACGTTCAATTTGCCTTCGGAGACGGGGCAATTGGGAAGCAAAGTAGACGACATCGTCGTACTTCATTTCAGCGGTTATCTCGACCCAATCCGGATGGTAGCGATACTGAAGTCGGCCTTTTGTATCCTTCCCAGTGGCTTGAATGTGACCTCTTGGGTTTGGGCAAATCCAAACATCAACCCAACCGGGCGGGAGAGCCAAAGAATTCCAACGAACTACGATGTCTTCCTCTGTTATCGGGTCGCCGTTGGACGAGAAGTACTTCCAATCGTATTCTCCTTCAATTTCAGAGCCATTTTGACGGGTTACTCCTCGCAAGGACGGGTCGCTCCTTACCAATGTAGCACGGCGAAGGGCTTCACTTGCGTCAACAGCCATGGGTCGGCCTTTCCTTATGACTCAAGAACCTACGGGCTGTATTCAATCAGCGGCGTGTTCTTTTCTAGAGCAGGTTATTCATTCAATGACGGAGCAGCGGATGATTTGCTGGGGTTGTGCTGGACGGTCACCTGGTAGCTTGGCGCATCCCTCGATTGCTTTTACAACGTCCATGCCTTCAGAAACTTCACCAAATACGGCGTGATTTCCATTTAGCCAAGGTGTTGCTACAGTTGTTAGGAAAAACTGCGACCCACCGGTGTTACGACCAGCATTTGCCATTGAGAGCACTCCTGGTTTGTCATGCTTGAGCGCGAGGGCAGAGGGTTCGCAAGGAATCTTCCAGCCAGGGCCGCCAGTTCCAGCACGTCCGGACATTGGATCTTTGGAATGTGGGCAGCCACCTTGAATCATGAAGTCTTCAATGACGCGGTGGAAGTGGAGGCCATCGTAATGTCCCATGTTGACGAGTTTGACAAAATTAGCGACCGTATCGGGCGCGCTGCCGTGAAATAGGTCAATCGTAATGTTTCCTGCACTGGTTTCCATGAGAACTTGCATGGTTGGACCACAAGGCGGCGATTCAAGAGGCTTTGGATGGGCTAGGAATGAACCACATCTTCATAATGCCCTTGCTGGAGGGGAAATTATGCCCGAAGCACTTGATATCAACATTACCACAATGGAAGGAACCCATACTACTCTGCGAGAACTTGGTGGAACCCGCTGGCTTGTCGTCAACGTTGCGAGCGCATGCGGGGCAACGCCGCAATACAAAGGACTCCAAGCCATCCACGAAGGAAATGAAGACATAACCGTAGTTGGTTTCCCTTGCAATCAATTCGGGGCACAAGAACCCGGAACCCATGCTGAAATTTGTGAATTTACGGCTGAAAAGTACGACGTATCCTTCCCGCTCATGGCGAAGGTTGATGTCAAAGGAGAAGGTAAAACGGGCCTCTATTCCATTCTAAGTGAAGTCGCTGATGCAGACGGTTATTCAGGGGACATCCGCTGGAATTTTGAGAAATTCCTCATCGAAGCCGATGGAACCATCCAACGCTTCTCTACTCGTGTCCAACCCGAGAGCATTTCTCTCTAAAGCAGTAAGAACCATGCCCTTACTGCTGAAGCAGTAACCATGAGCCAAGCATGGGTCGTTGACTCAAACTGTTTTATCCACTTGGGGCAAAAAGGAAAAGAGAAGGTCGTTGAAGACCTCAAATCTGCCTTAAACGGTGCAAAATTACTCATTACGCCCGGCGTAAAAGACGAGGTTGCAACGGTTAGCATGCGTAAAATACCGGGCCACCCCAACCTCCTGGCGTTGTTTGACACTCTGTTGCATTCCACTTCTGTGGAGGAGGAAGATGTACGCAACCTAGCAACCAAAATCGGTGAACGAGCGGCTCCCCAGGACGTCGACTTGTCATTGATGGTCCTCGCAGATCAGTTAGGTAGCGACGGAGCGGAAGTGATTCTCGTTTCGGACGATTTCAAAATGACAACCACCGCTGAAACTGCAGACCTTGCTTTCACCACGTGCCCCCCCTCAACATTCATTGAACGACTCATCGATGGGGGTGTTGAGGAGGGGCGAGACGAACGATTACGCAGTTTATCTCGGCAGGTAAGAGCGTCCGAAATGAAGTATGCTATCAGCCGACGAGACCAATACGACGTGCAGAAAAAACTGACATGGATGGTAGATTCACTGCTCGCATCTGCCCACACGATGGCCGAAGAACATGAATCGAATGAAGATGAGGTTGACGAAGGCCGATTGATCGCTGACTTGACTCGTACCATTCGCGGTTATGGCATCAAGTCCAAGCGACTCGAAGCCCTTGGGAACCTGCCAGAAATTTGTCAACCCGTTCAACGTTTAGACCAACATCTTTCTTCCCTTCGTACATCTGCTGAAGATGACATACCCACTACTCTAAGAGCGACAAAGAATCTCCTTACCGATGTCATGGAACAGGTCGGTTTGGGGCTCGCTCCGCTCGATGAGGCTAAAGCAGAAATCGCACATAGAGCCATGGCTGGGAGTTTACTTCGTACAGAATCCGCCCTAGGCGTTCTGGAAGGCATGGAAGGAGAAATGGAACGGGCGCGAACCCATCTTGTTCGCGCACTCCATCTTGCAACGCTCGTCGACGATGTGGGCTCAGAGCGCAAGGCAATGCGTAGATTGGGGGTTTTAGCACTCTACGCCGGTAACCTTCAGCGTTCGTTTGACCTGCTTGCGGCAGCGACCAACCAGCCCACATCAAATCCCGTTGACACCATACCTTCACTTGTTCTTTCAGCCATTGTTGCTATGCTACTTGAACAAAGGGAAGACGCCCAAAAGCGGGTTGAACACGCAGCCTCCCTCCTCTCCAAATCTCCACTTGAAGGAGCGGACTCATTGGATAGGTTAGGCAGTATTCTCCTCGCCATTGACCGTCCTGATTTGGCCGTTGAATTGTTTGATGAAGCCATGGAACTCGCACTTATTGGAAGCGACGATACGAAACTTGAAGCCATCGCCCATCGTTTACTTCAGGCCGAAACAGCGCTGAGCGAGAGTGACCATGATGATGCGCCTTCACTACGAATGCTGCTTGACGGGCTCACTCCAGTCGACCAAGGTGAAAGCAAGACCAAAGCAATAAGCCAAGCCTCAACAGGCGATGCTTGAGTTCGTGGCTCATTCAACAGGGGCGGGTGCTGCAGCATTAACTGCCGGTGAAACTCCAGCCTCGTAACGCTTGAAGTTGTCATTGAACATTTCAGCCAATTTGTTTGCAGTAGCATCGTACGCATCACCATCAGTCCACGTAGTTCGTGGCTGGAGAACTTCGGAAGGCACGCCTGGGCAGCTGGTTGGAACTTCAAATCCAAACCGACCGTCAGTGATGTAGTCAACAGCGTCCAAATCTCCGTCAAGTGCTGCGTTAAGCATGGCTCGAGTGTACTTGATTTTCATTCTGCTTCCTTCACCGTAAGCGCCACCGGACCAGCCGGTATTGATGAGCCAAGCCGTGGAGCCATGTTCTGCCATTTTATCGGACAAAAGGTCAGCATAAACACCAGGGTGCATGGGCATGAAAGGTTCTCCAAAGCAGGCGGAGAAGGTAGCTTGTGGTTCTTTTACTCCGATTTCCGTTCCAGCAACTTTAGCCGTGTAGCCCGAGATGAAATGGTATGCGGCTTGTGAAGGTGTTAGCCGAGAGATGGGGGGCAGTACTCCGAAGGCATCGCACGTGAGGAAAATCACGTTCTGTGGGTGGCCGCCCTTTGAGTCGCCGGTTCGGTTTTCGATAAATTCAATCGGATAAGATCCGCGGGTATTTTGGGTCTTTGAAGTGTCATGGAAGTCGGGAACGCCTTCTCCGTCCAACACCACATTCTCCAAAACCGTTCCAAATCGTCGTGTTGTTCCAAAGATGGCAGGTTCGTCTTCTTCGGAAAGGTCAATGAGTTTTGCATAACATCCTCCTTCAAAGTTGAACACACCATTGGAACCCCAGCCGTGCTCATCGTCTCCAATGAGGGCTCGCTTAGGGTCTGCAGAAAGGGTTGTTTTTCCAGTCCCAGAGAGTCCAAAGAAAATCGCCGTGTTCTCTCCAGTTGTGTTTGCAGAGCAGTGCATTGGGAGAATGCCTTTCTTCGGAAGAATGAGGTTCATGACCGAGAAGATGGACTTCTTGATCTCTCCAGCATAGCGTGTTCCGCCGATGATGACTTCTTTAGCAGCGTAGTTCACGATAACGAAACACTGCGAGTTTAGACCATCTTGCTCTGCATCTGCTTCGAAATGAGGTGCGTGGAGGACAGTGAATTCAGGGGCGTGATTGGCCATTTGGGCTTCATCGGGTCGAATAAACATGTTTCGTGCGAAGGTGTTGTGCCATGCGTTGTGGTTGATGACGCGGATTGGTAGAGCTTCGGAGAAGTCTGCACCACAATACAAATCTTGAACAAAAAGAGCGTCTTGAGCCGACAGGTAATCCACTACCTTTGCTCGCATACGCTCGAAGGTCTCGAGATTGGTAGAGACGTTAACGTCGCCCCAGTTAATGTCCTCAGTGACGGTTGCTTCGTCAACGATGAATTTGTCGTTTGGAGACCGACCTGTTCGCTCCCCAGTTTCGGTTACTAAAGCACCGTGAGCGCTCAACGTTCCCTCGCCACGAGATACAGCGAGGTTGATTAAATCGCCAGCAGCGAGGTTCCAATAAACCTCTCCTGATGGTGTAATGCCGTATTTTCCGAGGTCCCCTGAAGGGGTGCCGTGGACGCCGCCCATGCCGACCGTTTCTGCCGCCCCTCTTTGTCCCTTTTGGCTGTTCATTCCTCTCCTTCAACCATTTTTTCTTAACTTCTGGTTCTCGGGTTTCAGAAAAACCATGACGCCATAACGGCGAAGTACGACGATTTGGACTATTTCTTCGGCAAACAACGGGCATATTCAAGGCGGCGAGGCCTCACCAAGTCTCATGGACGACCAAAGCGGAACCCGAACGGGTCCTGCAGGTGAGGATGAAGTCTTGCGCAAGAAGGAGTTTGGACGCGCACGTGGCATGAACCTCGGGGCGTTCATGGTGGATTCTGATGATTCAGAACATCGAGAACAACTTCCTACTGTACATGAGGCGTCTGAAGAAAAAGAGGTTGATGCAGCAGTCGGAACGTTAAACGAAATGTTCACCGCTGATTCCGAACCGGTTAGCGATGACGAAACGGTAGACTCTGTTACTCAAATAGCGGTACACGCTGAACAACAGGTCAGCCGAGCAATGATGGTGATGATGGTCCTGATTTGGACCGCTATTGGCGCCTTGGTCGGGACGGTCTTCCCCCCTCTTCTCAGTGCAGTAGGTCTTCTTTCAATGGCCCTATTTGGTTTCGGCTTGGGTGAGCGCTGGATTCCTCGCCCATCCATGCATCTTCTTGGAATAACATGGGTCATCATCTCAATGAAGTTGCTTTACGGATTAGCTCTCGACGCTTGGAGTTGGGGTTGGTTTGATTCCAGTCCGATTGGAAGCAGCGAAACGCTCGGCATTGTGATGTTAGGCTTGGTCGCTCTCAACGTTGCCGTTGCCTTTCGTCACGATGAGGATGCTATCGCAGCTCAGTCAGCCTTGGTCCTCTTTGCGGTGGGAAGTTCCGCAGGAGCCGTCTATGGAGGAGCAGGAGTTGCAATCTTCATTCTCCTCGCCATGGCGCTCATGCATGTTCTGGCACTGTTACGGTCTTCGGGAAATTTGGCCAGTTTGGGCATATCCATTTCCTATCTCTGGGTGGGGGTTCACGCTCTTTCAAACGACTGGACCATCCTGTCTTTGACACTGATTCCTATTGAGAATGACCTCACGCTCTTCCTTCTTCTTGCGGTCGTTAGTGCAGCGAATGCGGCCATGGCGGCGGTGTTTGTTCACCATGAAAATTGGCTCAGTTCAGCAGCGAACGCCCTTGGACTTGGCAAGCCAGGTCTTTGGGCGGTTTCCGTATCCATTGGGATGGTCGGGGCTCTTATGGCCATTGCAGCCCATCGGTCAGAAACAGGATATGCACTCGCCCAATTGATGCTCCTTGCAACAGCGTTCAGTGCCTCTTACCTTGTGGTTCGTGGTGTTTCTTGGACGAGATTGATGCCGTATGTTCTCGGCCCTACGCCGTTTTTACTGGCCGGATTGGCCTTGATGGTTACGGGAACCGTAACCATAGATTGGCCGTTTGGCCTTGAGGCATATTCCATATTTGCTTCGTTGATGGCTGCACTAACCGTCATGGTTCTTCTGCAACATCAGACAAGTGTCTCCGACCACGTGCTCTGGGTTGGAGGCATTGCGGTTGTGATTCTGCTCACCTTACTGATTCCTGCGGAAGACGGCGGAAAGAATTCGAGAATCCTTCTCGTTACACAAGGAATTGTATGGTTGGGACTTGCAGGGCTTGCACTGCTTCGTCGCTCACCAAGCATTGCAGGAGTTGCTGTTTTGACACCCTACCTGTGGTTGCTTGTCTTTGCTACAGATTTTGAATCGCGCCTTGTGAGTTCAGATCTGCTCCCCATCGTTCTTGCAGAACAAGATGTGGCGGTTTGGATGGCTCTACTGGTGGTTCAACAAGTAGGTGTGAACATGTCTCTTGGTACCTCAAACCTCAACCTTGCGGGGCGTTTTGGTGGCTTCTCGGAAATCAGTGCCCGGCTTCGGGATTCCAAAGCATTGAATCTCTGGAACCTAAGTTTCGTCCTCGCCGTGTTGACATTCGTTTCAATGGCCCGCCCTCAGAGCCTTACCGGGGTCGGCCTCTTTGGGGGGATGTCCCTGCTGATTCTATCCCATGCATTCCTTGTGCTCCAAGACGTTCACAGAGGAAAACCACGAACCCTGTTTACCGTTTGGTGTGTTGCGGTCATTACCCTTTCTTGGAAATTCGGGCAAGAAGCGATTTGGTCTCTAATTCTTGTTCTTGCAAGCAGCCTTCTTCTCCTCGCAGCAGAACGACGCCAAAGAGAAGGCAAGACAAAGGAAGAATTGGAACAACTGGAAGCCCTCCCCGGGCGATTGCTCACCCTCCACCTTGGCATCATTACCGCCTTGTTCCTCATCATTGGACTTGAACCTCAGCGGCAAGCTGTTTTGACCGGCCAAGACGGTTGGTTAAATGAAGTTGATAATCTTCGCATGCTAACTGTTCTTGGAGGGATATCTTTGGCCATCTACATGAATCGGATTTTGAAAATTGAATCACTTTTGACACCGACAGTAGGGGCGCTTGGGTTGTTGATTGGGATGGCGTTAGCAGGTCAAGGAATGGACCAAGTAGAAATCCAACTTGCAGCATTGGTTCTCTTCGTCCTCACCGGTGCTTACTTGGCTCTTCAAGGAGAAGTGCGGTCGGGATTGAAAGCACTCGCAGCCCAAGAGCAACGGCGTGAAGAATTCGATGCAAAACGGGAACGTCTCCGACATTTGGTTGCTCATGAGGGACCTGCAGATACGACAACTTCAGTCCAACTCAAGCATCTTGATGCAGAGATGTTGCGTCTTGCAGAGGCACAACGAAAGCGTTCCAAACGAACCGATACCGGCGCGGCAGACGACCTCATCGTGGGAGATATTCATTACCGCCCAATCATCATCCTCATGTTCCTTGGCGTGGCATTCTTGGGTGCTGCTTGGGTTTCTTTCGCTACAGACGGGGGGCTGCAAGCCCTCATGTTCAGCGCTGTTCTTTCGGTTCTCATGGTCGGACTCTCTCGCCTGCGTGCAAATTCCATCGGCTTACGGCTCCCAGACATTGCTGGCGTGGAATCTCCCATTGCGTTTTGCATGACCGGTTTGGTAGTGGTTCATCTTGCTGGACGGATGACAACTGGTGTCCTTGATGGAGATGATGCGCTCCACCTGTTTGTTCTCATAGGCGCACTTGGCGTTCTTGGCGGCATGGGTTTGATCGGGCGCAACGACCTAGGGCTCCGATTACCAAGTGCACTTGAAGCAGTTGTTGCCCTCTTTGCTGTTGACCGCATCCTTGCGCTCGTAGTTGGAGGGCAAGTGCCCGTCCCCTTCTCCTTCAATCCCTTAGATGGAGACACCATTCAGTGGGTTTTGCCATTGATTGGAATTGAACTTGTTGTTCTTGCTCTCGTTCTGCTCTTTGACTGGGTAGAAGGTGAGCGTCTTCGAAGAGACCTTGACGACCATCGGGGCGCCTTGGGTCGAACTGCATGGCTTGTTTGCTGCGTTCTCCTTTCTTTCGGTCCCGCGAGTATTGTTGTGGTTCTCTTTGCCGCCCGACGAAGTATCGCCTGGGCACAGCCTGCAGTCATGCTGGGTGTAATCGCAGTTCTTCCGTTTGCGCTCCAATCGTTCAACCCGTGGGCCCTTACGCCGTCTGGAATCACGCTCGCTCCAGCCCTTTCAGCCTCTATTGTCGGAATAGGATGCATGATTTGGGCCGCTTACATTGTCGTCAACGAACATGGCTCTTGGCTATCGAGTGCATTATGGGGCGTTCACATCATGCTTTATCCCGCAGCCTTGCTCGGACAATCACTTCCACTGATGGTTTTTGCAGGCCTAGCAGCATCTGTAACAGCGTGGATTTCTGGGATTTTCACGCTTCGTAAGTCATGGCGCGTAATCGGCGCGGTTGATTTGGGCATTGCATGGCTCTTTGCTGCGGTCTCGTTTGTTGCAGGTGCTCAAGTTGAATACCTTCTCGCAATGTTGGCTTCCTCGGCAATACTGCTCTTTGCAGTAACAGCATTAACTCAAGGGCGTCAAGAACAACTTGCAAACGACTGAGCGTTATTGTAGAGCCTCAGACAGAAGACGCTCAACGTCTTCAAGCAAGGGAAGAAACTTATCAGAACTCAATTCTGGTGAGAGGCGTAAAGAAAGGCTGGTCTTTGCTTGAGTACCACTGTTGCGTATTCCAAATGAAAGCGTACCTTCCAAACCTTCACCATGAACAAGAAGGAGATTTTCTTCTCCCACTATGGTTCGGGTTACGGCCTCGATTCCGTTGTGCTTGAGTGCCGTTAGGATCTTCTCGGAAACGGTTGCTTGCAATTCATTTCCTCGTTGCCAGCGCTCTCTGTGGCTCTCTTTAACCGACGTTCTTCGCTTCCATCCGCGATTAAATGAACGGGGATTAGACCCATCTTGAGCCAGCAAAAAGGCACACAGTGAAGCAGCGCCATCGCCCACGAGGCTCCACTTGTCATCATGACCCGAATGAGATGCTGGCATAACCAGGTGTCCTGAGTCTTCAACTCCGAGCCGTAGTGGCATGGAATCGCTGTGAATCAATCCGTCGGGGTGGCGTAATCCAACCGAAAGCCAACGGTCTCCAACAGCCGTTTCAAGGCATACTGTGTCAGGGTGGAATTGTGAAACGAACCCTGTTAATGCAACGTCGGACTCAATACTCGCTGCAAAACGCCATGCTCCTTGTTTTTGCCCCGCTTCGATGAGCATTGCAGCCATGGCGTCTCCGTCAATTACTTTGTAACCTCCATCGGTTGCCTCAATCAGTAAACACCGGTCACCATCGCCATCCAACGCAGCTCCAACCAGAGTTCCAGCCTCGGCTGAGTTCAGACTTGAAAGGAGCGCATGTGGAGATGAAGCTGCTTCTTCAACCGTCCATGTTTGAGTTGGAGAGAAATCACCTGCACCACAATTTGCATTGAGAGCACTTGCATGCTCACTTACTTCCCGAGTTTCAATACCACGCGTTGTGAGAAAGTTTGCGAGCCATGAAGCTCCGGCGCCATGAGCGCAATCAAGATGGAAGGGTGAAGCGATTCTTCCGGTTTGAACCGAAGCGCTACATCCCCCAAAGACACCTTCAAAATCAGCCCAGCGTCGTTCAAGCCACGTTTGGTGGAAGGTTTCAGCCCAATTGTCAGCCATCCTAAGTGCGGGTTCACCGAGTCGCTTTTGTTCATCCAAGTTGACCTCCCGTTCCTCACTTGCAAGTGCAAACAAGGTCCGACTGATCTCCTGTTCCTGCAGCGGAGTCGTCTTGAAACCATGAGCGTCGAAGACCTTGATTCCAGAATCTGAAACAGGATTGTGACTTGCGGTGATCATGCAACCCATTCTCGCGTTGTTGTGTAAAACTGCAGCGTGAAGTGTTGGAGTAGCACATAATCCAATGTGAATCACTTTACTTCCGCTGAGTTGGAGGCCAAGCGTAAGCGCCTCAACGATAGCCTCGTTGTGAGGCCTATCGTCCCATCCCACGACTACGGTTTGCCCGTTCCCAGGGAATAGAGACTGAACGTGACTCAATGCTTCGCCCAAAACTCGCATCAGAGAAGGATGCAGCGTTCTACGGTCGGTAAGAGCCAAAATTGCATCTTCTTCATCCAGATGTTCAAGCGAGGTTTCTCCACGAATTCCATCGGTTCCAAAATAAGAAAATGTCATGCGAACCACCTCAGCGATGTTCAACGTCAGGGCCGTGGATTCCGGTAACGGTTACATTGGGCCACACCACATTGTTACAGCCCAAAACGACACCTGGGTTGGTGACGCTGTTGCATCCAAGAGCACATCCTTCTCCCAAGACTGCGCCAAATTTCCTCAAACCGCTACCAATTCTCTTTCCGTCAATACGAACATGGACTTCCGTCCCATCGTTTCGTAGATTGCTCAATTTTGTCCCAGCGCCAAGATTGACATCGGTTCCAAGAATTGAATCCCCAACATAGTTGAAGTGAGGGGCTTTTGCTCCAGGGAGAAGAACGGAATGCTTCGTTTCGGTTGAGTGGCCGACAACTGCTCCAGTACATATCCATGAATACTCACGAACATAAGCCCCACTACGAATCACAGCATGAGGTCCAATATAGCACGGGCCAATGATGTAAGCACCGGCCTCAACCGTTGCGGTAGCATCGATGATGATGCCTTCACCTGCGGTAAAGAATTCCCGATTGTTACAAGCGATGGTTCCAGAAAGTTGGTTCATTTGGGATTTAATTCCCATTGAATGAGCCGGGTCAAGAATCCGCCAAGCCGGTTCGTTAGTTGGAAACTGAGGGACTGCTCCGTCCTCAGTACCCTTGAAGGATGGAAACAATACATCCGGTTGTGTTGAGGATGGCCAGTTCATGTGTTGGGGCAGGAAGCCCCTCGGCATGAATGTGGTGCTTCATCAGGCGGCGAGGTGATAGATTCGCTTTCCTGTTGAGGAATCCAGATGAAATTCAATCAGTTCGGAGAGATGGCGAGGAATAAACAATCCAACCTTTCTGGTTGTCAAGCCGTGATTTCGCATTTTCCGGTCGTTTGACAGGAAGCTAACAATATCCGCCGCGGATGCGCCGGGTGTTGCACTAACGTAATCGATGATCTCGTTCTTTAGTCGTTCCAGTCGAGCCTTTTTTTGTGAGCCTTTTCCTCGCATTGTATTCTCATGTTATACTTGGTTGAGGAAGTACATCAACGGTCGTTGGGTTCGCCCGGGGG
>CALKGM010000034.1 GCA_938084675.1 Candidatus Poseidoniaceae archaeon
CAATGGCGAAGCAACCATCTGCTTGATGATTGGACGAACATTCATTCATACGAGCACACAGAGGCTTTCGAGTTAGAGGTCATTGATATCGTTCATGAGATTGAGCATCTCCCTGGTGTAGAACTTCAAGGGAACCATACCATCTCCATTCGTGGTCTCATGGAGACTGGCGAAACAAATTTCTCCTCAACCCCGATCATCACAGCAGACATTATGTTGATGGATGTTAGCAAAGATGGAATAACCGAAGAAAGTGATGGAATGTTTTCAGGAAGTACCGTTCTTGTAGGTATTGCTGGAATGATTCTCGGGATCATCTTGGTTCCATTGGTTATGCTCGCCCTCAACAAATCGGAAGAAGCAACAGAAGTTGAACGATTCATGTGGTCCGACTCGGTGCCGGACGAAGACATTGAAGCAATTCTGGTTGAAGAAGCTAAACTTCAATGATATCTTCAGGCTGTAGCAACTGCCCATCGTTGCAAAATTTCAGCGGAGTCGTCCATTCTGCCTTCGTGAAGGTAAGTGACTTCTCCGTCAGCATTGACAAATACGACTGAACCCGGTTTGTCGATGCCGAGAATCTTTCCAGCCTCATGCCCTTTCATGAAGGCATAAGTGGTGAGGGTGACTCCAGTTTCATCACCATCATCATCGTGAGCATCGGCGGATTCATGCCATTCTGCGAGTGTGACGCCGGTTGCATTTTCGGCAGGGTCGGTAGACATCACCAAGACTGGAAGTTCTGCTTGGGCAGACCAAATTGCATGCATGGTGGTAAAGCATGGGCTATTGCACCATTCGGCTGAAAATACGACGATATAAGCCCCACCATCCATTCTGGCGTTATCATAAATCTCTTGATTATCTGCTACTGATGAGAATACAGGGAAAGTCTGTACTTCCTCGGTTTCGTCAGAGGTACAGCCAGCAAGAGAGCCACTGAAAAGAAGCATGATGATCATGATTGCCAATTGTTTCATGGACGCTAGGGGTCCTTGCTCCTTTTAGAAACCTTTCCGGTGCGGTCGGATACAATAAAGCAATATGGGCGGTCGTTTAGCCATCCTCATGAAACAAAGGGGGACGGCGCATATGTGCATTTTCTCTTTGTTTTTATTGCTCCTCCCCGCAGGGGTTGGGGCTCAAGATTCAACAGCGGTTTGTGAGGTAGAAGGAGACTCGACGATGGACCGCGTTGGCTGCTTGGATACAGACGGTGACGGATGGTCCGACCCGGATTCTTCATGGAATGCTTCCATGGGAGCTGACGCCTTCCCCGACAACGAAACTGAACACCGTGACCTTGACGGTGACGGCATCGGTGACGTTGCTGATCCTGACATGGACGGAGATGGCGTAGGGGATGAAGTTGATGTTTGGCCTGAGGACCCTGTTATTTGGTCGGACGGAGACGGTGATGGTTATGCAGACCAAAGCCTCCACAAGCTATCAGATAATTGCCCTCACATCTATGGAAAGAGTCGTATCCGCTTGAAGGGATGCTCAGACCTTGATGGAGATTTTATGCCTGATGAATACGATGATGACGCAGATGGAGACGGTATCCGCAATGAAATGGAAAGGTCAGCATCATCAGGCACAATTCTCTACGACCCCTATAATGCTGAATCTACACCATTGGACTCCGACCAAGATACCATTCCTGATGTCTTGGACCCTGATAACGATAACGACGGTTGGCCTGACGATGTAGAACTTGACCGAGGTTCAGATATTTATGATGAGGACGAAACTCCTTTCACGCTCTACTTTGGTCTCAATACGGGTATCTTCTATGCCGGCGGTTTGAGTGGGGAATCATTCAGTCTCGAATATCACGCTGACAGCATGGAATTTTCAGTCTCGGGTGTCATGGAAATCGTGTTTGAAGAATTGGTCATTCCCCTTCTGTTGATTCCAGTGTACCTTGGCGTTTTCTTTTCCCGACGAAATGAATTCATGCGTTGTTTGAATCGTATTGAACTGGCAATGACTATTGAGGAGTTGAATGAAATAGAAAAAGTCGTGAATACCTTTGTCAAAGAAAAGAGAATCAAGGTTTACCATGGGTTGGTACTTCGAAATGCTTTGGAAGAAGCGGAGTCGGATTGCAGAAACCCCTCGGCAAATTCAAAATGGCTTCAAGAGGAGTAAGCAAGGGGTTTTTTGAAACATACGACCCCGAATTATCAAAGAGTGGGACGCTAACGGAAGGACAGGGACGAGCATGGTTGGCAAAGAACACATCACAATGACACCCTCTGCAACCAGCGAACGTTGGTCGGGTGTCGTTAACGGACGGCCGGTTGAAGTTCTCGCCCCTTCCAACGCTGTATTGCTTGACGTCCTGAGGGATAAAGTAGGGACATTAGGCGTGAAAAGAGGATGCGATCTCGGTACGTGCGGGTGCTGTACAGTCATGATTGATGGCGTTCCAAAGTTATCCTGTTTGACACTCGCTGGACAAGTTAAAGACACTGATATCTTGACCGTTGAAGGCCTTTCAGAAGGTGCACATCTTACTCCAATACAGACCTGCTTTGCAACGCATGGTGGCTCCCAATGCGGATTTTGTACGCCTGGCTTCTTGATTTCCTCTCAAGCATTGCTCAATGAAAACAACAATCCCACCCGAGATGAAATCGCTGAAGCCATCGAAGGAAATCTATGCCGATGTACAGGATACCAACAAATCATTGATTCCATTGAGGCAGCGGCAGTATTGCATCGCGGGGAAGGGGAAGCATCCTCTCCTGCCAGCGACCCTCACCCGGACCCCCATCCATCGGGGCCCGAAGACCCAACAATGCCTCCAGGGCACGCGAAGTGATTGTTATGGGAAGTTACCGTCAACAACCTGGCTCTGGAAAAGGCGACCAGCGTAGAGATGGCAAGCGCGTGGCAGGGAAGCAGGTCTTCCCTCCACCGGGCTCTGGTGGTTCCGACCCCGAAATGCGCCCTCGAGATTTGGATTTTATTCCGGAAACTGTTGGTGGCCGCGAGCCGAAGCCAGCAGGCGACCACATACACGACCGAGACCGTACGGGAACAACTGTTGGAAAGCCAATGGCTTTGGTTGACTCAAATGCAAAAGTTACCGGGCAAGCATGGTACGGGGACGATGTCCGTCTTCAAGGTGAGGCCATCGGGAAAATTCTTCGCTCACCACACCATTACGCACGAATCAAATCCATTGACACCACTCGGGTAGAAGCGCTTCCTGGTGTTCTTGCAGTTGCGACAGGAGAAGACGCACCGAACCGATTTGGTGTTCTTCCAGTAACAAAAGACGAACACGCTATGGCGGTTGACAAAGTTCGCCACGTTGGTGATTTAGTCGCTTGCGTAGCTGCCGTTGACGAAGCCACTGCCATCCAAGCCCTATCTTTGTTTGATATTGAATGGGAACTTCTTGAACCGGTTTTTGACCCAAAGAAGGGCCTAGAAGACCACGATGAACCCATTCACTGGCGTGGGAAGTACCATTTGGCACGAACCAACGTACAGAAGAGAGTTTTCCAAGAATTTGGTGACCGCTCCTTAGTCAAAGCGCCCCACGCTGCATCGCATGGCTCATGGACTATGGCAGGGGTTCATCATGGATTTACCGAACCTCATGCTGTCGTAGCACATTGGGACCCAAATGGCAGGCTGCAATTGTATACCCCGCAGCAAGTTCCTCATTACACACACCGTGCCCTTTCCACCGTCCTTGACGTCCCCATGCATCAAATCAACGTCGTACGAACCTTTGTCGGTGGTGGTTTTGGCGGGAAGTCAGACCCGTTCCCTCACGAGATGTGCGCTGCGATTTTAGCCCGCAAAGCAGGCGTTCCCATCCGAATTACCTTTGACCGGGAAGAGGTTTACTGGATTAATCGTGGTCGCCATCCGTCCCATATTGATGTGAAAATGACGGCTGATAATGAAGGACGAATTTCCGGCTTTGACATCGACGCTCTCATTGACGGCGGGGGCTTTGCCTCTTTCGGACACGTCACCTCATACTACAACGGCGTGCTCGCAACTGCTCCTTACGAATTGGGCTCGTTCCATTATACCGGCGCCCGTGTTTGGACCAATAAACCGGCATCTGGGGCAATGCGAGGGCATGGTGCAGTGAATACTCGTTGTGCGGTTGAAGTTGGATTGGATGAAATGGCCGAACAGATGGCTGTTGACCCGATCGACCTCAGACTGGCTAACCTTCTTCCCCCACACAGCCGAACCATCAGTGGATTCCGCATTACCTCAAACGGTATGAGGGAAGCCCTAACACGGGTCCGTGAAGGGTCGGATTGGGATAATAAATTCAGACAACTCCCTCTCGGCAAGGGAATCGGAATCGGTTGTGGTTTCTTCATTTCAGGCTCCGGCCTCCCTATTCATTGGGACCCGAAGAATTTCCCACACGCTACCGTTCACATACAAGTCGATATGGACGGGGGCGTAACCGTTCACACCGGAGCAGCCGATATTGGGCAGGGTTCAACAACTGCTGTAGCCCAAGTCGTAGCGGAAGTACTCGCACTCCCGGTTGAAATGATTCACGTCCGGAGCCATGAAAGCGATACGAGTCCAGTTGATTTGGGATCCTACTCCAGTCGTGTGACGTTCATGAACGCAAATGCAGCCATCCGTGCTGCTATTGGAATTCGTGACCAATTGCTCAAAGCTGCATGGGAAATGCTAGGCTATCACCCGAATGTATTGGTTCTCAATGACCGACGTATCTACTACAAACATGACCCTGCAGTAGGTGTTTCGTATCTGCAAGCCTTGCACAAGGCACAGGAGGATACGGGTGCACTCATCGCTCGAGGAGCTTACCGTTCTCCTCCAATGGGTGGCGTTCACAAAGGAGCAGCAGCAGGGCTTGCTCCAGCATATTCATTCTCAGCCTACGTAGCAGAGGTTGACGTTGACGTCGAGACCGGTAAGGTCTCGTGTACCAATGTTTGGGCTGCTCACGATTGTGGTAAAGCATTGAACCCGCTTGCCGTACAAGGACAAATTATTGGGTCATGCCACATGGGATTGGGACAAGTTCTCTCTGAGAAAATGGTTTACGGTCGCACTGGACATCTTCAAAATGCAAATTTATTGGATTACAAGATTCCCTCCGTCCATGAGATGCCTCATGTTGAGCCGATTATTGTTGAATCAAGCGACCCAGAGGGGCCATTTGGTGCTAAAGAAGCCGGAGAAGGACCACTTCTACCTATTTTGCCGGCCGTTGTTAACGCAGTATACGATGCTACGGGTATCCGAATGCGAGACCTCCCTCTCACCCCCGATGTTGTATACAAGGGAATTGAGAAGCATCTCAAAAAGATAGGTCTCGATGACCCCTTGGACCTTGAGACACCAACTCTCACTCACGGTCCATTGCAACAGCAACTTGTTGAGCGTGCAAAGGAGCACGAAGTAAGAGATCGTTTGCGCCAGCGCAGTGAAGATACTTCTGCCTATGTCAACGGCGTTTTGTTTGGCTTTGACCCGAACCGCCCACTCAGCGAACAAGTTGAGGGATGGAGGGAGGCTGATGAACCGCTCCCCGAACAACTTGCAGAACTCGGGTTTGCCGGTCGTGCTTGGCTCAAAAAAGAGCAACGACACATGGAGGATGATGCTTGATGTTGATGCCTCCATTTGAACTTCATCATCCTAAAACTGTTGAGGAAGCTTGCAAACTTGCTGCCAATCTTATCGATGAGGGCCATTCCTTTGATTGGGTCGCAGGAGGGACAGATGTCCTGCCTAATTACAAGTGGCGAATTAATCCGAAGCCCCACGTGATTTCTCTTGCAAGTATTCCCGATGCGTTTGTACTATCATCTACAGAAATCGGATGCATGGTGACCTTGGATACCTTGGTGGCAACGGAAGATGCTCATCCATTATTGAGGCAAGCAGCCGCAAAGGTTGCTTCATCATTGATCAGAAAAAGTGCAACGGTCGGTGGAAATCTGTGCCTCGATACACGCTGTTTCTGGTACAACCAGTCCGAAGATTGGCGTCGTTCAATTGACTGGTGTCACAAGGCAGATTGCGGCACTGGAGCGGATTGCAGAGTTATACCGAATCAAAATACACTGTGCGTAGCGACCTATCAAGGTGACCTTGCGCCCAACTTCATGGTTCTCAACGCCTCGGTTCTTATCGTAGGGCCAAACGGTGAGAGAACGGTTGATGTCGCTTCGTTTTACCAACTTGATGGAATGAAGAAAAACATCCTTGAGGAGGGGGAGTTTTTACTCAAAGTCATGCTTCCAAAGGACGCAGCCAAGCGAGAGGGATGCTATCAGAAACTTCGTGTCAGAGAATCATGGGATTTCCCAGAAGCAGGGATTGCGGCTTCGTGGATTCCTGGAGAATCCGACACTCTTCAAATCGCAAGTACTGCTCTTGAGTCGATACCCAAGGAGCATTCAGAACAGATCACCCAACATCTCAAAGATAACAACGGCGCTATTGACGTGAAAACAATGGCCGTAAGCATCCAAAAGTCAGTGAAGCCAGTCAACAACACAGCACTGCCTCCACGATACCGCCGTTCCATGGTCAAAACTCTTACGAAGCGGGCCCTGATGGGCATAATGAAGGAGAACTGATGGTATGCGAAAGGCAATCCTTCTCATCCTGACATTTATTCTCTCGATATCGTTACCGCTTTCATCTGCGCAACAACTCGAACCTCCCTCATGGGAACTGGGCTGGGATACCGACATGGATTCCACTTATCTTGTTGATTTAGAGGAAGATTGGGACCTCACTGGAGAACTTGTTTTTTACATTAACAATGAGCGAACAGGTGAATTGAACATTGATTTGACTTACGATTACGACGAGGACGGACCGTTTGAGTTTGATGGGCCAGATTCGGTTTCTGTAGGAGGCTCTTCAAATGAATCGTTTTCAATTACGATATCAGGAGGAGATGCAGAGACAGTGAGGGCATTTTCACCCTCGTCCTCAATTAAACTCATTCTCCAAGCACAGGAAACCGTCGGCGAAACACCAGTGGGAGATAACGAGATTGAAGGTGAAATCAGTACGCCTCGTATGTATCATCTTGTCCCCGAAGTGCAACTCCCTGCCGATACGCTGTTTTCGGGCTCTTGGGTTGAGTTTACCCTTGAAGTAAGTAATCTTGGAAACAACCAAGACGCCATTACCTCAGGTGATGCTACTATCCGAAGTTGCCCCCACCTCTCCGTGACAGGTCTAGATTCGCTCGAAGGTACTGTGGTTGGCGTAACTGATGAAAACGGTACAGGTGTACTTTCGTTCACACTACGCCTTGAAGCGACCAGTAGTCATCAAGAACGCACTTGTGAAGTTTCAATTTCCATTCTATCCGAAGGAGACGGGAATACCCGTTCATCTTCTATGAACGTCAAGGTTGAAGCTCCACAATCATCTGATAGTTCAGGTGATTCTGATGGCAGTGGGGGGGATGATGACATGACTTCCAAAGGTTCTGAATCAATGCCGGCTTTGTCTATGATTGAAATTTTCTCAGTAGTACTTCTAACATCGTGGTTTTCCCTTCGTAGCCAGCGTGAATTTCTTTGAATCACCCCAAAGGGTTCAAAAAATGTAATTTTTCTATTCTATTCGCCTTTTCTCGCAAATATTGAAGTCGTATCTTTCCAGACTTTGTCTGTTTTTCCTTGAGCACCCTTGAGCAATCATTATGAGTGGAGCGAAGTTCCGAGAGATGTATATCTGGCGTTGCGCGTCAGTCAGTAGGAGAGAATACCATGGCAGAAGCAGAAAAATCCGGTTTGAGCCTTGAAGCATGGCTCATGGTTGGATTGATTGTTTCTGTTCTCCTCTCTACAGTTGTTATCGCTTTGGTTTCAGCCGGTAAGACCACCGTATTTTCTCCTTACCAAAACGATGATGAGTTTTCCGACCAGCAACTTACGCTCATGAGGTCAAACTTGAGCAGTTTCAACATTGCTAATACCATGTCCACTCCAATGCTCGTCAATGACTGGCAGGACCCTCACCGAACGCTTCTTGTTATTGCAGCACCGGAGAAACCCTTTGATGCCGCTGAATCAGCAGCCATTTACGATTTTGTCACCGAACGTGGTGGCAAAGTTATCCTTGCCTCAAATTCTACCAATGCTCAACTCGTTGCAGAAGAATTCGGAGTGAAATACTTTGATGCACCAGTTCGTGACGATCCAACAACTGGACGGTATTACGAAGTTACAACAGATAACGATGAGCGTGTTAGCCCAGATACAAAGAAACTCTGGGCGGTCTCCTCCATCACCCGTGGCGTTGATACAATGGGTGACGAAAAGGCAATTCCATGCTCAAATGATGATGTAAGAGACAGAAATGTTGAGAATTGTCGGATGCCGGTCTTGTTCCACCGCCCAACTGCGATTCAAGTCTTGGATGAGCAAGGCGATACCAACCGTGAAATTCACGTCCTAGCACAAGCATCTACCTCTGCTCAAATTGATTTGGGTAAGGGTGAGAACAACCCAACTCTCGGTGAGGGTGAAACAGGTCTTATCATTCGTATCGACTACCCAGGGCAAGAAGTTCTGGATGAAAAACCAAACAATGACTACGGAGAAGTTAGTGTTACAGGAAGCATTGTCTTTGTCTCCGACCATTCTGTTCTTGCTAACCACCTATGGGATGAAGACCGGGCTGCAGCAACTGGTAAACAGCAATGCGATTCCCAACTCTACCAACAATTTGGCCACATGTGCTGGGAAACCGACTCACAGGGATTGAATTCCGGACTCGGCGACACCTCTTGGAATGGTAATTCGATGTACTTCATCGCATTGATTGAAGACATGATGGAGTTCGATAACTCTGAACTTTCATCACAAGTTACACGCTATCCAAGTCAGTTCAACATTGTCTTTGACGAAAGCCGTCACGTTTCCAGCACACTGTCCATGCCGTTCACAGAAGCGATTGGAGCCATTGTTTTGCTCACGAGCGATGGCGTCCTTAAGTGGCTCATTATCCTCAACCTTTTCGCACTTCTAGCGATCGCAATCATGGTCGTACCTGAGAAGGAAAACTGGCGTCACGTCTTTGACTTGACTCGCTTCAGAGAGCGTCCGACAAAGTTGGACCCCACTCAATACCACCGACGAACCAGAGAAGCTTTGCTCTCCAAGGTCCGTCAATTCAATGACTTGACGCGCGATGAATTCGCACGCAAGTCCCCCGCCGAAGTAATGCAAATGGTGCGGGAACCCCGCTTGGTTGAACTCGTAAGTTCAAACCGCTCATACTCCAACGAAGAATTGAGGGAATTGATCCCTCACATCCGACGTTGGGGTAATTGAAACAAGGAGGAATAGACATGCAACCCCCAGCCCCCCCAGCAGCCCCGCCCGCGCCAGCACCTGCAGCGCCAGTAGCACCTGCGGCCCCAGTAGCACCTGCCATGCCAATGGCACCTGCTGCACCAGCCGCACCTGTTGCACCTGCAGCACCGGCCGCTCCGGCCCAGCCGAAGCACCAGAGTACACCAGAAGTCCGAGAACGCCTCAAGGCCGTCGGTGCAATCGCAACAGCGATTTCAGCCGAAGTCCAAAAGGTCATTATCGGTAAGGCCCACGTTATTGACAACGTATTGGTCAACATTCTGTCAAACGGTAACCTTCTCTTCGAAGATTACCCAGGTTTGGCAAAGACGTTGATGACCAACACGTTCGCCGATGCGCTTGGTTGCGACTTTAAGCGTGTTCAATTCACGCCGGATTTGCTTCCTGCCGACATCACTGGTACCAACATTTACGACGCCAAGAAGGGCGAGTTTACGTTCAAGCCAGGTCCACTGTTCTGCAATCTCCTCCTCGCTGACGAGATTAACCGTGCACCTCCAAAGACTCAAGCTGCTTTGCTTGAGGCTATGCAAGAGAAGCAAGTTACCATCGGTACTGTGACACACAAGTTGCCTGCACCGTTTATTGTTATGGCAACTCAAAACCCTGTCGAGCAAGAAGGTACATACCCGCTCCCTGAAGCACAACTTGACCGTTTCATGTTCAAGATGTCCGTTGGATATCCTGACCGTGCTGACGAAGACGAAATCCTCTCACGCCGTATCAGCCGTGGAAAGGACGCCGTTGATGTTGACGTCATTACTGACCCACAACGAGTCATTGCTATGCAACAAGCTTGTGAAGATGTTTACGTCGATCCAGCTCTCCGAATGTACATGGTTGAAATTGTGTCCCGAACCCGTGAAGACCCTCGTGTCCTCGTCGGCGCATCGCCTCGTGGTTCCCAAGCACTGTTGAAGACATCCCGTGCTGCTGCAGCACTTCGTGGTCGTGACTTCGTCACCCCCGACGATATCAAGGCGATTTCCGAACTTGCACTTGCCCACCGTATTATCCTCAAGCCTGAGCATCAAATCAAGGGCTTGGAATCCGGTGAAGTGATTCAAGCTATTCTACGAGAAGTCCCCGTACCAACGGTCTGATTTCTGACGAAATCATTGAGGTGAATTGAAGATGTGGAGTCGTAAGTCAGCCATGCTCGGCAGCCTAGCTGTCGCTATGTATTTGCTTGGCCTTACGCTTCGTAACTCTCAACTCGTTACCGTCGCTGTTGTCATCTTTGTCTTCCTAACATGGGCTGCACTCGTGGGGAATCATGCGGATGTCGCATCAAGCGGTCGTAGGGCTGAAGAATGGTCTGGTGAAGAGGGAGTTGCTCTTGGTAGCGTCGTTGCCATGAGGAAACTCTCCAGCGCCCGGATGTTTGAGGACGGCGAATTGAGTGTTACTCTGCGGATGCAAAATACATCTTCACTACCCAAGATTTTGGAAGTACGTGACCGCGTACCTGAAGTAATGAGAATCAAAGAAGGAGCCAACTACATTTTGATGGAACTTGGTCCACGTCGTGAGACGTACATCGAATACACGGTAGAATGCCCACTTAGGGGATTCTACAGTCTTGGCCCTGTAACGGTCCGTATTCAGGATGCGTTTGGGTTGTTCCACAAGGAAAAGGAATTGCATGTCTACAACGACTTCCTTGTGTTCCCAAAGATGGAGGACTTGAAAGAAACATTCGTCAAGTCCCGAGTTCCTAAGATTTTCACCGGTGCCGTAAACATCCGTCAACCGGGTCCAGGTTCAGAGTTTTACTCTCTACGTGAATACTTCGAAGGGGACTCATTCCGTGCGATTAACTGGTCTGCATATGCTCGTTCTGGGAAACTCATGGTCAATGAACGGGAGCGTGACGCTGTTTCAGACATCATCATTATTGTAGACTCAAGAGCAGTTGCTGAAACAGGTCCTGTTTCACGAAACGCCCTGGTCTACTCTACACGAGCCGCTGCTTCACTTGCCAAGTACTTCCTTGGACGCCGTGACTCCGTTGGTGTTATCGTCTACGGAGATGAAGTCGTAAGCGTTGACCGAGATACAGGAAAGAAACAATTGTACGTGATTCTAACCAAACTCGCTGGTGCAGTTGCCCGCGGTAATATCCCGTTACAAGTTGTAGTCAACCGTATTCTACCGCACATCAACAAGGGAAGCCCGATTATCTTCCTTTCAAACCTTGAAGACGATCCAACCATCGTCAACGCACTGCGCGACTTCCGTGCACGTGACTTTGATGTAACCGTTCTATCACCATCTTCGCTCGAGTTTGAATTTGATGCTCGGAGAATTGACCGTACAGGGTACGAAGTCATGAAGACCGAACGTGACGTCCTCATTGGGGAATTGCGCGGTCTTGGCGTTAACATCATGGATTGGGAGCCAGATATGTTGCTCTCAACCGCTCTTGCTGGAGCACGAGGATTCTGAGGAGGGAATAAAATGGCAATGAAATCCGGTGATACTGCACATCTCTACGATGGAAAGACGGTTCGTTCATCCGCTCCATCAAGAAAGAAACTTGCAGGTAATGCATCTGCAACCGGAGAGATACCAAAGGATGCTATTCCAACCGTAGAGATTCCATCCTTTATTGAAAGTCTACTCGGTGGACCACTGGTCCCTAAGATGAAATTCTTACCTCCTGACAAGATGGTCCAGAACCTACAGATAGCTGTTTACGGTGTTTTGGTAGCATTGGCTCTCTTGACCTACATGATTTCCCCTCCGGAAGGCACACTGTGGTACATCGTGACCGGTAGCCTTGGTGTTGCCAACCTATTGCAACTGTCAATTATCGTTGGCGCAACGGTTGCAGGGTTCATGGGTACCTACAAGCGGGATGCACGCTTTTCTCTCGCTAGTAACGTCCTCTTTATCCTTGCAATCCTTCGCTTTGCATCTTCGAAAACATCACTTTCTAACGATCTTTTCGGATTCCAGGACAACCCCGGAATGTTGGCTATTTTGGTAGTTGTTTACTCTGTTCTTCTCATTATGTACTTTGAATTGAGCAACGGTGTCATCCGCTACTCAATGCTAGATACCAGTATTCGTACCAATGAAGTCTACGTGATGAATCCTAAGAAAATCGTCTCAAAGTACCACCGTTCCTTGGTATTGAATCCGATTATCGCTACCTTACTTGCTTGGTTTGTTCTTTCTGCCAACATGATTTTACCCGCCATTGTACGTATTTTCTCATCCGATACGGCGTTGCGAATGGAAGAGTCCGTTGAACTCACATCGGTTTACGGAGTTGCCCTCGGAACACTGTTCGTGTTCATTGTGGTTGGTGGTCTCTTTGGCCTAAATCTACCAACCCACTTGCAGCGATACCGTGAAAGTAAGGCTGAGTAATCAGTTGTCGTTACTAGCACCGATTGACAACTGCGTCATCAGTTCTTCAAGTAAATTTGAGATGTCACTGCGTTGCGTCAACAGGTGAGTTGAATGCTGATTTGAATTCAACTGTGCGCTAATCCATCCATTTTCTAGAGATGGAATGCTCAGTTCATGGTCTCCTGTATTACCTATCAACGAAACCATTGCTGCATAATAATTGAATGAAACTTCGTCAAACCGTTGATTGAGTAATCCGATGCTTCGATTGACTTCATGTTGAGGGATGATGAACCTCCATTGGGCGTTATTGGACTCAAATGAACAGATTCGAATGTTAGCAGCATTGAATTCTTGTAGCACATCGCTAAGTGCAGAGGTTGAATGATGCATGTATTTGGTTTCGACAACAACACACGCTACTTTGGGTATGCAAGCAATACCTTTGGGCGCACTCAGTTCATGGATGTCTGGTCCAATGACTGTTTTCATCCCGGTCTTTTCGTAACTGTAGAGGTGACGAATTTCAATTGGAATGCCGAGTGCATAGACAGGGGCAACGGTGGCAGGATGGATGATTGGCGCATCAATGTGTGAGAATTCCATAGCTTCAGCGTATCCCAAGTAAGGGATTGGAGTGGAATGAACTCCCCAACGAGGGTTGACGGGGTAAATCCCGAGTACATCCTTCCACAACACGACACGCTGTGCATCAAGTAATGCTGCTAGGGCAGTAGCCGTGTGATCGCTCCCACCCCGTCCAAGCAGAGCGATGTCGCCGTCCTTCCCTTGCCCAAACCAACCTGTGACAACGGGGGTTCCGTGGAGTGCAGAGCGTTGAAGGAGTTCCGTTGATAATTTCATGTCCACGGTTTGAGCAATGGTGGTTCCATTCAAACAAAGTCCAATATCTTCCGCTCCAACTGGGTGTGCATCAATACCATGTTCACTTAAAGCAAAGGCGACAACAAGGGCAGACAGACGCTCTCCAGAGGCGAGGAGACGATTGTAAGCCCCGGAATCGTCACGATCTGTAGCGAGGATTTCGAGTGCGTCTTCAATTCCTTTGAGAACCAATTGGAATGTATCATGCAGTGGGGAATTGATAAGATTAGGTGCAAATCGCAGGTGTTGACTTGCCAGGTCATTCACCAAACGTCCAGCGTATCTTGGCTCTTTAGCGGCTCGCATCAATCTGTCAGTTGTTCCCCAAAGCGCAGAGACAACAATGACACAGGGGTTCGTTGAATTCAGCATCACCTCCGCAATCCGATTGATATCGCTTGCATCACGGAGACATGAGCCCCCAAATTTGTGGATTTCTGGTGGTTCATCCATCTAAAAATCCTCCGCGAATCATCAAATCCGATACTACCAAGATTGCCATGGCTTCTACAACAGCGACCGCACGTGGGGCAAGTACCGGGTCGTGACGTCCTTTGACGGTCAAGGGTTCCTGTTGATTGGTTTTCATGTTGAGTGTCATCTGAGTTTGTGGGATGCTTGAGGGGGGTTTGAACGCAACACTGACATGAATTGGAGAGCCTGTGGACAGGCCAGCCAATGCACCGTCGGGGCGTTCTCCTTCCATAACTGGTGCTTCAGAAGTGCCGCCCCAAGCACTGTTATGCTCGCTTCCAGTCATGGTTTGAACGCCAAATCCATGACCAAATTGAACGCCACGCGCAGCGGGTATTGACAACATCGCTCGAGCAAGGGCGGGTTCGAGTCCATCAAACCAGGGTTCACCAACGCCTAACGGAAGTCCGTTGATAACCAAATCTACTCGTGAACCGATTGAATCTCTTTGCTTTCGATACGATGTAATGAGTTCGGTCATGGCCTGAGCGGCAATAGGATCGTAGCAACGCATGTGCTGACTGTCTTCACTTTCCAGCGTAAGGGGGCAGTCGCTGAGGGGGCGTGCTTCAACGGTTCCAATCGCTCCGACATGGGCCCGGAAATGAACACCTTTCTGCGCAATCCAAGGACGAAGTAGGGCGGCCATCGCAACAAGAGGGGCAGTCATTCGGGCGCTTGAGGTTCCACCGCCTCTCAGGTCTGCCTTTCCATCTGTTTTCAACATCATGACCATGTCTTGGTGGCCAGGACGTGGGTGGTCGGGGAGGAATCCGTAGTCTTTTGAACGCACGTCGCTGTTTTTAATTCGGCATTCAACGGGGTCACCGTTGCTTACTCCATTGACAAGTCCAGATAACCAAAGGACTTCATCGGCCTCCTTGCGCTGACTGCTGTACGGACCACCTGGTTTACGCATTTCCATGGCGGTTTTGAGGCCGTCTTCATCGAGAACAATCCCTTCGGGTAAGCCCTTGAGCACCGCTCCTACATGGGGGCCGTGACTTGACCCGTAAAGCGTCAAGCGCAACTGTTCACCAAGGGACATTTGCATGATGGCTCAATGCTCCGAGCCGTGGGGCCTTCAAGAAGGTGTTCACTCTTCTGGGCCATCACTTTGAGTTGATAGAAACGCAGTTTCAATGATTTCAGCATCATTGTAGCGGATGCTGTACCATGACTTTATTCGTTCAATTGTTGGTTTTTGTTGACTTGGAACAACGATAACAAGTGCTGGGCCAGAACCGGTCATTCCAGCTGCGCGAGCGCTATTGACGAAAGAGTCGTTGGTCATTTTACGCCCTTCAGCATCGCCAAGAACAGCAACCATCCCTCGGCCGTTCCAAGTCAATGCAACCAATTCTTGGTTGTTTTGGAGAGCCGATAGGGCTTGTTGAAATGCAGCAGAATGGGGGACGAAATCTTCGAAAGTTGGTCGGTGTTTACGAGCCCCTCTTAGGACGAGGATTACGGTCCAATCGGAAGGATTCGGGCCACTTCCCTCCAGCAATACACCAGAGTGGATTTCAGCTTGTGGGTCTACGAGTTTCCAGCCTGTTGTTGCGCACGCCCAAGCATCATCAAGTGAGCCCGTCAAGGATACTCCAGCGGCGATTTGGGCATGCCCGGAGAGTTCAACAGCCAATTCATCGGTTATTTCCGTCTCGGTTGCTTCACCAAGTGCACGGAATGCCGCTATACATAGCGCTGATGAGGATTTCAGCCCTTGTTGCTGCGGAACCTTTGAGTTTACTCCCCAGTGCAATTCATCCCTTGAAAAACCATCAGGAAGTGCTAGGCCAGCATCCAGCCAAACCTGCAGTATTGATGTGAAAAGGTCATCATGGTCATGCACATCACGCTTGCTTGGTTTATCCAGTAAGCGAACGGTCATTGGGAGATCTAAAGCGATACTTGCTCCATACCCAAGGGCTGCAGCATGGAGAAGACTACAAGCGCCATGTGCGCTCCCCTTCCCCAAGACTCCCATTATTACCGCTCCTCAACTGTGCTCTCTATCGCAGAGCCAACATGACGACCCACGCCTCCAAACCAACCGATAACGACGGTATTTTGTGGCAAATCAGTTACAGAATGGCGAGTTCCATGTTGGCCTACTAAGCGAACAGTTTCTGCTTGTTGCATAAACACATGGCCTTCATTAGGCTTTTGCCTGTTATGTGCAAGTGTCTGGAAAGTAATTTTCAACATAGGGCGTTGTTCGATCTTAATCCGACCCAATGTTGCTACACGACTTGTACCATCTTCATGAAGAATCATAATCTCATCCCCGCTTTTCAATTCACTCATGTATTTCGTAGTTCCATTTCCCAGCAAAATGTACGAATGGGGCGCTCCAGCATTGACTCGGAATGGGCGTGTTGGAACAAATGAAGAGGGAATGGTCTCACTATGAATCAGAAGCATTTGCGAGGAACTTGAACCAACAAGGACACCTTCGCCAAGTTCCAGTAAGGACGTGAAGTCAAGACAATAGCGGTCCCCTATTCCTCCATCCTCTACGCTCTGAATTGAAAAAGAACCTAATTCATATGGTTCTGCTTGCCTTTTGCCCTCGTTCAGAGATTTCCCTTGCACCTCTTGGCGTTGTGATTTTGTAATAAGGGCAGCCTCAATGAGTTCCTTTGTGTTTGAAATTACAAGAGCATCTACGCCTTGTTCTAGTGCGAAGCCAGCACCCTGTGCTTGCTGTGGAGTCGAAATGATTGCAGCAATCTTGGTTGCAGAACCCTGCCGTGCTGCGATGAGATTTTCCAATGGAATCATTGACCATGTCTCGCACTCAATGAGCAACCATTCAGCACTTCCAATGGCCGCTTTACAATTGTTTTGTGATGTTTCATCGGCGACGACGAAGTGCCCACCAAGGATAGATTTCGGTCCATGAATCAAGGCTTCATGAACTGAAAACTCGTTTTCTTGAGTCGGCTTTTCAACCCACAACCGGTCAATTCCTTCGGATACTACGGGGAGTTCACCGTTGCGTATATCAACCCAGATTTCCATGAAATCATCTCACAATCCGTTTGAACTAAGCGCATGCTCAACATCTGCATTTTCATGAACGATCATCGTGAGCGCTCGGGCTAAGTCTTCTCGTTGGGGGTGAGCAAATACTTGACGCCCCATGCAAATTCCAGACGCACCAGCGTTCATCGCATCGTGGACCATGCTGAGAATTGCTCTTGCGTTACCTGTTGAGGGCCCTCCTGCGACAAGGACTGGAATCGGTGCGGCAGAAGATACAAGTGCAAAACTATCTTTATCGCCGGTCCAGACAGATTTTGCAGCGTCGCACCCCATTTCAAAAGCGAGTCGAACACCGTGTGCTTGGCCGCCAGTGGGGTCGTCTTCCATAACATTGAGATGGTCTCCACGCGCATAGATCATCCCAAAGGATGGGAGTTGTTCGTGGTGAGCTTGGCGATTAAGTTCGCCCATACGCTCAATCATTGCTGCTTCATGATTGCTTCCCAAATTGACTTGGCTTGAAACACCAATCCCGCCTCTGCTGATGGTCTCATCGGCGTGACCAACAATGACTTTGTTATCGCTGTCTGGGCCGCCGTGGCGAGTTGATACTGAGTAATGCACAACCATTGAGGTATTCGTTCCCTTGCAAAGGTGCGAGTACTTGCTCACGACTCCTTTTTGCGCTACAATTGCATTGACACCTGCTTTCACCAAGGAGGTGATGGTTGCGTCTAGGTCTTGGAGCCCCTCGGTCGGATAATCTGAGGCTCCGTGGTCAATTGGAATCCAAACTCCACGGCCACCAGGAAGGAGTGCGTCAAGTCGCGTTGCCTTGTCCATGCTATGTCGAAGCGCCCCTCATCATCAAAGGTTTGTATGAGGCATTTCATTCAATTTGTTCACTAAACCACTGCAAAATTGCTTGTTCTGCACCCTGGAGATGTTCTTGATAGGTTGAGCGGGCTATGTCCATAGATTCAGCTAATCCTTGGATGGTAACCTGTTTTGGCTCCTTGTAGTAACCGTGCTTTGAAGCGAGTGCAAAGCAATCATTTTGCCTTGGCGTGAGTATGGCTGTAATCTCATCAGCGCTGCTTTGTACATTATGAACTCGAACTTCGTCGGGTTCTAGCACTATTTTGCACAACTTCACAAATGTAGAAATTGATTCTGGAAGGCCACGGATGTTAACGGTTATCGCACCATCATCAAATTCGTAAGGAGGGAGAATGTGAATATTCTCGGTGTTTGATGCAAGACAAACCAAAGGATGTCTGTTCCAAACCACCACAGCGTCACTTTCACGTTCGTTCAATTTTTGCTCCACAGAAATAAAGTCAAGCCCGTTGAGGTCTTCAACCGATTTCCCCTCATGATATGTAGGGAGTACAATTTGTCGGACGCCGGAGGGTTCCACGGCTAAATGGCCCATTACTTTCAGATTTGAGACAATTTCTCCAAGTTCTCTAAATTCGGTTGTAGCAAGAGTTGTTTTTGACCAACTTAACGAAACCTCTCGCATATAATCGGGGTAGGGGCATGCCTTCTTATGTCTTCACGCAATATTCTTCGTATTTGGAATCATTCTCGCTCATCGTATGTTTCAAGTGGTGGCTGCACATGGGGTAAGTTATGCAGCCAACCGATTACCTGCTTACATTTGCGTTGGGTGGGGCTTTTGTAATGGGGCTTCTGTTTATTGTCATGCGCAGAGAGGCGCAGGTCAATGTCCAAAGCGGAATGAGCGCAGAAGGGCTCCTCCAACAACATTCTGGTATGGGTTTCGGCAAGGCAAAGAAGAATCTTGACCGTAAATTGGCTGCAGTTCAGGATATCCTGCGTCGCCAAAATCACTCGGACCTCGGTTCGGCTGAGGAGCGCTTTGCACAACGCCGTGAAGAAGACCGAATTGCTGAGGAAGAAGCCCGTCGTCTTCGCGAGGAAGCGGATGCTCAGCGTGAAGATGATGAGGAAGAAGAGCGTCATCGTCGTGAACTCGAAATGGAGCGAAAGGCAGCAGAAAGAGCCGCTGAGGAAGCTCGCCTAGCATCGGAGCGTGAATCAGCACGGCAACTTGAACTTGCCAGCGCTGAGTCGGCCCGTCTAGAAGAGATTGATGCTGCCCGTGAACAAGAAGCACTTGAATCACGAGAAGCGGCACAACGCGCCATGTCCGAACTTCAAGCCCGTTTGGAACGTGAAGGCGCTCAGTCGTCAGACGTTCAAGTTTCGTTGATGTGGAACAACTACAACGACTTGGACCTGCACGTCGTTTGTCCTTCTGGTGAACGC
>CALKGM010000035.1 GCA_938084675.1 Candidatus Poseidoniaceae archaeon
GTTGAAATCCCAAAGACTACCGCTAGAAGACGCAGTCAGTCGGCCGTCCGAAACAGACGTTCCATTGACCAGAGCGTCAGGGTGTGTCCAATCGGTTGCATCATCCCAAACGAAACCGGATTGCGTGGGCAGAACGTTCGGTTTGAAATTTAATTCTGCACCCGTTAAAGGTTCATCTGTGGGCAAATCCAATTTTAAGTTGGAATTCATAGTCGAGGAAAGTGTCAAGTCGGTACTTTCACCAGCACCCACGTGACTTGGATTAACTTCGTCCAAGGTGGCAGCATCACCTCGTTGAGGACTCCAATCCAGCGTGAAAGCCCAGCTACTGAACAAAAGCAACGTGACAAGAATCAACGCTTGACCCCTCGTGGACCTATCCGCCATGCCTTTCGGTATGCATTCAAGGACTTGAAACATACGCCTCCAAAAATTTACTTTCAAAGCGAATTTACGAACAAAGCGCCCTCTTGTCTGGCTACTCTAGAGACTCACATCAAACGAGCCATTTTGGGAGTGAGGTTGAAAACAAGTTCGCGGGTGGAAGGAGCATGGCTCAACCCTCCTCAGCAGGTGAACTGGATGCAGTTCGCTTGGAAACCGAACTGTTGGAGCAATGGAAATCGGAGAATGCGTTCGTTTCTTCCATACAGAATCGTAAGGAGGGAGCTCCGTTCATATTCCTAGAAGGACCCCCGACTGCAAACGGAAAACCAGGTATTCACCATGTTGTTGCAAGGACGTACAAAGATCTCGTTTGTCGTTGGAAAACTATGGAAGGATTCAGAGTTGAAAGGAAAGGCGGATGGGATACACACGGCCTTCCTGTGGAAATCGAAGTTCAGAAACGCCTTGACCTGATGAGCAATGAATCCATTGAACAATTCGGAATGGACGCCTTCAATCAAGCCTGCCGTGAATCGGTTTGGACCTACGAAGCTGCTTGGAGAGAAATGACTGAGCGAATGGCGTACTGGGTGGATTTAGATAACCCATATGTCACGCTTGACAACAATTATGTCGAGTCGTGTTGGTGGGCTCTCAAACAAATGTTCGACAAAGGCTACCTCTATCGTGGCCACAAGGTCCTCCCTTATTGCCCTCAAACCGGCACATCGTATTCCAGTCACGAAGTTGCTTTGGGATACAAAGAAGTCGAAGAACCGTCGGTTTATGTGAAATTCAAATTGACAGACGAAGACGCGTCCATCTTGGCCTGGACCACCACTCCATGGACCCTACCCGGGAATGTTGGTTTGGCTGTTGGGCCTGAGGTGACCTATGTTCGCTGCCGAGTCAAGGAAGCGGCTGGTGACTCGTGGACCGGAGCAGGGGGTGCTGATGTTGGAGAAGAACTCATTCTTGCGAAGGACCTCATGAAAGAGGTGCTGCGACATCACGTTGAAATCATTGAAGAATTCCCCGGCAGCAGTTTAGTCGGTCGTTCCTACGAACCCTTGTTCCCAGACGCCGTACCACGAATGGGTTCAACGACCGCTTGGACGGTTCTTGAAGCCGATTGGGTCACAACCACTGACGGAACCGGTGTCGTCCATACTGCAGTCATGTATGGTGAAGACGATTACAATCTCGGGATGGAAGCTGGACTTCCTGCCCATCACACCGTTGGAATGGATGGCAGTTTCATCGAAGGAACTCACCCTGAACTCGACGGAACCTATGTCAAGGACTGTGATGCAACAATCATCGCACTTCTCAGTGCGTCTGGTGGTTCAAACGGAAAAGGCCCACAAAGCGGATTGCTTTACCGAGAAAAGGAATATGCTCACGATTACCCCCACTGCTGGAGAACCGATCACCCCTTGCTCTACTACGCCATGGATTCATGGTTTGTGCGCATGACAGCAGTCAAAGAACGCCTGCTTGAGTTCAACGACGAAGTTGAGTGGGCTCCCGACTGGGTCGGAGAAGGCCGCTTTGGTGAATGGCTTCGCAACGTCAAAGATTGGGCGATTTCCCGTGAGCGTTACTGGGGAACTCCCCTACCCGTATGGCGAACCGAAGACGGTCAAATGAAATGCATCGGTTCGATTTCGGAACTTCAAGAAGAAGTCGCCAAAGCAGTAGCGGCAGGTATTGAAAATCCCGAATGTCCCGATGATGTGGACCTCCACCGACCGATTGTCGATGGATTCACACTTCTCTCCGATGACGGCCAACCTATGCATAGAGAACCCTTTGTCATGGACTGCTGGTTTGACTCTGGATGTGCATCCTTTGCCCAATGGCATCATCCATTTGACGGAGGAGAACAATTTGATGCATCCTTCCCAGTGGACTACATTTGTGAAGGTGTTGACCAAACACGGGGATGGTTTTACACCCTCCTTGCCGTTTCAACAACTGTGTTTGACAGCAAGGCGTACAAACGATGCCTATCACTCGGATTGATCCTCGACGCAGAGGGAAAGAAAATGTCAAAGTCCAGAGGGAATATTGTTGACCCTTGGGACCATTTCAACCGTGAAGGAGCAGACGCTACTCGCTGGTACATGGTAACTGCAGGTGCCCCTTGGAATCCACTAAAGTTTGATTCAAATGGAGTTCGAGAAACCTATGCCAAGATGTTCCTCACTCTGTGGAACGTGTACAAATTCCACGCTGATTATGCTGCACTTGACGGCTTTGACCCCGAAGCATCCAGCAGCGATACTGCCCAGCGCCCAGAGTTGGACAGATGGATTCTATCCCGCTTGAACACTGTCGCAACAGGATACCACGAGAGTTTTGTGAACTGGCAATTCCACAAAGCAGGTCGAGACTTGGAAGATTTCGTCGTTAACGACCTCTCAAACTGGTACGTTCGCAGAAGCCGTCGCCGGCTTTGGGACGAGGCAGATAGCGGAGACAAGTTGGCTTGCCAGCATACGCTTCATGAAGTGCTCACTACCCTCTGCCGACTGATCGCTCCAATCTCACCCTTCATGGTCGACACCATTCATCGGAACCTCACCGGTCTAGCCGTCCATCAATCCGACTGGCCGCTAGGAATTCCAGGGGCAATTGAAGGCGCTACCGCTGATGAGTGGGACGAAGTAGCCGCCAAAGCCACAGCAACTCTACCTCCACACGACTCTGCTCTTGAGGCCTCAATGGATTTGGTCCGGGAACTCGCAGAGGCTGGCAGAAGGGTCAGAATTGATAACAACCGTCGACAACGCTTGCCTTGCTCAAAAGGATTCATTGTCGCTGGTCCTGACCTCTCTGCATTCCATGACCTCCTTGCCGAAGAACTGAATGTTGAAATCATTCAGGTTGAGAACGACCTTGACCGATTCCAACGTATTGAGCTCGCTCCCAATTTCAGAGCACTTGCACCAAAAGCTCGTGCAAACGTAAACGATGTCGCTAACGCCATCAAATCAACAGAGGACCCTGTCGGGCTTCTTGCACAAATCGATGCAGGAACTGCGACGATTATGGGCATCCTCATAGAACGTTCAGATATTGAAGTGAAGCGAGTGGAACGAGAAGGATTTGCTGCTCAGACTGTGGAAGTAACACACGGAGAAACAACGTCACATGTGAGTCTTGTATTGGACATGAACGATACGCCTGAACTCCTGTCCAAGGGTATGGCTCGTGATATTACTCGTCGCGTACAGGCTCGTCGTAAGACCCTTGACCTCGACATTGAAGCAACAATTGAACTGGAGGTGTGGATGGAAAACGCCCCCAGCATGATGGCTGCAGATGAAGAGTGGGTAGCAACCGAGACACGTACATCTGCGTGCATATTCCACGAAAAAGGGGCGACTCCTCCGGCAGGAGCTGAACACTTCGAAGTGGATGGTACTGTTGTTCACTTTACCGTTGTTTGAGTGATGTCCATGCGAGTCGTTTCGCTCGTTCCAAGTCTAACTCTTACTTTGTTTGACCTCGGTCTTGATTCTTCATCCATTGTTGGGAGAACGCCATGGTGCATTCACCCCTCTCCGATGGTCAACGACATCACGATTGTTGGAGGAACGAAAACCCCTACACTTTCCAAAATCAAGGCCGCAAGACCTACGCTGGTCGTAATGGACCGGGATGAAAACCCTAAATCAGTTTATGATTGGTGCTTGGAGCAAGGAATTCCAACCTTTGTCTGTGATGTGAAACGCCCGAGTGACGTACCCGCAATGTTGCGAGAACTCGCATCATGCATTGACTGTGATGCACGAGGAGAAGAACTTGCCCAACGTATAGAGGCCTCACTTCGTGAAGTCAGCCAAGCTGAATCAAGAGGTATCGTCGCACCTATGATTTGGCATGAGCCACTCATGGCTGCACAAACTGGAACGTATGCTGCCGGCATGATAGAGGCCCTAGGATTCAATGTCCCGGAATTTGAAGCATCTGGTACCGGCTATCCTGTCGTGAATGCAGAAATCCTCATCGCACACGGGGTGGAAGGAATCCTTCTCTCAAGCGAACCGCATGAGTTTGCAATGGAAGAAGGTGAAGAAATTGCACAATCCATGGAATCAATGGGCGCAAAACGACCCTGGGTTTTGTGCATCGACGGTGAAGCATTGACTTGGATGGGTTCGTTTACTGCTGAAGGGTTGGTCCGGCTGGAAAAGGAATTGTCGTCATTTTGAACGCTATCTGTAAAGCGACGCCTTCAAATCACGCCGCATGGACGGACAATCATGCAACGGGTGTTGTTGAGTTTGGCATTGGTATGTTCCATGCTGCTTGCGGGTTGTTTTGGTGATGGCGCAGGAACGGTTGAGGAAGAAGAAATTATCTCAATTTGGGAGTCTTATGAGCGAACTGATTCCCAATCACATGATTTGGAAGCAAACTTCGTCACCGTAGACCTTCGAACCAATCAAACCACCAACACGACCTGGGCTGTATTTGATGCGACCTATGGCGGCAACTGCTGTGAACATTATCTCGCCACATCCATTGAAGGACAAATCCTGAATATCGGCGGAGAATATCCTGTATACTCAGATGATCGTGGTCATGTGTGGGACACCTACATTCCTGGCGCATTACCCGATACGCAGTGCAGAACATTTGTACCGACAAACCCCGGAACTGAGGGATTAGGGGAAGGCAGTATCGTTCAAGCAACAAATGGAGACATCATTTCCATGTCATGGTTCCCATATGTTGGTGGTGATTTGAAACTTGACAAATTTTACGCATTGCTTTACGATGAATCCGAAGGCGAATGGACATGGTGTTACAACCGAATCACAGAACCCTTCTACGACCGTTCGTGGCAGGTTGAGGTAGTTGGACCGATCAGTTCGTCTCTTGGAAGCGGCGAATGGGCCAGCATCGTGGTCTCGAACTTCTGGCATCAAACACAAAATGCTGGCGGCCAAATCAGTGTAGACGGATTGAACTACTATCCATTCCAATTCCCCGACCGAAGTGGGGGTGACCCCCCAATTGACCTTGATCTCGACTTTACTGATGACGACCTTCCTGCGTATTGGGATGTAAACAAGCCGCACAAAGAAATGCGAGCATTCCCCGTCCCTAGTGGCGGACTCCTTTTCCCATCATACTACAGCAACGGCAACGCTGCTTACATGGACACGACCCTATCATGGAATGAACTTGAAGTCCAGTTCCCATCAGAATACTGTCAAATTGACCGAGCAGGTACGTTGCACTGTGTTTCAAACTCGGGAACCACGTTTACGCATTACATGTCTACAGACGGTGCAATCTCCTGGAGTAACTACACCTACACGCTCGGAGAAACCGCATCGCAGATTGAAGAATGGGAATTCCAAGCAAACGGCGAATTGGATCTGTTCATCCTCAATGTTCGTTACCAATCTACCGATGGACCAGACGTTGACACAGTCTACCATGTCAGAGGATACAGCGAGGATATGAGCCCGGATACGCTCACATACGTAGGCCTTGGGGACCTGGATTCCACCTCCGGTGCAGGTAACGACATACGTTTTGACTTTGCATCACTTGGAATCCTCAACGATGGTGGAGTCGTCGTGGCTTACCACGATTCTACTGACCCGGACCCACTCTTTGCTGTGGAGTTAGAGTTGCCGAATTGAACAGAATCAGTTCATGATTTCTGCAGCCTTACGCACCATGTAGGGCACATAGCCAATCATGAATATAAAGAATGCAAAACCACCAATCCCCATCAACTCAGGACTTTCGAGATATGCTCCGACGCCAATAATGAAAGCCATTCCTGCGGTAACTCCAGCAGATTCAATAAATCCTGCAATCGATGTTTTCCATGAATCTACATAACCAAAGGAAACGGAATCGCTGCGCCCATCTTTCAGAGCCACACCCACCGGATAGATGATCATTTGACCGTAGCCAATGACCGTGATGAGAATAGCTCCAAAAATACTGATGAGTGCAACAGCACCACCACCATCTCCCGAAGCTGAAAAGGCAACCGCTCCTGCCCATACGATTCCAAGAACAATCACTGAAAGAAACATACCAAGGATCGTCAACACACCGTATTTGAACACTGAAAGTGCTGCTGCCATATTGATGGCTGAGACGCCGGTTGGAGCATCTTGAACAGAGCCGACCACCATTGCACCAGGCATTGTCGTCATTGGTTCCATTGCCAATGGAGATTGAGCCATTACAGCAGGTGTTTGAGCCGCCACAGGTTCGGGTGTTACAACTTCAGGTACTGACGCCTCAGCCATTGGGACTTCATCCACTGCCTTGTGTTCCGGAGTAACATTAGCTGCATCTGGATTCGGTATCCATTCTGTCCCGTTCCACATAAAATTACCATCGTCGCTTAATTGCATGAAAGAAGTTACGAAAACTTCTCCCTTTTGAACATAGGGGTGCTAAAACGGGTTACAGTTGCTGTTTTAAGCACTTTCAAAGTTAGCAAGAATTGACACAAATAAATTTTGTATGGCTCCTGTTGTTTTCCTCTCAAGCCTGCGAAGAATCAATTCGGGAGTAGAACGGGCCAAATAATTTCTTCGCGGAGTTCTGTCAACAACCAATTCCAAATCCTCACCAAGACCTCGTGCTTCAATACCGTCAACTCGCAAATCTTTCCTTCCTGTAGCTTCTAGAATGGCAGGAGCAAGGTGAGTAACGAGCATCATTGTCGTGTCTGGTTGTGATGCCGCTGCAAGAAGCATGCCTCCGATGATCCGAGCACCTGCACCGGGCTCTGTGATGGCTTCAAGTTCATCCGCTAGGATGAGTTTTGGCATTTCGTTACTTACAACCGAAGCAAGTTCAATCAATGTCTGCTCCAGTGCTCCAGCGCTCTGTGTGCCACCTGCTTTAGCTAGAATGTGAAGTGCATCGACCTTTCCAATCCGTGCTTTCTTTGCCGGAACTGGCAGGCCCATATGGGCTAAAATTGATGCATAGGCAAGACACTCAAGCAAGGTAGTTTTCCCTCCAGAATTAGCCCCCGTTAGCAATGCTAACGTCTGTTGGTCACCCTTTTTCGCTGCGTTTCCGAGTCCATAGGTGACTGGATCGGGTGTGACGCCGAGAAGAATATGACGACCTTCTTCAAGCCAAATTCCGTGGTCCACAAGTTCCGGCATTACGCAGGCGTCTTGATGTGCCCATCTTGCTACCGAGAGCCATTGGTCACATTCAATCATTCGTTGCACTGCTTGTTCACAGCGAGTCTTCATTGGACCAAGCAATCGTGCTAATGTGACGAGGTGCTCGGATTGTTCCGCCTTGAGTTTGGATTCAAGTGTCTCGTCAATACCATCGATGGTTTGTCTGTCAACTTTTGCAGGCCAAGTTTTCGTGAAGAGTTCGTAGGGGCATCGAATTCCAGCAGGCTCTAGGAACACTGCAAGGTGGTCGCGAGCTCGTTGCATGGCTTCCTGAATAACGTGGCCCGTAGCCTCTTTGAGTTTCCTTTGAAAGCCTGCACCATCCGCCAACGCTTCCAGTAGTTCTGCACCCGAAAGGGCCATTTTTGCATCGTTCATGGCTTGCTCGACTTCATTATTCACTTCAGTCTCAAGTCGCTTTGCTTCAGTCCACAACTCATCCTTGATTCGTTCAACTTCTTCAATTTTAGAACCATCTCCCAAAGCGTCAAGCGCTTGGGGCAATTCACTGAGTTCACCCAAACTCTCTGCCAAATCTGAAAGCGCAAGGTTTTGAGCAAAATTGCCTTGATTAAATTCTTCCATCAATGCGCATAGTATGTTCAGAGTTTTACGATTGGTGTTGAACCAATCAATGGTTCGTTCAGGAACCAATAGAGAGGATTCTAGAGCGTTACTGAGGACAAGCCATCCATCGGGCGCATCCATAGGCGCTCCCTTCCCAACCCATGTCACGGTCTTGAATACCGTGTAATCGTTCCATGTTTCGTTTTCACCTGGTTTGAGAACACGGCAATATTTCTTCAATTCATCCATTGGCTCATGGCTTACCACAACACGTTCATAGCGCTCACTAACATCTCGGAGGCGCGTCAATGAGGACCATGCCTGTTGTTGGTTAAGCAGCCATTCATTCGGGAGCTTCATTGCTGCACTGACGTATTCCCTTCGTTGCTCAGGTTGGGCGATAGGTGTAAGAAGGCTCATGCGTTCACGAGATGCAGCACATGAGGCAAAAGATTGGAGATGGCCCATAAGTTGTTGATGAAGACGGACTGCTTCCTTGGTGGCCAGGAATTGGCCTGCATCGCCAGCATAACTCCTAGCGAGTGAAAGTGCTCGTTTAACAGACAGACCTTCAACCTCTGCCAATCTCCCTAGGTCACCCGACTCAAGAGTTGATACTACGGCTTCCTCAGAGCCAAAATGCTCTGTCATTTTCTTAGCCATTCGTTCGCTTACACCGGGAAGAGCACTCAAAACCATAGTGCAAATCGTTTGTCAAGGGCTTAAGAGGATGACGCAGGGAGTTGTCCTCCGTAGGCCCTTCTTGGGGTTAAAGTGAAGGTTCAACAAACTCGTGAACTGTCTTCACCATAGACGTGAATCGGTGCTTGGAACAAATCCTCACACGTGCGGTTAACGATAGGGAGCGTCATGCTGGCACCTGCCCAGTTGACTGAGTATCCGCCAACGGCGGCAGGTGAAGGAACGTAATCTTCTCCGGTTTGTGTCATCGTGATCGTAATGGAGTCACCGGCTTCAATGAAGACGTCCATGGGCATGAATTCCATCTTTCCGAGAACTGTTGAAAAGGCAACGAGGGCAACGTTTCCGTCACGCCCTCCGTCCGCAAACCGGAAGTCCATAACAGCGTGACCTAGCCGTAATCCAGAACTGTCTGTCATTACGAGGAATGCGTGAGCACCGTTGGCGGTATGAGGCGTTATTGGGATATGGAATGTTGGCATACCGGCGATGTAAACATCCGAGTCAAAGGGACCGTATGTGAGCGTGATGGTTTCTGTTCCAGTCACCATAGAAGCTCCCGATGGACTCATGTCAGCAGCACCAACTTCGAGATAGAACGTATCCTCTGCGGGGTAGGTGGCTTCAAAGCGCCATCCACCACGGTTGTCTTGCATTTCAACTCCAAGCGCTGGTGCTCGTCCTTCTCCCTTGAGATACCAGTCAAACCAATACAGCATCTCATCAGCCCAATCCCATCGCAGCGTGTAGGGGTATGCTTCAAGGCCCTTCCCAGACGGAAGAGTACTGTGGCCTGTGCTTCGGTCGGGATAGTCATGAGCCCACTGGCCTGCTAGTGTTTTGACTTCAATACCTGCATCTTCAACAATTTGATGCGTGGGGAATGCCATGTGTGGATCGACGTTCCAATCCTGCATTCCTTGGATAATGTATACTGAACCGTTGTAATTTTCAACGACTCGGTCCAAGAAGGAACGCTCTGTCCAATAGGTGTTGCCTGCGTAGTCTACCATTCCACCTGATAGATAAGCGGCTGGGCCGTTAGCGTATCCCTCAAGGTATCCTTCACAGAGATTTTCTGGGTCTTCAGCGTCGCCGTCGACTCCGAATGAACCGTATACCCCATTGTGCATGATCATACCTCTTGCTTCCATGCTTCCGTTTCTCCACATCAGTTCGTGAACACCGATAAGGCCCGACATTGGGACGATGGTCGCCAAGTGAGGATTTCCAAAGGTTGCAGCCTGCCAGGGTGTTGAGCCGTCATAGGATTTACCGATGAGGCCGACCTTACCGTTTGACCACGATTGGGTTCCAAGCCAGGTTACTGCAGCGTCAATGCCTCGTTGTTCGTCAGTGCCCATGAGGTCCATACAATGGTTGGACTCGCCTGTACCGAAGACAGAAACTTGGGCAACGCCATATCCATGAGGGACGTAATTCTCAATGAGCATCTTGCCGAGTCGGTCTGCTGGCGTCAATGCATCAACATCTCCGTCATCGTAATACGGGCCAACTTCTGCGATGACGGGAACACGACAGGATTCATCTATGTTTTCGCTTTCATAATCGCACCCCTCGATGACCGGGAGCCATAGTCCGAGATGGACTTCTGCTCCACCGGTGAGTCCTGAACCTCCATCGGCAGCAGTGATGGTTGGAACCTCAACATAGACAGAACGAACGGTATCAATTCCGTTTGAACCGTTGATGCTTACTCGAGAATAGATGTCGCTGTCATCATAAGAATTGGAGGCTCTCTCCCACGGGTCTGGATAGATGTCATATGGAGCTTCCAAGCCGCCATCATCTATTTTTTGGTCCCCAAAACAACCTGCAAGCATGCTCGTTGTAAAGAGCAATATCACGAGCCATGGCTTAACGTCCATGTTACTACCGGTGAGGCGAACTTTCTTGAACCAATCGGATGCTTGGGTCTTAGGACTCATTGCCTTCTTTTTCAGCCATTTCGGCTCGTACTTCGTCCATGTCAATTTCCTTAATTTTGAGGACAAGATCTCTCAGGGCGTCTTCGGGGAGGGCTCCAGGCTGCATGAAAACACCAATTCCTTCCTTGAATACTATCGTGGTTGGAATTGACCGAATTCCAAACATTCCAGCAAGTTGTTGCTGGTCTTCTGTGTCAATTTTTCCAAAAACTACATCGGGAAAATCTTCGGAAACACGCTCGTAAACGGGACCGTATGCCTTACATGGGCCACACCATTCGGCCCAAAAGTCCAAAATAACGATGTCGTTGTTTTCAATGGTTTCAGCAAATATAGGTTCGGTAAGGTCTTGGGTGGCCATAGCGTTCGCGAGCATTGGGGCCTTTTGAACTCATGTCCTACAATCAAAGACAACAAGGGATTGCTTGATGTGCTGAATCGTTCTCCGACCATACATGCGAAACGGCACAACACTCGCCATCCTTCTATCCGCCTTGTTCCTAATGTCCACCCTTGGGACTGCAATCACAATGGAAGAGGACACTGAAATCATGCCCGCCGCAGGGCGAGACTCCAGTGACATCCGAATCAGCGAAATCCTTGTTTCTGCGTCCTCCGAAGATTACAACGGAACCGATTGGAATAACGATGGATACATCGGTTCATCCTCTGACCAATTTATTGAACTCTGGAACAGTGGTTCAGAGCCGGTTGATGTCTCAAACTGGCTCCTTGATGATTCGCCAGAAGAAGGTTCAGCCCCATGCCGCCTTGCTTGGAACACAACCATTGAGGCTGATGGCCACATTGTGATTTTCAGAGACAGTTCCCGAATTGAGTTGGATTATTTTGACCCTGACTCAGCCAGCATATCCGATGCTAACGGGAACCTCATTGACTCGCTCTCATACCCTGCTGAAGACTCATGGTGGGACACATCCTACGTCAAGGACCTTTCAGGAACCATCACCAAGGTTTCACCCCCGACTCCAGGATGGGAAGGTTCAGCAACCTACATCGTCGCACAAAACATGGTCCGTTGCTACGGACTTAGTGACAATTCACATGATGGCGCATACGTGCTGAAGGGAAGAGTGGTCCCCATGACTGGGGAGGCGCACGTCATCAATGAAGGCCATATTCTGGTCCAAGATGGAATGATTGAGGCAGTATGGGGAGACAACATTCCCTCAAACATCCAACTCTCCAACGTTCCTGTGATTGAAACTGACGGAACAATTTATCCTGGGCTAATCGACCTTCACAATCACCTTCACTACAACCAAGCACCGTTATGGGACATGGACACGCATCTTTCTCAGAACAGCCAAAACGAATGGGGCGGCTACAATAACCGCTATGAATGGAAAAATCACCCAGATTATAGCGAACAAGTAACCAAGCCGAAAATGCTGGTCCACTCTGGACCTTATTGGAACATGGAATCAGAAGCAATGAAGTACATCGAAATGAAGTCAATCGTTGGTGGTACAACCGCTGCACAGGGAAGCCCCATGAACCCGAATGACAGCTATGGGACCATCCTTTCACGTAACATTGAAGACTACAATTTTGGAAGGGATGAAATCCATACCAAGGTCACTGAACTTACCTCCGATTACGTCGGGAACCACATAAAGACAGGAAATGCGAGTGGAGAACTGGATGCTTGGTTCGTCCACATAGCGGAAGGCGTTGACGAACGCAGTCGGGCGGAATTTGACATCCTCGTACAAAACAATTTGTTGGTTGGAGAGCTTGTTCTTATTCACGGTGTAGCACTTGGAGAAAATGAATTCACGCAGATGGCAGCAGCAGGCTCAACCTTAGTTTGGTCTCCTTTGTCCAACCTCCTGTTGTATGGAAACACTGCTGATGTCGCTGCAGCAAAGGCTGCTGGAGTTCACATCACACTCGCACCAGATTGGGCACCATCAGGCTCAAAATCACCTCTGCATGAACTCAAAGTCGCTGATTTGTGGGATGATGAAATGCTCGGGGATATCTTCACCGATTATGAAATGGTTGAGATGGTCACATCCGGTGCAGCACTTGCCACAAACTGGCAGAATGAAGTCGGCACGATCACAGCCGGAACTGCTGCTGACCTCGTGGTTGTAGACAACATTCACACCAACCCATATCGCAATCTCATCAACGCAGTCGACCCTGACATCCGACTATCAATCGTCGGCGGCCTTGCAATATACGGCGATACCGACCTCATGACCTCGCTCAAGGGAACCGACCACGAACCTGCTGGAGCCTTTGGAAAATCCTTGGACATCACATACCTTGCTGCACCAGAGGGTGCTCAAACATGGGCGAGCATCACTGAGAATCTCACCATGGCTATGCGATTTGACCCTGACGAAATGTCCGCAGCCTTTGGCGATGCATCTGACTTTAGCAGCGTCACATCCGGCATGACAAATGTTGGACTAGACCCTTGGTATACCTACGGTGATGAGCGCTATTTCAACGTCATAAACGGCTCTGGAAACGCTAACGCCCAAATCAGCATGTCCCTCTTGTATGATCGCTATTATGACCGTGCAGAGAACCTGCCAGTCGTAACAGACTTCGAAGTTATTGACGGACCAACCGTGGTGCCTTGTGATGACGGAACAAATCCACCATGCAATACCGGAGGAACCGATAACGGAGGAACTGACAATGGAGGAACCGATAACGGAGGAACTGACAATGGAGGAACCGATAACGGAGGAACCGACACTGGTGGAACCGATAACGGAGGAACCGACACTGGTGGAACCGACATCCCAGATAATCCACTTGATGACCAACAATCCAGCGAGGACGAAGCCAAGGACAAAGCCTTGTTGTTGTTCCTAGGTTTGGTTGTTGTCATGCTGGTTGCTTTGTTCTTCGTATCACGAGGAGGAGAAGACGCCCTAGCAGCAGAGGTTCGCATTGAGAAGATGTGGGAGGAAGGAAATGCAGAAGTCTTGGAGGACGTTGCTTTTGTCCCGTCCATGCCTCCGATGGAGCCTCCAAAGGAAGAAGAATGATCAGGCGAGGTCCCAAGTTGGGCCTTCTGAACTATCTACTACGATAACGCCAAGTTCATTGAGTTCGTCCCGAATAGCATCTGCACGTGGCCAGTCTTTGTTGGCTCTTGCTTCACTTCGTTGTAAGAGCAATGCTTCCACTTCGTCAGCAATCTCTGCTCGTCGCGGATCATCTTCGGGTTCTGCAAGCGCCATCTCACGGCTCGGTAGAACACCAAGCACTTTTCCTGCAGTCTCTTCAAGAAGTTGAACTGCATAATTACCAAACGCATTCTTATCGGCATCATCAAGTCCAGATTGAAGCATTTTCCCAATTTCGCGAGCCATGCCGAGAACTTTGGCAACGGCTTCTCTTGAATTGAAATCATCATCCATAGCTCGGGCGAAACCTTCAGCCATCTTTTCGAGTAAGCCAAGTGTTTTGACGAGGGGTTGCTCAGATGTCAAATCTGGCTTTGGAAGGCTTACAGGTGAATCATCAGAGCATGCCTTCAAAGCAGAAACATAGGATTCTAAAACCCGATTATAATTGCGGTCTGCATCTTTCAGAAGCGTCTCATTCATGTCAATTGGTGAACGATAATGAGCATTGATGAGGGCGAACCGTAGAACCATTGCGTCAACATGCTGAAGAATGTCTCGGATGGCCCAAAAATTCCCGAGGGATTTACTCATCTTTTCTCCGTCAATGTTCACAAACCCGTTGTGAAGCCAATGATGAACAACAGGCGAATGGCCGGTATGGCACTCTCCTTGGAAAATTTCTGCTTCATGGTGTGGGAAGCGTAGGTCGTGGCCTCCTCCATGAATATCGAATTCTTTGTCAAAGTGGTCTAGAGACATAGCAGTACACTCAATGTGCCATCCCGGTCGACCCGGGCCCCAGGGAGATTCCCATGTGGGTTCGTTTGGTTTTGCTGCTTTCCATAAAGCGAAATCCTTGTGGTCTCGCTTGGTAGAAGCAGTTCCATCAACTCGACCACCTGCTCCTGAACGAACCGCATCAATGGACTGACCGGTGAGTATTCCATACTTATCCGGGGCTGAATCGACATGAAAGTAAACGCCGTCATCCGTCACATAGGCATGTTTCTTGTTGATGAGGTCCTCTGTGATTGAGATCATTTGGTCCACGTAATCTGTACATCGGGGGTAGGAATCTGCTCTGAGAATATTGAGTGCATCCATGTCTTCGTAGTAAGCCTCAATATTTTGGTCAACCAATGCTTTCCAGTCCCCGTCCAATTCATTGGCTCTCGTAATGATTTTATCATCAATATCTGTGAAATTCTGCACATAATCAACGTCAAATCCACTTGCTTCAAGCCATCGGTGAATCAAATCAAACGCAAGGTAACATCTTGCATGGCCAAGGTGACAACGGTCGTAAACTGTCACCCCACACACATACATCGATACTTTACCCGGTTCGAGAGTCGTAAAGTCCACTTTTTCTCGTCGTTTCGTGTCGTGAACGCGAATGGGCATGGGTCTCATGCGGCGGTGTATGCAGACACACTTGAAGGTTCATACGAGACCCGTGGCTAGGCGGGTGTATGGAGGAGCCTTCTTCACCGCGTATTTTCGTGACTGGAGTAAACGGACACATTGGAAATCATATTGTTCGGGACCTGCTTGAACATGGCTACAGCGTGAAGGGTTCGGTTCGTTCACTCTCTGACCCATCAAAAGTTGACCATGTTTTACAGCATGCCAAGGACTTGGGGATGGAAGACCGATTGGAACTTGTTGAAGGAGATGTTTTGGATGCTGATGGTTGGGCTGAACACCTGACTGGCTGTGATGGACTGTTTCATACTGCAACTATTTACAGCACTCAAGGCGATACACAAGCCATCCTTGACACCGCAAACAAAGGCACCATGCATCTGTTTCATGCTGCTGCAAACGCCCAAATTCCGAGAGTCGTCTACACTTCAAGCACAGCAGCAGTTGGAACCGAACCCAAAGGTCAACTGAAAGATGAATCAAACTGGCAGACCGACACAAATTTACCTTATACCACTGCAAAAACCCAAGCAGAGCACTTGGCGTGGGAACTTGCGACACAACTTGAGCTGGACGTCCGCATCATCAATCCAACCGCAGTACTTGGAGGCGGTTTCGTTCGCCCCACACCAAGCGTTGATTTTTTCCAAGATGCACTGAAAGGAGCATTTCCAGTAGCACCAAAGTTTCCAATGGCGGTCGTCCACGTTCGTGATGTAGCACGTGCTCACAGACGTGCGTTTGAGGTTGACAACGCTGAGGGAAGGTTCATTCTGGCCCCGCACACGAATCTTACCCTGTCAACCATCTGCCGAAAGATACGGGAATTGTATCCTGAATCAAAATCCCCCAAACTTGCTTTGCCCAACATACTGCTACCCCTAGCAGTGTTCCAGGATTGGCTGGGGGGATTGTTCGGCAAACAACGCTATTTAACCCGTGCAGTTGTTAAATCTCTAGGAAAGGGAGATACGAATTATTCAAGTGAAAAGGCTGAACGAGTTCTAGGCATGACATGGGAGGGTTTTGACACGTGCATCAGAGATACGGTCGACGCTTACCGTTGACCCTCAGGCAAGGAAACCTCCTTGCGATCATGAGTTGGTTGGTTCCTACAATGACTGTGATTGCAGCGATGACCATTCATTTTGCAAGCGGAGCCCGAGCCTTTCCAATCTTCATATCTGAAGCGGACTATCCAGGGCTCCAACGAACTGTTTTCACGTATGGACTTATTCTCACCGGCTTCTTGCAGATGATGTTTGCCTGGCATCTGTACCACGGATTAACTCCAAAGAATCACCGTCTGTGGAATGCATCTTGTCTTGCGGGCATCATCGTTGGGTTCCATGTCATCTTGGTGGCGTATTATGACATGTACGACCACATTGACCCGCACATCTATGCCTCAATGGTAGCCTTTGGAGGTGGCATTATTTGGGCGATATTGGGGCACTTCGCACTGGATCCGTCAACAAGTCCAGGTTCAAAAATGAGGAAAACAGGTATTACAGCCTCCCTCCTGTCACTCGTAGTCATGATTGTGTCGTTCCAGTACGCCGTGAGCACCTTTGACACCGAGGGGTTAACCACTGAAGAATTCCTTAACAAGGCTCAATTTGGAATTAATTTTGCTGGGCCTGCAGAATACTTGGTCGTTGGAGGACTCATGATGGCGTTAGCGTCCTTCGGAATCGATTTGAATCAAGCACAAGAACAACTGCCAGCCAGTGAAACCAATACCCAAGGAATCAACCAAAATGATATCTGAGCAACATCAACGCGCTCAACATCAACAAAAGAACTCCCAAAGCCAAAATTACAATCCGTGCAAATTTCGGATTTGATATTCGTTGCTGAACACGATCACCGACATTCGTCCAAACTCCCATTGATAGAACCCCGAAGGAAGTATTGACGGTCGCTATGAAGAATGTGCCGAGGACTCCGCCGGGAATTCCTCCTGGTTCGGATTCAAAAGATGTTAACATCACCGTGAGCAATGAAAAAATAACCATCCATTGCTTTGTGTTGACAATTTGCATGGCGATGCCTGTCTTCAATCCCAATTTGGGAATTGAAGTTGCAACATTAACTGTACGCTTTGAAGTTCCAATAAAGATGAGCCCAAGCCCAAGAAGTATCATCAAGATGGAGCCAAGGTAATGGAGAATTTTTCCTAAAAAACTGTCTGCATCAAACGCATTTACTGCTAGTCCACAGATAACGTTCACACCAAAAACCAATTCCAAGACCGATAATCAACGGAATATTTGAGCGACGCCCGTGAATTGATGCATGGGCAGCACAGGTAGAATTGTTCGGCCCCGGGACGGCCATCCCGAGAGCCAGAAGAGAGAGCAACGCTGCAAGAGTAGTCCATTCCATGACATCAACAACGAAAGAGGTGGTATCAACTCTTCGTATCAGGAGTGTATCCTTTACCTGATTCTCTAACGAGTCCGAGGATTTTTTGATCCAATACAGAAAGGGCGAGGTCTGATGGATTGCGTCCTGTTTTCTGACTCTGTTCTGTTGATACAAACACGTGGACATTCATTGCTCTATGGCTCAATTTGTGCGAAACGATACCAACAAAATCGTCTTCTCCATGGTTACCAGGTTTTTGACCTTCAACGAGTTGAGGTCCCCACAATCCCCCAAATAGACCCTCCTGTTTTCGCTGATGTATGACAGGGTTACCATCAGCGTCAAATTCAACGCATGTCCAAAGTGTGATTTCTTTGACTTTGGTCTTCTTTGGCTTTGGATAGTTCGTAGCCGTTTCTCTTCCAAGACATGAGGAGTTGACTGGGCATAAATGACATTGAGGTTTTTTGGGCGTACATATCGTTGCTCCGAGTTCCATTAAGGCCTGATTCCAATCACCGGGACGTTGTCGAACGAGTTGTTCGTCAGCCCATGATTGAACCTCTTTATTCGAAGGTTCGGTCATCTGATGTTGCCTTGCCATCACGCGCCTGATGTTGCCGTCAACACAGGCAAATGGTTGACCAAAGGCGATGCTCGAGACCGCTGCGGCCGTGTAAGGGCCGATTCCGGGGAGTGACAAAAGAGCATCATGAGATGATGGAAGTGAGCCGTCAAAGCCTTCTTTCGACGACGGCAGCATGACGAATTGACTCAAGGCGTGAAGACGACGCGCTCTGCTGTAATACCCGGCACCCTCCCACGCTTTGAGCACCTTGTCAACAGAGGATTCCGCCATGGATTGAACCGTTGGAAATGTTTCCATCATTCGCTGCCAATAGACCAGTCCCCGGCTTACTTGGGTCTGTTGTAACAGAATCTCACTCAGCAAAATAGCCCAAGGGTCGTCGGTTTTACGCCAAGGTAAATCCCGTTGATGCTCGTCGTACCACTCAAGCAATTTTTCTTGTGAGAGGCCACTCAAGGCAACCACACTCACGCTTCAGCGGTTTCAGCCTTCTTTGCTTCGATTTTAGCATCGTTTGCTTTGATTTGCTCCCAGACCAATTCAGCAACGTCCTTGACTTCCATATCCGAACCAATGGCATTGAGCCCGTCGGTAACCATGGTTGAGCAGAACGGACACCCTACAGCTACGGTTTCAGCTCCTGTGGCGGCGAGTTCCTTTGAGCGGATGACGTTAACACGGTCGTAACCGTCATCAACATGCTCTTCCATCCACATTTGAGCGCCACCTGCGCCACAGCAGAACGAATCTCGTCCATGGCGTTCAGCCTCTACATCAACTCCGCCAATGGCATCCCGAGGAGCATCTAATTCGCCACCAATGCGGCCAAGATAGCACGGGTCGTGATAGGTCACGGTTCCATCATGCTTCGGTTCTGGAAGCTTTCCTTCCTTTTGGAGATGGTTGATAAGTTGGGAGTGGTGCATGACTTCAATATCTTCCCCTCCATAGTCCTTGTATTCTTTTCCGAGAGTGTGGAAACAATGTGGGCATGAGGCTACGACCTTTTTCACACCGATTTCCTCAAAGGTTGCGAGATTGGTTTCCGCCAGCATTTGGAAGAGGTATTCGTTTCCAGCACGGCGTGCAGCATCTCCGCTACATCCTTCTTGCATACCGAGAATTCCGACATCTAGGCCTGCTTCCTTCATGATGCTGATCGTATCACGAGCGACCTTCTTGTTGCGTTCGTCAAAGGATGCCGCACATCCTGCGAAGTAAATGTATTCGGCTGGTTCTGCGACTTTGACATCCAACCCTTCAGCCCAGTCTCCTCGTTCGTGAGATGGAAGTCCGTATGGGTTTGAGTCCGATTCCAAGTTTTCAATGGTCGCCATCAAAGGCATGACGGTGTCTTCGACCTTTTCGTCAAACTCCATTCGCTCCATCATCAAGTGACGACGAGCATCGGTGAGCTTTGGCACGTGGTCAATGTAAATGGGACATGCTTCAACACATGCGTGACAGGTTGTACAAGCCCAAATGGCGTCTTCACCGAAGCGAGCGATGATGTCTTCTTCTGGAGTCTCACCAGCAAGAAGCGTTCCAGAATGGTCGTTAGCATAGTGGCGGACATCATGAATGATTTCCATTGGATTGAGAGCCTTTCCGCTCGCATATGCAGGACATACATCTTGACACCTAGCACATGAGGTACACGCCCATCCATCAATGAGGTCGCGCCATGTAAAATCGGTATAGTTCACAGCGCCAAAAGATTCCAAATCAAGGTCATCGAGCAGAACGGCCTTGCCGTCTTCACCACGGGCCAGAGGTTCCATCGTAGCCATAGGGCGCAAGTCATGGAAGAACACGTTTGGGAAGGCCATGACTAAATGCATGTGCTTTGAGAGTGGAATCAAAAACAGGAACACACAGATAGCGACCATGTGAGCCCAATAGGCTGCAATCACCAAGCTGGTACTCGGTACTATGGTTGTAGCGACCCACCATCCGATGGGTTCCCATGTTTTGGAGATGGTAGATTCGCCGGCTTCCACCACAAAGGATGTGGTTGTGATGGTCATGATGAGCAGCAGGATTGCGTTGCCTTCAAGCTGAGACTTCCCCTTGAGTTTCTCAGGAGTAAAGGCAACCCTACGAATCAAAGCAGCCACGCAGCCAATGAAGGCGATGGTATAGCCGGTTTCAACCACGATATTCCAAGGGCCTCGAAGCAGTTCAGGAAGTACCTTTTGAGAGAATTGATTGCCCGTAGCGAGATCGAACATATCGGTTGAGAGCATCAAGAAACCCCAAAACATGAGGACGTGAATGCCACCAGCAACTCGGTCTTTCAAAACTTTCTTTTGTCCAAGCCAACCTGTGGCAACCTCTTTGATTCGGGTTCCCCAATTATCAAACCGGTTTTCTGGCTTCCCTTTGAGAACCAATCGTGAGGCTTTCTGAACCTGATAGAGAAAAAATCCTCCAGATACTCCAAAGAGCATCAACAAAATTACCCATCCAGGAATGGGTCCATAGTCCAAAAACAGGGGATGTTCCATGCTGCTCACCGCCAAAGACATGCTCGGGCAGGTCTCCGAGAGGGAGACGCACTTTGAAACCACCGTCAAAAATCAACGAGATGACTCGTGGTTGTGAGAAGGAATATGAAGGCCGACCGCTTCTAGTGACCATGGGCCTTGACGGAGACGCTACGACGGCGAGCGCTCCGGCAAAATGTATCCTCTTCGGAGAACATGCAGTTGTTTACGGCGAACCAGCGGTTGCAGTGGCCCTTGAACAGCGCCTAAATGTACGCATCTCTCCTGCTAAATCATGGAGCATTGACGGCAGTTCCCTCACCGCAAAACGCCACCCTCACATCCATCATCTCGTCCATGCTCTATGGACCAATACAAGCGAACCAAAACCACTCTCGGTCCATGTAACCGGCGACATTCCACGTGCCTCTGGACTTGGCTCAAGTGCCGCGCTCAGTGTAGCGCTGTGCGCTGCTTTAGATACGAGCCGCGAGAATTCAGGAGACCGCCTAGATCACGATGAAATGAGCCATCTCGCCCACATGGCGGAAGCAACTGCCCAATCCGGACGAGCATCTCCAATGGATACATCAACAAGCACTCTCGGAGGAGTTGTTGTCCTATCCGATAGGAAAGAAGATGGATGTGAATGGGCGTTTACCCGACAACTCGAGACACCTGAGGGGATGCGAACTTGGGAGATTCATACAATGACTCCACCACAAGATGATGTTTATCTCGTCTTGGGGAACACAGGTGTTCACGCTCCGACTTCTCACCAAGTCGCTCTCGTCGCTGCTGCTCTTGAGGCCAATCCAGAGCGGATCAACGAAATACGAGCCATCGGAAGTATATCTCGGCGTGGATTAAAAGCCCTCCAAGAAGGGAATTACGATGTTGTTGGCCATGCAATGAGCGAAAATCACCTCATTTTACGAAATCTTGGTGTTTCATCGGAAGAGCTTGAAACCCTCATTTCTGCAGCCCTGCCAACCGCACTCGGAGCGAAACTGACCGGTGCGGGTGGCGGTGGATGTATGGTTGCGTTAACACGACAGCCCAAGGCAACAAGCGAAGCGATTGAACTTGCCGGTGGTCGGACGCTCATCTCGCGGCTTGGAAACCCCGGTGCAACCCTCATTGAAGGGCCTAAAGAGACTTTTTGGCGTGACTGAGCACCTTGTTGTCCCCCTTGCAGAATCGTGGAGTTCCGAAATTCCTTTTATATACTAAAGGTCATTCGGGTTATATATGACCACCGATGAAGAACGCCTAACTGTCGTAAACGTAGTTGCAAGCACCCGTGTTGCTGAAGAACTTGACCTTCCTGACATCGCCATTCAACTCAACTGCGAGTATGAACCCGAACAATTTCCTGGTGTCGTTTACCGAGTTACCGAACCAAAACTTGCAATCCTCATGTTCCGCTCCGGACGCGCTGTCTGCACCGGTGGAAAGGACGAAGACAACATCCACACAGGTATTGACCGAATGATCAAGGACTTGCGGGCTGCTGGAATCGAAACCTGGGACCTCAAGGACGTCACCATCGAAGTCCAAAACATGGTTGCTACATATGCCCTCCATTACCCCGAAGATTACGACGGTGTTGACAAGTTCACAGGCGAGCCTCAAGCAGGAGTCCCTCGCAAACTCAATCTCAACCACTTGACCTTCCACTTGCCCTTTGACAAGGTGGAGTATGAACCAGAGCAATTCCCTGGACTCATCTACCGACTTGACGACCCTAAGGTCGTTTGTCTCATCTTCGGATCAGGTAAGATGGTCATCACCGGTGCCCGTCACAAAGACGAAATTCTTGAAGCCGTTGAAATCATCAAGGACGAACTAGCTGACCTTCTCTGAGAGGAGTAAGCAGGTCGGCGCTTCTGAAGAGAAGCGTTGATGGTCTCTTTCTCACCTGCGTCCAGCATGGGAAGCAGTAGACGGTCCGTCTTCGTGCCCGGCTTGCTGGCCGCATTGCTCCTTGTCACGATGATTCCATTGGAACATCCAGTGCTTGAAGAATCGGCCACAGTACTACATTCAGGGGGATACGACCCCGGCGTGTCTGATGTCCCAACATGGAGAATCGGTGACCGCTGGATATACTCTGGGACCTTTGATCCAACAATTCTTGTTACCGACACGGGAGTTGACGCCACTGTTGGTGAAATCCAAGGGGACACAACTGCTGAAGTGACTGCAATTTCAATGCAAAATGTCGACAACATGTCTGTTCTGGCCTATACCCTACGCTCAAGCGCAAACTTCGATAAATCGGGTGTTTCCCTAGAAGGATTCTCCGGAAACGTATACATTGAGTACACCCAAACTGAATACCTTCGCGTCAGTGATTTGTCTTCAATCCGAAGTGACCTTGACATGTACATACGGTTCGTTCCAAGCGGAATTTCGTTCTTGGAACAAATTCTTGGAGACATTACGATTTCCACAACCTATTCTCCAGTAAACGAGAATTATGATTTTCCATTACGAGCCAATGAACGTTGGACTACGATGACAACGTCCTATGTCCAATGGTCGGGTCAAAGCGATTATATTACGCCCTTCCCGCCTCCAGTAACTGAAACCAATACCACAACCTGGGTTGTGTCGGATGTGGGGAGACCTACCAATTCCTTCGGTCAATCAACCGACTATGGAGGTTGCAATGGTTCGTATGAGATGGTGTCGTACAACAGCGAAGGTGATTCAGAAGGGTACAGGTGGTATTGTCCTGAAGTTGGAAACTACGCCTGGTTACACACCGAAGATGATATTGGGCTCACCATCGACTTCCGGCTCAAGCGGTACGACCCTGTAGGGTCAACAGGAGTTGACCCGTATTCAAACCCAGGCTCAAGAGACTCGTGCCTAGAAGTCAATCCAGAACGAAGCATCACTGCCCTCAACACTCCAATGCAGGTTTGGGTCAATGCATCCTCAAGTTGCTTTACGAATCCTTCCGGAGTAAATCTTGAACTTCATCATGAACACGAAGGGATTGTCAAATCCCTAACAACCGCTGCAAATGGGAGCGCATGGACAACCATTGACATCGGGGATGCACGTGATTCATCCGACAGCCAAACAGACTATGCAAGCCACGGTTTAGTCGCCAAATCGGGTTCCTTTGTGGGAGCGAGCACCGTCACACTGGACCAATATTTGGTAGGGCTGGATGTATTCGCTGACGCTGAAGCTGCACAGATTCTTAGAAATCGAAGCGGTGTAATCACTCCGCTTAATGCCCTATCGGGTTACAATGTCCTACCTGGCGATGACTTGGAAATTGAAGTCTCGTTTAACAATCGGGGTATTACCGCATCCACCGCAACTGAAGCAGTCATCACCTTACCGGGTGGACTCACCAACAAAGTGCCGCTGCCAGCCCTTGAAACCTATCAGGTGCACAAGGTGGCTCTCAATTGGACCGTACCGATTACCGCAGAAATCGGCACGCAGAGTTTGATGTGGGAAGCAGACCCTGACGGAATCAATTCTGCAGATGCTAACCCTTCCAACAATCTTGCCATCATCGACCTCTTTGTTGGACGGGTTCCAACTCCCGTTGTCAACGGCTCATCAGGGCTAACCAACGAATACATCCTCCTTGACGCCTCGGAAAGTTTCGATGAAGATGGAGGCAATGTCTCCTGCAAATTCAACGTGCCATTTGACGATGGAACCCGCACTTGGTCCACTCAGAAAGTGCTATCACCAGATTGCATACTCAACTATTCGTGGATTGATGACGGTTCTTATCCTGTAGAAATCACCGTTATCGACGAAGAACGGGATGAAGTCAATCTCACCGTTATGGTCGACGTCTTGAACCGTGCACCGTTATTAGAAGTTAGGAGTGCACGAACTGAGGCAATGGTAGAGTATCCAATTACGCTCTACGCCTATGCGAACGATTCGGATTCAGAAGACGTATGGCCTGGGGTGGTTGATATCTATTGGCCTGGTGCAAACTGTAAGGAAGGATACTACACACGAATCTGTACGACCACATCAAACAAAGAAGGTTGGACTACGTTTACTGCCGTGGGCCTGGATGACGATAGCACCATGGCAACGGCAACGATTGACATTCGGTTTACCAATATCAAACCGCACAGCGTGAACATACAACTGGTTGACCAAAATGGACCGATTCTCATGGATGCCCAAAATACATGGCACGTTACCGAAGACCAACTGGTATTGGTGAAAGGGCAAGCACAAGACTCCATTGACGATATTGATGAACTCACTCACACCTGGTGGCCCGATGATGCCCAACCCTCACTCATACGCACATTTGACGGACGCACATCCGAATTTGATATGATCTGGTATGAAGCGGGTTTGCACAAAATGAGGCTTGAAATTACGGACTCCGAAGGTGAATCAAGTGGTGTTGAGGAACGGTGGATTAGTGTAGCAAACATTGCGCCAACCATAGAACCGCTGGCCCAAATTTTACCTATTGCCGAAGGGCAAAGCATCAGCGTGTCAGGAACTTCTTCCGATTCAAGTTCCGACCAAGATACACTGATTCGTTGTTGGGACATTGACCCGAGCATGGACTCCAATGATATCGGCAGCGCAGATGACGATTGTGACGTCATTGGCGACAATCTTACGATTTCTTGGAACCGAAGTGGAACCCATAAGTTGGTGTACCACGTGACCGATAACGACGGAGCGCACACGAGTGAAGTTCTTACGGTTGAAGTACTGAACACACCACCTCTCATTCGTACTGCGACCGTAGCATGTGTAGCCTATGAGCCGTGTACGCTTGATGCGCAATCAACGATTGATGCACTCAATGATTTGGAGGGATTAACCATCGTCTGGGACATTGATATTGAATTCGATAGCAATGAAGATGGGATTCTGGACAACGACGCTGATATCATCGGCAAGACCGTTACCTACACGTTCCGTGATGCAGGAACTCAATCCATCAAAGTGATGGCTTGGGATGAGGACCCACAGCGACCCGGAACCAAAGTCATCACGTTCGCTGTAGCTCCCGCCGACCGAACCGCATTGGAAAATATCGGGGCTTCGTTGGCTGGCGAAGATGCGAATCCAATGATGCAAGGAGGCTTGCTTGTATTACTCCTTGGACTTTTGTTGATGTTCTCACGACGAAAATCCAAATCCGGAGAAGTAGAGATGTGGGGTGATGTATCCCAGAGTTTGATGGTTGAAAATAATGAATCCCGCGAGGATGCACTTGCTGAGAAGCGTCCGAATTCTCCACCGCCAGAATATCTATTCCAAGTAGCCCTAGAAAATGCGCCGAAGCCCATTGGGCTACACGCTTCACCCCATGATGAAGGAAACGGCCCTCCGTTACCAGATACTGGACTCCCAGAAGGGTGGACTGCCGAACAATGGTCTTACTACGGCCAACAGTGGCTGGAATCGCAGAATCCGTGAAGCGGTAGGGGACACTTCCTAAAGTATGAGAACACCCACGACGATGCATGAACCGAGATATGTGGAAGACTGCCTTCGTCGCCGTTTTGTTTCTTCTCACTCCAATGCTAAACCAGGTCGGCCCAACTCCTGTCCTCGGCGAAGAGGACACGTACAAGAACAGTTCAACGGGAAATCTTTCAATTGTGGACGTCCCGAACTACCGCATTGGAGACAAATGGGTCTATGAAACCAAATTCGACGTCGCTCAGCTAATCGCGCAGGCAAATGTATCCGCATCCCTCAACACGCTCACTGGAGATACTGCAAATACCGTCACGGACATCATCTATGAAACTGATGAGAACGGTGATACGGTTTTGGCCTACGAGATCACCATTTCTGGTTCGTTCAGTTCTGGAAATAGCGGAGCCACTCTTGAGGGGACCAGCGGTCGTTTGGAAATTGATTATGAAGGCGTTGATATTTTGAGAGCGCGAGACCTTGCAACTATGGAATCAAATTTCAATCTTGATGTCACCTTTGCTCCATTCAATCTCGGCTTCCTGAGCTTCACATTGGGTGATATCAACTTTGATAACAGTTACACTCCTGCGAAGGAAAAGCATGATTTTCCTCTTAGAAACGGTGACCAGTGGTACATGCCCTTTGAAGCAGAAACCGTTGTAACAGGAAGTTCAGATTACTTCGACCCATCGGAATTCGACTCCGTGGAAGATGAAAACAACTCGTGGCAGGTCATCAAAAACGAACCCCCCAGCGAGGACAGCATCACACCTCAATACACAGGTTGCGATGATTCTTACAAGATCGCAGAATGGAATGAAACAGGTGTCAATACTGGATTTAACTGGTATTGCCCTGATGTAAGAGGTAGCGTTTGGAACCGAATCATCAATCCTGCTGGATTTACCATTGATTGGCTGTTGAAAACGTACAACCCAAGCGACTCAAACAGCGTCATCCCCGGCTCGTCGCCTGGTGGCCGTAATACGAATCTCAATGTTGCTACAGCATACTCAGCAACCCTCCCGGATTCAATTGAAACAATCAGCGTGGACTACAACGTTGCAGGCTCACCACCAAATCCGATAGCGAATACAAACCTGCAATTGCGATATGAAATCGCTGGAACAATCCTTAACCCAACAACGGACCAGAATGGAATAGCCCAGATTTCTCTCAATGTATCCAATATGAAGGATATGACGCCAAGTAGTGACGACCATACCAGCAACGGAGTCGTCGTTTACGACCCCGCCACAAAAATCGTTGGTGCTGCAACTGTAGTTCAAGACCTCAGCGTTGTTGGGATTGACCTCATTGCTCAGTCGTCATCGGTCATCGTAGAACGTACGCGAAACGGTGTTACCTCAACGCTCGGAGCATCGATTGGTTACAATGCTCTCCCCGGAGACATGATGATGTTTTCACTACCTGCTCAAAATCGTGGCGTACTCACCTCTCCAGCAACATACATGGAAATTGAGACACCTGATGGAGTCACATACCGAGAACCGTTAACAGCCATTGGGCCGTATTCAGAAGAGCGAGTCATCGTCAACTGGGCAGTCCCTGAGGAACTAGCAGTGGGAGTTAAGAATCTCAAATTCACAGTGGACCCAGACATGAACGTGACGGCCGACACCAACAAGACGAACAATGATGCAACCATTGGAATTTTCATTGGTCGCGCCCCAACCGCTCTTCTTGAGGCAAGTGAAGGAAAATACACCTTTGAAAACGTCACCCTCAACGCAACAGGTAGTTATGACGAAGATGGCGGAGAAGTCGATTGTGTCTTTGAGATTGAGTCTCGTGTTGGACTCATTGATGTTATTGAGGCACCGGATTGCTCCACTCATTGGAACTGGTCAAACAGTGGCACATGGTCTGTTAAGGTCATCGTCATCGACGGAGAATTGGACATTGATGAACTTCAAATCGATGTTGTCGTTTTGAACCGTGCACCTAAATTCAACCTTTCTCATGATGCGACTGTCCCCGTGGAACAATCCATTACCATTAGTGCAATTGACATTCAAGATATTGACACATCATCTCCAACTGGGCAGCAGGTAACCATCTCATGGCCGGGATTGGAATGTGCGGAAGGGTTGACACAGCCCACATGTACCTTCATTCCCACAAGCGAAGGGCCCATGAATATCACAGCCATTGCAACCGATGACGATGGCGCCACAACAACGGTAACCAGCCCATTGGACGTGTTGAACATCCCACCAACAATTGGCTTCCCTGAATTATGGACCGGTGGAGAACAACTGTTGCAGGACGCAAACGGCACCTGGCATCTTGACGAAGACGAAATAGCATTGCTCCGAATCGTAGCCGACGATACGAGCAATGACCAAGGCACGCTCATTGTAGAGTGGCTCCCCTCTCTTGCCGATGAAAACTGGACCGTCACCAGCATTGGAATCTCCTCATCTGAAGCCGTTGCATGGACAACATCCGGAATTCATACGTTAAACGTCCGAGCAATTGACAGCGACGGTGCAACATCGGCAACTCAAACTGGCGAAGTCTTGATTCACAACGTCGCACCTGCCGTCACAGGATTGCCTGGAAACACTCCGGTGTTTGAAGAGGACAACCTCTCTTTAGAAGTCGTTGCAAGCGATACGGCCTCTGATATTGACACCTTGGAGATTTGCTGGGACTTTGACGCCATGGCTGACTTGGATAATGACGGAACTAAGGATAACGATTGTGAACTTACGGGAGCATCAATTTCCAAGTCATGGTCAACAACGGGTGTCCGTTGGATCACCGTCACTGTCACGGATGACGATGGAGCAACTGCAACTCAATCGATGAATGTCAGCGTACTCAATCTGCCACCAACTGCAGTCATCACCCTCGGCACCCTTGCAGATAATCTCATGGAGGGAGATAACCTGACCCTGGACGGAACTCAATCTGTTGAGACAGCGGGTGACAAAACGACTCTTATCTACCAGTGGGATGCTTCGTTCTTGGACACTGATTTGGATGGCAACAAGGTTGGAGATGTTGACCACCTCGGCGGAACATGGACCATTGAAGACCTTCCTGCAGGAACATGGAACATCATACTGACCGTTACCGACGATGATGGTGAATTCCAAACAACAGAACTCTCATTCGTGGTATCTGAAGCGCCTTCTGAAGGATTGTTTGAGAGTATATCGGACACGGTAGGGACGACCATGACATATGTCATCTTCATCTTGGGAATCGTGATTGTTGGGCTTGTTGCCTTCTTGCTGTTTACAAGAAAGCGTCCCAGTGACGAACTCAAGGGATTCTCTGCCTTTGAACAGCCATTCGAAGCACCGCCCGTCGCTGCAGCCCCGGTAGAAGCCGCACCACAACCAACATCGTACGCACCGCAACCCGCTGCCGCTGTTGCTGAGCCAATCTATCAAGCCCCTGAACCGGTCAACACCGGCCCCCCGATTCCAGCAACCGGACTTCCAGAAGGATGGAACATGGAACAGTGGAGTTACTACGGAGAACAATGGCTAGCAGCAAATACTGCACCAGCACCCGTCCAACAACCCATAGTTTCTAACCCTGCACCAGCACCTGCCTCAACGGAGCTCCAATCGTTGTTGGACGATCTCGACTTTTGAGGACATAGTATGGCGAATCTGTGGCAGTTCTTTGGATTACCTGACCCCGAAGGGAGTACAAGCCGAGAGGCAGCTCCGGCAACGGCGCTTACACCGGCTCCAACACCCGTTCATGTTGAACAAACCACGCTTGAATCAATTGAGCCTGCGCCTGTGTTGGCCAGCACCGCCCCGACTTCATCACAGCCAACTCGAGAACGCCTCCAGCCTCCATTGAATTGGACTGGCCCTGTAACGCCCGATGGAGAACCGTTCCACGACCTCGGACTTCAAACCGGACGCCCACAAGCACTTCCATCCAAGGCCCTGAGATATGTGGCTCCTGATGCCATGAAACGCATTCATTCCCAAGCAATACTCCAACGAGTCCTTCAAGGAGATACCGTCATCGTTGATTTGCGGCCATTGGTCCATATGGAAAGCCATCAGATGGCCTGCAGAAGAGAACTGAAGCACATGGGTGATGAGGCAGGAGTCAACATCTTCTCCCTTGACCAAGAAGATAAATTACTCATGATACCTGGAATCAATGTTGTTGTTGACATGGAAAAACATGAACTCGGGCTTACGCCGCTGATGTGAAATCAACCGATGTTGGACAGTTGTTCGAGCAGATCCATTGCCGATTGAGCAAGCCCCAAAACCACCGATTCGCTACCGTCTACTAAACGAGCATGCTCACCCATCGCCCCGTGAAGATCGTATCCTCCTGCCTTGCCTTTCCAAGAGTTGGACCGGATTAAGTCCATCAGGACCTCATCACTGAAGTTTGGAAATTCAACCAGAGCAAACTCACAGAAAAACGTCCACTTTCCCATGAAATGAATCCCAGTAGCGCTCCAAACCTGATGTCGCCGTCCGGAGAGTCGGTGAAGCATCACAGCGGCTTCCGCTGCGTCACCTGGTTTCCCCATACTGAGCGAATGGTCGTCAGGGTCACTGATCATGGTATCTGAGACAATGGTCACCTGAGCGCCAGTGAAGTCTGATATCCCTTCGGCTTTTCGTTTGCATATCGTCAACACCTGATGGTCAACACTCCCAATTGGTGGAGTTTCATCGACACCAGGCACCCCCGATTGATGGATTTCAGGGAATAACGGCTCCAACATCACCTTCCGGCGTTCTGAATTCGATGCCAGCCAAACCTTCACGCTTCGTCCAAGAAGAGGTACAATTTGGTAGTTGCGATTCATGAATCCTAAGGGAGAGGTTGAAGAATTGGAGGGTGCACCGTAGCGTGAGTGAGCCGTATGAGTGCAATGGAACGAATCCCCACACATATCGAAGGTCTGGATGAAAAAATGCAAGGTGGTATCCCGCAGGGGCACATTTGCATCGTCGCAGGGGCATCGGGTGCAATGAAATCCAGCCTTACCTTTTCGATGCTCTACAACGCTGTTCTCTACGGGGAAACAAGTGGAATCTATGTTACCCTTGAACAAGGGAAAGAATCGCTACGTTCTCACATGGCAAACATGGGAATGAACGTGGATGACCCTCGTGTACGAAATCGAATCGCCATTATTGACCTCGCTGACCTTCGCGTCAAACTTGACGAACAGGGCATGAGCAACCGTGTTGATTGGATGGGGCAGCTCATCAAGCAACTGACCTCATACCGAGAGTCAATTGGATTTGAACTCCTTGTTTTCGACTCACTTGGAGCCTTTTTCACCCTTACCAAAATGGAAAACCCTCGTGATGAAATCTTCCGCCTCTTTGAAGCAACTCGCCGTTTAGGACTGACCTCATTCTTCATCTGTGAAATGACTGGAGATGACCACAAACAATTTGGTGAATATGGAGTGGAAGATTATCTCTCAGATGGAGTAGTCCATCTGGTCATGGAACGTCATGGAGACGATGTCATGCGAAAAATCGGGGTAGTCAAAATGCGTCACACCAACCACTTGTTAGGTTACAAACCGTTCAACTGGAAAGAAGAAGAGCAGCGATTCACAATTTTGTGAAGTTCATTCAACAGTGACCGACTTGGCCAGATTCCTAGGCCTATCGACATCCTTGCCAAGACGTACGGCTGTCCTGTACGCCATCAATTGAAGAGGAAGTACCGTAAGCAATGGAGTCAACCAAGGATGAATTTTGGGGATTGCAATTGAAATATCGCCTTCCTCGGCAATGGCGTCTCCTTTTTCATGGATCAGGATAATTTTCGCACCTCGGGCCTTGCACTCATGTATTGCGAGGAGGGTTTTTTCCTTCAAATGGTCACTAGGTGCAATAACCACTACCGGGCTTCCATCTTCAAGAAGAGCCATCGGTCCATGTTTCATTTCGCCCGCAGGATATGCAAGGCAGGGAATGTAGGCCAGTTCCATCAGTTTCAATGCGCCTTCCTTGGCTACGGGGGCTGAAAGACCCCGACCCAAATACAGCACTGACTTAGCTTGAGCGAGAAGGTCTACGGCCTCATCAATCGGGCCGACATCTTCGAAATAGGCCTCCATAAGATGTGGGGCCTGTTGGAGTTGTTGAATCAATTCACGGCCTTGTTCTTTTGACATATTGCGGCTACGCCCAAGTTGCATAGAAAACACGGTTAATGCGCCAACCATGTTTGTGAAGGCTTTCGTTGAGGCTACCGATTGTTCAGGCCCCGAGTGAATGTAAACGCCTTGACCGCACAGGCGAGCAATTGTTGAACCGACAACATTGACCACTCCAAAGACTTGGCCTCCCTTCAATTTTATTTCTTTGATTGCAGAAATCGTATCGGCCGTTTCTCCTGATTGAGAAACAGCGAGATAAATCGCTTTTGGATTGATAATGGGATCGTTATTCCTGTATTCGCTCGCGATGTGGGTCACCGCTGGTATGCGAGCCATTTTTTCAATGAGCATTTGACCGATCTCTGCAGCAAATGCAGCGGTTCCACATCCAAGCAATCGGACGTGAGGTGCTTGGACAAGAGTAGAGTGAGCCAAGCGCATACCACCCAGCCTCCCACTGCCCATTTCACGATCGACCCTGCCGGTAATGCAATGCCTGAGCGCATCGGGTTGTTCATAAATTTCCTTGTACATGTAGTGGGGAGCATCACCAAGCTCGGATTCAGCCCATGAATCTTCAAGTGTCTGAACATTCGTTTGGATGGAGCGGCCCTGTTTTGAAGCAACTTTGATGGAATCTCTTGTGATTGTCGCCATGTCTCCATCCTCAAGGTAAACCACATGTTGGGTGTGCGAGGTCAATGGATGAGGGTCACTGGAAACAAACATCTCACCTTTTCCTTGTCCTATGATGAGAGGAGACCCGTTACGCGCACAGACCAAGAGGTCATGGTCATGGAACATAACACAGATGCCCCAAGTACCTCGGACACGTTTAAGCATTCTACGGACTGAATCCTGAGGGGTTGCGCCAGCCTCCAATTCAAGCCCGATCATATGGGCAAGAACCTCTGAATCTGTTTCACTCTTGAGTTCTATTCCCTTGGCGATAAGTTTCGCCCGAAGTAAACGAAAATTTTCAATGATGCCATTGTGTACGAGGAGGACCTTGCCATCGAACGAAGCATGTGGATGTGTGTTCTCCTGTGTTACTCCTCCGTGAGTAGCCCAGCGTGTGTGAGCAATACCCATCGTTGAATTTGCTTCAGCGGGCAATACCTGCTTCAAATCATTGACCTTTCCAACAGTCTTGTGAACGCTAATGGATTTTCCATCGTGGAGTCCGACTCCAGTAGAATCGTACCCTCGGTACTCCAAGCGCCTTAATCCCTCAACCAATATGGGTAGCGAACGTTGATGACCAATATAACCAAAAATGCCGCACATTGAAATTCCTCATAGGTCAAATGCAGACGAGCAGATTGGACACTTGATTCGTTTTAACATCAAATCTTTGACGGTAAACGCCGCATTACATTCTGGACATTGAGCATCCCGCTTTAGTTCAGGTAGAGGCATACCACCTGGAAGCGGGAGTTCACCGGGTAACGGGAGTGGGGGGAGTTGGCCTGGAAGCGGGAGTTCGTTGGGCAATGGCAGCGGTGGAAGTTGGCCGGGGAGCGGCATGGTTGCTACCATCTCTTGCACTTCTCGCCGTTGTTTCCTCTCCATGCGGCGTTGAAGACGAGCATTTCCTTCACCGTCTTGCACTTTACGTTCCAACTCTTGAGAAAGAGTTGGGTCTTCAATGACAAGTTCATCCTCCATGACCGCATTCATTGAATCCCCTACAACAAGGACTGAATCTTCACTGTCTACCGAGAGGAGGGGGCCGTCATCGTGTTCGGGCTGAATCATGATCTCAATAGCGTCTTGGTGGCCTTCCGATACAAGTAGAGCATCTTCTTCTTTGGAATGAGACCGTCTTACGGCAATGATAACACCAACCAGGAAGAGGCTGATGGTGAGGATTGCCCCTGCAAGAATGAGACGTTTTGTTGCATCCGTTCCAGGTAGCGGCCCAAGAAGTAAATCAAGTATAGTGCTTGATTCAATCGAGTCTTGGTTTCCGGCAAGAGACGCTTGCTTGTAGAGCGAGAACACTCCGTTTGTGGAACTTGAACAAAGTAATGTGTCCTCTTCCATTGAGCCTATACCGAACAGAATACCGTCAACGAGTAGATTCGATAGGCCCTTTACGGCTTGTCCATCCTCGTCAGCCACGAGACCCCAGCGTACAACTGGGCCGTAATAATTGGTTTCGTCATGGTAAAGGTAAACTCCTTCAGAACGCACTTGAAGAAGAACCGATGTCGCACCCGGAGAGAGGAGGTGGTTCGGTTCATTGATCGACCATACCGAATCGGTGACCGCAGAGACTACCCTGGCCGTCCTTCCCATGCCCTCAATCCAAGCCCCAACCAATCGGTCTTCTCCATCAACAACAATGACTTCTAACGCAGCTTCACCTACATGATCTCCGACAGATGATTGGAACGTCCACGAAGATTCTGTAAATTCGCCATGCGTATACATCAATCCAGCTCGTTTTATGCCGGTAACATCTTCTCTGTATTCGTGGTAGAAGATGTGAAGGTATTCGTTACCTAAAGCCACGCTAAGCGCGCTTGAATCGGCGTTGCTGATGTCCACATTTGCAAGGACCGTGACGGCATTACCCCATGAAGTACCTCGGTCCGGAGTTGATGATGATAGAACAAAAATCGATGTAATGTCCTGCCATGAGCCACCTGTTGAAAGGTCACGATGATATCCAGCCAGAACCATCGTCCCATCGTATTCATCAAACGCAAAGCCATGATAGGTGCCTTCTGTGAGTTTCAAAGGTTGCATGTGATAGTGCTTAGCGGTTGTTTTTCCAGCGGCAGAGATTGACGTCATGGCGATATCTGTCAGCGTGTAACCTTCTGCATTGATACTTCGTCGACTCCATGCCGCTTGGACCAAACCATCTTCCCGTTGGTAAACGGCTAACTCTCCACCCCAATCGTTTTCGAGCAGAATATCCCCTGGCATTGCAAGGGATGAAGAGATTGTACGGACATGAAGTTCTCCGTCCCGAGTTGTAAAGAGCAATCCTCCGTCAGGGAGTCCCACGAATTCAAGTGGTGTTTCTTTTGTAGCCAATGAAAGTGGGGATTTTGACCCCCCTAGATCGAAGTACCCAACTGTGGCATTGAAATACAGTTTACTATGCTCAAATTCAACACCTGAACCCGTGAGGGTTGCTCGGTATGAAACCACTCCTGGCTCGGAGACCATATCGGCAAACCGGGCGATGCTATGCCCGGAACCTGTTTCCGAACCCGGTACAAGGGTTAGGGTTACATCACTAGGAGAATCCATACCAATATAGAGTCCGGTTTCATAATCTTGCTTCGCAAGACTTACTTTGAGGTTGGTTGCTTGTGTTTCACCAAGGTTATCCACTCGGATGTTGATATCAAAAGGAACATCAGGGGTTGGGATCACAGGCTTTAATCGGGCTGAGCCAGGTAAAAAGCGGAGCATAGGTTCAACCGGACGTTCGTCAACTTGGAAGGGAAACGTGTAGGTGTTATCTTCAGGTTTGGGATCGTTTTGTGCATCGGAGGGGTCAATTAGGACACTGACTTCATGGGAGCCCGCTTCAGTAGCCCACCAATACAGGGTGGTCTGAACCGATTCCCCTTTGGCAAGGCTGGTGATGTAATCATCAGATGGGTATGTGGCCGAGTCCTCTCCTGGCCCATCTAATCGGACATAAATGTCGCTAGCATCCAAATCTCCGCTGTTGCGGATTTCGAAACGAATTTCAAGGATTGAACCTTGTAAAGCAGAACTCACCTCAAGGCCATCGTCAAAAACCACCGGTGCTCCCGTGAAGGAGAAATCTGGGGATGGAGGGATATTGTCTACAATATACGACCGCATGGAGATGTTGCTTTTGATACCAGAGGCATTGATTGCCCGGATCTTGATGTCTACTTGTCCATCATCAGAGGCGGTTGAGTCCCAATTGAAGTACCAGTTTACGCTTTTTCCATCTTCATTGGAAACATCAGTTCCAAAGGTCCAATCTCCACGATCAATTTTGAACTCAATGCGCTCTGCCTCAGTTCCTTCAACCATGCCTGTAAATTCAACAAGTCCGGATAATTTTGTCCCTAATGAGGGGCCTGTGAAATTGATGCCCATGTCTACAATAAGATTCTCATCTGTCGCTTCCCCTCCACATTCATCGGCCCCTAAAACAAAGTCAAGGGCGCAAGCAGCATCAACAAGTCCAAAGCCCCACTTGTCATTCCAACGGTCTGAAACCGATGGTTCAGACGCAATTGGTTCACTGGGCTCACTCCTTGATTCAGAAGAATTCCGTAGAATGTCTTTTATTTCCTCGGGAGTGAGTTCATTATCTGCTTGAAGCATTGCAGCAACGATTCCGGAAACCACTGGCGTAGCCATACTGGTTCCGCTCTTTGAGTCGTATTCGTTAGCTGCAAGTGGCCGGTCAGGCTGACCGGGAATACTTGTACCAATTGCTGCTGTGGCCGAAATAATGTTGCTACCAAAGGCCGTGATGTCGGGTTTTAATTCATCCCAATCATCATCGTCTCCATCATCCAAACGAGGACCATAATTGCTGTAATCTGCGAGTACATCATCCGTTCTGTTGACTGAATTTCGGTCATTTACTGAACCAATTGAAATGGCCCCGTCAGCGCTTGCTGGAGAGGGCACACGACGATTTCCATCATTCCCCATGGCTACGATGCATGCGATTCCGTTCTGAGTTGCAGTATTAACGAGACGAGCCTCAGCCCCTGAGCCATTATCACCGTCGTCATCAGGATTCAAAGGAGACGATACGGAGCCAAAGGACATTGATGCGACATCGATTCCTCGGGTTGATTCATTGATGCCCCAGTCTGTGTCTTTGTTATTGATCATCCACTGCATTCCGCTAATGGATGCTTGTGAGTTTGTGCCGCCGGAATCAGTAAGGACCTTGATATCAACAAGATAGGCACCCATTCCGGTTCCGGTGTGCTCGCGATTAGAACTCCCTGTCCCAATCGCTGTTGCTGCGACGTGGGTGCCGTGTCCTTGCCCGTCATCTGGGTCATCCGTCCCATCGGTGTTTGAACCTGCAGATGTCGCATCGAATCCAGCGACCCATTTTTGATCATCATAGCTGGAGGCATCAACATCGGGTTCATCGCTCAAATCATCAAAATCGTTGAGAGCACGGTGTTCGTTATCTACGCCGGTATCCAAGACCGCCACAACAACTCCCTCGCCGTTGTAGCCACGCTCATATGTCGAGTTGGTGTAGGTGTTCGAAGGCATCGACTTTGCTGCCTTGGATGCTACTCCATTGAAGGGGACCATCACGTTTTGCATTTCAATGACGACAACTCCTTCGAGGTGATAGATATCCATGAGTGCACTCACAGGAACCTTGTCCAGAACCACAGCGTCGAGGGAATCCAAAACCTGATACCAAGCACCTCGGTCTTCTCCAATCCAGCCATGATCCTCAAGAACTCGTTCTAAATCCTCAAGTTCCTCGGCTTGTGGCCTCCATGCGTAATCAACGACAATGGCCACAGTCTTTCTTCCATCATCACCGATGATGGACGTTGGAGAGATGGACTCTTGACCGCTCATGACTCGCTGTAGACGGTCGTCCATTCCGTTCCAATCCAAATCGGGACCGTAAGCAAGCCACCACATTGGGTCTTCTGATGAACTACGGTCACCTCGGTCAATCATGCGTGTTGGACGCAAGCAAAGTTCTTCGTCGCACATCAATGGAGGAAGGGAATCAATCAGGATTGGGTCTGTAAAACCGACCTCTTCATCCGCCGTAGGTTCTTGAGCAAGGGCCATCCCGCTAACATCAGCAATTAAGACGATGAGAGCAAACAAATATGCGGCTCTGCGGTGCGAATTTGTTGCAGAAGATGTTCTCTCCATTCGCCTCACTGTTTCTTGCATCACAACCCCCCCTTTGAGCCTATCCACTTTTGGGGCTTTGATGATATGGTATCAAGTCACCGGATAAGCCATCCAAAAAGCAGCGGAATTCCATCCTCAAGAGGGAGGCCATTCAAAATGTGAACTTGATACAGAACACTGCAACCGAGGACCTGACTGTCGCTCTACTAATCCCAAGGCGCCGTTGCAGGTTGGACATGAACCAGCATCAGCAATGTGCTCCATCCAAGCCATTCGTGTTTCGGGTTCGTCCCCAGCTTGTAGTAAATTCTTGAAAGGCTCCCGCAGGTGTTTCGGAATGGCGATTCCACGTTCAGTCCACGGGTCTGTGAGTTCGTCAAGAGAGATCATAGTTGCTTTCATTTTGCGAAGCCTTGCAGAAACTGCATCTTGGCCACTCGGACCTCCATCAATCACTCCGAGTTCAACGGGACCACCGCGGGCAATGAACGGCAAACAGGCATAAGCAGCAACAAAGCCACCGATATGCGCCATGTGTGCGATGCCGCTGGATTGCCCTGAATCCATTGTTGAAAGTGCGCGGATAAGTTCCATTCCAAAGTACAGTAACGCGATAAAAACAACGGGCCAAGGCCGAATCAAAAGAAGAGGGAATGGAATTTCATCCTTTGGCCAACCAGAAAGATAAGCCCCTAGGAGGCCAAATGCGGCCCCTGATGCACCGAGTGCCATGGTGGTTGAACCTGCATTAAACACCGTCCAGCACAACGAGCCGCCGAGGAGGCCAACAAGGTAAACACAGGCAAATCGGCCCCTCCCCAAACGTTGCTCCAGTGGAACTCCAACCAAGGCAAGAATAATGACATTGCCAAGAACGTGCGTAAGGTCACCTTGGCTGTGAAGAAATCCTGCTGAAATTAAGGTATGCCAGAAGGTTGGAGTTCCTGTCGTTCGTGCAGGAACGAGGACAAAATCTGACCAGACCCAATAATAAACCATATCCCATGAAGCGAGAAGAGCCCATAGTACCTGAACTACCGAGCCAAGGAGAACGCTGACCGTGATTCCCATCGCCAACGAAGTATCGGTCCTGAATGCATATACAATCGGAATCGTAATGGCCATCATCCACAGAACCAAAACGGACAATTCCGCTGGACTGAAGACGCTCACGGCAAAGGCCATGGCTACCGCTTGAGGTGGTCCTCTTTGGAGTTGATGCATGATTCCAAGCGAATAGGAGGGTTCATCCTTGAGCCCCAAGTGCAAGAGCCATGGCGAAGACCCTTGTTGAAGCGGTCGGTATCGAAGTTCGTCGCGGCATGGGTGTTGTGTTATCCAATCATCACCTTGAATTGAATCAGGGCGACATCATGGTCTTAGAAGGGGCAAACGGTTCAGGAAAATCTACCCTCATCGAGGCCGTAGCAAGACTTCTCCCTCTAGAAAAAGGGCATATATCTCACGGTGATCGTCTGGTTGTCGACCACGAAGGGCGCCGAAAACCCTCGCCGTTAAATGTCTCACTTGTCCTTCAAAAAAACGGATTCCTCGGCTGTGAGCGAGTTCAAGAACATCTCGATATCGCCATGAGAATGACCGGCTCGACGATTGATTCCACACACTTCCTTGAGGCCTTTTCCCTCACCCATCGTGCAAGTGACAACATCTCGAACCTATCCCAGGGTCAGGCAAGAAAGGTCGCTGTACTTTCAGCACTCCTTCCTGCGTTTGCAAGTTCTGAACCCTGTATTGTGCTCATGGATGAACCCGATGCCGGTTTAGATGACCGCTCTATGGACGCATTATGTGGCTGGATTGCCGAGTTGAATCATCTCGGACATGGCCTCATCATCAGTACGCATGATGAGCGAATAAAGTCACTAGCAACGGCCCGCCATCATCTCCCGGATGGAACCACTACCTCCGTTCAAAATGAGAACCATGAAACCAAGTTGTCTCCTCAACGACCGAATTCCCAACAAGCACAAATTACACCGGGTCAATTCGGCTGGAACATGCAGTGGCGAACTTTAGCATGGTTGAACCAAAATGCAATGGCAGCCCTGCTGACATTGGGAATTCTTCTTTCCTTAGGAGAACTCAGCGATAACCTCAGCGAAATGCAGCAACTTGGCTTCATTTTGGCCCCAGCCTTAGCCGCTGGATTATGTGGTGATGCCATGGTGGCCATGTGTCGCGAGGAACGAACTGCATCTTGGTGGTACTGCGTAGGTACTGGAACTCCTCACTCGGGAATGTTGCCTTTCATCCTAGGTGGAGGCATTACGCTCTTGTCAAGTATCGCTCACACTGGTAGCATTGAATTGAACACAGTGGTGATTGGAGCCATATTGACCGGATGTGTCGCTCACCTGCTTAGATTTGCACAACAAAGTACAGAACGCCTTGCCCGCCCGCAGGCTGTTTTCATTGGCCTGCTCACCCCTGTCCTGATTTTGCCATATGCATTGTTATTGGACCTGTTGACCCGTTAACACAACCACCTTCAAGAAGGGCGGCCATCCCCATTATATCATGAAGATGAAGGTCGGAGAGGTTCTCCTACTCTTCGGATTCATCGGCATTGCCACAACGATGTTGCTTGCATTTTTGTGGGCTCCTAGCGTATCCATCAACGCCTTTGAGTCACCTGCCGCACAGCGAATTTTTTACTGGCACGTCCCATCAGCATGGGCTGCGTTTATCGCATTTGGTGCCCTTTTTGTTGGTTCTGTAGGATGGATGTTCAAGCGTTCAGAACTGATGTGGAGAATTCACATCGCGGGAAGCGAAGCTGGCTTAGCCACCGGCCTGATGACCGTCTGGTCGGGTTGCGTCTGGGGGGCGGCAGAATGGGGGACTCCTTGGGATTGGAGTGATGTAAGATTGAACACGTTTGGCCTCCTTACCCTTCTTGCCATCTATCTCGTATTGGGGCGAAACAGCCAACCGGATGGGGTTGAAACTCGAGACACATTTGCTGCATTCGGACTCTATGGATTCATCTTGGTTCCGTTCACTTATGTCGCCACTCGGATATGGTCCATCCGGCACCCGGGACCGGTCATCGGTACTGATGATGGGGGTTCACTCAATGCCGACATGGGGCTCATCTTGCTGTTTGGGACCCTTTCATTCACTCTGCTCATCTTCGGGCATATGCTCACATCAATGCGAATAACTTCGTTTGAACAACGCATTGAAGCACTTCAAATTCAATTAGATGGAGGAAAATAAGATGGAAGGAATGACCTATCTCGCAGTCGCATATTTTGGAATGATCATCGCCGTAGGTTTGTGGACTTATACCGTAGTTCAACGAAGCCGTCATCTCTCGGAACGTATGGATGCCCTTGAAGCAGCAGTCAAAGCGGCATCCTCCGAAGTTGTTGAGGACTGAAATCCAATGCTCGGGCCGATAATTGGGCCACCATTTGAAAGGGCAAAGGGCAAGCCGAGGAACGAGGGAGAGAGATGACCAGTCGGCTCGGGGGTGAATTTTGTTTGGTTTGTGGGGCCGAACCGCCACTCTATGGAGATCGAATGTGCGAGCCCTGTCTACGGGCACGCACCCAACTTGCAAAAGTTCCACAGAACATACCTTGGGTCCGATGTGCACGATGTGGAATTGTTGAGATTCAAGGTAAATGGGAGAACATTACCGACGATGAAGTCTGGGATGAACTCCTTCATCGTCATTTGAAAATTCACCCCAAGGCAGAGGACATCAACCTTGGAATGGAAACGGTAACGGTTTCAGACCGGCATACGCTCTTGCACGTTCAAGTTGAAGGGTCTATTGATGAGTTAATTTTCAAAGAAGAACACACCATGCGGGCTCGCATGGCGAACGGTGTTTGCCTTACCTGTACCCGTAGGGCTGGGAATTATTTCGAAGCAACGGTACAACTTCGGTCGAGTGGGCGACGACTTACGGACCAAGAACTTACAAGTTTGCGAGGAACGTTGGATGACGTTTTGGAAAAACTTTCAGATGACCCGATGTTCTTCATTACAAGCGAAGGGCCAGTTACAGGTGGATTTGATGTTGTTCTGGGTAGCAAAGGCTTGGCAAGGACTTGGGGCAGGCACATGGTAACTGAATACGGAGGAATGATTGTTGAAACCAATTCTACCGTGGGTCGAAAGGATGGAATAGATGTTACGAGGTTAACACTACTCTACCGAAAGCCCGGATACGAAATCGGAGATGTCGTTATTTGGCGAGACAAAATGTGGAGGCCTTCGTCGTGGACAAAAGAGGGAGCTCTCATGGAACGGGTAGACCGACAAGAACGCACGGGAGCATCTTGGAGGGATCTTGAAAGTGCTCGTGTAATCGCTCAACATCACGAATTCATCACCGTTGATTTCATCAATGAAGATGCCTCAGTTGGAGAATTCTTAGACCCCAACGTTTGGACCATGCAATCCGTTCGGCTTCCATTTGACCATACGCCAGGAAGAAAAGGCATTCTCATTCGACTTGATGGAGAGTGGGTTGCACTGCATCACATGGGACGAGACGCTGTATCCCTTGAAGCAGATAACGGAGGTAAAGCAAATGGATGAACCATCTTCGCAAGAGAAAAACCTCGTTGACCTTGCTGAGCAACTTGACCTCGGGAACATGTACGGCTATGTGCAATCCTTCGTGAACGACCTTCGCGGTGGATTCACTGCGGTAAACAGCACACAATTTGACTGGCTGGATAAACTCCGCTCCCATCCGTGGACCGGCGTTTTATGCCTCGGCATGGGTGGAAGCGCTGCTGGAGGGGAATTCCTCTCAACACTGGCCTCCCACCACGGAAATCGGCCGATCATTGTTCAACGCGACTACACACTCCCGTCTTGGTTTGATGCCTCATGGCTCGTTTTAGCAACCAGCCACAGTGGAAACACTGAAGAAACTGTCCAGGCGGCTGAAGCAGCCTTGAAAAAAGAGGCAACAGTCATCGTTATCGCCACTGGGGGAATACTTGCTGGTCTTGCTGAAACTTCTCCAAACTGCTACTTAATTCCGAGTATCGGAGGCCAACCCCCAAGAACTGCATTTGGCCATATTTTCAGCCGCCAACTCGCATGCATGGAAGCTCTTGACATACTCCCCAAACAAAGCAATGAACAACGGCAAGCCATGCTTCAACGGCTGACTCAAATCAACGAGCAGTTTGATGTATTGGGAGACCCGGAAGGAGACATTGCTTTGCTCGCATCGACCATGATGGACCATCCGCTCTCTGTTGTTGGGCCGACTGAATTGACGCCTGCTCTCAACCGCTTCAAAAATCAGATCAATGAAAATGCTGCGAGATTCATTCGAGTAGGAATTCTCCCCGAGATGAACCACAACGAAAGCGTTGCATGGGGCGGCGTGGGAGAACACGGTGATTTTACAAATGCTGAACATGTGCTTTTGTTCCTCACATGGGAGGAGATGCACCCCCGAGTCCAGCAACGATTGAACTGGATGGTCGCACACTCACCAACAGAACTTGCTTGGAACTTGGTTGGTGAGGGTGAATCGTTGTTGGAGGCTTTGCTTTACCATTGCATCATCATGGATTGGTTATCGGTTACGCTGGCTTTGCTTCATGGAAAGGACCCTGAGGCGATTGCCCCGATTGTATCTCTCAAAAATCACCTGCAATCCATTCAGTAAAGTGGACCACAAATGAGGCGTGGGTCTGGGTACAATTCCAGGGCTGTTTTCTGTTGGCTTCGTTCAACAACACCCGGCAAGTCACATTCTTTTGGCGCCTCAAGGCTCATCTGAACATGGACATGAGGTGGCCAGCCACCGTTTTCTTCTTCCACACCAAGCGTAGCAAGTTGTTCGCCGCGGACAAAGGTTTGTCCTTTTGCGAGGTGTTCAATACTTTCCAAACTCAAGTGACCATAAAGAACCCAAAAGGTCACAGGAGCCCCGGTTATCGGACCACCAGGGTACACTGGAAGGGAAAGGTGATGTTCGGTGATCAAGGTCGGGCCGTATGAGCCGTCCTCATCATTTACGCCGAGGTCATAGACCACACCGTCAGCGAAGGCGTGGACAGGAGTGCCGGCTGGACCACCAAGGTCAAGTCCAACATGTATGTCTCTAACACCCTCAAATAATTCTGTCGTGTACATCTGCGGGCGGTGCTCATTGTAACGGCCCACCGAGTAAACATAGGGTTGGTCCCATCCATTTTTGTTCACGCGGGTAAAGTCGTGAACCCAGTAGGCTTCATCGAACAAAACAGTTGGGTGAAACGCATGCTCGGCTGCGACCATGTTGCTTGAGAAACGGCGATTCTACTTGAGCCTTCGGCGAACCATCAAAGCATGAGTTCACAGTGGAGGGGCATGCTTGGAAGCATTGTTGTGGTTCTCGCACCATCTCTTCTTCCGGGATGGGCGCTTTCTACGGTCCTGGATGGAAGCAGTGACCGCTTTCGAAAGGCTCTCCTTTCTCCTGCCTTAGGCCTCCTTCTCGTATTCGGCATCTCGGGTTTGCTCTTGTTGGCCAAAGTATGGTCACCTCTCGCCATGTTGTTGGCTCTAATCGGAGCAAATCTAGTGGCTTGGAGCATATTGACAAACCGCAATGAGGTTTTTGCAAAACGAACACGATGGCAGATGTTGGAAGCAGCGATGCATGGGGAAATCAGCCAGGTGAACGACCCCTTGCTCAGCAAAGAGGCGGAGATTCAGCTGGAATTCCGAAGAGGGCGGAAACTGCCTCTCTACATCATTTCACTCGCCATAGCGAGTACAGCTTTGCTTCCTCCGTTGATTCAACGTCTGCCTTTCGGCGTGGACTGGATTGGATTCGCCATGCTCACCCAACAGGTAGCTTTGGAGGGGAATCTCAGCCTACCTGGAACCAACGAAGGATTCTGGACTTATCCGCCTGCATTTCCTTCTCTTGCAGCCTGGATTTCTGTGACAACATCAACCGACGCAGCCACAGCAGTATTCCATCTCGGGCATTACAGTCTATTTGTCCTCCTCATCGGTTTGATGGGAGCATTCGACCGCCATGGTGCTGGTGCGTATGGAATGTTTGGAGTCGGTCTTGGCCTTGGGCTCTTCGCCAAAACATTTGACTCGGGATATCCAAGCGTTGCGAGTCAACTCGGATTGATCGTAGGCGTCCTTGTTTTGCTTCGTCCAACGCAGCAACGACAGCGTCATCACACGTTGGGATTGATGATAGCACTCATTTGTGTTGGATTGATTCACCCCACAGGAGCGATTTATTTGGCCGCCCTCATGCTCTGCCACGTATTGCATGGAATACAACTTGATGATGAGGACCACCAAGAACTGATGAGGAAGTTTGCCATCCTAGCATCGGGTTTTATCACGATAGGATTCGCAATTGCCCTTCTCGTAATCGCGCCCCGATTGTTTGATGAAGCCGTATTTTCAGAATACGGATGGCAAGGCGGTAAGCCGATGCTGGTGTACAATGGATTCTTGTTAATAGTGGCATTATTTGCAGGGTGGTCACTACGAAACACGCTCGAAGGAAGAATCGCCATCACATGGTTTGCTAGCCTCTGGCTGTTGAGCATGGTTCATTTGGTAGAAGGGTTGCAGCATATCCCAATTCTTTCGTTGTTATCGTATACCTTGTATTCAATGGCACTTCATGCGTTTCACGTTCCCTTGGCAGTCGTAGTCGTGTTGTGGTGGTCACCAACGACTCAACTGGTTGAACTACCCGAACGACCAAGACCAGTGTTCAAATCCATGCCAGCGCCACTTTCGGCATCCCTGATGGGCATACTCCTACTTGGGACAATTTTTGCACAAAGCGTCGCATTTGAACTGTCGGAACACGATGAATTGATTTCAGTAACACCGGGTGACATCATGATTCGGGACGAGTTAAAAGGCCTTGAAAAAGGAGCAATATATACTGAAAATGTGCATTGGGGATACATTTGGAATGCGCCTGCCCAACTTGAACCCACCAGCATTCCAACCCTTGGACTGGTTCATCTCGTGAGTAGCGAGCAAAGCAATGCAACTCGAGCCATCTTCATGGATAATGCCTCATATTTCCTCAAACATAACATGAGATATGCAATCACATCTCCGTTAGGAACGATGCAATGGACCTTGGCGGTATCCTCGCTTTGGTCGCCGTTAATACAACACAAGGGTGCTGTTGTTTGGTCATTCAACCCTGAAGGCGATAGTGAGGTGACTGAACTTAGGGCCGTTGGATTAGACGACTGCCAGAACTGCATCTCCCGTCTTGACCCGTGGCGAGAACACCGTTTCCGTGACCCATTGGACCTAGGTGACACCAGGCCATTCCTTGTGGAAGGAACGTCAAGTTCGATTTCAATCTCTCCACCAGCCGGGGATTTTGCTGAACTTTGTATCGTTTACGAATCCATCGGGAGGCCTGACAAAATGATCATAAGAACCGATGCTGGACAGCGACATAGTTTGCCGTTATACAGAGAAGCGGGATACAACCGCTATTGCATGGACCTTGAGGAGAACCAGTCCGTTCAAGAACTCAACATTGAATGGGGAAGTGATGGCCCCTCGACCTGGATCAATCCCCTTGGCCTTTCAGGGCGGGATAATGTCATGATTGACTCCACAGGAGTCCGCTTCCACTGGCTTGAATGGCATAGTGGCAAAGAGGAAATACAATGAGTGTGAACCAACCAGCACCCTCCATGAAACGCCTCGTTGTGCTCCTGCCGGTGCTCAATGAAGTGTTGGGCCTTGAATGGGTACTTGAGCGACTCCCCATACGGGAATTATACGAACAAGGGTTCGAAACTGCAGTGTTGGTTATGGACGGCCACAGCACCGATGGTACAAGCAATGTGGCGGAACAATTCGATGTTCTTTTTATGGAGCAGGATGAAACAGGGAAGGGCATGGCAATCCGTCATGGATTTCGAGAAACACTAGCCATGGGGGCTGACGTCGTGGTCATGTTGGACGCTGATGGCACCTACCGGCCTTCGGAAATGTTGAATCTGCTCAAAGGCCTTGACCATGCTGATGTCGTCATCGGAGACCGACTCAACGGTACAATATCTCCCGACGCCATGACACGATTTAATTTCGTAGGGAATCATCTCTTGACTTGGTTTGCTACCGCCCTTTATGGAGTTACGACCAACGATGTTTGTTCAGGATATTGGGCAATTTCCAGAGAGGCATTAAAACGCTTGGTGCTCAATAGCGTCTCATTTGAGATTGAGGCAGAAATGTTTGCATCCATGATTCATCAAGGACTTTCATTTCGCTATAAGCCGATCTCATATTCTGCTCGGATTGGAGAAGCAAAACTTGGCTCAACCGCAGATGGTTGGAAAATTCTCAGAAAATTAATCACGCGTCGCATCTTCCCTAACCCACTTATGTGAACCAAGCCAAGTCCTCAAAGACCAACACCATCTCGGCACTTCATGGACCGTCTCAAAACCATTGTTTTGGGTGCTAGCGGCTTGGTCGCTCAAAGGTTACAGCAACGCCTTTTTCAACACCCCTGGTTTGAGTTGAGCGCGATTGCTGGAAGAAGTGAACGAAAAGGAGAACTTCTAGACAGCATCCAATGGAACTTGGATGAAAAAAGGCCGCCTTTTGACTCGATGATAATTGAAGACGTCTATGACGCAAATTTGCCTGAAAAGCTCTATGACGCAGGCATCCGAGTGGCTTTTTCCGCCCTCCCATCCGAACATGCCGTACATGTTGAGCCAATGTGGGCGGAATCAGGGATTACGGTATTTTCCAACGCATCATCTTACCGGCAAACCGAAGGTGTCCCTCTCGTCATTCCAGAGATTAACCGAGATATGCTGGCTCAACTCGGAGCGGTTGGACACCCCCTAGCATGTGCAACAAATTGCACGCTCTTACCCATCATCATGCCCCTTACGCCTCTTCACCGTGCATTTGGACTGAGTTCTTTTTCGGTACGAACCGAACAGGCCCTTTCCGGTGGAGGATACCGACTGCTGGACCACAGAGATGGAAATTCAGAACCCTTGAACCATGAAATTCCAGGAGAGGCTGAGAAAACAGAAGCAGAATTCCGAAGAATACTCGGTTGGACCGGACCGGCTGACATTGTTTGCAAACGTGTGGACCGAAAAGATGGGCATTTCGTTGCAGTTACGGCTCAATTTGAGACCGACATCACAACGAAAGACGTCCGACAATGCCTTGATGATTGGAACACGTTGAATGCCAACAAGCCACTACCAAGCGCACCATTATTGCCGATGATGATTCAATCAAACCTTGATGTCAACGCCCATCTTTTTGGAGACGGCGTTACATTTGAAGATACGCCAGACCCTACCGTGAATCTCAAGACCGGAATGGCCATAATTGTGGCCTCAATTGAGTGTTTGGATCCCCGTACTGTGTCGTTTGAAGCCTATTCGCACAACACCATCCGTGGGGCTGCAGGTGGCGTCGTCTACCTTGCAGAACTCGCCTACTCCATGCATATGTTGTGAACTGACACCAGTTAACCCGCATGGCTAAAGGGTGGAACCGCTCCCTTTCACTCGGTGCGAGCATGGGTATTACCGCAATGATTCCTGACACGACCATCGGCCAACTTACTCAGGAAGCGGGTAAGCGATGGGGCGAAATCTGGGATGTCAACGCTGCTCGCATGTGCATCATGCTCCTCTGCCCCCGTAAGGAACGTAAAATGATGGAACTCCACGGGGATATGGTTGAGCATGGGCAACCGGTCATGGCTTCATTTCACCGACCACGAGCCGAAGCACCACTGCTTGAAGACCAAGGTTTTGACACCCGTGCAGCATCCTTCCAGTTTGTTGACCTTGCCACTGCAGACCTAGGATTATGGATGCAACACTTGGTCACCAATGAAGGATGGCTACGAGGTTCAATCGAGATATCATCCGTTCCATTTTCGGTAGGATTGCCGACTCAACGACCTTTTGAGACCATCAAAACGTTGTACTTCAGACACCCCTCACTCCCACCTCTCGAACGCTACTTTCTTCCATTCCCACCGGACTCTCTCCCCGGCAAATGTTTTGTGAGTTTGCCCCGACGTGCTGCTGCAGAAATGGCAAGGCAGCAAGCAGAAGTGCTCGGCGTCGGAAGGCTCGAAAAACCAAAACCTGAGCCGAAACCTGAGCCTGTTCAAGAGCCAACGCCTTCTCCTGAGGCGGAAGTTGAGCCTCCGGCCCAACCAAAATCAGAAGATCTGTCCACAGAGGCTCCAGAAAAAATTGAACTCCCGAAGGCGGAACTCGCACCTTCAGTACCCCTGCCTCCGCCGGTTGCGCCAAGTCCTGCAATGGAACGTGCATCAACCGATGCTCCCACTCCCGTAGAGGGATCACCCGAGGAACTTGCACCGGTCAAACACGTTGAACTTCCAGAACCTGAACCGGAAGTAACCACCCAATCCGAATTGGAGATTGAACTGCGTGGATTCTTCCAAGAACTGATTGAAGCAGGTGTTGAACCGTCATCCTTCATGGACGACCACCGATGGGAAGATTTGAGCGAGCGTGCTCTTGCAGAAGGACTCGAGACATGGCCCATCTTGCTGGAAATGACCGCCATGGGCTGATAAGGTTAAAATCTAAGAGACAAGAGGAAAGGTCGGGTTACGACATGGGATTCTGTATTAATTGCGGCCAACAACATGCTGATGGAACCCGTTTCTGCCGATTTTGTGGGAACCAACAACCCGGAGAGCCTCTGCTCCAGCGACTTCGTATCGAAGCACAACAAATTCATGCTATGCGTTTGCAAATGCAAGCACAGCAGCAAAATAACCAGTATCAGCAGCAACCTCGCTGGTGAGGCGGATGCGCCCCAAACACTTGGCCATCAAGTTGTCAAAACTTCAGCCACATCCCTGTTTGGATGTACAACTCGAACAGTACGCTACAGAAGGGGACCTTGCCTCCTATTGGATGTTAGCGGTTGACCAACTCGACGAACTCGATGGGAAAACTGTCCTTGACCTTGGAGCAGGCAACGGAGTGTTGGGGATTGCGTGTCTTCTCCTTGGCGCAAAACACGTTCACTTTGTTGAGTGCGACGAAGATGCGCTTGAAGTGTTGCGAACGAATCTAGAATCATCGTCCAACGAAGAATCTTGGACGATACACCCCACACGAATAGGCACTGATGATTGGACGGTTCCTGAAACTGACCTTATTGTCATGAATCCACCTTGGGGCGTCCAAATGGCGAGAGCTGACCGTCCGTTTATTGAGGCTGCCTTGAGTACTCAATGTGCAGCAATTCATCTTCTTCATAGCCGTGGCTCCAAGCATATTGGCGGGATGGTTCGAGACGCTGGATGGAAGTATGAACACGTGATTGCAACTACGTTCAGATTGCCTGCTCTCTACGGACATCATTCAAAGCGCTCAAGTGACACTGAGGTCCTCTGTTGGCGAATCCATCGACGAGGAGATGCCCGTTTGCCCACTGAAGAAGACCAGTAGGACCGTAAGGGGGGTTGAAAAGGAGGGAGTCCCCGCCTTCAATTAGCGAAACGGCGTGCGACCCAACTCGGGCCATGTCTGCTAAAGGAATGATAGACATGACGGCGAGCCTCGTCACCCCAGGAAGCATCATTGGCCAAGAAGGTCAACATACCACCGGTGAAGGTACAACACTTCACGAAGGAAACATCATCGCAACCGTGATCGGTTCCGTCCGTATTGATGACGGCATGATTTCTGTTGGGGCTAGCAAAGCGATTATTGCGCCGAAAATTGGCGATACTGTTCTTTGTGAAGTCACCAAACTTAACGAAAAGAACGGGGAAGCAATGATTCATGTCATCGAGGGCCAACAAGGCTCCATTCAACCTCAACACCTCTACGGGCAGTTCTACGTAACTGGGCTCGTGGACCGATTCATGCATCAAACATCAGATGCTTTGCGACGGAGAGATATTTGCCGCGCACTTGTCAAGGAAGTGACTCCTGTTGTCCGTTTGGATTTCCGTGAACGAAATGACTGCGGTGTTCTTCACGCAATTTGTCCTCCGTGTGGCGACACGTTAACCCTCCATCAAGACGGAGACTGGAACATGCTTTGCCCTACCTGTGGCGCACAATCTTACAGAGCACTCGCCGATAATTACGGTGCTGGATGGGCAGAACTTGAACAAGGAGCAAGTTCCATGAACAACTCCGGAAAGCGCTGGGGCCCAGAAGCGGAAGCCATGTTTGCACGTGGACCTGCTGGCCGAGCGACCTTCATTGCAGCCGATGTCCGTGAAGATGGACGTGAGCGTACATACTTCCGTTTCGAAGGCATGGGTGGAGGCCGTGGAGGCCGACAAAAAGCAGCACCTGGGACTCGTCTGTTTGTGGGTGGACTTCCTCGTGAAGTTGGAACCGAACAACTGCGGGAACTCTTCGCAAAGCACGGCGAGATGACAGATTGTATCGTACTGGTTGATGATGCTGGTGCAAACCGTGGATTCGGATTCGTCACCTACGGCAGCAAGGCCATGGCCGATGCAGCCGCAGCAGCACTCGACGGACATCGAATCAACGGCCGACGCATTGGTGTTCGTGACGCGGACAGCGATGACAAAAAGAAGAAGAAAGGCGGACGAAGAGACCCTGAAGGGCTCAAACTCTACATTGGAAACCTTCCGTTTTCAGCAACTCAAGAGCAACTTACCACGATGGTTGCTGCTCATGCGACGGTCAATGAAATCGTCATGGCCACCGACCCAGCCGGCAAATCCAAAGGATTTGGTTTTGCGTTCATCAAGGAAATGGATAAGGGAGAATCCGTAGTCAAGGCATTGAACGGAATGGAACTTGAAGGTCGGAAGATCAAAGTCGACATCGCCAAAGCCAAAGGCAGCGCTGGTGGAAAAGGTGGACGAGGCGCAAAATCAAGCGGTAACGAAGGTGGCAAGTCATCTCGTGAACTCCAAGCCATGCGTGAAGAGGGAGAAGGCGGAAAGAAGCGAAAGCGACGCTCTCGACCTAAGAAGGATTGAAGGTCAGTCTTCTGCCCACCTCAATCATGGATAGCCACGATTCACCGGGATGGCTTGTCCTTGACGGCTACGAAGATGAGCCAGCAGCATTCGGAGTCCCGCCTTATGTTGGATTCCACATTCGCTACCTGTGCGGCGTCTTAGAACAGCGCGGAGTCCCTTACACTTACATGACTGTGGATCAGTGGCGACAGTGGCTCAAAAAAGACGGTGATGCTGCACAACAGTGGATGAAAGCCGTAGATGGTGTCGCATGTATCGCCGGTGCTGTCGTACCAGGACGATACTTGAGAGGAACCCCAATTTCCCTTAATGAAACACAACAACTCATTCGAATGATCCCGGGAGGTATTCCCGGATTGTTTGGAGGGTGGGCCATCCGCGGCTGGCGCCAACAGGGCTGGAATCCCCTACGCCCCAACCTTTTCCTGGCTGTCCAAGACACCGATGCCACACTGGATGGATTTCTCAAGACTGGTGAGTGGAACCATGCCCGAAGAACAGGGGAGCAATGGACTGCGTGGGCGCAAGCCGGAGCGAGTAGCAAAGCGGTCCTTCATCATCCTGATTTAGGAACTGAAGAGCGCCCTGGCCCCCTCACCTATGAAGTCGAAGTTTACCAAGGCTGTGTTCGCTACAAACGTGGCTGCAAATTCTGTATTGAGCCAAAGAAAGGCGTCCCGATATGGCGTACTCCTGATGATATTATTGAAGAAGTTCGTCGTGCTCATGATGCTGGAGTCCACCATGTCCGCCTCGGAGGAATGACAGACACTTACACCTACATGGCGGAAGGTGTTCAGGAACTTGAATATCCAATCCCAAACCCTGAACCCATTGCAACATTGCTCCATGGCCTTAGGGAAGATGAGCGGTTAGGAATCCTTCACACCGATAACGGAAATCCTTCCATTATTGCTGAAAACATTGAGGAATCCGAAGCCATTACCAAAACCTTGGTAGAAACACTTTCAGATGGAGCAGTCCTCTCGTTCGGCCTGGAATCAGCAGACCCAAGCGTTCATGAAGCAAATTGGCTCAACTGTGACCCGAATCAGTTGAAATCAGCAATACGCCTCATCAATAAATATGGGCGGGAGCGTGGAGCGCGTGGGCTGCCCAAATTACTTCCTGGATTGAATTTTATCGCAGGCCTCAATGGCGAAACTGAGCAAACCTACGACATGAACCTAGCCCTACTTCAAGAAATCCGGGAAGAAGGGCTTATGCTGCGACGAATTAATATTCGGCAAGTTGAGGGAGAAGGTTTTCAAGAAATTCCACATCAAGCGTTCAATCGTTTCAAAGAAACATGTAGAGATACAATTGACAAACCCCTGCTGCAAGAACTGTTTCCCTTGGGAAGCATCCTTCGGGACGTACATTGGGAAACACATGATGGCCGAACACGATTGCCCGTTCACGAAACGGAAACCCACACCTCTACCACCGTTCACGGCAAACCCGGAATCACATTTGGGAGGCAAATTGGAGCGTACCCCATTCTTATTGGAGCAGAGTACAAAATCCCACTGGAAACCCAATCAGATGTTGTCATAACTGGTCATGGGGCGAGATCAATTACTGGAGTTGAACTCAGCCTTGACCCTGCTGTAATAACGGAAAAGCAATTGTGTTCTATTCCGGGAATAGGTGCTAAAACAGCTTGGAATTTGATCTCAAAGCGGGCTCGTGCTATGAGGAAAGGGAAGTCGACATCACCTTACCCCAGCCCTCAGGCATGGTTTACTGATTCTGGAGTTCAATGGAACGAATCGTATGGCGTGTTTTTCAGGTAATTACCTATTTTGAATAATTGTCAACCCGAATCGCATATTGTAATTCATTTGAAAAGAAGTATTACTTTTTCCGCAACAAACAAAAGTCTCGGGCGTGTGGGAAGAGTTATGCAGAAAAAATCAGTGATTGCATTTGTGTTCATTTTTATGATCCAAGCGATGTCCGCAGGTCTTGCAACAATACCGTCTCAATACGAGGAGGATTCCTGGCAGGGACCTGTTCTTGAATCAGGGGCACGCTCAGTAGGCGTCCTTACAGATTCTCAACAACAATCCATGTTGTACAACCAAAGCTACAACGGTAATAACGACAACGATGGCGATGGAGTCGTAGACAGTCTTGATTCCGATGACGATAACGATTGCATTCCGGATTCAAACGACACTTCGCCGATGGACTTTGATGGCGATGGCATTAACGATGAATCTGACATTGACGATGATGGTGATGGATTGAATGATTCGTTGGAAGTGAGTGATTCAAATGCATCAACCAACATCTATGACGCTGATAACGATGGAAACCACGACTGTGCCTTCTTCTCAAGTGGAAGTTCAAGTGGCGGCAACAATACTGGTGGTAACAACACTGGCGGTAACAACACTGGCGGTAACAACACTGGCGGTAACAACACTGGCGGCAACAATACTGGTGGTAACAATACCGGTGGTAACAACACTGGAGGCAACAACACTGGCGGTAACAACACAGGCGGCAACAACACTTGTCATCCCTCAAATGGTCCAGAATACAACTTGAGCCTGGACAACTCAATCTACCATCCAACCGATACCGTCAATGCAGTTTTCGATTTCTTTTGCATGGATAACAAAGCAGGAATTTATACTGGGGTTTCGTATTGGGTATACGGACCATCAGGCCAGATTAGCAGTACCTTTTACGTTCACGATACGAGCACCAATTACTACTTCTGGGACCTTGACAATCGAAGTAACAATTTCTCTGAAACCGGATGGTTGATTCCGACTGGTAGCGGCAACATGTCCGTGGGTAATTACTACGTGTATTCCGAATTATGGGACAACAACACACATGTTGATACCGCAAATGTCAGTTTCTCAGTATCAAACTCTTCTTCAAATGGCGGTGGCGGCAACAACAGCGGTGGTAACCAAACCTCGCCATGTGGAAGCAACGTCGGTTATACCACTGTATATGCATATGCTCCTTCCATGTTGATGGAGAATCAGTCCTTTACGACAGGGATGTACGTGAATTGTCAAATTTTGAATTCAAACATGATGCTCGTCTACTGGATCTACGATGCAAACAACTACACTGTTTACGCTGGAAACCAGTCATGGACCGGCACAACGAGCAACAACTCAAACTTCAACTGGTCTGTGGGAGGTCTTAGCGCAGGAAACTACACGTTCCATGCTGAACTCTACGTCAATGGAACCTTCGTTGACAGCGATTCTGGTGGAATTATGGTCTACGCCAACAACAGCGGTGGCGGCAACAACACCAATCAATTAACTTACTATGCTTATCTGCTGCAATATTGCTTTAGTACCGCAGAAGATATTGAAATTTTCATGACCATCAGCGGACTTAATGCGACAGAATTCTATCTCGAGTGGGAAATCACGAGCGGCTCAACTCTTGTTGCTTCAGGAAGTCCGTTAATCAGCGTAAATTCTTCCGGCATTGTATCTTATGCGTGGACTTTCAATACGTCTGCACTCAATTCAGGTATTTACACAGTAATGCTTAATCCAGCGGATTCAGGATTGAGCAATTTGTTTTCAAACAGCCCGTTCTACTACAACATTGAAGTTGATTGCAACAATACTGGTGGAAACAACACAGGTGGTAACAATACTGGTGGCAACAACACCGGTGGTAACAATACTGGCGGTAACAACACCGGCGGCAACAACACTGGCGGTAACAACACAGGTAACACTACGAATGATTGCATAGACAATAATGCACCAACTGGTTACCTCACAGAACTATCCATTTGGACTGACAAAACTGAGTATGTGTTGGGTGAAACAACATACGGTACGTTCTATGTGAATTGTACTGTGGTTGGAGAAGATTATCAATTGCGCTATTGGATTGATGCCGGAGCAAGCTACGATTATGGGTGGTGGAATTGGACCGCAACTCAAGACACATCGGTTATCACGATGAATTGGGTTCTACCCGACGCAGTTTCAGGCTACCATTTGCATGGTGAACTCGAACAAGATGGCCTCTGGCTAGCGAATGTCATATCGGATAGTTTCGATATTGTCGCCAACAACAGTGGAGGTGGCAACACCGGCGGAAACAACACTGGTGGTAACAACACCGGCGGAAACAACACTGGTGGCAACAACACTGGCGGTAACAACACTGGCGGCAACAATACTGGTGGTAACAACACTGGCGGTAACAATACTGGTGGTAACAACACTGGCGGTAACAACACTGGCGGTAACAACACTGGCGGTAACAACACTGGCGGTAACAACACTGGCGGCAACAACACTGTGATACCAAATACTGCACCAAGTGTTTCGGGCGTATCCATATCACCGGTTTTGACGACAGCTGACGACACTCTGACGTGCGCATACACCGTCATTGACTTGGATGGTGACACCACAACGGCAACCGTAACTTGGTCTGTCAATGGTAACATCATTCTTACCGGATCGGATTCATTGACCGGAGGGTTTGCAGTCGGTGATGATGTCGTATGCTCCGTCACAGCAACGGATGGACAACAACCGAGCACTGCCGCATCTGCATCAACTGTAATCTTACCCGTTCCAAGTGTGGACTCAGATGATGGGGAAGGTCTTCCAGCGCTTGGAACCATTGGTACTATGGCTGCAATTGCTGCAGGTGTATTCGCATCTCGTCGTAAAGACGAATGATGGCTCCAATCATCTTGTTGGGGGTTGACCATGACAACAGTTGACCTGTTGAAAAAGGCTGCACTAAGCCTATCCAAGCATTGTGATGAAGCGATTGCAAAGATCGAAGCGACTGAAAAGGTAGCCCATGCAACAAACCCGTTGAATTATGCTTGGCCCCACCACGAGCAATACTTGTCCATGTGGGGAGGATTGGGAGCTACAACGCTACTGCTTGGTATGAACCCCGGCCCTTGGGGAATGGCTCAAACTGGCGTTCCGTTTGGAGCAACGGGTGTTGCGGTGGATTTCTTGAACATTGAAGCACGTTCACTGGAAACACCAGATAATGCTCACCCAAAACGACCGATTGTTGGAATGAAACTTGAGCGGCAAGAAGTATCAGGCACTCGGCTTTGGAACTTAATGCAAGAGCATTATGGGTCTGCTGAGCGAACATTTGCCAATATCTTCGTGGTCAATCACTGCCCTTTACTCCTTCTTGGCGAGCGTGGGCAGAATATTACTCCAGATAACATTCCAGCAACTGTGATTGAGCCCGTATTGAAAGCCTGTGACGAACACCTTCGAGAAGTGGTTGAAGCCATGGGGATAACCCGAATCATAGGAGTTGGAAAATATGCTGAAAAGCGAGCTAGAAAGGCATTTGATGCAGGGAATTCGGGTCCAGGAGTTACCTCTTCGGGACGGGAAATCACCATTACAACATGCTGGCATCCGAGTCCTGCAAGTCCGCTGGCAAACCGTAACAATGGAGCCGATTGGAAAAACAACGTCATCGGCGTTCTTGATAAAATGCAGGCGTAGTCTTCAAATGCTTCATTGTTTAGTGGGGTCTCATGGAACCTTCTCAACTCGCATGGGACCGACAGCCGAACGACCGACAATGGAAGGTACCAGAAGGGGACGACCCTCGTACACTTTACCAAATGCTGATGACCAGTGTTGAACGATTTGGAGACCTTCCTTGCTTTGGATACATCCCCGGAAAAGACATGCCTCGTGTCCACCTTGACTACAACACCTTTGGTAGCCTTTCGACTGCCGTAGGAAAGCAACTTGCATCCGTTGGCGTACAGGCGGGAGACCGTGTTGCACTGATCCTAAACAATTCCGTTGAATGGGCTGCTTTAGCCTACGGAGCAAATGGAATCGGCGCTGCATATACTGCAATGTACACCCATCAACACGGCCAAGAATGGGCTTTCATCCTCAACGATTCAACCCCTTCGCTCCTCGCTGTTGCCGATACGACTGTGCTGGACAAACTGGTTGCAAACATGCCTGCTGATGCGACAAAATGGCCATCTTGCGGAATCCTACTTATGGGCGATGAAGAAGCAAATGAACTACCTCCTGAAGGGGTTAAGGTCCACATGTGGAACGAGTTTGTTGCAGCAGGCCGAGAAGCAGAAGACTTCGAAGTTGCTGACGATCCGTTTGCCCTCAACACCCTGATTTACACATCAGGTACAACTGGAAACCCAAAGGGTGTTATGCTCTCAAACTGGAACACGCTTTCCAATATCTTGTGTGTCCAATCTGCATTTACCATCTACGTAGGGGACAAAAACGCTGCGTTCTTGCCCTGGGCTCACTCCTTTGGTTCAACCTTTGATTTGCACTGGATGATTCGCTGTGGCGTTCACATCAACTTGATTTCGGACTTGACACGAATTGCTGACGAGTGTATTGAGATCAAGCCTGCCGTTCTGTTGGCTGTTCCTCGTGTATGGAACAAGTTCTACGACCGAGTTAACGCTCAATTTGCAAGTGCGACTGGACTCAAGAAGGTCTTCGTTAACAAAGCTCAGAAAGCCTCTGCAAAGCGAATCGCCAAGGCTGGTGTCCAATGTGACGCTGTCGCTCCAACCAAGTTCTTTGACAAACTTTGGGACAAACTTGTTTGGTCCAAGGTCCGAGCCCGATTTGGTGGAAATATCCGATTCTGTATGTCAGGTGCTGCTGCACTCTCGCCCGATGTTGCCGCCTTTATCCAACAGGTTGGATTCAGCTGCTACGAAGGATACGGACTTACCGAAACCTCACCTCTTGTATCAGCAAACGGCTGGTCAGGCCCAGGAACGAGCAAACTCAACACCGTTGGCCGAGTTGCTAACGGGGTAACCGTGACCATTGATACCGACGCATGGGACGACCCAGCCCGGCCTGACGAAGGCGAGATTATCGTCACCGGACCGAACGTCATGATGGGATACTGGAACAATGAAGAGGCTACAAAAGAAGTCATCATTGAACCTGGAACCTTCCGCACAGGAGACCTCGGTAAACTCACTGACGGCTACCTCAGCATTACTGGCCGAGTCAAGTCCCAATTCAAGTTGGAAAATGGAAAGTATGTATCTCCCTCTTCCCTTGAAGAAACGGTCAAGCTCAACCCGCTCATCGAACAATGTGTTCTTGACGGACGTAACATGCTCAACACCTACCTCGTTGCTCACCCTAACATGAGCGCCCTTCGTGCGGCTCTCGGAAAGGCAGGCATCGCAGCCTCCGGTGATGATGCAGCAGTTTGTGCAGACCCGAAGGTCCGTGAATTCCTCTTGAATGACCTCAAGAAAAACAACATGGTCGCTCCAGATTGGAAGGGATACGAAGTTGCTCGTACGCTCATTCTTGATCCTGAAGAGTGGACGACCGATAACGAGATGCTCACTCCATCAATGAAGGTCAAACTGCGAAACCTG
>CALKGM010000036.1 GCA_938084675.1 Candidatus Poseidoniaceae archaeon
GCAAGCGGAACAAAATGGGCCACATAGACTGTCAGAGAAACCCGACCTGTCTGAGCAAGCAATTTTGCTTTAGAGAGAAGACGTAATGACGTGCTCCAAAAGAGGAGGACGCCCGTCATTGCCGCAACGAGAAACGGTGCATTCGATGGGAAGAACGTCAGTATGGCGTCTCCAGATGGTAGGGCCCAGGCTTGTTGAGTTGATACTGAATACGCAAGGGTAAGACCTGAAAAAATCAAACCAAAGGTGATGGAGCCGGCGTAAAAGGAAGGAAGACTTTGCCGATCCATGAGGTTTAGAATGCCCCCTAATGAGGCAAAGAGCACCCATGGAAAGAGAGGATAAGTCCCTGTTAACAGTAAATGACTCACGGCAGTAGACACGTCTTGTGTTTCCACGCGAATACTCCAGAGGCTTTCGCCCTGAAGTTGAGGAAAGATGAGTATGATGGCGGTGCATATTCCAAAAAAGAAAACAAAGGATATGGCTGGGCTTTTGAAAGCAGTAAGTGGCCACGCCCAAAATGGCTTCAAGAGTACAAGAAGTCCCATCAAAGAGAGTACTCCCGGAGTAAACGGTTCAAATAAATGCGGAGCACTGATATTGACAAGAAATTGACAAAGAAACAAAAATGACGCCCTTGTCCATCGTTGGCGAGACGAAAGGTTTGCTTTCATGAGCCCCCAGCCTAAGAGGGTCACGAACAACGGTGCTGCCAAACCCCCAAGCCCAGAAACGATGTACGCTAACGGAGTAATTTGAGACGAAGATAACGGGTTCCATGTAGCTGCTGCATGGACCATGACCATCAAGGCCACTGCAACGCCTCGTAATGCATCGATGTGGAGTTGGCGGCCTTCAGCCTCCATCCTACTCACCTGTTGGAACGAACATGTTCTACCGCGTTGCGGAAGAGTTGCAGTCCTTCGCCTTCCCATCCATCCATTGCGCCTGCACCGTGCGGTTGGGCTCCGTCTCGGGTATGATGCGGATGGAGCCATTGTGCGTAAATTGCCTCGGGGTGAGGCATCAATCCAAAGACCAATCCTGTAGAGTCGCAAATTCCTGCAATGTTTCGCATGCTTCCGTTCGGACTCAATGGATAAGGAAGTTGAGCATCGGTTCGACCCTCTCCAACCGGAGTGTCTGGATCTACATAGCGCACAGTGAGTTGGTTTGATGATGCCAAACGGTCCAAATCATCGGAAGACGGCATGATGTATTTCCCTTCACCATGCCGAACAGGGCATTCCATTCGGGTCATTCCTTTGGTCCAAATGCATGGGCTTTCAGGGTCAAACTCCAGCGTGACCCAGCGATCTTCGTATCGGCCGCTGTCGTTCAAACCAAGACTTCCTCGTTGAATAAAGTCCGGAGATGCACTTCCTTCTGGCCCGGGAAGCAATCCTGTCTTCACGAGAACTTGAAACCCATTGCATATTCCAATAATCGGTTTACCTGCCTCAACAAAGGCCTGAAGAGCATCTCGCATTGCATAACGCATCCGGTTACCCATCAATCGCCCGCTTCCAAGATGGTCTCCAAAAGAAAAACCTCCGGGAACTGCGAGAATATCGTACGTTTCCAACGCTGCATCACCATCAATAAACCGATTCACGTGAATCCGGTCGGCAGTAGCCCCAACCAATTCGAAGACAGCCTTCGTTTCATGGTCACAATTGATTCCGAAGCCAAAGAGAACTGCTACCTTTGGCTGCATCAAGCAACACCTCCAGTCATATCGAGTGTGCCCTTCCAAGCCTCGGCCATTCGTTCAACATCAGACTTCAGAAGATGGTCTTCTCCATCTGTGATGATGAGGTCTGAGGCGTCGGTTACGGTGCCCAGAATTGTTGTTGGGTGCCCTTTCATCAGTGCAAGGAAGTCGCTTTCATTTGCTTCGGGAACAGCGACGATGATGCGTCCGAGAGATTCGCCCCAAAGACGACCCCAAACATCTCCAGTTCCAGTTCCGTCAATGTCTACTTCTGCACCAATTCGCCCACCAATACACATCTCTGCAAGAGCGACCGCAATTCCACCTTCGCTACAGTCGTGAGCCGTTTTGACAAAGCCTTTGTGAATCGCAGTGGACAACTGGCGGTACGTGTTGAGATTGGATGCCGGGTCAAGAAGTTGGGGCACTTCACCACCAATGCCTTCTGCTTCGCCGCGCTCGCTCAACATGTAAGCGATCTCGCTTGCACCCAACTCTTGGTGGGACGTTCCAACCAGGTAGATGCGATCTCCTGCTCGTTTGAAGTCGCTTGTGGCTGAGAAACGAACGTCGGGGTGGTCTCCGAAGAGCGAGAAGAGAAGGGTTGGCGGAATTGATATCTTATCTGGGCCTGAACCGTAATCGTTCTTCATAGAATCTTTACCGCTCACACAAGGCAGCCGATATGCACGGCAAACTCGTTCAAGTTCACGGTTTGCTCGGACAAGTTGAGCCAATTTGAAGCGGCCATCTGGCGTTTTAACGGATTCAATTGGGTCCGGCCAACAGAAATTGTCAAGCCCAGCCATTTTGTCTACATCCAGCCCAACACAAACTGCATTTCGAACCGCTTCATCAATTGCTGCAGCCGCCATAGCGCCCGCATCAATGTCTGAATAGCGTGGGGCTATTCCGCACGATATCACGATGCCGTGGGGGTCGCCGTGGATTGGGGCGATGACCCCTGCGTCTCCTGGGCCGTCTCGCTTTACACCGACAAAGGGTTTGATGGCGGTTTGGGCGATCACTTCGTGGTCGTACTGACGAACCCATGTTTCCTTGCTTGCAATGTTTGGCCGTTGAAGCATTTCCGTCAAGAGGGTTGAATGGTCTGCCGTGGACGGTGGTTGGAAGAGGGGTTGTGTAGGTGGCGTCCATTCGGATTCCAACTGAAGTTGTGGAACTCCATCATGAAGGAATTCAATGGGGAGGTAAGCGACCGTTGTCTCGTCGTAGCGGACATGGAACATGCCGGTTGAGGTGAAGGTAGCAACTGCGGTCGCTTCCACTTCGTGAAGATCTGCAAGGGCTTCGAAGGTTGCCTGATCTTCGGGTTTTACAGCCACTGTCATTCGTTCTTGGCTTTCCGATACCAGAATCTCCCATGGGGAGAGGCCCGCTTGCTTGAGTGGTACTTGAGCAAGGTCAATTTCGCAGCCATTTGTGTATTCAGCCATCTCTCCGATTGATGAAGAAAGGCCGCCTGCTCCGTTGTCAGTAATGCACGTGATGAGGCCTTCATCTCGCGCTTCGAGAATCATATCAAGCATCTTCTTCTGAGTAATTGGGTCACCAATTTGAACAGCACTTGAGGGCGATTCCTCTGTCAATTCAAGAGATGAGAACGTCGCCCCATGAATGCCGTCATATCCAACTCGGCCACCGACCATGTAGACAATATCTCCTGCGAGTGGCGTTTTGATGTGGGATGGGCGACCGTCCTGAAGCGTTCGCGGCATGATTCCTACGGTTCCACAATAGACCAGGGGTTTTCCGATGTATCGGTCGTCAAAGACAATCGCTCCGTTGACCGTTGGAATTCCCGATTCATTCCCGCCGACGCGAACCCCTGCATGAACGCCGCGTAGAACGCGTGATGGATGGAAGAGGTTGTCTGGTAAATCGCCCTCCCAGTTTGGAGGACCGAAGCAGAACACGTCGGTATTTGCAATTGGTCGAGCGCCGAGGCCGGTTCCCATAATGTCGCGATTTACGCCAACGATTCCCGTCATCGCTCCACCGTACGGGTCAAGGGCCGATGGAGAGTTGTGTGTTTCTGCTTTCATACAAATGCTCCACGTATCGTCCCAAGCAATGACTCCGGAGTTATCGTGGAAGACCGATAAGAGCCAGTCTACGTCGTTTTGCATATCGTGCGTTGGAGTCATGATATGGGTCTTGAAGAGTGAGTCGATGACGGTGTCTTCGCCAGTTTCATGGTCGATGTGGTGTATTTTTGATGCGAATATCTTGTGTTTGCAATGTTCGCTCCAAGTTTGTGCGAGACACTCCAATTCAACATCGGTGGGTGCATTGGGTACAATGCCTACTGCCTCCCGAGATGCACGAATGGTATCGTCCCGGTAGTGCGCTTGGATGGCTTGCATTTCTTCAACATTCAAGGCAAGAAGTCCATTGACTGAGATCTCCTCAAGGCTGGCGTCATCGCATTCCAAATCCATTGGCTGAGGGGCGATGAACACCTGTTCGGGGGGCGTTGGATAGTCGAGTGCCGGCCAAACTTGTTGCTCACATGCTGCCTTGTCGGCGATGAGGGCTCGTTGAATCAAGTTGTTGTGCAGCGTTCCAGCCAACCAGTGAACATCGATCTCAGCAGATAAACCGTAGAATGCATAGGTTTGGTAGGTGGCTACCGTCGCATCCGTATCTTCTGGGAAGAGGGTTGTAAACCCGTCCTTAGCTGCCTTTCCAGGGTTGTCGGTAACGCCGGGTTTGAATCCAACGGTAATCACTGCATCCGGTGTGCCGCTAAACATCTCGGTCGTAAGGAGAATGGTGTTCACTGCGCCTTGTTCAATAATCGGGTCGGCAAACAAATCATTCATTCGTTCTGCGATGGTTTCAGAAGGAGTTTCTCCGTTAACGAGGAATCCGTAAACGGAGCGTACCTCGGGAACATTGACGTTGTGATCGGCTGCTAATTGTCTGCGTACAACGTCCCCGCGAACGTCTCGCATGCCTTCCCCTTGTCGTGGCGTAACCTCTACTCGAGTCATTGGCATGGGTGTCACCGGCCCGGTGGGCAAAGAGTGGTCAACGCATACGCTCTTTGTAGTCTGCGGCGGTCATTGTTCCAGCATTTTCTTGAGAAATTGTCCTGTGTAACTTTCTTCAACTGCTGCAATGGCCTCGGGCGGGCCTGTTGCCAATACATTTCCACCGCGCTCGCCCCCTTCGGGACCCAAGTCAATAACCCAATCACTGGATTTGACAACGTCTAAATGATGTTCAATGACAATGATGGTGTGGCCTTTGCTTCGGAGTTCGTGGAGCACGTCAATGAGTTTTGCAACATCGCTGAAGGAAAGGCCCGTTGTTGGTTCGTCAAGGATGTAAACGGTATGCTTGTTTGGCATTCTGCGCAATTCGCTGGCTAATTTCACTCGTTGCGCCTCGCCTCCGGAGAGGGTTGTGGCGGGTTGCCCGAGACGGATGTAGCCTAGGCCGACAGCGTTCAATGTGTCCAAGGTGCGGTGAATTTTACGATGATGTTGGAAGAATGTTGCCGCCTCTGACACAGGCATTTCAAGGATGTCGTGAATGGTTTTTCCTTTCCATTCGACCTCAAGTGTTTCTCTTGTATATCGCTTACCAGCGCAGATATCACAGGTAATCCAAACATCAGGAAGGAAATTCATCTCCAGTTTGATGGAGCCTCCTCCACGGCAGGCTTCGCATCGGCCACCTTTCACGTTAAAGCTGAAATGGCCCGCTTTGTATCCGCGTTCTTTCGAAATTTTTGTGTTCGCAAAAAGGGCCCGAATCTCATCAAAAACTTTGGTGTAGGTCGCTGGATTTGAACGAGGGGTTCGGCCGATTGGAGATTGGTCAATGATGATGGTCTTGTCTACGTTCTCGATGCCCTGAATGCTCGCGTGTTTCCCTGGAAGAGTTTCTGCCCGATGCAGTTCTCGTTGGAGAGCGGGGGCAAGAATTCCTGATACCAGTGAGGATTTGCCTGAACCTGAAACGCCCGTTATTGCAGTCACGCACCCTAGTGGGAATTTGACCGTGATGTTTTGCAAGTTGTTGTGTCGAGCGCCCTTGACCGTGAGATGCTTGTTTGACGGAGCCACTCGTTGCTCTGGCCAAGGAATCGATTTCTTTCCGCTGAGATAGGCCCCGGTGATCGATTCTTCGTTGTGCATCACTTCCCCTGGGGGCCCGTTGGCTACGATATAGCCGCCTTCAAGTCCTGCGCCGGGGCCAAGGTCGCACAGCCAATCTGCTTGTCGGATCGTGTCTTCATCGTGCTCCACAACAAGAAGCGTGTTGCCCAGATCACTCAACTCCCTCAATGTTTGAAGCAGTCGTTCATTGTCTCGTTGATGCAATCCAATGGAAGGCTCGTCCAAGACGTACATGACGCCAGTGAGACGACTGCCAATTTGAGTGGCGAGACGAATGCGTTGACTTTCTCCGCCCGAGAGAGTGTTCGCTTTCCGGTCAAGGGTTAGATAATCCAGTCCGACGCTGTCCAGGAAGCCCAGTCGATTTTCAATTTCCTTCAAAATCTCAGTTCCGATAAACATGCTGCGGTCATCCAACGCCTCGAGAATATCTTGGAACGCTTCTGGCGGACCTTCTCCTTCCGGATTCCACGCTTTCACCAAACCAAGTGCATCGTGGACCGAACAACGGCTGACTTCTGGAAGGCGGATGCCTCCAACCGTAACATAACGAGCGGCTTCGTTGAGTTTCTCACCGCGGCAAGCATGGCAGTCCAAGTCGGTCATGCAGGCAATCAAACGGTTTCTAGAGCGTTCAGAAGTTGTTTCAGTGTAGGTCTTTTCTAGTCGCGGGATGATGCCTTCCCATGGCTTACTGTACTTGTATTGAGAGCCGTTTTCTGAGGTGAACTCGTAGTGGATAATCGTAGATCCTGAGCCGTGAAGAAGAATGTCTTTCTCATCCTCATCCAGCATTTCGAAGGGGAGTGTTGTTGATATGTTGTAATGTTCGCATGTACGCTCCATGAGTTTCCGATACCATGAGGGGGACATGGATTGACGCCACGGATTGACGCAGCCGTTGGATACACTGAGTGAGTGATCGATGATCAGTTCTGTATTGAATTGGCGCTGAACGCCAAGCCCTTGACATGTTCCGCAGGCCCCGAGGGGAGAGTTGAATGAGAAGACGCGCGGTGATAATTCGGGCATAAAGGCCCCGTGTTCAGCGCAGGCGAAATCTTCCGACCAAGCGATGGTCTGTCCTACTTCCGTTTCCATTGCGTTTGATTTATCACTCAAATCTTCCGGGTTTTTGGGAGCCTCAAGACTTTCAACAGCCAAGGTTCCACCGCCCAAGCGCAAAGCCGATTCGACCGCTTCAGTCAATCGCTGTTTTCGGTCCTTCGTACAACGAAGTCGGTCAATGCGGACATCGATGTCGTGGCGGAAATTTTTGTCGAGGGTCGGGGCGGATTCGAATTCTGATTCATGGCCGTTGACGCGACCGTTGAGATAACCCTGCTCTACGAGTTGTCTGAACAAATCTGCGTGTGTTCCCTTGCGGGCACGTACTACTGGGCTCCAAATGGCCACTGCATGGCCTTCCATCTTCCAAAAGATATCGTCGACAATTTCCTGTACGGTTCGGCGCGCAACTTCCTTTCCGCATTGTGGACAGTGTGGTTTACCAATTCGGGCCCAAAGCAATCTGAAGTAGTCTTGGATTTCAGTCACTGTTGCAACGGTTGAACGGGGGTTATGACTTCCCTGCTTCTGGTCGATGGAGATGGCTGGGGAAAGGCCCTCGATTGTATCGCAGTCTGCTTTCTTCATCTGACCGATGAATTGTCGGGCGTATGAGGAGAGACTTTCCACGTAGCGTCGCTGACCTTCTGCGTAGAGTGTGTCGAAGGCGAGACTGGATTTACCGGAGCCCGACACTCCCGAGATAACGACAAATTGCCCCTTTGGAAGGTTAACTGAGACGTCCTTGAGGTTGTGGGTTCGCGCCCCCCGAACTTGAATCCAACCGTCATCTCCTGGTTGTGACATGTTGTCCCTCACCCTTACGGGGCGGCCAACAGTTCTTCAAGTCCTGCTTTCGCCGTGAATCAATGCAAGAACGATTTTGAGTATGTAACGTGGCTTTTTTGGATCTATTAGACAAAAACCACATCGACTCGCCAGAACATTACTGGACGGCAATGTGGGCGAAGAGCATCAAAATGGGGCTGCGGTGCCTTCTTCGCTTGTGTGTTAACGATGCCTTGTCTCATCATCATTGAACGGGTGCCTTCGGCTCCATTGAGCAAGAAATGCGGTTCCTCGCTGACAGTTCAAAAGAAGCACTGATTTGATATACCACGAGAAGAGGCGGGAAAGCATGACCGTCGACTTGTTCTCATCCGAATCCGTCACTCGAGGCCATCCTGACAAACTCTGCGACACTGTTTCCGATGCGATTGTCGATGCATGTCTTGCGATTGACTCTAATGCACGTGTGGCCGTTGAGACTTGCGTCAAAGGTAAGGAAGACATTGGTCTTATCGTGTTGGCCGGAGAGGTGTCTTTGAACGGAGCCGCCCCCGACTACGAAGCAGTTGCTCGGGAAGCCGCCCTTGGCGTCGGCTATGATTCCCACGACATCGGCATGGATGCCGGCTCGTCAAAATGGACCGAAGTTCAAGTTCACATCACCACACAATCCTCCAACATCGCTCAAGGGGTCAATCAAGATGGTTTGTCCCAAGGCGCTGGCGACCAGGGTTTGATGTTCGGCTACGCGTGCACTGAAACAGAAGCGTTTGAAGGACTCGAGGGCCGCTATTTTCCTCTTGCCGCAGCACTGTCTCAACGGTTGACTCGACGACTCACAACCGTACGAGAAGAAGGGATCTTACCATGGGCGCGGCCCGACGGAAAGTCGCAAGTCACTGTTGAATATGATGCAAATGGGGATGTTTCAAAGGTTCACACCGTCATCATTGCCATCCAACACGATAAAGCCCTCAAGGACCAATTCGGAGGCTCAGAGGACGAGGAATTGGCCCATGTGCGTTCCGAAGTCAAGAAACATGTCGTTGAAGCGGTGATTCCGGCAGCATTACTCAACGATGGATATGAACTGGTTGTCAACGGCACCGGCCGCTTTGCAGACCCAGGTGGCCCGTACGCAGATGCTGGTTTAACTGGAAGAAAGATCATTGTCGATACCTATGGAGGCATGGGGCGTCACGGCGGCGGAGCTTTCTCAGGAAAGGACCCTTCGAAGGTGGACCGTTCGGCTGCATACGCCTCTCGTTGGGCTGCCAAGCACGTTGTTGCAGCTGGTTTGGCCACGCGATGTGAAATCCAACTTGCCTACGTTATTGGTGTCGCCGAACCCGTGAGCATTCGTGTGGAAACGTTTGGCACATCCGCAATCGATGAACGCACCATTGCTGACCGTGTTAAATCAACATTTGACTTCCGGCCTGGAGCCATTGCCCGGGACCTTGACCTCTTGCGACCCATCTATTCCGTAACCGCAGCTGGTGGGCATTTCGGCCGAATACCCGGCTCAGATGGTTCGTTCCCTTGGGAAGTTCTGTACGAAGAACGGCTCGCTCAGCTTCGTTCTTGAACGCCACTGCTTAACGCTGGCCCATCTACCTCTCCAACCGCTGTTAACGGCCCTGAGCCCCATGATTTATTCAGTCAGGGTTCACGATAGACTTCAAAAGGGGCGAACAAGTGGCCCCCTTCATGGATGAATTGGACAAAAGCGAAAAGTACACCGTTCGAGATATCGGCCTTGCCGATAAAGGGTCACTCCTCGTTGATTGGGCCCGAGCTCGAATGCCTGTTTTGGCAAAACTCAAGGCTGAGGCTGAACGCACCAAGCCCCTCGCTGGTATGCGCGTCGCTGGTTGCCTCCACGTAACCAAAGAGACCGCTGTTCTCATCGAAGCCATTGGAGCCGCCGGCGCTGAAATTTCCTGGTCTGGCTGCAACCCGTTGTCTACACAAGATGAAGTCGCTGCCTGGCTGGCTGAAGAAGGGTACTCCGTGCACGCCTGGCACGGTCAATCCACCGAAGATTTCTACTGGTGCATCGACAAAACGCTCGAGTTCAAGCCTACACTCACCCTCGATGATGGGGCCGACCTCATCGTTCGCGTTCACGGTGACAAATCGGAATATGCAGAAGGCGTCATCGGCGGAACTGAAGAAACCACAACCGGCGTTCATCGACTTCGAGCCATGGCTGCGGCAGGCGACCTTCGCTATCCTGTTATCGCCGTAAACGACGCCATTACCAAGTGGGATTTCGACAATGTGTACGGAACCGGACAATCAACCCTTGATGGGATTCTTCGGGCAACCAGCGTCCTCCTCGCAGGGAAGACCTTCGTTGTTGCAGGGTTCGGCCATTGTGGAAGCGGTGTAGCCATGCGAGCCCGAGGCATGGGTGCAAATGTGGTCATCGCTGAAGTAGACCCACTCCCCGCCCTCCGTGCTGTCATGGAAGGTTACCGAGTGATGCCAATGGACGAAGCAGCCAAGATTGGAGATATTTTCTGCACAGCGACCGGTATGGAAGACGTCATTGTTGGACGCCACTTTGCGTCAATGAAAGATGGCGCCATTGTTTGCAACACCGGGCACTATGATTGCGAAATCAAGATCACCGACTTGGAAGAACAATCAACGTCTGTTCGCACCATTCGTCAAGACAACGAGGAATTCCTCATGCCAGATGGTCGCCGAATCTTTTTGCTCGCACGTGGCCGCTTGGTCAATCTCGCAGCCGCTGAAGGACACCCTTCCGAAGTCATGGACATGTCATTCGCCAATCAGTTCCTCTCATTGTGCCGCTTAGCCAAAGAAGGGGCCGATATGGGTAAGCAGGTCTACGACATCACCACCGAACAAGACCAAGAATTGGCGACCACCAAACTTGACACACTAGGTTTCAGTATTGACGTCCTAACCGATGCTCAACTCGCCTATCTCGACGACTACTCCGTCGGTACGTGAAACAGCAGCAACCCACTGCAAGCCCTTCGTAGCTCCTTCAATGCAAAGGGGTTTCGGATGAACCCTTACTACTTATCCAAATCTAATTATCTACGATCAAGACATCTCCGCCATCCATTTTGCGTATTTTTTGGATTTTTCTAATTCAGATACATCAAGCATCAATCCAGAAACCTCACACAAATCCTTCACTTTTTGATATACTTCCTGGAAATTTTCTTTGTCTCTAGTTAGGGTTGCGCCGCAACCCCACAATCTCAAACCATTATTGTCATTATCATATACGTAAAACGCTAACATTGTCCCGTCATCACCGAATGATACCCATTTGTCGGAGACATATGAGTTGTCACCTAGAGTGGTTAATTTAGCCTCAGTTAGTCGCCCATCCACAGATTCATATTGAAGAATACTATGGTAAAAACGAAGATAATATCTTCCATTTATTGTATGAGTAGTAGAATTTATATTTTTTAGAGTGCCTGACCTAATAAGAACCCAAAGAAGCATGAAACCAATGAGTAACGGAGTAAGAAGAATTCCTAATGCCAACCATCCCCACTTTTGGCCAGATGTTAATTCCTCATCCACCGATTCGATGATATAATCGACTTCCAATTCATCGCTATTAAGTAAATTCAGAATGTGTTGTAGTGAAGGAGTAGAAGAATTTTCGTCTCCAGAGAGTTCTATTTCCAATTCTGCAAACTCATCCATAAGTCGTTCTTCACATGTTCAAAATTTAAGCCTTGACCCGACACCCTTTCTATACCCGGGCGTGAGATGTATGTCGCTTGGGTAGAGAGTGTACTGGGGGACTGAACACCCATTGTATTCTATCATAATGTCTTGAGAGATTTGCAAGAACCCTTGCGATTTCGTGGACATGATATGTCGATTGTCTGTATCAACCCACAAGAGACGGTGTGAATTTTCTAGAAAATAAGATTCAGTCATCAAGGATGATGTTCTCATTGTTCAAAGCATGATGCCAAAGTCCACCAAGTCGTACTAAATTGTAGGCCGAACGTTCGACTCGACTGACGATGTTGACCACTTCCAAGCGTCCAACTTTGCCGCCCATTGTATCGGATTTCAAGCTGGATAAGGCTTCAACTGCCTTTCCATGTTCTTCTCTTACCATGGCCCATGTTGATTTCACATTCTCGATTGGTAATTCTTCGCCTTTTGTCAGACAGGCGCTCATGGTATCAAGCAGTCCATTGAGGTGCTTGTGCATCTCAAGAACAGAATTCACAATGACCTCGGGCAATTCCTCTGCGTTTTCATCAAGAGAACGATCTGAACGAGCGATGTCCCGAGCGTGTCGGATCACACGCTCAACGGTATCCACGCTTCGCAAGTAGGTGGCGACAATTCTCAAATCTTTCATTAAGGGCTGATTGAGTGCGAGAATCAGCAGCAAATCATTAGTCAAATCCCAATTCGCTTCACGCGCATGTTGACGGATTTGCTTGACCTCTTTGTACACCTGCGAATCGAGTTTTGTGAATGCCTTTATCGCCTCACTGTAGGCCATTTTCGCTTCATCAAAATACTCAGATAAGTCCGCACGGACTTTGTCAATTCGTTCATCTAATCCAGTTCGTATAGGCATGTCATTCACTCATCCAAATCTTCCAGTAATGTATCGCTTAGTTAACTCTAATTCTGGATCTGAAAATATCTTGTCAGTTTCTCCGAATTCCACAAGTCTTCCAATGTACATAAACCCTGTATAATCGCTCACCCTTGCGGCTTGCGACATTGAATGGGTCACAATCACAACGGTGAAATCTTTCTTGAGTTCCAAGATGAGTTCCTCGATGGCTGCAGTAGCAATTGGGTCCAAAGCGCTGCATGGCTCGTCCATCAAAATGATATCAGGTTCAACGGCAATGGTTCGAGCAATGCACAACCGCTGTTGCTGGCCGCCTGAAAGTGAGGTTCCCAAGTCATGCATTCGATCTGAAACTTCATCCCAAATAGCCGCTCGCTTCAAACTTTTTTCAATGATTGCATCGAGCTCTTCTCGCGTTGGTTTTGTGTGCAGTTTGACCCCATAGCCAACGTTATCGTAAATTGATTTAGGGAACGGATTTGGTCTTTGAAACACCATGCCGATTCTCTTTCGAATCTCGACAAGGTCAGCATCCTTTGCGGTGATTTCAGTTTCACCCATTGTGATTTTTCCGTCGTAATGACAAATTGGAATCAAATCATTCATTCGATTCATCATTCGTAGAAGCGTACTTTTTCCGCATCCCGAAGGGCCGATTAAGGACGTTACGCTGTTTTTGGCAATCGGGAGTGAAACGCCATACAGTGCTTGCTTATCCCCATACCATAAATCAAGATCCTCGATCATCAAATCGACCTCTCCATCCACATCTAATTGTCTCGTAGAATCTGGGACTACTTCTCCACCTATCGTCTCGCTCATGATTTCAACCTCTTTCTAAAATGCTGTCTTAACACAATTGCAATGCTGTTCATTGCGACCAACAGACAGATCAACGCAATACTCGCTGCTGCTGCCATCGAATGCCATGCATGGTCTGGTTCTGCCGTCCAGAAATAGATCTGAATCGGAATGACAGTGAAATTGACGTTGCCTCCATTGAGGGCTGCTAAAGGCTCAGGATCAAACAAAATCATGGCAGTTGCACCTATGACAACCAGTGGAGCTGCCTCCCCCATGATTCGGCTCATCGCTAGGATTGTTCCGGTCATAATCCCAGGCATTGCAGATGGGAGCACGTGGTCTTTGGTGACCTGCCATCTCGTGCATCCGATGCCATAGGCAGATTCTCTCAAAGTACGAGGAACGCTACGCAATGCTTCCTGGCCTGCCAATACGATGATCGGCATTGCCATCACACCCATTGTCAATCCAGCTGCGAGAACAGAGGGGCCTAAACCCCAGCCAAAACCGTCTTGCTTGACGAAAATCGCAAGTCCAAACATACCGAACACGATTGAGGGGACGCCTGCTAAGTTCGTAACCAAGGCTTGAATGAGTTTTGTTGTGCGGTTTGGCTTGGCATACTCCTCAAGATAAATTGCTGCACCAATAGAGACAGGAATGGAAACGAGCATTGCAATTAACATCACCCAAATTGTTCCATAAAACGCAGCTCGAATCCCAGATGCGTATGGGATAAAAATATCTTGATAACGCTCGGTTAAGAATGGAATGTCGATGAGAAGAGGGATGAATAATGTCGATGTAAACAGCAACATTCT
>CALKGM010000037.1 GCA_938084675.1 Candidatus Poseidoniaceae archaeon
TCCCTTGACATCATCGCTCGGTACAGTGTCAACCATCATGCTCTCTTCTTCAAAGGGATCACTTGATGCTTGGTCCATTGAAACCTTCTCGTTCAGTAACGCCATTCGCTCATCGGTGTCAAGCGCATCAGACAAGCCAAAATAAACGTCGTTGTGAGCGATGTGTTCCAACTCATGAGGGTTGGTTTTCATCAATTCATCAATTATTCGGAAGAGTTTCACCCTCGTATCGTCCTTGATTTGATTATTGGTGTACCTCGCCGTCAAATCCGCTTTCAGGTCAAGAAGTTCCTGATTGAGTTCCGCTGGATGTAACATAGTTCGCTGTTGTCGTGGTCCATGTGTAGGCCTCGCCATCGCTCGTGACGTTCTTGTACGCCATGTCGAGAAAGCCTGTTCCGGTGATGGTGATCTCCTCGCTGCCGGTCGTCCATCCATCGGGAGGACTCACGCTGTAAGTTGTTGTACGTTCACTTGAGGAGCGAACGTCTTGAGGAAATACAGACTTCACATCGGTTTGAGGTTCGTCATCCAGCAATATTACGGGCGACAAAGTGACCAGTAGTAACAGCAGTGTAACCATTACCGGATTGACTCGCATATAAGAAAAAGAGAGGCTGGGCTAAAAGAACATAGCGCCTTAACATCCCGTTCAAATGATGTTTTGAAATCAAGGCCGAACATGTAATATGCTAGCCTCACTGAGAATAGAATCATGGAAGCAAACGAGTGTTTCATCGCAAGTGTAGGTAAAGACTGGCATAAAATCTCTAATTGCAACGTCCACATGAATGTGAAGCGGAGGCTCCAACGGACGGTAATTCGCGGACAAGAAGGCGATGATTTGTTGGATGAGGGTTCAGAATCAGCCGAGTATACCATCACTGGAAACATGTCCTTGAATGAATACAAAGAAATCCTTATCATCTTCAGGTCTGGACAACCTTGGTTCCATGACCCCTTTGAAGAACGCCAGATGAAGGCTCTATTCCTTAGTATCAGCTACGACAGTGCAACGGGTGCGTTTGAATTCGTTCTCATGGAAGATGCTGAACAAGATGAAATTATGTCTTGATGAGTAGAATCTCGAAAGAACCTCTTACGAACATTCTTGTTTTCATGCAACCATTCTCAAAGATGAGAAAGTGGAGATTGCATAAATTCGCGAAGCAAGGTCGTTGCATAACTTCCTGAACTGAGGACAAAGCGGAACCGAATACATGCGCCTTCTGGATGCCAGCGGTCTCCCTCTTGAGGACCAGCATCCCAACGCTTGCTCAAACTGCTTGCTTCGGCGATGGGGACAGTGTCAACACTAAACTCTTGGAAATGGCTGACAAGTGAGCGACGGGTTCCTTTGCTAGAGAGCCTAGGAATGGCTTCAACAGCCCAACTCACATTACCGAGTCCTTCGCCCTCAAGCGTGGCTTGTTCCAATTTACCAGGCTCTCCCTCGCAGGTTGTAATTTCACTACCGGGGAGCGGTCCCGTAGTGATCAATCGACCGAGTTCACAGTTACGTGAAATTCGGGGTAGTGTGCGGTCTTCAACGACAACACAAGAAGGAATGTCGAGTTGTCCTTTATCATCCAAACGACCAACAATATCACCTGAAACAGGGCTTGAAAGCGGGAGTCCTGCTTCTATTCGTTGGAATAAGGACTTGTTGAACACAATGGATTGGAGCGCGTGAACCGTCATCAATTGCAAGTTTCCAGGGAGTTTTCTGAATGCACCCACATAATCATCGGGGCGGGCCAGCAAATGCTCAATCATTTTTCGCTCAAAGCCCATCCATCGGGGGAGCATTGGAATCACGGATTCATCAACACCGTTCTCTCTGATGTACTTACGGACCTTTTGAGCTGCCTCTTCTTCGCTCTTTCCTTCCATTGACAAATAAGCCATGACGGCTTCTTCCCACTGGTCACGGACGACGTGAGACCCAACAACGGGTGTGACAGGACGTCCTGAACCGAATCGTTGTGGTCCAATCCAATTTGGGAACCGGCCATCTCCAAGCGATGCCATCATGTCAGATTGAATTCGCTCAACTTCTCGCATGGCTTCATCGTTTGAAAGGGGCTTCCCGTTTTCGTCACAGCAACCTCGGACGACGATTGTGAAGCGATTGCCTCTATGGTTCCCGAACCCTATCTTTTGATGGGAACGGCCAAGAACCTCAATGTCCACATCAGCAAGTTCGACCGCTGAAACTTTGTTCATTGGCGCATCAATGACAAAAAGTTGAGAAGTTACCGCTCGCTTATCCTTTGTTCCTGCGAAGAAGATTCTATTTCGTGGAATTTTCAGGGCCGCTGCAAGTTGATTGCAGAACCTGTTCGTTTCCCAATTTGTGAGCGTGACCTTGGCTACAGTAAACCTGCCCCGATTATCAAAATGAATGGGAGTCGCAATTTCTTCAACACGGAAATCAGAAACTCGTGCTTTGATAAGACCGCCTATGCCGTCTGTTTTGGTTGCATAGCCAATCATGCCGATGGCTTGAGCGACCGAGTCCATGACGATGACCTCTTCAGAGGCTGGCGTCAGTAAATTCCTTGGCGACGCCGCTGACGATGTCCTTCAGAACTTTTTCAACACCGGCCTTGGTGGTTGTGCGAATGTAAAATTCAGGATCGTCGAGTTCTGGGTGCCCTGGGAAATAGTTGGCGTAATCCACACTTTTGTGTGCGTTGAGGCGTTGACGGAGGACTTGAAGTGCAGTGTGGCTCTCACCGATAATTCGGAGTCGCAGTTCATTCTTCTCTTTCTTGAGCACTGTAACAGACATGATGACCGGTCGTTCCACCGGCCAACTTGTTTTGAACCTTCTCATCAAATTCTTCCAAACCTACCGGGTCGTAACGGATAAGAAATGGTCAAGTTACCTGTGTTTGTTCCCAAGAACACCTCTTTGTTTTTGTACCAGCATGAACGGGGAAGTTCATGGATACGGCACGTCTTGAGGAAAGGCTGGCCTCCGGTGCGGGACAATTTAGGCGTACTGCGCCATTTATTGTGGTGTTTTGCGTTGCGCTCACGGTGCTTTTACTCGCACAACTTGTCTTGTCGCCCCCGACCTTTGAAACCGACCTCAACGATTTCGCACCTGAATCCGAGTCTACGGCCACACACAATGCCATTCACGAGTATTTCCCTGATGAGACACGACCGATGTTTATTCACGTTACCGTTGATGACGGGTCCAACGTTCTGAGTATGGAATCTTTACAAGCCATGCAATCGGATTTACACGTGTTTGAAAACGAATCCATAAAACGTCAAAATCTAGTTCATGTATGGACGACTGCTCCTGGAATCCTGCAGTTAAGTTTGGATGAGGGAGGCAACGGCGAGCGCATCAGTGAGCTCAACGCTTGGACCGAAATACTTGACATTCTGTTCGATGAAAATGAGACCTGTGGCCTTACTGCAGATAACCAACTGCTTTCTGCAGCAACCTATGCATCCTCAGCACTCCTTCACAACGACCTTTCCATTGACCCTGCATGCGACTATCTAGAAAACGGGCTAGGTGACGGTTCACCTACGGCTTCATCAACACTCTGGGTGTTGGAAGTTGACCCTGAGATGGATGAGAATCAACGTAAAGAATTGCAGGACCAAATGAGGGATGTATTTACTCAGCAATCAAAAGACTCCATCATGGATTACAAAGCCATTTCAAATGACCTGCTTGCTCACGATATTGATGAAGGTACATTTGACAATCTCATCCTCCTCATCGCTTTGGCTTCCATTGTTGTTGTTCTCATGCTCGCCGTGGCTTTTCGTTCTGCAAAACGCATCATCTTTCCCTTGATCGGTTTGTCAAGTGCATTAATTTGGACCTATGGGATTCTCAACGTCACAGGTACCCGTTTTACCGCCCTTGAGGCAACTGTAGCCCCTCTCGTTCTCGGCCTTGGCATTGACTATGCGATTCACCTTCAGCGCTCTCAAAGTTCGTTTTCTGATGAATATCCAGACCCTGCCGAATCATGGCTTCGAGCAACAGCTCATCTTTCAATTCCTCTCTCACTGGCGGTCATAACGACGGTTTCTGCATTCTTGGCCAACATCATATCTCCTCTCCCTCCATTAGCAACTCTCGGCTACGCTTTGTCGCTTGGTGTCATTTGTGCCTTCCTTTCCTCGACTGTATTCGTTGGCGCACTGCACGTGATGTTCACGAGTCAATCTTCAACGGGGAGTGTTTCACCACTGCGCCTTCCAACAATTTCAAACTTCATCGTCAAACTTCAACAAAAGCAACAGTTGGGCGTTATTTTGGTAACCATCCTGATTTCTGGGCTTTCCATATACGGAGCAGCATCTCTTGAAACTGATTTTGACTTGGGTGACTTCGTCAATGAGGACCTTGAAATCATGACCGTTCGCGACGACCTTGCCACAAGCTATGAGAGCGCCGGTTGGAAGGTCATTTATGTCTTGATGGAACCTGCCGAGAACCAAGAATCAATCCCTGGAGATGACCATCTCCTCACTGAATTAAGGAACCTACACACTGACTTACAATCAAATAACGACGTTGTTGGAACCGATTTCAGAATTTCATCACCTTCCTACGACGGCCCGTATACCATCGTCCGAGATGCCGTTCTTCGCAATGCAACATTTGGGGAAGAACACAACATGGAATTCATTGATGCAACGGGTGATGTCTACTCCATCGACCGAGAACAAGACATCAATCTTGGCCTCTTCTTTGCAGCCCTGTCCGACAACACATCTACCGCTGACCCTCTCACTGGTGAAACATGGAGCGACCGAGTGTTCAATTCGGTCCATCTAGAAGGTACCGACATCACCTATCTAAGGCACGAAATACGTGTGGAAGCATCTACTTCTTCACAATCGAATCGGGTCGTTGAAAACTTCCATGAAACCTTAGGCTCAATCGATGAATCGGGAACGCTCAAGTATGAACTCAAAGAACATGCTCAACTCCATGTCACTGGAGATTTAGTCGTCCTGCAAAGTGTTCTTGACGGTCTTTCACATTCTCAAATTGAAAGTACTGCCATCTCACTCGCAGTTTCCTTCTTCGTACTCTTTGCACTTACGCGTAGAATCATGCCTGCTGTCGTGGTACTCTTCCCTGTTGGAGTTGCTTCGCTTTGGGTTGTTGGTTCCATGGCCCTCATCGGCCTGAAGTGGAACGTCTTGACGGTCATGGTGACGGCATTGACGCTGGGCATCGGAATTGATTACTCCATCCACATGTGGAGGCGCTTTGAGGTTGAGATGGCCAAACGAGGCGACCATTGGGAGGCTTTACATGCAGCGGTAGATACTACCGGTGTAGCATTGATGCTCAGTGCGATTACCACGATGTCCGGATTTGCTGTTTTGCTGTTCTCCCCAATGCCGGTGATCCAAGACTTTGGACTCATTACCGCCATCACCGTATTGTTTTCGCTCATACTTGCATTGATGTTGCTTCCCGTGCTCGTTGAACTATCTGCACGAGGCCAGGAGTCGAACACCGACGTGCCTGCTGAACTGGATTGATCAAACCACTGCAAGAGCATCTGCTATATCGTCCATACCCAAGCCTTGTTCACGAGCAACCAGTGCATAGGCAAGCCACGGAGTGATGTGGTGGAACGCAGAGATTTTCCGCTGCGCCCTTCGTTCAAGTTCGGTGGGCTCAAGACCGCTGCTACGTGAAATAAATCGGACGAGTCGCTTTGTCAGTCTTGCACGAGGGTCAAGGTTTGATTCAACCGTTTGGGAGGGCTCAATGACCGTGGCCGACACAGTTTGAGTTTGAGCCTTAGGAGGGGACTCCGAAGCGGTTCTATCTCCGCTTGATGCGTGGGGTGGCGAAAGAAGGCGAGACGGGCGGGGAAACCAGCCCAATGGGACATTCACTTCACCCAGTTCAACAGCAAGCCGGACAGTTTGTTGCTCAGTGTGAATCCAGCCTTGTGTTGCGAGTTGATTCACTGCTTGCTCGGCTTCATGAGGTGCGACCCACTCCATGTCAAATGAAAGGAAGCGTTCCAGGTCCAAAAGGTTCAGTTCGGTATATCCTCGAAACGCAATGGTGAGAACACGACGGATGTCCGCATCGGCTTCACTCATGGTAGGGCTCAGCCGGTAAGCATTGAAGAAGGTAGGCTTCAGACCTTATCGCTAATCTTTGTGAACGATTTGTCCTCATTGAGTAACCAGCGACCGCATTCTTCACCAACGTAATAGGTTGCATCCAACGTGTATTCGTACGCTCCACCACCTGGGAGTTGACTGTAATCTGCAGCATGGTTATCAGCGTCCAATGGTAGTTCCCCAAGTTCTTGGACTGGCCCTAAGGCGTCCATGTATTTCGCAGCCATTTCTTGAGGCGTTGGCTCTGCAGATGGTTTGGACTTCGGAGGCCCTCGGGGAGGACCCTTTGATGGGCGACTTCCACCACTTGAGGCAATTTTTGCACCGGGAGGACCCCTGCGTTTGGGAGGTGACGGTTCGGTTGTTTTGTCCGGTTGAGGTTCAGATACATTGGGCTGAAGTGCTTCGAGTACCTTTTCTTCGACGAACTCCTCCTTATTCCTTCGTCGTAACAGGACCGCACCGCCAATCAGTGCTACCAAAGAGACACCTCCAGTTGCCATAACCAATCCGCTTAGACCCTGAGTTTGACTCGTGTAAGTCTTGTTCCATTGATTGTTATTTTCATCCAACTCCCAAATGGCTTCTTCCTGGTCTATGGTGATGGCAAGGCTCCATGTTCCAGCGGGAGCTGTAAAGGAACGCTTGATGGATTTTGCAGAGTTTTCATCCATTGAATAAAATATAGAACGGCCCACTAAGGTTCTTTTATCACCCTGGACAATCTCAATGCTGGCATTGAACGGAACCGGTAATGACTCTCCAGCATTGACGACACTGAATGACAGCCTCACCGTTTCCCCTTCTACTATTTCAGAACTCATCTCAACAGCTTCCAAAGTTAGGTCCGGTCCAATACTGTTCAGATTCGTAATCAACCAAGGGTCAAGGTCAGAGTTCCCGCCAGCGGATACAAGACTCCAACCCGAGTCATCAGAACCCTCTGCCCAACAAGCCAGTGAGGCTTGAGGCGGTAGGGTTGAAGGGTCGCCCAATTCACTGAAATCAAAGGTAAAACTGAACATTGTATTTCCATCGAATACCGTCGTGTAATTACGATTCAACGTCACTGCTTCCCATTCAACATCTAAGGAGCGAACTTGACATGTCAACGTCAAAGGAGCGCTCCAACCCTGTCCTTCTCGTACGTTCACACCAATATCAACCGACTCCAGATGGAACCGAGAAACTACAGAAGCCATGTTGGAACTCAAGAGTTCAGGCGCCTCTCCATCAAGCATGAATTCAGGGATGTCAACCGATGCTACCTTTTCAAGTCCCAAGGGATCCCAAAGGGAGATTTCTAATTCTTTCACAAGTCCAGTTTTTGTCGGTGTTGGGATGGAGTAGGTCAGTTGACCTTGTTCCACTGTAACTGCCGTTCCACCACGCCATAATTCACCGAGAATTTTTCCTCTCCACTGGAGATTGAGCACGCCATCATAAGGTGTACCACTCAACAGATGGCTGATGTATCCTGTAAGATTGAGGTTATCACCGGCCATTACCGAACTATCTGCGACAATCAATTGAGTCACGGGACCATCCTGGTCTACAATTGATGTAACCTCGACCTCGAGGTTTCGCTGAAGACTCCATCGATTTGCTAGCGAGGCTGTCATGACGCCATCTTGGTCGATAACCTTCACCTCAACAGCCCCATCGTCAAGGCCTGAAGGGCCCAAACTCCAATCAGCAATTGCCCAAACTTCCAAGTGGAGTCGGCCATCTATGACCTCTGCTACGCAGCGGCTCGTATCAACAATGAGTCGCTCATCAAAGGAAGCACAAATGTTGGTTGAAACGGTGTACTTAAGTCCCAACTGACTGTCATTACCAAGTTGAATCCGAATCTCTGAGATGTCATTAATGCCGTTCGGGTCAAAGGTGACCAATTTCCATCCAAAGTCTCTTGATGGTTCAATCCGAGTAATGTTTTGCGCCATGAGATTCCCAAGGTGCTCAACTACCTCAATGCTTGAAGTTTGAGGGGTTCTTGACTCCCAGCGAATATGGCCAACATCAGGTGTTGATTCAGGGAGGGCAAATCCAGCAACATCCGTACCCTCCAGCAAAACTCGCACCCATTGATGGTCGTCATTTATGGAATCGTTCACAGACAAATTTATTGTCCAAAGGTTGGTATTTTGGTCAATGTAAGGAGTGGCCACTTTGTATTCATCTCGTTGTGCAATACCATCCGCAGGTGAACTTGAATCCCCGTCATCCCGTGCTTCAATCCAAACAAACGCCTCCAATTGTTCAGTTGAGAAACCACCGACATCATGGAAATTAAAGGAAACTACACGTTGATCTTCTTCGTTAATATATGCGTCAAGAGATGGTGATACACTTAGCAGAGTCGGGCCCTCTCCATTAAGTATGAATTCTGAAGGCTGGGTATTAAAGAGAAGATTCCAATCTTCGCTCGTCCTTGCCTCCAGCCAGAAATCAACCTCACCTGAAATCCCCTCTGGCAGGTTGAGAAGTGCATTCTTAATTTCACCGGAACTCAACGAAAACCATTGTGTTGAAGAATTACTCCACATGCGTTGGTTTTGTGAATTAAGGTCGTAGGTTTCGACATCGGTATGTAGCCGCACTTGGATGGCACCTCCCAAGAGTCGAAGCCCAGAATTGGTAAAGAAGTGGTCTATAGTGACATTTAATTGGGTATTTGCCGGCAAGACTTCGCCCTCTAAAACCGTCATGTTACCCGTACTGGAATAGTCCGCAACGATGTCAGAAACCTCTACTGTGACATCTTGGTCCAAAGCAACGACATCTGGGTGAAGATAAGATGCGTTACGTTCAGCATGAGTGCTGACTTTGAACCGAAGATAATCGCTTGGCATGCTACCACTGAGCGAGATGCTCCAGGTCATGTTCTGCCCGCTGGTTTCCATGAGGTGAGGGGTAACAGAAAGTTCATCAACAAATAAAAGTCCGTCAGGGTCGTCAATTTGAAGAACTTCATTTGTTGTATTCCACGTCAAGGTTGACCAGGTAGAAGCCGAGTCAAAACTTCCGAATTCGTCCGCAGCATGAATAGAAAGTAAATACTCACCTTCCTGGGTGGAGGCGTGGTGGTGGGTTGTGATGTTGATGGCAGATGCAGTCGGCTGCATGTATTGAGGCAAGGGTGAAGTAAAGGCTGCTTCATCACCACCAAAGGAAACCTCAACAACTGTGGGGGTGGCCCATTCAAGGACTCTTGAGGTAGACAGTTTCAGTCGGTATTGGAGAATATGTATGTTTTCTGAAACATCATCGAGAGAGGAATTACCCTGGCTGAGATAGGAGTATACTGGAACCGTGGTAGGTTTCCAGGGTGCTGAGCCAATTGCAGCTTGAGATCCTGCTGTTCGGTATTGCATCAACGCAGAGGTCCCCGTGGGTTCAATCGCCGTAAATCCCAACCAAATTGGGCTTGCAGAACCATGTTCACTTGAACTCAAATCATACATCGGCGAGGAAATCCATCCATCATGTATGTCCGGATTAAGGAAGTAATCCCCCTCAGCAGTGTAGAGGGCAGACCCCCAACTGCTGAAGCGGTTGTTGCTGAGGTCTCCTCCGGCGTAAACGAGTGTGTTGTTCGCTTGTGTGATGGTTGAATCGAATACCCCATACTGAAGCGTTGAGCGGGTATTCCATTCATCCGTCAACGGGTTATATCCGAATATTTTGTTGTTCTTTGTGATCTGCCAACCATTGGCTTCGTATCCACCCATGATGATGATTTCTCCATTGAAAACCTCCGCAGCATATGCTGCAAATTTCTTGGTTGAATTCGTCAACTGGATCCACGTGTTGGTTAACGGATCGTAGGCCTCGCTCAGGTTGGTATTCCCAATTACCGTTTGATTTGCTATTGGGTCAAAATAGCGAGCAACTCCACCATAGGCCACAAGTTTCCCTTGGAATGAAACCAATTCAAATGAATGTCGAGGTAAACTCATGCTCGCAAGTTGTGACCAACTGTTGTTAACGGGATCAAATCGCATTAAACGGTCTGTCATATTTGTTCGGTCGGGATTTGATGCCCCACCTGCGACATAGATCATGTTGTTTTGAGATTCAACGCCTGCCAGTCCCACTTTGGTCCCAGTGGGCATATTGGTCCCGAGTGTCCAATTCCCCGTAGCAGGGTCAAAGATCTGCATCAGGCCCTCAGAGTTGATAGAGGGATTGGAATAAGGGTAAAGATCTCCAATAGTGTAAATTTTGTTATTTGCTGTTGCACACCCGTGGTATTGTTGAGTTTGAACGAGATTAGAGGTGCTGGGATGCCATGACTTATTTGAATTGTAAAACACATCAACCCCTGAGGTAGGCGATTCATCATCGGGTTGAATCGGGTTAGGGTCGACCCGACCACCCGTGTAAAACACTTGGTCAAGGGAGGGAAGATAAGCAGCGCAACCGCCTGTCTTCGGCTGGAGAAGGCTTCCGGTTCCGCCTGGATAATTCCACGTGAACGAAGGACGCTCAAGATTTGTTACGCCAGAAACGGGAGATGTGGTCATGTTGGCATGAGTGAATCCTTCGTTTGTACCATAAGTCGTGATTTTTTCATTAGAAGTGTCGATGGTCGGCTCCGCGAACAACGAAGTTTCAGGCTCCTCAGGTTGCAAGACAGGTAGCCATGGGCTGATGACCATGAGGGAAATAATGACCAATGCCATACGAATGTGAGGATTGGTCATATCCAACCCACGAAGGCACAGTTTGTATATCCTTCTTATTAGCGATTCTATTCTTTTTCTAGTGTAAACTTCCCAAGGTTCATGATGGTGGGCACGCTGCGGGGTAAGGGGGAGCACATGGCACGAGATTATATTGCACGCGACCCACGAACTGGGAAGCCGATTAATCTCCCTAAAACCAAGGTCGCCGAAGCATCTTTTGAACCCATTGAGGGACCCTGGTCGGCGTTGACTTCAGCAGATGCTATGTCTCTTGCTGAAGGCGCTCTTAAGCAGAAGGAGGTTCGCTGGTTGGGAGATACACACGTCATGGGAAAAAGCCATGGTGTTCGTGCACTGTCAACAGTACCCCAAAGTATGGTACGGGCGGCTCACGGGTTGCTCCTCCTCGCACTTGAAGACGGCGATGATGAGGTTCGTATTTCGGCCCTTGAAGTACTCCCCGAATTTGCTGTTCGGCGTTCTGAAGATTTGTTTGATTGGCTCTCTGTTCTCCTTGACGATGACTCCATCAACGTTAGCAAAGCAGCCAGTGACGCACTCGCACGGGCAGCGCCAACATTCCCGTCAGGCATACAATCTTCGCTTGAAAACGAGCTTCGCTCACCGATAGCTTACCGACAAAAAGCGGCATGGAAAGGACTCAAATCTCTCGCTGACACCTGGCCAGAGGTTGTAGCCGATCACATCGACACCCTGCTTCTTGAACAAGATGTTTCACTCCGGAGAAAAGCCGCTGGACTTCTCAGAAAGGTGTTGTCAAGAAATTCATCTGCCGTTTGGGACCTGATTTCGTGGTCGCTTAACGATGATGATGCACAAGTTCGCCGAACTGCTGCGAAAACACTTCCCGCACTGGCTCGTCAAGACGTTCGCATGGCCACCATGTTCGCTGAACGAGCCATTGCCGACACGGATTCAGAGGTACGACTTGCCGCAATCAAGGCTATCCAAAAGCTCGACAAGGACCACGGAAGAGCTCGGGACCTCATCGTCACCGGAGCCCGCTCGAAGGACCTCCGTGTGCGTAGGGCATGTATTGACCTGCTCCCACGCCTGATGGGCGAGGATGAATTGCGCATCTTTGCAACTGACCTTCTCAAGACAGAAACCGATGAAGGCTTAATCAAAACGCTTGATGAAATGCGCTTTGATGCAACTCTTGAAGGGACTGAAGCGCAGAAAAATGCAGCACTCGCTCCTGCAATACCGGTTCCGGAGATCGACAAGGAAATCGCTCAAGCACAGGGCAAAGGCATAGGGCTCCTTTCCGCTTCAAAACCGAAAAACCTCATTGAAAGAGCAGAACAAGAAGAAGCAGTTCAATCCTCAGTAGAGCCCAAAACACCAACGGTTGAACGACGCCCTTCCCAAGACGAAATCATGGGATACATGGACGACGATGAAGATGACTTTGACGATTTTGACTTGGGTCCTGACGAAGAGATGTTTTGAATTGATTTTCGTGCAGACAAATACGGCATGGTTAAGAACAGGTGGTCGGTCGCAGAACCGCTTAAGAGGTGGATTGTATGAGTGACGCAGCGTTCAACGACAAGGCCGAACAATTTGACCGACTATGGGACGGACTCACCCCAAAGGGTGTAAACCGGCCCCGTGCTCTCAAATTCCGACAATATATTCTCGAGCATGTCCGACAGACGCGACGCCCTCTCAACCGAGAGAACGCTCGCAAATACTGGATGGGCGAACTTCAGAAGGAAATTGCCGACAAGGACAATTATTGATTGATTTCGTGCAGGTTGCCCTCGTCTCGGCGACCAAATCACCAAACGAGAGACGGAGGGAAAACGAATGTTCACCACCACACGCTTTGATTCATGGGACCTACCAGAACATCTGTTAAACGGATTGAATGCTATTGGCTGGGAATTTGCAACGCAAGTTCAGAAAGATACCGTACCACTTGCTCGTACTGGGCGTGACGTGATCGGACAAGCCCGAACAGGGTCCGGAAAGACTGCAGCATTTGGCTTACCGATTCTTGAACGGTGCCAAGTTACAGGTTCTCTTCAAGCCTTGATTCTCACACCAACCCGCGAACTCGCCAATCAAGTCGCAGAAGAGATATCAATGCTTCAGGGTGAGAGTGGGCTAACGATTCTGACCGTGTACGGAGGAACCGACATCGACAAGCAAGCAAAGACTCTTGCTGATGGGGCCGACATCATCGTTGGAACTCCGGGCCGTGTCATGGACATGACAGAACGGGGCCACATCGATTTGACGCACCCCACACTGCTTTGCTTGGACGAAGCAGACCGCATGCTTGACATGGGATTCTTCCCCGACATTATGTGGGTTGTAGAACGCATGACCCATCGTGAACAAACTCTTCTCTTCTCGGCAACGTTTCCTCAGGAAATTATTGACGCTGCGCACGAATTCACCAACGACCCTGAATTTGTGTTGACCAACGCAGAAGAATTGGACATACCCCCGATTGACCTTTATTCAGTGCACATCGGCCGCTCCAACAAGTTGTGGGTTCTTGGACGCCTTCTCACTCGAATGAATGATGACGACCAAACCATTGTATTTTGCAATACCAAGCGCATGGTCGACCTTGCTGTTGAACGCCTGAGCAAGCACCGATTTGACGTCGCAGGGCTCCACGGAGATTTGAATCAAAATCAACGTGAGAAAATACTTACTCGCTTTAGAGAAGGCGAAGTCAAGACCATTATCGCAACTGATGTTGCCGCTCGTGGTATCGACGTAGACGCTATCAGTTTGGTCGTAAATTACGACCTACCAAACGACATGGATTCCTTTGTACACCGAATTGGTCGAACCGGACGTATTGGACGAAGTGGAGAAGCATGGAGTCTTGTATCCAGGGACGACGCGCCCCAACTCTCCCGCATCATGGCCACCTACGGTCTTGACATCCTTCCAAGCGAAGCACCTGAACTTCCAGAAGGCATTGACAGAGACCCAGTCCGCCGACAAGACGACTTTGGTGAATCAGCAGATGTATTTGGCTATGTCACGGTAAAACTCGATTTGACTCCTAAAGCCGCCGGTTCTGCCCATCAAGTCTCTTCTTGGTTTGTTGAACAACTCAAGTGCGACGAATTAGCAGTTGGCGAAGTACGCTTTTCCAACGAACATACCTTTGTGAGTTTGCACAAAAGCAAAATTGGACTCGCTATGAAAGCCATGCAAAAGCGCCCCTATGGAAGCGATACACTTGTCGCTTCAATCGTTGAGTGATCACTCTTCTTCGTTTTTACCACGCTTGTTCCAAGAACCTGTTTTCTTGACATGATGGCCTTTTTCCTTCGCAGGTTCAACGGTTTCAACGCGACGTGGCTCCGGCCAATTCCCAAATTCATCTGGCCGTTGAATGACAAGGGCTGTACTTCCAACCATGACAAGGGCTATTGCAGAAAGGGACCATGCGTAACCAATAGCGTCGTCCCACCGCTTTTGTGCGTTACCACATTCAGCTGAAATAAGGTTTGCAAATTCACACATTTCCAACGTTTCCTTCGCTTCGATTGCTTCAACATTTGTTGAAACGTTTGAATATGCGAGGATAATGATCAACGCTCCAAATCCAAGGATTGCCCAATGTTTTGCCGAATATGTCGTCCTGCGGGTAATTCGCCACGATTCTTTTGTCTCTTTGGCCGCCTCAAGAGTTTCTTTATGACCGCCAAATTTGAAGAACCAGACCATCCACATTAGAACGAGGACAACCAAGAAGGCCCATTCGTAAACGGTTTCATGAAATGTCCACATGTCTGCCAGACATGCTTGTTGGTCTGGATTTGCGAGGCAGCCTTCGAGCGCAATGGGATAAAACGCAACCAAACGCATGAGGTTGAGCACGTAAACAATCCCACACATCACTGCTACTGACTTTAGTTTGAATCGCTGAGACATGCCATCAGTCATCAGTACGAGTGTAGAGATAAAGATCATCTCATGCACACCTGCACACTCGTCTGAAACATACAATCCAACAGAATTGTACGGGCCAGGAAAGCTCGTATGAACAAAATCAATTCGTGTAAGCCAGCCGTTGTGGTGACTAATGACTGAACTTCCTTCGCCAAAGATGAAATTTGTCATTTCATTCCAAAGCCATGCCTCAGTCACCTGAATAGGAGCAAGTGTATCGGACGGAATGGTCAAAAACCAGTAAAGTGCTTCCACAAAAAGAAGTGCAAGAGGTATTCTTCCATATCGTAGGCCAAGTTCACCTACCTCCTTCCACGACATATCGCCATCAGGGCGCGTCGTAGTTTGGTAGGCCATGTGATGACAAGAGAGGTCTTGTTGAAGAAGGTGTTGTGGTCGTCTTTTTGCTTACCGATTTTTTGGCTTCAAAGGAATGTGTTCAAATTGGTCCGGGGCCTGGCAAGGTTGTGGCGGAGGGAAAAAGCGAAGTTGAGGCAACACATCGCCTTGATGTTCTAGGATTTTATTGCCCAGTCCCGGTTTTGAAAACACGCCAAACCTTGGAAAAATTATCCAACGGTGACGTGTTGGAAGTTCTTGCCGATGACCCTGAAACTCTTCATGACATGCCCTTATTGCTGAACCGAACAGAACATCTGTTATTGGGTGCTGTCAGCGAAAATGGAGAAATCCGATTTACGATTGAGGTGAAAAAGTGACAATAATCCCCCGCGATAATGTACCCAGCGAAGCCATCCTGCCAACATCGTATGGTTCATTTCGAATACAAGTATTCCATGAACCTTCAAGTGGATTTGACCACGTTGCTTTGACTCTTGGCGACATGGGCGGACCAGACCCTGTTTTGCTTCGCGTGCACTCGGAATGCCTGACTGGAGATGTATTTCGCAGTGAACGGTGTGACTGTGGACCACAGTTGAATTCCGCTCTCGAAGCTATTGTTGAGAAAGGATGGGGCGTTCTGTTGTATCTGCGCCAAGAAGGAAGAGGAATTGGTCTCCATGCTAAAATTCAGGCCTACCATCTCCAAGACGAGGGAGCAGATACGCTCGATGCAAATCTCATGCTCGGACTCCCTGCTGACAATCGCGATTATTCGATCGCTGCGGAAATGCTCAATGAGCTCAATGTCAAGGATGTGAATTTACTCACCAATAATCCCGAGAAGGTCGAACAACTGCAATCCTATGGAATCAATGTAGTTGAACGAACACCACTCATCGTTGGAGTGAACGATACCAACAGAGCCTATCTCTCAACCAAAGGTTTGCGGATGGGACATCACATACAGAACAAGGACTTGTGAAGAGGAGGGCCGTGGCCGGGAATTGAACCCGGGCTGGCAGAACCACAATCTGCCGTGCTAACCCCTACACCACCACAGCCATGAGAAGTAAATGGCCCTCAAGTGCTTGGTATTTCAACCATCCGCCGTAGAGGATTCGCTGATGAAGTCTTGTGTTTTTCAAACGAAAGACCCCTGCCTTCAAGTGTTACCGAAGAGTGTAGGAGAATATGCGAACGAAGCGAGTCATCCTTTGCATCCTTCTTCTTTGTTTAACTTCAGCCATTGGCCCCTTGACATCTACGGTTTCAGCACGTAGTGTTCACAACACATATGATGTTGATCTGCTCCCACAAGGCGCACTCGTTGACGCATCTGCATGGACCATGAGTGCTGAAACTTCGTTTACTCAGGAAGATGCAACTTACACAGAGACGATGGTCGCAGACCAACGCCTAACAATGGCCCATCATCGCCCTGTGAACCTTGACACCATGTCTGTCTGGGCAGGCACATCTCCAACCGACTCAAACTATTCCACTGGCGCCCCCGATGGGGCAAGCACATGGTCCACTGGCCCAGAGATTCAATTAACAAATTTTGATGTTAGCGGATTGTCAAACTATTACATGGTTGAGGTTCATATGAAGGCAGTGATCCAGATACCCGATGCTTTGACAGAAGATACGGTGAGGATTTCGGTTCAACATCCAGGTGGGTACGAACTTCTCAAAACCTTCGCTCACACTCAAGTTGGATTGGATTACATCAATAATTCAGCATATTCAGTCAACCTCACCGGTCTCTATGAATGGACTTGGCAGGACCTCAACAGTTTGCAGTTCACGCTTGATTACGTATCTGCAGGCGGTGTTGACGATTCCCGTTTGATCGTTGACGCTGTTGGTTTAAGCATCACTGTCCAAACACCTTGGTACGGTGGGGAAGTTGGGTTGGCAACCACCGAATTTACAGGTCACAAAATGCCTTTGATAGGACTTGATTTGGCTCAGGGAGAATCCATCAACATGGCGCTAACCGATTGCGGGTTAACACCCTCCATAAGTGGAACAACCGGTGAATGGATCAGTAGCGTCCTGGAGCACCCTCCAGAACAGATGCTTGGTCGTGTCCACTTTCAACTCTCTGAAGGAGAAGCAGCTAATGTTAGCCTGGAATATGCTGTTTCAGCAGACGGCGAATCCTTTTCGCCCTTCACAACTCTCCCAGAAAATACGTTACTTCCGCCCGGCCAAGCATATAAAATTAAAGCAACTGCAATCGATTCCTGTATCGGGTCAATATGGGCTGATGTAAATGACCCATCGCTCACCATCTCGGGTCGAGTTTTCGGAACCAACGATGGCATTGACCCGACGTATTCACGATGGTTGGTTTTCGTCAATGACGAATTGGTTTCTAACGAACCCATGGCGCTAGGCACCTTCACCCATTCATGGCCGATTGGCCAATTCATGATTCCAGACACCACCTCGTATACCGTTACCGTCAAGGCTTGGTTCACATGGGATTCCTTGGGGAATGCAAGCCATACCGCCTTAGAACTTTCATCGCTATCAGTCAATGGTGGATTTGCTATTGAATGGGACGAGGACCCTGTATGCGAGGGCATAGGCGACCAAGAACTGACTGAAGATGGGGGAGGAATGATTCTACCCCTCTTGTTGCGATGTACGGACGACAGAACATCGAACGAGAATCTCGTTGTTGAATTTACCAACAGCAATGATGGATTGGTTGAAGTTGATTTGACTGAAGGTGAACTACGACTCAAACTCATTTCTGAATCAAACGGTCAGTCGGTTATCGGTGTGAAAGTCATTGATGAGGCTGGAAATTCATGGAGTCAATCCTTTAACCTCATCGTTAATGCCGTAGATGACGCTCCTGATGTCGGTGAATTCCCATCCTTAGTACCAGCAGAACGAGACGAAACCACTGTGGTGAACATGTCGGTAAGTGATCGAGATTCATCCGTTCTTACAGCGTCTACAAACCGAAGTTGGGCTACTGTCGATTTGGACAGTGGAACGGTAACGGTTCAACCCCCAAATGCTGGCTTCTACAGCGTTCTGGTTTCTGTTTGTGACCAAACCTCTTGTTCGGAACGAACCCTTGACCTCGATGTAATGGCACTTGCGGACTTACTGGTTGAGTCAATTGACTTTGACAGTGATGAGATCACGCAGGGTGACATAGTATCGATGCGAGTTATGGTTCGTAATCAAGGACAAGCTGAGGCTACCTTCATTTCGGTCCGCTGTCAAAATGACCTGCAACTCATGTCGGTAGAGATTATTCCAGTCTTAGCACCCGGTGAACTTGGCTCGGTAACATGTGACTGGCAGGTTCCAGACGATGCCAAAGTGATTCGATTTAGTGCAGTGGTTGACCGTGGACTTGAGATCCCGGAAGGTGATGAATCCAACAACCAGATGGAGAAACTTGTGGGTATTGATGAAAAGCAGGTAGCAGATGATGCGAAGAGCGACGAGGGGCTGTCTTCAGCAACAGTGTGGACCGGTAGCATTGGATTATTCCTTGCAATCATTGCCTTGTTTGCCTACATGACTCCGGCAAAAATCAAGAAAATAGAGTGATGTTAATGAATTCAAACACACTTTCTACCGAAGAGGTCAACGCATTGATGAGGCGAATTCATTCGATTCCCATCATGGAAACTCTTTCAATGGAAATTACCGGACTCGAAGATGGCACCTGCACGGCGGTTGTCCCACGACACGAACAATGGAATGGAATTTTTGAAACGTTTCATGGGGGCATACTTGGAACCATTGCCGACTCCATCACATGCTTTGCTATCCTCACAAAATTGGGAGCAGAGGCTAAGGTAGCAACTACGGATTTCAACATCCGATTCTTACGTCCTTGTCTTACCGATGTGACATGTAAGGCAGAGGTAATTCGTCCGGGGAAAACACTCAGCCTTGCAGAAGCGAAATTGTACGATACAAATCAAAAACTTGTTGCTATCGCTCAGGTCTCCTACATCCGATTGGAATAAAGTCGCTGGTGTCGCATAATGCGAATACATGCCTCAAAGTTGATAACCGGACCGTGTCAGAAGAGGATACTTTGAGGTCGTGGGGACCGTTCAACTTCGGTTGACAGAGTGGGAGTGGGAACCATGTCTCTATTGAAAATACGAATTGAAACAGAAGAATACATCTACGAAGAATACGTTGAAGCGTGAACGGATCAAGCTTGCTTGACCCAGCGCCGAGGGTAAACTTCGGTGTCCATGAGGACCATGCTTGGTCGAGCGACTTCTCCGTTTTCCATAGCACCGATTTCATCGGTGTTTACTGTGAGCTTAACAAATCCAACGGCTTCTCCCTTGAGAGAGGTAATCAGAATATCCTGGCCCGATGCAATACCAGCGGGAACGCTTACAATTCCCGGTCGTAGAAGCGGTGCACCAAATGCAAGTGCTGCAACTGCGCTGTCTTTGACAACACATCGCGGGACATCGACAAGCAATTTCTCAATGGGTTGAACGATTCGCATGAGAGCGCTTGCATCGTCGCATTCCTTCCATAGCCAAACAGCGTCAGCAACGGTGTCCATGGTGACACAATCGTCCAATGAGAACATGCCTGAGTGTTCACGGCGGAGCTCTTTGAGTTCAACGGGCGAGCCGAGCATCAAGCCCATATCGCGTGCCATGGTTCGAATGTATGTCCCTGCTTCACAAGTGATACGTGCAACCATGTCTTTTTCATTGAAGTCAAGTCGTTCAAACTTGAAGATTTTACGGGTTCGAACCTGTACCTTCACCGCTGATACTTCCGGAGGTACGTTGTAGATGCGACCGGTCATTTTACCCATGATCTCATCAAGTTGGCCTTCGGTTGGAGGTGTTTTGAATCGGAATACAGCAATGTATGATTTACGGTGCTTGAGGACTTTGTTGGTTATCTTCATGCAACGTCCAGCCATGAGAGGAAGCACACCTGTTGCGAACGGGTCAAGAGTACCACCGTGTCCGAGCCGGTCTAATCCGAACAAGTCACGAGCCCAGGCAGCCAACTGATGTGATGTAGGCCCTGCTGGTTTGTCAACCAAGATGAAACCTGATGCGAGGAGTTGCTCTATCGTTCGTTCATCGGGTATGGTCCCAAAATGCGGGTCCGTTCCGGCCTCGGGGTCAAGGATGTGGGTGTTCATGATGCGGCCTCTATGAGGACGACGACAGCCTCAAGTATTTCATCTGCATTGAGGTTTGTCGCTGAAATAACATGTGTGTAGGGTTCTGGGTCCTCAGGCAAGAGGCCATAAAGTTCCATGAATCGTTGTCCATCCACCTTTGACCTTGATGCGTTAGCAGCGAGAGCTTCACTGAGTTGAATGCCCTCACGATTTACGACTCTACGAGCACGTTCCTCATCTTCTACATCCAACCAAATACGCAGGCAGGGTAGGTTCAATTTGTATGCCCACCATCCTGCGAGTCTTGATTCAACAATGTTTGAGGCATCATCAGATTGCATTCTTTCTTTGAGTAGAGCATCAAGCGAGCGGTCGACGTCAAGCTCTTCCTGGCATAATCGTCCAAAATCTGCGAGACTCATTCCACGTCGTTTTGCTTCCTGGCGAAAGACATCGCCGCCGTTGAGGGAATCCCAATCAAACCGATTCATGAGCGCTTTGACTAGCGTACTCGTGCCGCTTCCTGGATGTCCGGAAACGGTGATGTGAAGCATGAATCACACCCATTCATGGAAGCAAACATTGCAACGCTTGGTGCGAGGTCCATCATGAGTGATGACGTCACCCTGGCATTCAGGACAAGAGAAATCGTAGACGCCTTGTGTTTGAGGTTCATCTTCTGTATCCGCATCTCTGGCAGGTGCTGACTTTCTTTTGTTCTGTTGTGACCTTCGCTGGGACCTTTGTTGGCGCTTCTTGGCTTGGCTTGAGGCGGCGGCTGGCTTGGTAGCAACGAGGTGAAGAAGAGGTTCTTTGATGACTTCACCGCTCAGGACAAGAGGGTGAGATCTGTAGCGAGCGAGTTTGATATGTCGGTCAAGTACGCGACCGTAAGCAGCACTCATTGAGATATAACAGCAGATCCATGCAGGGAAAAACAAGAAGCGGTCATCCAAAAGATTCCACTCTGGAGCCCAAGGTAAGGAGACATAGTCCACACGGAACGATTCTACAGCAGTTGTAAGCCATGCAAAAATTCCAATAATGAAAATCATAGTGAACATCATTGGCTTCATCGCCCCCATCTGAACATTGAGTTGCTCTGGCATCATCTGTTGCTGAAGTGTCATCGCTTTTTCTTGAAGAATCGGGTCACGCGAAATCCGTGCTTCGTTCATGATTTGACGAACTTGTCCTTGTCGGTGACCGATGTGAGCTTGGTCCATAGGGTCAACAAAGAAATTTCTGATCACGGTGTTGAGGGTCATTGAAAACACACCGAGAATCAGAACGGTGAGCACGAAAAACGACTCTTCGGGGAGCAAAGGTGACAGAAGTGGATCTGCCGTCGTACCCAAAGAGACCCGAATCGAAGGCGTCATGATGAGGATGGTCATCATGACCATCACAATGAGCATCAGGAACATTGAGCCACCCGGCGGGGCGGGCGGAGGTGGGGTTGGACCATTGGCCATAAACCACCTGCGTAGAGGGAAGGGCATGAAGGTTAGCCTTGAATTCCCTCGTTTATCCCTCTCTTAAGAGAGACACTGCACAAATCAGCGCGAAGTTCAAACAAGAGCACTCACAGGCTCCAACATGCGCAAGAAGGAACCGCTTACCGTAGATACGACTTGGCGTTATCCTCTGCCCATGCCAATGCCGGGTCAACCTGTATGTGCGACAGAATTTGAGGCCATAAGTCAACTTGAGCGACTCCCTCAACAACCCCGTATGTTTTTGTGGACGGATGCGGAACGAAAATGTCCTGAAAATTGGGGATTTATCGCAAGTGTTCGAGAGGGAATCCCCCCCCAAGGCATTGAGGCTGAACTTCTAGCCTGGTCCGGTCAATACCGCAACGCTTGGCTCGCAGTTGACCTACGTGACGGTGTAATTCCACCCTCAACAACCACTCCGATGGAGGAATTACTTTCATCACTAAAACGACCCATCATTATTCTTGTCAGCAGATCACCTGAGCATGAAGATTGGCCACAATGGGTACTTCCAGAGTGAGCCCTACGAACGAATCAAACAATCCTGCGGGGCAGTGATCCTGTTAAGCGAGGTCGGGTTAACGGCAAGCAGTGACTCAGTTGAACGTAAACTTGCACGCACTGCACTCTGAAGCGTCTGCAGGGTTAATCGTGTCACAAATTTCACAGACCTTTTCAGCGGTGTCATCTGAGCCTTCCTCTTCACGAGCGTTCCATGCATTTGCAGCATCTTCCAATTCACCCTTTTTGAGGTAGCCGTTATCATCGCTATCGTAATCTGCAGCGAATTCGATGAATGCATCACGGTCAGTAATACCTGAAGCTTCCATGACACGGAGAAGCACATCTTCTCTCCAGTTCATCTTGGATTCTGGTTCTGCTTCTTCCTCAGTGGCTTCGGCTTCTCCCTCAGTGGCTTCTGCTTCTTCCTCAGTGGCTTCGGCTTCTCCCTCAGTGGCTTCTGCTTCTTCCTCAGTGGCTTCGGCTTCTCCCTCAGTGGCTTCTGCTTCTTCCTCAGTGGCTTCTGCTTCTTCCTCAGTGGCTTCTGCTTCTTCCTCAGTGGCTTCTGCTTCTTCCTCAGTGGCTTCTTCAACTTCCTCAACTTCGGGTAGGTCATCGGATTCAATTTCATCTCCGAAATGAACTCCGTGGAATCGGTTAAGGGCTTCAGCGTCAACCTCTCCAGTTCCCTTGATATCAAAGGAAACTTCCAGGCGTTCACCCTTCTCGACCTTGGGGACATGCCATACAATATGCAGTCCGCCTTCGCCTTCTTCGGAGGTCATCTTAACGTCTTCACGCTTTCCATTTGCTCCCTTCATGGACCAATCTTTGATCTCAAACTGAGCGGGTAGGACATCGTTGATGTACAAGTCGCTCAAGGCTGTGTCACCGTTATTCTCAAACAGAATCAAGACTTCGTAACGACCTTTTCCTCCGAGAGGGATGGCTTGCTTACCGGCACTGAAGTTACGACGGTTGTGGATGACCTTGATGGTAGGTGTTTCCGAAGGTTCTCGGGTACAGATAGGACCAAAGCGCTCTGAACTAAACTCAACACGTGCAGGACCATCAACACGGGTGTTGTTTGGTGTTGGGTCTGGTGCGTTGAGCGGGTAAGAAATTTCTATCTTCTTACCAGGCTTGAGGCCAAGAGGTCCGCGAGTTCCAACAGTGAGGGTCATGGTGTGGCCAATTCCGTCTGGGGATTTGTGCTCCTTCTCAATCGTAACGCCTTCAGCCATTTCGACCTTGAACTGGTCGTCATCGATGGTTTTACCGTCAAGTTTGATGGTTAGTTGTTCCTGTGAAGGTGCATCAAACAATCCAGGTATGTCATCGGTGATTCGCATCAAGTTGATGACGGAGGAGCCCTTGTTTTCAAGGGTCATAACCGACTGGATTTTCTGTGCTCGATATGAGCGCAGCCCACTTGTTGAGTAGGATTTAGAAATATCTGCTTCCAAGACTTGAAGTTTCTTTTCCTCAAGTTTCATTGAACCCTCAGTACTTTGGATTGCTCTTGGTAGAACCGAGTAAGACAATTCGTAAGTAAAGTCAGGTTCGGATTGAGCCATAACCACACGCTCTTCTGATTCCCACTTACCATAGGGGTGGACATCTTCATCAACATCGTGAATGTCAAAGAGAAGTTCTTCACTTCCCTTCATTCGAACTTGGAGTTTAACCAAGTCAACAGCAAAGGAGGAGCGGTTCTCAAAGATAGCCTGACATTTCCAGTTGTCTGGGCGCTCATCTTCACGGACTCGCATGTAGGTAAATCCTCGGCAGAATGCGTCCAACTCTCTAAACATCATGTTTGAGAGGGTTGAATCAGCACGATATGTTGCGCTTGCTTGTCCTGCTTTGATGGTCTTGGTAGAGGTCACAGAGATTGTACCTTCCATTGTGATGACTTGCTTTTCACCAGCATTAAGACGACCAACATTCCATGTGATGCTTCCGTCATCAAATTCTGCCCCGCCAGTTATTGCAAAGTGCATTGCTTCAGGTATGGGGCGAGTTACGACGACGTCATGCAGTTCTACTCCGGACATGTTTTCAACTTCAAGTTCAAGAGAAATTTCGCCAGGGTCTTCGTTCATGGCGACAGATAAGGAACGCTCTTGTGAACGGGAAGGGTTCGTATCCAATCGCTCACGAAGCGTCATCATTTGCTTTCCGTTCACCTTGTAAGCCATCTTGTGATTCTTTGAAGGTTCAAGTTCGTCTACAGAAACATGTTCCCCACCGATATCAGTTGCATCGATGTTGTCAAGCATTACGTCAATATCATAGATTCTGTCTTCAGAGGATGGATTGTTTACTGTGAGCGTACCCTTTACGGATTGCTTGATGATCTGACCGTCGGAATTCAAGGTAGTGGTCTCAATTTCATGCAAGGTACCTTCGAGTTTGTCCCCGGGAACGGTCTCAACTTCTGCGCGGCTTCGGATGGTTGCTCCTGCTTGCTCACCAGTGAGGTCAGCAGGGGCCAAATCAGGCAGTGGTGGTTGTTCCAAGATATCTTGACTTGGAGGTGCTGCAAGCGGGTCCATCAACGGGTCTGCTGCGGGAGGCATAGGAGGCATCTCTGGTGGAGCCGGAGGTGCTGCAAGCGGGTCCATCAACGGGTCTGCTGCGGGAGGCATTGGAGGCATGGGTGGCATCTCTGGTGGAGCCGGAGGTGCTGCAAGCGGGTCCATCAACGGGTCTGCTGCGGGAGGCATAGGAGGCATCTCTGGTGGAGCCGGAGGTGCTGCAA
>CALKGM010000038.1 GCA_938084675.1 Candidatus Poseidoniaceae archaeon
TGATGTTATCAAGAAAATGGTGCCTGAATACACTGAAAAATTGAATCTATATTACAGAAATGCATTACAGTTAGCAAAGAAACATTTTGGTAGTGAATTCCACAGGAAAATGAATGGCAGTTTGAAATCATATTTATTATCAGATGAAGTTGGATATGGATATCCTTCCCACTTACTAGATTTTAGTGTAAAAGACACTATCGCCTCCTTATGGAAGCACTCTTGTAGAAACGAGAGTTTCTCAGACTTATCCAACAGGGTTTCAGAAAGATTGGAAAGTAAATTACATCAACTAATTGAATATAATGAGCATGATTGTCGTGGAACTGAATATCTAATTGGATTGACATTTGAATGATTAACCCTTCCAACACCCACGCGTGAGATGCCTGTCGCTTGGGTACGGACGCGTGAGTTTCTCATCAGAGGGTGTACAGAGGGTTGTTTCTGCTTGTACTGATATCTCAGACTGGATCTTATCTCGCGAAAAGTTGAATCTCAACAAAATGGGAAATGCCTTTGAGTATAACCCACCAATATTATACCAAAGCGGCTAATGCACTTTTATGGCTGGTAATCATGGAGGTTCACACCTCATCACAAGTTTTCCTGTAGTCTTTTTTGGTTCTCTTATTCTTGCTGCAGCTGTTGGGTATTTCCTTCATAGGAAACTGAATGGACTGCCTAAAATCGGTGAGAAATTCTACGATCCTATCATTCTTATTCTCGGTATGTGGTGTCTTATTGGTCTTCTTATCGACGCGTTTGCTCACATCGCTGGTTCGGTTGATGACACCTTCTTCACACCATGGCATGCTGTTTGGTATTCAGGTTCTGCTGCATATGGGACGTACACGATCTATGCGATTATGCCTGAGGGGGGCATGCGACAACTTGCTTCAGAACCTTTCAAGACACTAAGAGGGATTGAAAATCAACACAAACCTGGTGTTTATGGGATCATTATTTTTGCTATTTCTGGGTTTGGCGACCTTATCTGGCACGAAACATTGGGCGTTGAAGAAAACACCGACATCCTTCTTTCTCCAACACATATCGGGTTGTTCATTGGATTGATGATGTCGGTCAGCGCCCCCGTCTGGTCAGCTTGGGCAAATGCAAAGTCAGGCCGGGATGGAATCCGATCTCAGGCTTTGATCGTGTTCGGTCTTGGAGCAGCATGGACCGTTGCGCTTCTAATGATTCGTTATGCTAACCTATGGATTGCTCCACTGCAAAGTTATTGTTATTCAGCAACAGTCGTTTTCTGTGAGAATGAGAACTACACAACTGCTCTTGAAATTGGATTACAATCACTCTTTTTACAAGCTGTTCTCACTTCTGCTGTGGTTGCATTGTTTTTGAAACGATGGGAACCTGAACGGGGTTCAATGTTTCTTTTGTTTATGTTCCATGCAGTGGGTGTGTGGGTCTATTCCGAATTTGATTCTAGACTACTTTGGATGGGCGTTTCCCTTGCTCTATTAGCGGAAATCGGAGTGTTGGCTTATCAAAAAACTGGGCCATCTGTTTACATCTCTCTCGTTGCCGCAAGTCAAGTCGTTGTTCTTCTGTTGTTTTCTCTTTCAGACGCAGTTCGTCTTTCAGACACTCGATACTGGATTGAAGGTGTCAATATTCATCTGATTCCATTTGGATGGAGTATTCATTCAACGTTTGGAGCCATCGTTGTCTGTGCACTGATTGGTTGGGTTACGAGTATTGTTGCATTTTCTCCTGAGATCCCGGAGACAGATGATATTTGAACTTGTTTGGCATCGCGTTCTTGTCGCCTTCACCTGATGTTAAACAAACGGGGGGGCTGAGCTTCAAAGCGAACCGGGTCGTCGGTTGAGGGATGTAGGAACTCCAACGAATGGGCATGAAGGCATACGCGATGGTAAGGGTCAGTTTCTGCCCCGTGCAATTCATCTCCAACAACTGGGGTGGAAAGATATTGCATGGCCATTCGGATTTGATGCCTTCGGCCGGTTTCAATCTCAACCTCAACGAGAGAATTGTCTTCATTTTCTTTTAGAATTTGGTAATGAGAAATCGCTTCTTTGCCCTTAGGATGTTTGGAATTTACGGCCTTGACGTTAAGGAATTTATCTTCCATCAGCCACGTACTCACCGTTCCCTGTTTCACATCTACAACGCCTTCAACCAATGCCAGGTAAAGGCGATGGACTTGGCGCTCACCAAACTGCTCTTGGAGGTACTCCTTCGCTGATTTATTTTTTGCGAGAACCATCACACCGGATGTTTCTTTGTCAAGTCTATGAACGATGAAACACCACGCTTTGGGGTTTGAGAATCTGAGGTAATCAACGCCGCGTGAATGAAGGGTATCAACCTCCAGTCGATCGGTTGCAACTGAAAGAAGGTGTGCGGGTTTGTTCACAACGAGGAGGTCTTCATCTTCAAAAATCACATCAATATCCACTGGATTTTTTACGACGGGGGGTGGGGTTTTGTTGAATGCTGCGGGTCGGTCGAGAACAACCACTTTTGACCCTTTCACGACGGTTTCTTTTGCACGGTGTTCAACTTCGTCGTTCACCGTAACTCTTCCTTGAGTGAGCATCTTGCGAAGTTTGGTAGCGCTGGATTTAGGGTACTGAATTTTCAACACATCAAGCAGTGTAGCGTCTTCATTTACATCAAATTCCATGTCATCACCTTACAATACCAAGACGTCGATCCACGAGCCTGCCTCACCCGATTGACCGGGCTGTAGCAGGGTTAAACCGTCTGCACTCGCTAAACTTTCAAGATTGCCTGACCCTTGATGTCGGGGTTGAAAAGCTTCAATTCCTTGCTCGGTGAACTGCAATGTTACGCGGCGGAGTGTCACGCAATCTTGGGTCGATTTAACAGAATCTCGTAATTGGGCTCGCAGTTTCAACTCCACTGGACCGTCTGCTTGGAATGCGTGCCGAAGATAAGGTGCAACAAGCATTCTGAACACAACGTGGCTTGATACTGGATTGCCTGGGAGGCCAAACAAAGGAGTTTGATTCCAAAGGCCAAACAAGGGCGGAGAGCCGGGTCGGATTTTCATTCTCCAAAAATGGAGGTCGCCTTCTTCTTCCATAATTTTTCGTACGAAGTCAAATTCACCCATAGAGACACCACCTGATGTCAAAATGAGATCGCATTCTTTCGATGCTTGCTGCAGGGTGGAGCGGAGACCGTCCATCGTATCGTTGACCGCTTCATATTGAATTGCATCGTGGCCCATCCAACGAACCAAGCCGGCCAATCCATAGGAGTTGGACTCGTAAACCTCCCCGAGCACAAGGTCTTCTCCTGGTTGCTTAAGTTCATCTCCGGTAGAAAGAACAGCAATACGCAGGGGTTGAATGACCGGAATAATGGGATACCCCATGGTCGCACAAAGCCCCACTCTCGAAGGTGTAAGGACAGAACCTGCCTTTAGAGAAACGGTTCCCTGTTTGAGGTTCTCACCCTGTTTTCGGACAAAATGCGGCTTGGGGGCTTCAAGAAGGGTCACAGTGTTGTTGTTTTCATCAATGGTGCATCGCTCGATTTGAAGGATAGAATCCGCTCCTTTCGGAAGGGGTGCGCCCGTCATAATTCGGTAGGCTTTATTCGGTTCAAGAACGCGTTCGTTCACTTCACCAGCAGCCGGAACAATCCCCTGAATCGGATATGTTTTCGGATAGTTTGCATCGGGGTCGTGTTTGCAAGCGAATCCATCCATACTTGAATTGTCAAACGGAGGGTCATCGACCTTACTCGCGAGATCTTCAGCAAGAATTCTCCCGTGAGAATCGTTCAATTTTACCTCTTGTACCCGCCTTGGAAGCGGCGTACGTTTGACGATATCCAGTGCTTCTTCAACGCTGATAAAATACGGAACTCCCTCCATAACTCAGTCCATCCGTTGCTCATGTTTGAGGGTGTGGGTGAACGGTAGAATCATGGTGGGGGTTTCTATCCAAGAGCATGGTTGATGGTGGTGCGGTGCGAGAAGCGATTCTCACTACCCTTCTCACCAGCGGTACAGCAACGGTTTTAGCAACACTCATCGGTGTTCCCCTCGGAGCATGGTGTTCATATAAAACGGCCCCAATTTTTGATAAAATTCGTGTGATGGTTACTGCGCTGTATGGATTGCCACCTGTTGTTGTTGGTGTGTTTGTCTATGCACTTCTTTCCAAATCTGGCGTATTGGGCGCGCTCGACCTGTTGTTTACGGTTGAGGCGATGATTATTGCTCAGACCTTCCTCATTTTCCCACTGATCTGGGGGGGCTCTTGGTCTGCTTTTGACAAGACGGGTTTGCAATACAGAGACACATTCGACACCTTAGGCGCTACGTCAAAACAGCGATTGGTTCTTGAAATTGGGTTAGCAAGAAGTGGCGTGTATCACGCCATCGTCATTGGTTTTGGCCGAGCTATTGCTGAAGTAGGTGCCGTCATCATGGTTGGTGGAAACATTGCAGGAAAAACGCGTGTCATGACAACAAGTATCGTTCTTGAAACATCAAAGGGAAACATGGACCAAGCCTCATTTTTGGGCGTTCTTCTCCTCGGCTTCTCACTCACCATTGTTGCATTAGCCTCGTTTGTACAGCGACCAAGTGCCCGGCGAAGTCCTGCACTAAGTGGAATTAAACCCCCCGAACTGGTGCCGTACGATGGCCCCTCGGAGCGGACTGTTTCCATGAGCAGAGAGGGGCATGAGATTCTCAAACCCATTCACATATCGCTTCACCCAGGAACGATAACGGTCGTTCTTGGAGAATCTGGTGCCGGAAAAACCTCACTCTTGAGGGCGCTTGCAGGACTTGAGGGTGATGATGTGCTTTGTGGCTACCAGAGATGTGTTTACGTCCCGCAAAAACCGCTTCCCTTGACGCATTCTGTTGGCTCGGAATTGAACCTAGCATCGAGTCTGTTTGAGAAGTGCATAACCGCTAGTGCATATTTTTCGGAGAAGTTTTCTCTTGAACAAGAACCAGAACATTCCCCGCATGTGCTCTCTGGTGGTGAATTGCAGCGATTGATTCTTTCTCGCCAACTTGGTTTTGCACCCAAATTATTGCTCTTGGATGAATGTACTGCAAACTTAGGTTCTGCACATGTAAAAGCAATCGAAACGGAATTAATACGTCACCGAGATGCGGGCGTCTGTATTGTTCTTGCTACCCACAACGTCCTTCAAGCAAAACGACTGGCTGATGCTATGATAATACTTCATGACGGTGCTCGGATTGAGGAAGAGGGTGTTCTTGCACGGTCTTTACTCGCTGGAGAATGGTCTGGCTAATCGATAGAATCTACGGTAAAAAATGCTGGTTCATCGTTGATGGTATAGTCTTCAATACGTTGCTGCCCATCATTTAGTAGGAAATGAAGAAACGCTTCTGCTCCTTGGCGCTCCATGTCTGACACAAAAATAAACGAATAGGGATTGAACAAAATTTCATCGGAGAAATCGGTTCGTTGAAGAGAAGTTTGCTGAGCAAAATTTAGGGCAGTACCACGGTCTGAAAGTGTGGAACAAGATTTTTCATCGGCCATGTTAATCGCTGCCCCCATGCCTTGACCAATTGAGTAATACCAATCTCCTTCTGGATGATAGCCGTCTGCATCTTCGACCATGGGGACATCATTTGTCTGATTCAATGACCTCCAGATACTCTGTTCCTTGTGATGTGTTCCAGAAAAATCTCCTCGTGAAATAAAGCAACTTTCATGTTCATAAATAGACTCAAAGGCATCAAAAATAGATGAATTGTGGCCTGTCGGTGCGAGAAGAACAAAACGATTCCAAGCAATCGCACTTGAATCATAACCAAACCCGTTTTCTACAAATTCTAATTCTTGCTCTGGAGCGTGTACAATGAGGGCGTCAACGTCCTTATTTTCTCCAAGAACAAGAGCTGCTCCCGTTCCAACCGCAACGTATTCTACTGTATACGGGGATGTTTTTTGGAAGTCATCAATAAGAAGATCGAGTAATCCTGAATCCCGCATTGATGTTGTTGTAGCAAGCCGAATGGTCTTACTTTCATCGTCATCAAACGATAAGCAGCCTGAGAAAAATGAAGTGAGAAAAAGCAGTGCGAGGAAAACTGGGCCTTGCCTCATCTCAATCGAACTTCATGACGTTGCCACATTCCGGATAACTGCAGGTCACGCTGTATTTCGAACGTTTTGGCTTTGGAATTTTGAGCATTGAGCCACATGATTCACACTGAACTTTGAGCGTTTCTGGGGCTTTGGGTGCAGTTGGTTCATTTAACGTACGACCAACATCTTGGGACCACCCGAGAGAATCCGAATACTTGTCCGAGGAGGCATTCAATTTCTTCTGCTTGAGTGAAAGACGCATCTTGCGCTTCCGCTTGCCTTTCTTTTTTCCTGGTGGTGTCTTTGCCGCCATGGGTATCGTGTAGCGCTAGGCGTTGATGTATTCAATGACTTCGGCTTAATCCTTCACAAAATATGGCCTGAAATTCCGTTAACCGGCTCATGAACGGTATGGCCTTGTGCTTCCAATGCTTCAACGAGAGGAGGGCGAGCATGGTTCGGGTCTGTATGGTAAACGACTACGTGTTTTGCTTCACATGCTTTCGCGAAATCAAGAATTTCTTTATGCCCGGCGTGGGTAGAGAACGAGAATTGTTTCCATTCTAGGTCTATTTCAGCTGGCCTTCCGTATATCTCGAGACGTCCTGTATCCATAAGTGAACGTCCGCCGGTATCCTTTGCTTGATATCCAGTGAAGAATATTGCATTTCTACGATCTTCGCGAAGGCGATTAAGGTACCAAAGAGCAGGGCCGCCGGAGAGCATACCGGATGTAGTAACGATGACATTACCGTTCAATGCTTTCTTTTTATCCGATTTGCTTCCCACACGCTTTACCCATCTCCAGGCACGTTCTAATTCATTTGAATCTCGTAGGAATCCACCGTGTTCAAGATGAATTTTAGCAACACGTTTCCCCATACCATCAACATGGACATCGAGATGGGGAAGGTGGCGATGAAGGAGCATGACTACATCCTGAGTTCGTCCATTTGCAAAGGCAGGGATGAGAACCGTTCCTCCTCGTTTGACGACTTCTGCAACCGAGGTAATGAACCGCTCAACTTCTACATCCGTTTCGGGGTGATCTCGCCCCCCGTACGTTCCTTCAACAAACAAAATATCTGTCTTAATTGGTTCCGCGCCTTTCACGAGTGGGGAATCGCGGGTATCAAAATCACCAGTGAGTAAAACCCGATGGGTTGGTGTCTCGATTTCAAGCATGGCTGCACCAGGGATATGTCCTGCTCTTCGTAGGGTAAGCGTCCATGAATGATGGGTCCAAGGTTCGTCGAATTCATGCGTGTGCCAGGAAGCGAGAGCTGTATCAATATCTCGCTTATCCCATGCTAGTGGATACCGTTCTATGGAACTCACTTTGTAACAATCTCTCCACATCATATCAGATATATGTGCAGTTAATGGAGTTCCATGAAGACGAGTCTGGTGATTTGCGCATAACCACGGGGCCATACCAAGATGGTCAATGTGGGAATGTGTGATGACTGCATCATGAACCAAAGGCGCCTCAGATGGATATCGTGGAGGCGATGTTGGAGCTAGACCATAATCGAGCAATAGACGAACGCCGTCAGGATCTTCCATAACGATTCCAACGTTACCAACTTCATCTCCTCCACCGAGGTAATGGAA
>CALKGM010000039.1 GCA_938084675.1 Candidatus Poseidoniaceae archaeon
GTCCATATCGCAACTCCTCCTGAATCCAACTGGACTAGCCCCTCTCTCGGGCATGCGACCGGCGTAACTCAGTCCTTGGCCGACGATACATATTCACCACTATACATTGATGCAGTAATCCCAACTGGCGCTTATCTTAACTGGTCCATACTTGATAGTTCAGGCCAACTTGTCCCTGGAATGGAGGGCACAAATCAAGCAACGATTCCACTTGACATCCTTGATCATAATGAAATCGATGAATTCCGCCTTCACCTTGAGTTCAAGGGCTCCTCAGCCGGAATCCCTGCGGTTCTCTCCATTACAGGTGACGGTGCCCGTGTGGAATCGTTCCAAGAATCTCCGAGCGAGAAGGGCTGGGATCTAAACGGCTCCTCGTTTGATATGGTAAACGAATCAGTTTATGGTGGTGCATTTGATTCCTTGACTTCACCTTGGTTCCTCGGAAGTTCAACGCTCTACGACATTGAAATTGATGCCACTGCAACCAATGCACAATTCGAAATACGCCATCATCCTTTGCAGCCTTGGACCGTTGTGACGCTCCCACACAATCCAACATTGGATGGAGAGTCCGTTGGGATTCAGATGCGTGTTTCCGCCCTACCACCTGCAGACGGGAACATGAGCAATTTTTCAAATTGGTACATTGAAGACACTGAACTCGGTCTCTACGGAGGTCAAGTTCCTTCCCAAGCAGGTTTGGATGTCAATCTAGACGGTCGCTTTGAATGGGGTAGAGATGAACCTCGAGTCGGAAGTTGGGGCTGGCAGGACCGATTCGGAAATGCGGATGAGCAGGTAGAAGTAACCCTCACCACAGGGTCGCCAAGTGTGGTGAAGGCCTTGGTGCCTTCAGATGATTTGACATCCTTTGGTTTTAGTTATCTCGTTGAAAATGGACAAATTAACGATGTTGCCCTCTTTGTTCAAAATACACCGATTGCCAATTATTCCTCTTCAAACTCTGCAGATACATTTGTGTTAACACCGCTTGAATTCACAAATTTAGTCACAGAACTGAGTACTGTTGGAACTACGATTTCTGTTGCTGGTACTGAATTCACTGAGGTTCGAATTGAGATCTCAGGTCAAGGGACGGCGACCCTTGGCGGACTGCGAGCCTCTTACAACGCTTCTCACAACTTCGTTGCCGAAGCCGACTCGGCCTTCGTTATGAATCTCAATCAGGTGCGAACCTCTGTCCCTGACATTGGAGGGATTCAATCTGTTTCATTGCCGTTCTTGGCGACGGAGCGTGGTGGACTTACCGTTGAAGTTGTTCAATTGGATACTTCTACAACGGTTGTTCTACAAAGCGGTGGAATGCAGGATGCTGAATCCGTTCTAACACCCAGCCAAAAGTGGCAGACCATCACCACAGAGTATGATGTCTTTGGAAGTTCAATCGCTCATCATCGTCTTGATGTGTTCAGTGTGAATCACCAAGCTGTTTGGCTCTTCCCTGCGGCAGGTGGCGCTCCCGTTGGGCTCCTTGATTCATCGTTGGTTGAAGTCCATCCAACAATGCCAATTGAATCAAGTGTTGATGGCACAACGGTCACGACGAACATAACGTTCCGAATGCGACCGATGTGGGACGATGAAATGCTATTGACGGCGACGTCACGTTTGGTGCTTCAAAACGGTGTAATCGGAATTCCGTACTCCAACACTTGGGGCGATTTCAGTTCCCAAGGTTATGAAAATGACCTTGAAATTAAGTCTGTTGAGTTCTCAAACCAATTTGGACTGTTTGCTCCAAACCGACAATATCTGAAAGGCGGCGAACAAATGAATCTCTCCGTGAATGTTGGCTTTGAAGGACGCTCCACCAACGAAGCGTTTCAAGATGGAGATGCACGATTGACGCTTTACCGAGATGGTACTGAACTTTTCAACACAACTTCAATTGATGAGAACTATTGGAATACAACCCTCAATATTCCTTTCACCTATGCTGATGTCACTTGGACGATTGGATTTGAAGCACTCAACGGCTCAACTATCCTTGAACCCGTTGAAGTCTCTCGTACCTTTACCGTCGATTCGGTCAAGCCGCGCGTGATGTCTTCCTCGGTTGAACGCTTTGACCACAGGACTCCAAGCCCAACGCAGGTCCTACAAGTCACCATCACTGACCAACCTGTGCTTCCAACCAACGTAAACGCCATGGTTTGGAAAGAGTGGGTTGATGATTCGAATCTCAACGGATGGCCAGACGAAGGAGAATACAATTCCCAGTCAATGCTTCTACCCAGTGATTTGACTGGCCTAACCGGCGTATACACGCTGATGCTGGACGACACCGGCGCAAGTTTGGGGCAGAAAGTTGCTGTTTATGTTGAAGGAACCGATCCCTCTGGCTATTCAATTGTTGACGGAGGCTCATCCGATGAGGGTCAACAACTCTTCGTCTACCAACTTGCTGTAGACGGAGCACCGTCCCTTGAGGCTGATGCATTCTCATGGCAGGATGGAAGAAAAGCATGGCTGCATCCCGCTCAACCGTATGAATTGGACATCAAAATAACCGAACCTAACGGTGGTTCTGACCTCGCAACTGTGGAAGTTAAACTTGCACACAATCAAGGCAGCGACCCTATGTCCATTGTTTGGGATTTCAATACCGGCAGTTGTACCACAGAGTCCATTCATATCCTCATATCAGATTGTGAGATGTTGGGTGCAGACGGTCCGGCCAATCCGTTTGAAAAGCACATGCTGTTGAACATAGAAATGGAGTTTGGCTGGAATACACCTGACTTGGGCGATAACCGTCGTGAACCATCAATCCGCGTTGTTGACCGTGCAGGTCAAGAATCAGTGAAGATATTCCCCGAACACCGATGGCGATTCTCAGCTGGTTTGGGCGTCCCAGACGAAACGGTCAATCTCTTCCTTACTTCGGGTTCCTTCCTCGGTGACGGGGCTCGTGTCACACCGTTAACACAGATGGAAATCTCAGGAGCGGTTGAATTCGTAGAGACTCATACAATTCCAGAGTTCAACTGCGATGTTGAAGTCCTCTTTGGCGGTCAAACTGCCCGAGCAACTGCAATTGAGGGTATTTGGTCGGTTGAATTACAGGCACCGGTGGTTTCCGGCTCGTTCTCACTCACGTGGAATATCGCCTGTCTAGAAGGCCAAGGCATGGATCTCACCGATAAGGAAAATTCAGTTCGCTGGATTCGTGTTGACGGGACCGGTCCAGAGCCGATTGAAGTCCTCTCACCACGGCCGATGGCTATCCTTGGAGGGGAAGACCACGAAGTCCGTGTCGTCCTAGAAGAATTGGGTGGGCTAGACGTCCAATCGCTGGAATTGGTTTGGCGTGTTGAAGACTTCCTCACCGGCGATACTCTTCGCTCAGGGCGCGTCCCGATGAACCTTCTCGGAGACGAAATCGACGGAAATTACCTGGAAGTTTATGCCAACATGGACCTCACGGAAATCACCGACGAGATGATGCTGGACCGCATGGTTGTGTCCATTCGTATTGACGGTCGTGACCTGGCCGGGAATGATGTCCTCAGCATTGGTGGTGAACCTTCGGGCCTGATGATTTCAACATGGAACATGGAATGGCTTCAGCCGAAATTCGAACTTTCCCCGTCCGCATTATCCTACTCACGTCTTTTGATCGATGTTGGTGAAACGACTTCAGTTCAGCTTGAGGTGGAAAATACAGGCTCACTTGCTGGCTCAATTGATGTCATCTTTGAATCCGTTGAGTTTGATGGAACTCGTGAACTCATTCAGCGAACCTCCGTAACGGCAGAAGCGGGCAGTATTGGCCTTGTGACCTTGGATTGGGGACCTTCAAGCCCAGGTGTTCAATGGGTCGTTGCTACGCTTGAAAATGGCGAAACCAGCAGTGGGCCTACCGTGGACGTGCGTACTGCTGAAGAACCATCCTTCGGAGAGAAGGTCTTTGGAGATGTGAACCCGATTATTGGAACGATTACCGGACTTCTCTTCTTTTCCGTCATCATAACCCTCTTGGTCATGATGAAACGCATGACTGCAAATCAAGGTTCAAAGATATCGTATGATTGGGATGAGTATTCTTCGGAACTTGAGGATGATGAAGACGATGATTACGAGGACGATGAAGCCAATGACGATACAGATACTGCTTCGACTCAACAGTCCGGTGGGACTGTTGAAACAGACTGGGTCAAAGGCGCTGATGGTTACTGGTGGTATCACGATAAAGCAACCAATGAATGGTGGTACAAAGACGCTGATGGCGAAATTGTCAAGCATCCTTGATTTAGACTGAGGTGAGGGTATGAGCATCATCGCACTGTTGCAAATGGATGCTACCGTAGGTGACTTGAACGGTAACGCCAATCGTCTTTCGCTGCTTGCTCAGCAAGCACATGACAAAGGTGCAACCATCGGCGTTTCTACTGAATTAGCCGTATGTGGCTATCCACCTCGGGACCTTTTACTGGAGCAGGATTTCATACAGCATTCTCTCGATGTGGCACTCAATATCCGGGTTCCAATTCCTCTCTTAGTCGGCACCCCAATTCCACCTCAAGACGACCGTTCTTTACCTACGAATGGCGTCATTCGGTGCGGACCAGATGTTGCTTCCATAACCGCCGATAAGAGTTCGAGAGTTGTTGCCCAAAAACAACTTCTTCCCACCTACGATGTTTTTGACGAGGCTCGGTATTTCGCAGCAGAGAACCGCTCGGGACTCGCACGTTCGATTGGAGGGATGACACTTGGCGTTACGGTATGTGAAGATGCTTGGCAGTCTGCAGGAAAAACACCGTCTGCATACGAGCAGGACCCCATTGAACACATTGCAGAATGGTGCCGCCAGGGTGTTGACATCAATGCAACGGTAAACCTCTCAGCATCGCCGTTTCATAGCGAGAAGTTCAGCACTCGCTTGGAGGTTGCTCGTCATGCCGCCTCTGTTCTCAATCATCCATTCTTGTTAGCGAATCAAGTTGGCGGTAATGATGACCTTCTGTTCGATGGACGAAGTATGGTAGCATGGCCTGATGGCCGTGCAGTTGTTGCTCCCTCATGGCGCGAAGGCATACTGCTTGTCGACCTTAACAACCCACAAGGGTGCAGTTGGGTTCCAAGTTCAGCCGAAGATGCACTTTCCATTGGACAGAGCGAACTTGTGATGCTCGGAGCACATGACATCGACCTTCCTGGAGAACACACCATTGACGAAATCACGGACGCCGTAGTCACAGGACTGGCTGATTATTGTCGAAAATCGGGTATAACCTCCATTGTTTTGGGTCTTTCAGGTGGAATCGATTCTGCTGTCGCTGCCTGCGTTGCAGTTGAAGCTCTTGGCCCTTCAAACGTAACGGGGTTGGCCATGCCGAGTCGGCATTCCTCACAGCATTCCATTGACGATGCCGAGTACACTGCAGCCTCACTCGGAATGCATCATCGGGTTCATTTCATCGACGGTATGCATCAAGCAACCGAGCATGAATTCGGGACGGTATTGGTTGACGGTCATGCAGTAGCAGGGGAGAATCTCCAGGCACGCTTGCGCGCTCTACTTGTGATGGGTTACGCTAATGCGCAATCCAGCATGGCCATCACCACGGGAAATAAATCCGAAATAGCTCAAGGGTATTGCACACTCTACGGGGACATGGCTGGAGGATATGCTCCGCTGGGTGATGTCTACAAAATGGAGGTCTACGCGATGGCCGAACTGTTCAACCGTAGGGCTATTGACGCAGGAAATGCTCCACCCGTGAACGAATCAACGCTCACAAAACCTCCGTCTGCTGAACTCGCTCCAGACCAAATTGACGAGGATACATTGCCGCCATATGCGCTATTGGACGAACTTCTAAGAGCCCATATTGAATTGGGAATGAATGCAGAACAGATGGTTCAGCATGGTTACGAAGCGGCTATGGTCGCTGATGTATTAACACGGCTGGAGCGAAATGAACACAAGCGGTGGCAGATGGCTCCTGCGCCCCGTGTGACATCACGTGCCTTTGGACAAGGATGGCGCAGACCTCTTGCCTCCCGGCACGATTGGAGAGGCTCCTTTTAGCGTCGGTGGAGTCAAGAAGCCAAAACATGACGGCATGGTATGGCCGGGCCGATTCACAATATTGCGGGTTACCGTTTTGTGAATCTTGACGACCGTGATGAATTACAGACCTACTATCGTAGCGTTTGTGATGATTTAGGATTGAAAGGGACAATCCTTCTTGCACCGGAAGGGATCAATTTCTTTCTCGCAGGAACAGAGCGCTCAGCAGAAACCTTCGTGAATCATCTTGAACGCGATGCCCGATTCAAAGATATCCCTCTCAAGCGTTCGTTTACAGACTATCAGCCCTTTAATCGCATGAATGTGCGGAAAAAGGCTGAGATTATCTCGGTAGGAATGGAAGACATCAAACCTTCTGAATTCACGGGAGAAGAAATTCTACCTGAAGAACTCAAAGCGATGTTGGACAAAGGCGCTCCGGTTCACATCCTTGATACGAGAAACGATTACGAATTACGTGTTGGGACTTTTGAACAAGCAATCGACCTTGACATTCGTACGTTCCGAGCCTTTCCCGAGGCAATTTCCAAACTTCCCGAATCGATGAAGGACGAAGAAATCGTAATGTTTTGCACCGGAGGTATCCGTTGTGAGAAAGCCAGTGCCATCATGATGAATGAAGGATTCAACAATGTAAAGCAACTCAAAGGTGGCATTCTCGGTTACTTTGAAGCCGTTGGAGGCGCTCACTGGAACGGTGACTGTTTTGTCTTTGACCAGCGTGTAGCGGTTAATCCTAAACTTGAGGAAACGGAAGTTGTGGTTTGCTTTGCATGCCGAGAGCCCCTATCTTCCAATGAGCAAGCCTCCGAGGACTACATCATCGGCGAATCTTGCCCCTATTGCATCGGGCGTAACCCCGATGTTACTGCACGTTAAGCACGATCCAATCGTCCGAAATTTCCCCGTGGCTGAAGCGATGCCATTCATGGCCGGATACTCCGTCATGTGCGATGAAGAAGGCTTGTGTATCTGTCAAAAGCAGCGGCCCATAGGTTCCGCCAAGTGATGAATTTGAACTGCCTGGCCAAGGGTTGTATTGCAGGGACATTTCAGTTCCATCGGTTGACCAAAGTGATACACCGTGAGTCATTGACTCATCTTGGCCAGACGAGAGTACCAACCATTCTCCGTTGAGCGGTACGACATCAACAAGGACGGATGAACTCACTCCAGATGTCATGTCGGTAATGAGTGAGGTTCCATTCACCGTTCCGTCGGTCACGCAGAGTTCTGTTCCATGTGCACCCGTGAAGCAATCAAACATCATGCTGTCTCCCGAAACAAAGCCCCCAAGTGTTCCACCAGGGGCGAATATTGTTGTTGATAGCTCATAGGTTTCACCGCTGCTCAAGTTGGTTGCCCACAGCGTTGCATCAGTCCCTGAAAGTAGGGCATCAAAGACCAAGGTGTTGTTCAGCAAATGGATTCCAAGGTTTGCACCGATGTATGAATCTCCAGAAGAGGGTGCAAGATTGGTCAACCACTGAGACGTTCCATCCTCCATCAAATGAACAACTTGGCGCACAGTCCCACGCTGAGCAACTGCAAACAAATCATGTTCTTGACTGACCCATCCAGAAACGACCGTCCCTCCTGACGGGCTGACGTTCCAACCAAGCAATTGTCCTGCTGCATTAATTCGATAGGGTTCATCGTCACCACTTACATCCTCTGCATTAAACCACAAATTCTCTCCATCTCCATAGAGCATATTGCTCCCTACGGCAGAGAGGGCAGATAATTCACTTGCAAGAGTTGCTGAAACGGTGGCATCCCAAGATGGATGAAGGGCGATGGAACGTAATCCAGACCCGTTCGACCAAAGAAGTTCGCCACTCGTTGAACGAAGTATCATTCCATCCCTCCAAGGAACAGGCAGATTCAATGCGGCGTCTCCTAGAGAAAAGGTCCCAGTCAGTGTTCCATTGGTGACCCAAATTTGCCGTCCATTTATGCCATCATCAGCATCAAACATGAGTACTTCCTGTTGTGATTGTTCAATGTAAGTGAATCCAATATCTCTCCCCGGCAAACTTTCTCCGCTGGGGTTGATGTCTGCTAGCAATTCTGCGCTATCTGATGTTCCATCACTCATGTATAATTCACAACCGTTCACCCCGTCTGTAGCGGCAAAGATAAGTCGGTGTGATTCTGGAAGGAAGCCAGCATTTTCGCAGGTTGTAGTGAGTGAGTTTGAAATTCCTGAGACGATGTCTGTGATTCGTTCAGAGATCAACGGCGAAAAGCAAAACTTCAGTGATGCACGACGTTCTTCCTTTCCGAGGAGTTCATCGTTCGCAACATCGTCACCTCGCCCGTCATCAACTCCAAACAAGAGTATGAATCCTTCAGCGCATAAGTAGGGAGGAGCATCATGCCGTTCGATCAGAGCAGATGAACCGTTTACGCCTGAACTCCCATCAATTCCTTGCTGGCCGTTCATTCCAGGCAGTCCATTGGTTCCGTTACAAATCACATGACGGCTTACAACTTCTTCTTCGTCAAGAACATCACTAAAATCTTCATCAATTCCAGTGGATATCACGACTCCTCCCTGAAGACATTCTTCATCTCCAATTGGAAGTTGTTCGGTTTTCGCCATTGATGGTGCTGGGGAAATTCCGTTGGTTCCAGGAAGTCCAGAACTGCCAGAACTGCCTTGGAGTCCATTGCATACGATTGAAGAAGTAGAAATCTCATCCAAATCCAAAATATCATTTTTGTTGAGGTCAATCCCTGCTTGAAGTTCAATTCCACCTTGATAGCACTCATCTCCTTCGTTGACCTCAATACTTTGCACTAACAATGCCTCAGAAGAACCGAAAGCGTCTCCTCGGTTGAGTAAGTAATGATTGTATCCTGCAAGTCCCAAGGCAGATACAATCAGCAGAACTTGAAGAACGGACCACATTTTATTCGGTGAATCTTGGTTGTCTTCATCTTGTTGAGAACCGTCTCCCTGTTCCTGATTTCCTTCTTCGTAGTGTTCTCGTTGAGTTTGATGAACCATGGTATGGCGAATGCATTCATCGGATTCAAGGTTGTTCCCGTTCATTATTTGAGGGACATATCTTTCCAATGAAGGGGTGAATTGATGAAGCACAGTGTCTTGGACGGAATATGGACATCCCTGAACGGTTGCTTGGTCAACTAAACGGTGAGGAAGGCCCAACTCGGCAAAAAGCAGCACGATTGGTTCTTGACCTTGCTGAAACAGCCAAGGCAGATGGATTTGTTGAAGCAGTACACGCTCACGTTTCAGGTGTTTCAGTGATTACTGGCGGTCACGGTTTGCGTCAATTCTTAGCCGACCTCTCGGCGAGCAGCGACGGTAGAGTTTCCATTCCGACGACCCTAAACTCTGCAGGTTGCGACCATGAAAAGATGGACGAAATGGACATTGCGTGGCCAAATTTCCTTGAACAACAGTTCGAAATCATTCAGGCTTATGAGGAACTTGGAATTCAAGCGACCCTTTCATGCACTCCATATGACCGAGGTGTTGATGACGGCTCAGGAATTGCTTCATGGGCAGAATCCAATGCCGTATGTTTCTCAAACACATGGACGTCCCTCATCACCAATCGGGAATCTGGCCTTTCAGCATTGGCAACAGCACTAACCGGTTATGCTCCTCGCTGGGGGCTTCATTTGCCCGAACACCGAATGCCAAACATGCTGGTTAACGTTGAGGCAAAACTGTCTGATTTGTCCGACTGGTCTGTTCTTGGCGATTGGATTGGGAAGCAAGTACGCCCCGAGTGGGACATGCCCTTTGGACCAATGCCTCTTGTGACCGGCCTCCCTTCCTTCATCAGTTTCGCCTCTAAGAAAGCCTTGACTGCAGCTGCTGCAAATTACGGTTGTGCTCTTCTTTGGGCGGATGGGCACTCTGCTGACCCTCCATTAAGTCGGACCGAAGACGGATGGATTTCACCAGAATCTGGATGGCAGGGGGAATTGACATTCACAGAAGAGGCCCTTGCAAAGAGATACGACGAATTGGCTCCAACCGGACAGGTGGATTTGGTCGTAATCGGCTGTCCGCAAGCCAGCCTTGAAGAAATCCGTACCACTGCTTCAGCCGTACGCTCGCACATGGAAATGGGAAAGCGTATCCCTGACCATAGACTATGGGTGTTTACCTCTGGTGAGAATTACGAACTTGCCCGTGCCGACGGGTCGTTGGATTTACTCGAAGATGCCGGAGCCCTTATCCTCAAGGACACTTGTCCTGAAGTGACACCTTATAATCGCAGTAAATACAACCACTTGCTCACAAATTCGCTGAAGGCTGAGCATTACCTGACAAGCGGGCTAAATCGCTTGCCAACAAGCGTTATGCCCATCCAAGGGTGTGTTTTACACGCCTTTGATCCAACCCTAAGTGCGGGTGAACGCCCAACGCTCCAAGCCAAAGCCCAACCTCAACACGCCAGCAATAAATCCCATCAAACAGGGGAAGCCAGGCTAATGGGTGAAGGTTTGAGTTCTCAGGATGATTTTGTAGTGACTGGGCCTGCAATGGTAAGTGATGTCCCGATAACCTACCTCGGCTACGTCAATCGTGATACAGGTGTAATTGAAGAAACTGGCCACCCATTGGACGGTCAAGCAATTGAGGACACGATTTTGATTTATCCAAAGGGTTCCGGGTCAACAGTCGCACCCTATGTGCTGATGGGCCTTCTTTACACCGATAAGGGCCCTAAAGGAATCGTTAATCGCGATGTTTGTGCGTTGACCCTCCCAGCATGTTCTCTGTTGAACCTACCTTACGGTCATGGATTTGATGAGGACCCTTGCTTGGCCATTAACAACGGTGACTTGGTGGAACTTCGAAGAAGCGGCTCCACCGTAACTCTAACGGTTCTTGAACGAGTAAAGGTGGACTCATGACGAAACGTATCCTGGTGACCGGGGCTGCAGGTTTCATCGGGTCTTCATTGTGCGAGCGACTCGTTGAAGACGGACACCGTGTTGTTGGCTTGGATAACTTGTTCCGAGGGCAACGCAAACACCTCAGCGTTCTTGAACATCTTGAAGAGTTCCATTTCATTGAGGGGGACGCTCGTGAAGACTCCGTGCTGGATGCGTGTGAGGCGATTTATGGCGGTTTTGACCTTGTTCACCACCTTGCAGCCATCAACGGGACGCGTTGGTTTCACGAGGCGGCAAGAGACGTTATCGATGTCAACATCAACACCACACTCGCCACTCTTGCTGCGGCTGAACGTTGGAACGCCAGATATGTGTTTGCATCTTCACCAGAAGCCTTTGGAGAAGAGGAACTGATGCCTCTAAGTGAGAGTTCAGCAAGTTCTTTTCCTTCGGCTCACCAACACCAGCGTCATTCATACGGGGGGAGTAAATATCTTGGAGAAGTGGCGTTGCAACACGCTGTTGCTTCCGGTCTTGACGCTCGCATTGTTCGTCCTTTCAACGCGTACGGGTCAAGGTTACTCGGAGACGACTACGGCCAAGTGATCGGGATGATGTTCCAAGCTGTAGCATCAAATCAGTCCATTCAAATTCATGGGGACGGTTCTCAGACCCGATGTTTTACCCACATTGATGACGTTGTGAACGGCTTCGTACTTGCGGGCGCGTTGGACGGTGATGTCGTTGAAAACAAACCACTCGACGGATGCTCGTTCAATATTGGAAGTACAGAGGAAGTCAGCATCACAGAATTGGCGAGTTTTATCAAGAATGCCGTTGATGATCAGGATGTACGTGTGATCAATACTGAGGGCTACCACGGTGATTCAAAGCGTCGTGTTCCCGATTGCACATCTGCGGAACATTTGCTTGGTTGGAAATGCTCGACTTCATTAGAAACAGGATTAAAGCGAGTTTGGCTGGAACTAAATCTTCAGCCATAATGCTTAGTGACTCGTTTTTTCCATCCGCTTGGGGCGGGCGTCATGTCGTCCCTTCCGTGCTGACAGAGAACTGCCAGTCCACCATCAGGGGCGGTTTTTGAAGAAAACCACACCGCCTTGACTCGCATGACGGCAACTCGTGCAACAGCGCCAGGGAGTTCGTGTTCTTCGACATATTCGGCCTCGATCGCTGCAATACCTTCCGCCAGCAAAAGAGGTTGCGAATCAACGGTTTGCAAACCGTCAATGAGCATTCCTTCATCTTCTCCCAGAGGGAGCGGTGTAGCTGTTTCGTCAACGAGTTCCACACCACGCTGGGTGGCTGGCATTAGGTTGAGAAGAATTCGGCCGGTGGACCGCATGTTTGTTAGCGTGTCACGATGACGCCCGTCTTTGTGTACTGAAAACGATGCTGTGAGATAAGGCGGTGCGGTTGAAACAGCCATAACAGATGAAAGAGGAGCAAAATTTCGCTTTCCTTCGGAGTCCAGGGTTCCGGCAATTACGACAGGACGAGGTGAAAGGACATTGTTCAACCAAGTACTTCGCTCTACATGGGTCATTTCATCAACATCAAGACGATTGATGGGTTGAGCATGGTCAATGTTTTCACCAAACCATCGGTCCAGTGTCCCGTCCGCAATTTCTTCAATGGCGTGCTGATTGAATTCCACATATGCTTCCCATCGGGGGATTTCCTCCTCTTCTCCCCGTTCCTTCTTTCGGGCGATTGATGCCTTAGCGTATGTATTGCAACGTTCTAAGAATGCTGTGACAATTGATTGTTCATCCATTTAATTCGCCTCTTGTTTGGTGTCGTATTCGTTCCTTGTCATTAGAAAAGAAGCCGGGTTTCCCACCCACACTTCATGTTCTGGAAGGTCTTTAGTGAGGACGGAGCCAGCACCGAGAACGCTTCTTTTGCCAATATTGCATCCAGCAATAACAGTGACATTCCCTCCTAAGACTGCACCTTGTGCAATGTGGATAGGCGCCCACTTGTCTGAGTCCCCCGAAGGAGGGAATCGGTCATTGAGTAGGGTGGCGTTTGGGCCAATGAAAACATCGTTTCCTAACACGGTGCGATCTGCGATGTAGGCAGAGCCTTGAATTTTACAATTTTGACCGAGAGTTACTGCCTGTCCAATGTGGGCTAATGCCCCAATAGAGGTGTTTGAACCAACCGTTGTTCCCCTACCAATGTGGCAAGGCCACCAAGCCACGGCTCCATCTCCAAGGTCAATGCGTTCTCCTGTGAGGGGGTGTTCTGGCACAAAATCACCTCAATCGCTGAGGGATAATTCACGCATGAGCATGTCAACGTGCCCTTTGGCTTTTACATTGTATCTGCACCAGGCCAAGGTCCCATCGGCGTTGATGACAAAAGTTGAACGAGCGCAACCCATGTATTCCTTGCCGTAATTTTTCTTGAGGCGCCAGGTTCCAAATGCGTGGTGAAGGGAAAGGTCCTCATCCATGAGGAGTGGGAAATTGAGGTCCTGTTTCTCAATGAACTTACCATGTGATGCGGATGAATCCTTTGAGACACCCAGTACGACGTAGCCCTCGGTTACGAAACGAGCCATATTATCTCGAAAATCACAGGCCTGCGTAGTACAACCAGGAGTCGAATCCTTTGGGTAAAAATAGAGGATGACGCGCTTTCCTTCTGCGTTGTATTTGCTTAATTGATGGGTTGTTCCATCTTGATCAATTACGGTAAAGTCAGGGGCTAGGTCTCCAGGGGACAAGGATACGGTGTCGCTCATGATGGTAGGGAGATGGCCGTCCTCCTAAACCCATTGCATCTCGTTTTGTCCTTATAATTCTTCGATGTGGGGCGCAATTGTCTCTTTTTCTATTTATGCAGGGTGAATAAAATTTCAACCATTATGAATAAAAAAGGGGATTGGAACCGATTCTTTCAATAACCGGCGGGCCGCAGTCTTGAGCATGGTCGGCGCACGTATGTCTCGTAAGGCGCGTCGGTATTTCAAGAAAATACAGCGTGCTACGACTAAATTCATGCTCCAAGAAGTGGCCAGTGCCATACAAACCGAGCTGGATAAGCGCCATCTTTCCTACGATGAAGCGCTGATGCTTGGAAATCTCATTCAAAACAGGGCGGACCAAGTTCCCGGGGACGGAATTGTCTATGCCATATCCGACCGAGATGCATACCGAAGGACGCTGGAATTGTACCTAAGGGACGCCCTTCTTACCCGAACAGAACAATTGCTTTTGTGGGAAGAACGGCGCAGATTGGGAATTAGCGAAGGTGAGCACGAACACCTCTTGAATCAACTCTTAACCCAATGGAAGCGTCAAGGCAAGAACGTGACCATCGACCGATTTACCAAACCAGGGGGAGCAGGAAATGTCTAATCGCCTATCTCCACTTTTCCTGGTTGGGCTGCTTCTCTTCACAAGCCTCGCTCCGCTTACAATGGCTGAAGACGGTGCCCGCACCTCTCCCGATTTCATCATTACTTCATTCACTTTGGATGATGCCGGCTCTATCCTGGACGGAGGTTCAGTCGTTGCAGAAGCGGCAACACACATCGTTCGTGTTCAGGTTCAAAACATCGGGCTTGTCGCTGGGCAGGCATCGCTCGCAATCTACCATCAAGGGACTTCTACTTCCGGCGACACAGTAGTTGGAAGCACCGACCTTGGCGTCATCAACAGTGGCGCAAGCAGCAATGTCGTTGTGTTTTCATGGGCCGCCACACTTGGGCCCGATCAAATCCTAAAGGCAAGAGTCACTTCTACCACCGACATTAACACCGCAAATGACGAAGAGCAATTGCTCATAGACGTAACAACAACTCAAGCGGCATCAGTTCCAAGCATCATCGATATACCCGAGCCAGCCGTTGGTCAAACCAGCGTCGTCTGGTCCAAAACAATCCATGATTTCAACATCAATGTCCGTAACGATGGAGTAAAGAATTTCTCGGCATCGTATGATCTTGTCTTCACCGATGTCAACTCTCCTGGAACTACTTTCACAGAGACCTCTGCTACCGTTCCAATCATTCGTCCAGGTTCCTTGTACAATGGCGGAGCCACCCCCTCAATTGTTTCAATGAATTTTGATGCGACCGCACTTACCGGTGAATGGGCAGTTGTTGGTACAATGACGGCAACAGGAGTCGGTTGGAGTCAATCCGTTCAATTCATTGACTTCACAGTTGTATTTTCAAACTACAATGCCGAAGTCATTACTGCTCAAGACCGAAGCGTCGAGCCTGGCCAAGGTACTACGCTCACTTACATTGTGAAGAATACCGGGCTTGTGAGTGATGACTACTCAATTGGCCTATCTTCCGCAGTTGGGTGGGTTGATGCAACATCAACTCCGTCCAGCACCGCTACGATTTCCCCGGGGGTCACAACGGCCGTTCTCGTACAAGTTAACGTTCCAAGTACAGCACTTCGTACAGATTCGGAACTTGTAACGCTCACACTCACCTCGTCGGGGAGTAGTTTCGTCTACACCATGCAGACCACAGTTCTTGCAGGGGAGTCTTACGATGTCACAGTAACAATGCCTGTTGCGACCGAAATGCTCATTCCAGGAGTAGAATCTCCAATTCTTTTTGATGTGACAAACGATGGAAATTCTCCAAGTGCGTTTTTGCTCACGGCAGGTTTGACCTCAAATGCAGTCGGTTGGGATTTGGAATTCACATACCCTATTACGGGCGTTCTCTCAGCAGGAGAAACGGTAAGTGTGTCTCTTGGGGTTAAGCCACCGAGCATCAAGAATCCACTCGTACCTTCCGAGCACAATCGTGCAGGGGACTCAATGGGAGTTTACGTACAAGCGCAGTCAACCTTAGGCGGCCTCCCTGGTATGGGCTCAACTCCAATCGAAATACGACCTGTTATCATTGTAGATCCGGGCCTTCCATCTGAACCTATTGACATGACCGTTGAACAAGTCTTAGCCGCACGTGCAGGAACTGGGTTAGAAGAAATTCTCGACCTTGAGGTAGAGGTTCGCCACAATCTTGTAAATGATTTGACTGAAGAAGTGGACGCCACCCTATCTCTTGGTGACAAAGTGTTTACTTCGGATTCTTCTGGAGGATTTGACGAAGCCTCACGGTGGGCCATCGGCCTAACAACAACATCGTTCCCTGGTATGACGCTTGGCGATACAGAATCAACAAAGCTAACCATTCAAGGGCCAGCCGATGACTATCCGGTGTCTGGTCAACTCAAGGTCCCTATCACAGCCACCCCCACTCTAGGTACCGTCCATCAAGGGTCAAACGTGATTCCTTCGGCCATTACTCAGACGCTAACCCTGAATGTCCCTCCTGTGCTTGGCGCTGATGGATATACCGGTGACCCTCTCAATGCGGTTGTTGGCGAAATGACTCAGTTCAATCTCTCCTTAGCCAACTCTGGAAACAACATGACCTCTTACCGCTTGGTCATGGAGGATACACTCCCGGAAAATTGGGTTGCTTCGTTTTCAAACACCACCGCTCTTGTATCCACCACACTTCTTCAAGTTCCCGCCAATGTAGCAGATCACCCAACAGTCGGGGACCTTCACATCAGCGATTACATCGTTGTCGTAACCACCGACCCCTTGGCTCCTGCCCAAAGTATTGAGAAGTTAAGAATTCGAGTAGAAGAAGTTGGGACTCAAGCAATTATTACTCATTATGATTTGCCCATTTTGGTTGGTGAAAAGGTCAACGCAGCCCTTAGCCCGCCGACTCAAAAGGTCAACCTCACGGTTGGTGAATCGCTCTCTACACGAATCACAGTGAACAATGTGGGAAATACCCCTGCGGACTTCACGGTTTGGATTGATGATGCAGACGCCGGAGAAATCACCTACACCATGGAAACACCTGCAACCCTTTCAATTGGCGCAGGTTATGCTGAAACTATCAAAATCCGCCTCACTCCATCTGAAGACGCTCGTGCGGATGAGATTTACAAGGCCATAGTGTGGGTTTCAAATCCCGAATCTGGCCTCTTAGTGTCTGCTGAAATCATTGGAAATATGACTGAAAACCACGGCATGGCGATTAGCACTGTGGAGAGCGTTGGTGTAATTCCTGGTACAGTGGAGACCGTTGACTTTAGTATCACAAATAACGGTAATTTGGAAGAAGATGTGATTGTGGAAACGAAGGTGAACGGTGACTGGGTCGTCACTGACGCAAACTTCTCTTTGAATCTTGATATTGATGAACTCTATTCGGGCACACTCGACATCTCAGTACCCTCTGTTGGAGGCGATGATAAGTTGCAGAATGGTTCGCTCTACCCAGTGACCATTCGTGTTTTGAAACCTGTCACTTACGAAGAATTAGGAACTCATACCTTCAATTTGGTCGTCGCTCCGCTGTTTATGGTTGAGGCTGATGATTGGCCTTCTGAGATGTTTTACCATGCAACATGGACACGTACCTGGGATGTCGAGTTGACAAATACCGGAAACAGTGATGTCGAAGTCAATGTAACATATTCACTCCTTAAAGGTGGCCTTGCAACTCCATCAACGGACTGGGTCATTGTGAGTCCAGCACCTGAAACCATCAATCTTGTGCAAGGGGTTCCGACAAGTTTCACCTTTTCAGTCCAATCTACGAAGGCCGATCCTGACCTCACTCTCGCAGCAAACCTAGCCGTGAAGCTTACTCCAACCGATTTAGCCGTAGAAGGGAGTGCTGAATACTTTACGAACCTTAAGATGAGCCGATTCTTTGAGGTTTCTGATACGGAGGTCAGCCCCCCGCTCGGTGGAACCAGCATCACCTATCCGATTACATATTCTCACATTCCTAACGGACCGGGAACGCCCGTGGCTTACGAAGTTGAGTTGTGTAAATCAGAGCGTTTGCTGGACTTTGCATCGTTGGGACAGGATGCAACCCTGCATCCATGGTCGTTTGCTATCGTCGTAGATGAAACCGAATATCCTCTTGATTTGACACAAGAATGTGGCCTAGAGTCACTCGGAGCCGAATCTCGGATATCTCTCCCAACACGAAGTGCCTATGTTACTTCCGAACCCATTTATCTCAAGGTCACCCCGCCAAATGTCGATATCCTTCCAGGTGACGGATGGGATTTAAGCATGAGATTGTACCATCCAGACGAGAATGCTGGATACACCATCTCCGAGAAAGCCACATTCACATATGAACTCGCTGTTTTTGCTGACCCTGCAATCATTGCATACGGGCCTAAATCGGATGTACTTTACGAAGGGGAAGAAGAGATCTATTCCGTTACAGTGAAGAATAAAGGCACCGCAATCGCCCTCGGTGTGTCGGTACAATTAGACTGTGGCGAAGACATAGCAATCCTCTCAACTCCTGAAAGGTATGGTGACGGTAGTATGATTCCTGTACTTACCGCTGGTCAAGAAACCGACCTGGAATGGACCATCATGCCTGCGACCATTGATTGGTGGGAAGTTAATTCTCAAGTTGATTGTAATATCTCCCTTGATTCGGTCTATGCTGGAGACGGTAATCTTGAATCCAATGATTTAGAATTGGTAAAGCAAGAAGTTCAATCTTCCTCGCCTGGACTCTCCATTGCCTTTGTTGCATGTATTGTTGCTGCTCTCGTATCCCTTGCCTTTACTCGCCTAGCTACACAGTCTGAAAAATGGCAGTTGGGCGGAGTATATGCTGGCGTCTTGAGCTTCGGATTTGCATTCCATCTTGGATTCGGATACGAAGTGCAAGGAGTTCCTGTATGGGGCCCAGCAATTTTGATTCTCTGTGCATTGTGGATATGGCGAATGACCTGGAGGAGCAGCGAAGAATTCCGCCTCATCCATGAAGATTATCAGCGTGCTCGAAAGGGTATATCAACGATTTATTCAGACCATTTTGAAGCGCTAGCAGATGGTCGTCGTCAATTGACCATCATTCTATCAATTCCAGTTCTTGGTATGTTGGCTATCATCCTTGGCTTACCCCCACAACTCTCAGCGAACACTGAAAATCTCGTTGTCATGGGTTCATACTTCCTTATTATCATGATCGGAGTATGGTACTTCCTCAAGCGCTCGGACAAGATGTACGGTAACCTGTATGGACGATTGACGGATGCAGAAATCAAGAGTATTCGCATTGAACGAGATCTAGGCGACCCAGCACGCTTGCTGAATGATTTGGCTGATGATGGGCTGGATTTGTCTTCTTTGCTAGGTGCTTCCCCAGAATCATCAAAGGATGCTACACCGGAATCGGTGCCAATCTCTGGCGGGTTTTCGACCATGCCTTCTGCATTTGAAACGGAGGTGGAAAACGATGTCTGATGATGAGATGGATTTTGAAGAATCATCTGCAGAGGACCTCGCTGCACGAGAAGCTGGTATTCTTGAGGCCTCTCAAACCTTGGAGCGAATTGCACGAAAGGCAGCCCGCCGAAACAACGCCTCATTGACAGAATCCGAACTCGACCTCGGAGAGGCAAAAGTCTACCTGGGTATGCATAATCTTTCTCGTGCAAAGAAAAACATCAAGCATGCTGAATCTATTCTAGAATCTCTTGAAGAAGATGTTTTGCACCTTCGCCGGAGCATCGCCATGCTTCACAGACTCTTGGTTCACAAGCGAATCAGCCTGGACGAAGCAGAACATATTCTGTTGAAACTTCGTGAATCCACCGCAGCGGCTGAAGTGGGTGATATACGTGCGGCTACAGAGGAAGTGGAATATCTCCTTGAAGACCTCATTGGGGGCAATTCTTCGACGCTCAATCCCTTCCTCTTCCGCCACTTCTGGATGGGCGTAGATACGCGCTGGCCTGCAGGTGGTGACGCTGGCGTTCTCCTTGTCCGAATCATCAACGATGGTCCAATTCCGATGCCCATGCTACGGTTGAAACCCCCAGTCCCGGAAGGTTGGACTGCATTCCCTCCGAACGTTGACCTCCCAATTATTGCACCAGGCGGAAACATCCCGCTGCGATTTGAGATCAAACCAGATTACAGGATGACTACGGAAGATGTCCCTTTGACCCGAAAACTCTCTGTTGCCACTTCATATGAAATGCGCTCTGGAGAGATCACAATTACTATGCGGGCACAAAATCGTTCCATGGAGCCGTTGTCTGAAATTCTTCTTTCCCCCTGGCTTCCATCTGGCTTTACGGCAGAGGAACTTCCGTTTATTCGACATCTCGCTCCTGATGAAGTGGCCATCGTACGCATGCCCCTTCGGATTAACCTCGGTCAAGGAGGCTCTTCTTGACCTATCACATTCCACTCGAATGACGAGTGAAAAAAATAAAAAAAATGGTGAAAAATATGAAAAACGAAAAAACGAACGAAAACCGCGATGAACTTGCGGCTATCGGTATTGGTGCAATGATTGTCTTCATTGCTCT
>CALKGM010000040.1 GCA_938084675.1 Candidatus Poseidoniaceae archaeon
TTCCTCGTATGCCAAGAACAACTGCCAACCATCAACTGGCAAGGTCACTTCTTGGATTCCATCGCTGTCGGCTGTGCTCCATGAGGCTTCAAAATCCTCGCTGATACTTTGTGTACCATCAAAGACGACTCGAGCGCCATCTGCTGCACGGATCAGAAGATTGTCCTTGTTGTCAACCGTGACGGCCTCATGATATCTGCCTGAATACAGAATGATTTCATCGTCTGAGACCGAATCGTTCAGTGCATCAGAAAGCGTTGCTTTCGGACACGACCAGGTGCCGTCCCAAGCATCCGAACCGTTGACTGAATCAACATAAATTGCCTCACCGCTGCCTCGGGAGATGAAGGCGCAACCTGCTCCAACCGCAGATACATCTTTTGCGTCCAACATTGGAGCACGATTGATTTCTACTATTCCAGCAGAAAGGGACATGGAGAGCATCAACAGTACCAGAATGACTGATTTTGCACTGTTTAGACGTCGCTCCGATCTCATGCTATCCGCCTCCCCCTTTAGGGGGAGGTGGGTATTGCCCAAAGTAAGTGGGAACCCTATCATAATCGGCTTGCAGAATATATATTCTACGGCCAGAGTTTTGAGGCAATATATGGCCAGCCTGTTTTGCTGGTGTCAAAGCCCAGCGAGGTGAACGATTTACGTGATTTTCTCCATACCGGCAAAAGGTATCCGACCTTTGAACGCTCCCCAAAAGACCAGCGCCATGGACAGCGGGAAAAACGAGCCACCCAATGCTGAATCATAAGCAAGGATTGTGGTTGATCATGCCCTCCAGGTACAAGCCATGATGCAATATTGACCGCTCCTGCCGAGCCACGAGTTTCGGACCAACATGTGAGTTCAGTCCCCTTGAGTGGGCCGTCAAGAATCTTCACTCCAAGTGTTCTGGCAGATTGAGCCATAGGCATGATGATGGCGAAGCGATCAACAAGCCGTGAGCCTTCATGACGTTCAAGCGACCAACCCGCCTCTTCAGCGAGTTCGCGAAAGACACGGATGGCTTCAATGGGCGAGACACTGATTTCCAAGTCAAGTGTTACTCTTCGCACCATGAGCCTTCGAATCGGAGTTGGGTGTTGAACCCTTCTACGAGAAAGCTCACGCTCAGGATAGTGTTTGTTCTAGTGTGCATGCACGGTCGTTCGCAGTCCCGCCCGTCAAGGCGAGGTGTTGCCGCGAGGGAACCGAGTTTGTCAACCGTGCATCACGCGAAGGAGGCGAGCATGTCGCGTCCAAGAGTGCGCTCGGCGGCGCTCGATACCGTTTCTCAACCGAAAAGGGATCCAAGACCGTCGAAGCCTGCTTCCTCTTCTTCTTCCTCTTCCTCTTCAACAGGGGCAGGGGCGTCAGATCCGCCAGCGGCGGCAGGAGCTGCTGCTGCAGGTGCAGCAACGGCTTGGGTCATGGCGTCAGCGATGTCAACACCAGCAAGGGAGGCAACCAGGGCCTTCACTCGGGCGTCGTCAGCATCGACTCCGGCGCCCTTTAGGACGGCCTTTACCGATTTCTCATCAATGTCTTTTTCAGCAGCGTGCAGTAGCATAGCAGCGTATACGTATTCCATATTTTTTCACCTCAATTTTTGTGTGTTCAGCCGAAGAGGCTTCCGAGTCCGTCAAATCCGGCCTCTTCTTCCTCGTCTTCCTCTTCTTCTGCCTCAGCTGGGGCATCAGAAGCGCTCGTGTCAACAGCGGCTGCGGCTGAGGCTGCTGCGGATGCAGCGGCGCCCATCATGGCAGCCAATTCGTCGTCGAGTGCGTCGGGGCTCAGTGTGCCGGCAACGCCAAGAGCGCTGACATGGGCACGAGCCACCAAGTGTGGAAGGGTGTCTGCAGTTGCGACCGCCGCTTCCAGAGCAACTGCCAGCGCTTCTCGGCTGGCCTTTGCAAGGAGTGTAGGCATCGTTTGCGTGGTGAACCACGTGATGTTGCAAGCGAGGTTGAATCCACCAGCAGCGTAGCTGATGAGGTCGGTCTCGAATTGCTCATAATCGATGTCAAGAGTTGTTGGAGCGAAGAGTGTGCCTCCCTCAAGGGTGCCGCACAAGCGCAGTCCGGTAACCATTGGGTTAATGCCAATCTTTGACAGCATCATTCCAAGTTCGCCTTCGAAGACTTCGCCTTCTTCAAGAATCACCGTTCGCTTTTGGATTTGGACGCTACCGCCCATGATCTTAGCAGGGATTCCAACGGAGTTGAGGTCACCGACAATGGGGCCAGGAGGCATTCCAGTGTCCATTTTTTCAACCACGATTTGGTAAGGAGCAACGTCACCAGGCTTTGCAGCCCGCCCGGCTTCTGTCTTCTTCAATGCCGAGAACATCTCAAAGGAGTTCAAGGAAGATGAAGAGATCAACGCAGGTTGTACGGCAGAAGCGTAGAGTTCATCGAGTTCTTCAGTGTTGAAACCTGCTCGGTCCCATGCAATCTTCATCAGTCGCTTCTTTGCAACTTGAATCTTCATGTTTTTGCGAAGGTCAGCACGCATACCGATCATTGCACCAGCAGGAACGCCGTGGATGTCTATGATGGCAATCGTACTGCCGTCAGTCAACAAGGTGTGAAGGTCTTTGACAGTATCCTTCTTCCATGAAACGACCTTTGGAATCAATTGACCACCTCAATGCGTTGTGCTGGACCCATGCTTGTCTTGATGAACAGAGAGCGGATGTTTCCGACTCCACGCTCCAACCTGTTGGTAACACGGTTGAAGACTTCCATGACGTTTGCCATGAGTTCTTCGTGAGATTGTTCAACTGTTCCGAATGAAGCATGGAAGGTCATCTTGTCACCAGACTTGATGATTACAGTGCTTCGTAGACCGTTGGCGAGAACACCAGGGTCAAGGGAAGGAGGGACTGGGCGAGGCATCTTACCACGTGGACCAAGGACGACACCGAGGTATCGACCGATAAGTCCCATGTGAGGGACTTCGGAAAGGAAGAAATCAAATTGGTTTGCTACTTTCTTAGCACGGCCTTTCTTGCTGCCAAAGTCTTCAATGTCTTGGGGGGAGAAGACGGTTACGCCAGCTGCCTTTGCTTTTGTTGCTGCTTCACCAGCGGCGAACATAGCAATCTTGAGTTCACGACCGCGGCCAGAGGGAAGACGGATTTCTTCCTTGATACGGTTCGTTGGGTTCTTCAAATCTATGTCCTTGATGGTGAACGAAATGTCCACGGATTCGACGAATTTACGCTTAGGAGCTGATTCAACAGCCGCCTTGATTGCTTCACTAATTTTATCTTCCATATTATTCACCCCTGCGGTCTACGAAGTGCTCAAGGCACCTCTTCCGCGGTCCGTGATTTTCAATTAAAACGCTCGTCCCATTCTCCTTTGTTAATGATCGCGAGGGCTTCATTGGCCCAATGACCGTCAATCTTCACACGCATGGCCACGCAAGTCCCGATGACTTCCTTGGTTTGTGCTTTCAGATCTGCTCCGGTCAAGTGACCTAGGGCTGCCTTTGTTCGGGCCACTTCCATGGCCTTCTCAAGAGGTAGACTTTCGGTCGCGGAGTCAACGCTGCCATTGCACTTCTTCACACCAAGGGCTTTCTTGATTTGGTCAGATGTGCTATTTCGGGACATGATGTCAACTCCATCCACAGACGTGGGTATCTTGCCGACTTAACACCCCTATTTAATCGCGCCGTGACGAAGAAGAGCGCAAGAGGAACGCGGAACCCTCAATAAAAGCCGCTCATGTGGCACGGTGATGAAAGTTCTGTTGATGGGCGGCAACGGCTTTGTCGGTCGTGCCTTACTCAATCAAAAACCAACTCACATTATCGCAGACCCCACTTACTGCCACAACCCTCCTTCAAAGGATATTGATACGTGGATTCAACTTGACCTTCTCAAGGTCACTGACTGGAGTAAAACGCTTGACGGATACGATGCCGTACTGATTTGTGCTCGCCCAAAAGGAACAACTCTGAAACAAAGGGATGCAATCGCTAAGGAAACGAAAACTGCGCTCACAGCGATGATGGCGGCGAGATTGGAAATTGACAATCCCCCGTATGTTTTCGCCCTACATGGGACATTGAGCTACGGCGACTGTGGCCAAGAGATGGTTGAGAATACTCATGTCTACAATCCAACGGGTTATGCAACTTCATACGGGATTGGAGAGGAACCCCTGCGTCATGAAACGGAAAAAGGCATGATCGGCATCATGCGAGCCCCTTGGGTTCTAGGAAACGGGTCGTGGTTCAACGCCTTGTACTGCTCCAACGAGATCCCGTTGTTTCCTGGCCAGCCGATTTGGATGGCCGTTGTTGAGGTCAACGATTTAGCCACAGAAATTTGGCATCATATTGAACGGAAAACGACGGGAATTATTCACCCTCAACTCTTGGTCCGAACAACACAAGAGCGGTTTGCAATTGCAGTGGGCCATGCCCGGTTGGCTCAACCTGTTCGTATGAATAAATGGCGTATGCTTCGCCTTTACGACAAACAAACACGCCAATCGGTTCTCGCCTCAATCCGTCTCGCATCAGGGCAAGGGATGAATATTGAGGGTGATGAGGCACATCGCTCTTTGTATGAAACCCTTCAATCGTTATTCGCAGAGCGCTCGTAAACATAAAGAGAGTATTCGCCAAGATTCCAGAACGGCGTCCACCTCAATAATCTGTCAAACCCCATCAAGAACCGACTGCGAAGGCTCCCCAACGGCGCCCAATGGTGACGGTACCAGGCCGGGTGCGTGATGCAATATCCACGCCTCATTGTTCGGCGGAGATGGGGCGAGAAGTATTGATTGATTTCACGGGACGAGTAACAACGAGATTCGAGGCGACGGGTTGGAGAATAGCCCGTCCACACCTTCTTGAGTCTTGCAAATGCCTTCTTGGGACGAAGGGTTATCAAGTTCCAAATCACATCAAACATGTACCATTTGTTAACGAAGGTCAACACAGCCCTTCCGCCTGGTTTGAGAACGCGAGCAATGTGCTCTGCTGCTGAATTTAGATTTGCACATGTGTTCAGCGCGCCGAAGAACACGTAAACCGTATCGATACTTCCTTCTTCCAGATGGTCGAGGCATTGTTCTGGGCCACCAAGATACGGGTGAATACCCTTGATAGTCTTCGCTTTTTGCGAGACGATTTCGTGGAAATTGGGCGTAATATCCAATCCATGAACTGCTGAAACTCTATCCTGATGGGCAAACCAAACCATGTCAAGTCCGGGGCCGTATCCTATTTCGAGAAGGGTTGAAACCTCTCCTTCAAGAACGATATCGCGAAACCGTTGTCGCAAATGCCCAAGCAGTGGGTTGATATGGGCTCGTTCTTCAAACGAATGCGCTTCTTCATCGTAGTAATCTGCGACAGTTTTGTGATACGACTCGTCATTCATTACAACCCCTCCATGGCCTGTTCAAGTCGTTGTTCAATGGAAGTTTTGTGGTTGTTTTCGTGCCCTCTACAAACCGAACGCGTGTATATTGCTTCAGAAGACTGGCTCAGTTGATTAAGTTCGCGAATACGCCGGCTGGATTCAAACCGTTCAAACATACGGCCCAAAAGCGGCATACGGCAGATAGCCCACCACCAAGGTGTACCTTCTTTCGTTACTGGATAGGGGGTGGTGGGGCGGAACGATGCATTTGGCAACATTGCTTCAACCCAGGGGTTGGCTTCTTGCATCAATGAGACTCCACCTTCATCTTTAATCGGCTGCATGAGCATCATTTCTCGAGCCCCATAGAGACTCTGCTCAATAGCAAGGTGGTCTGACGCCATCACCATATTGGGGCACAACCGGCGACCATTTGGATGATGATGTGCGAGGAAAATAGCCACTGCTCGAACACGCCATACCCATCCCGGGCGCGTGATGATGAGGACGTCAACATCACCACCCTCATCGCTGACTCCAGCTGCTACTGAACCTGTGATTGCAAGGCCTTCAATTTGAGGAAGGCCAACCAATGTTTGGAGTACGGGTTGCAGTTCCTCAAGGTGCTGGACGGCTCGTTTTTTCCGCTGTTCAATTGCGATTTTGTTAACATCGTGTTGGGCCATGCGAAGCAGGTCTCCATCCCTGATAATGTGCTTTGAAGCATCGATTATTTCACGAAGGGTTTCAGGCTCAATCCGCTCCTCCATGAAGGCATGAGCCGTTGCTTCATCCAGCATGTGGTCAAACAAGTTCGCCCATACGAGAGTTTTCAACAGGGCTTCTTCAGTCATCCCTAGACCCCCACATCAACCATTGTTCATTGGAATAGGTACTTCGTTCTAACTCGTAACAGGATTCCAATGTACGGCACAGAACATCGGGGTGTTCTTTGCTCAGAAGAGCATTGAAGACTCCCGCATTTGGTGATGGACCTTCAAAACGAACGATCAGGTGAGGGGCGGTATTCTCCGGCCATGAAAAGGTGGCTCCTTCATCCAACCACACCATGTCTGCGGATTGGCCTCCCGTGCCGTTAACTACACCTGGATTCTCAAGCCACCATCTGCGTTCATCCAAACGGACATGGTCGGTTTCCCAAACATATCCGTTCACGTGTTCGGTTGACACATCAGCAAACGGAGTCATCGGTGAACCCAAGAGGTAGGTCCAATTTAACTCAAATGAAAACCGATTCATGGAGGTATGAGTAAACACATGGGTCCCATCAACAACCAAAATGGAATCGGCCACCGGATCAGTTGACGGGCCAAAACGGTAAGCTTCGTTGGAAGCATAGAGTCCAACAGTAATATCATTCCCCGCCAGTAATAGGCTGTCTTCGGGTAATATCTCACCTACCTCAACGAACAGATCCCTATGCTTCGACTTGTAATCGACGACTTGTTCTCCAGATTGTCCCCGGAGATTTTGGTCCTCAACCATTCCCTGAGCTATCGTCACCATACACATCATGACGACGGTTCCAATTGCGATGGTTGTCTTCCTTTGGATAGATTTCGGAAACAATCGTCCCGACTGCATCGCTGAAGGGATTCCAAGACTCAACAATGCAAGCCATGGTGTCGAATATCTAACCCATCCAAAGTCTAAAATGAACGCAAAAAGAAGGAAGGCTGGAAGCAAAAGAGCCCATGATTTGAACAATGTTGGTCGGTGTTCTTTTTGGATAAGAACAGTCCCTAACGCTGCAAGAATAAACAGAGCAAGAGGCCACTGGGCGAGGAAATCTTCAGTAAAAATATCAAACGTATACGAACCAAATTCCGAGGTTGCACTCAGGTATGTACCGGTAATTTGAGAATTCATCGGCCCAGTCGGTTCTTGCTGCTTGACCGTGTTTCGAATCAAAAAGAGAGCAGTCGGAACGGACCATCCGCAGAAAACGAACTTTGCTTCTTGGCGTGTATGTTCGTAGAGCATGAGGAGTATCAACCAAGGTCCAACGTAAAAATAAGGATATTTTACGAGACCACAACACCCTGCAATTAATCCGAGTGTGACCCATGATTTTTGTGTAGAATGTTCATTCGAATCAAACCAATACAACATTACGCATACGAGAGACCCTACAATTAACACATCGAGCAGCATGGTTCGGCCAAGTTCAATAACAACTGGAAAAAGAAGAAAGAAGACTGGTGGAAGCAAGGCTAGTGGTTTACTTGTCATGCGTTCTGAGAGATGCTGCAGCATCCAAACCGTACCGAGTAGTACCAAAAAAGGAGTCACTGAGACAAGGTAAATTTCTCCCGACCATGCAAGTTCAACTGCCGCAATCCCAGACATCAATTCAGGCCTGAATGAGTATGGAATTCCTTGATGATAAGGCTCCCAACTCCACCGGTCTAGAATCCGGTTGGAAATTTGGAGGTGATAGGCTTGGTCATAAAAAGGAGGTAGAGATGGGAACGATGACCAAATGTCAATCAAAAGAATGGCTGCAGGAGCTATCAAAAAGCGGAGGTCTCGGCGGTCAAACTTGAACGTGCGAAGATGATAGAGCCACACAATTACTCCTACATGGACGACCATTAGCAGTACGAAAGGAGGGAGCCAAAAACTTGCACCAAGTGACATAAACGCCCCAATAAAGAGCAGCCCAACCATGAATTCCAAAGTAAAGCGTTCGCCCCACGATACTGTTGAGGCCTCCATGAAGAGAACAAAAGAAACGTTCATTTCATCTCTTTGGTCAATTACCACTCTGAACTACCAAGCATCTGATGATGGAGTCAACGGATAGAAGGCTAGGGTTTGGATCAAAATTGAAGTGTCAAAACCTTGCACCACTTTGTTTATATGAAAATTAAAAAAAAGCAGGGACTATGAAGACCGTTGCCCGTTTGCTGTGTATTGCCCTCGTAGCCGTCATGATTGCCTCGGTCCCCTCCATCGATGGGAAGATGAATGGAATCCACAACCAGGCCGGCCAAGGTTGCACATGCCACTACAATACGGGAACCAGTATTACCGCAAACCATGATTTCCCATCCAGTTACACTGCTGGCCAAGTTTACAACATCAACATCACTCATACGGGCGGCACCCAAGCCTTTGTCGGTGGATTCAACGTTGTGGTTGACAAAGGTACCATTCAAAATGCTGGAACGGGCGTTAAAATTCAAAGTGGAACGAGTGCAACTCATACAGGGTCTGGTCAACTTGGCTGGGCTTTTGACTGGCAGGCACCCACAACCGGAAGCGGAACGGTCAACGTTGACATCGCTGTCCTCCAAGGTGACGGGAACAATGGGAATTCTGGAGACGCATGGGATTCAGCCAGTGCAACCATCTCTGAAACTGTAGTTCAGAATGCTGCCCCTACCGCCTCCAACGTGTTCATCAGCCTCGCTGGACAAACCAGCGCCATCACCCAAGCATACTACGACGAAGCACTCGACGGGAACTACGACTTTGCCGACTCTGACGGTGATTCAGACTCTGGCTCAGAAATCCGATGGCGCAAAAACGGTGGTGTCGTCTTCGCTCACAACAACAATCTCGCCCTGCCAAGTTCCGCTACGGCTATCGGGGAGACATGGACCATGTCCGTAACCCCAAGCGATGGCGTTGATTATGGGGCGGTTGTCACCTCTTCAAACACGGTAGAAATCATTGATTATGACGCAGATAACGACGGCTACGGCGACCAGAGTGACGCATTCCCGAACGACCCGAACGAGCATGCTGACTCGGATTCAGATGGAGTTGGAGATAATGCTGACGCCTTCCCAAACGACCCTGCAGAAACCCTCGATTCGGACGGGGATGGAACGGGCGATAATGCCGACGCCTTCCCAAACGATGCTGCGGAGACCGCTGATTCGGACTCCGATGGTGTAGGCGACAATGCCGACGCATTCCCAAACAACCCTGCCGAAACAATGGACTCCGATGGTGACGGCGTTGGTGATAACAGCGATTGGGCTCCGAACGACCCCAATGAATCTGCTGATAACGATAATGACGGTGTTGGAAACAACGCCGATGCCTTCCCTAACGACGCATCGGAAACCCTTGACACTGACAATGATAACGTCGGTGATAACGCGGACGCCTTCCCTAACGACCCAACAGAAACAATGGATTCAGACAACGATAACGTCGGCGATAACGCAGACGCCTTCCCTAACGACCCAACAGAAACAATGGATTCAGACAACGATAATGTCGGCGATAACGCAGACGCATTTCCCAACGACGCTACCGAACAAGCGGATAACGATTCTGACGGCGTAGGAAACAATGCTGACGCTTTTCCAGATGATTCAACCGAACAAGCCGATAACGACTCTGACGGCGTAGGGAACAATGCCGACATATTCCCTGATGATTCCTCTGAAACCGTTGATTCGGACGGCGACGGTACCGGCGATAACGCCGATGCCTTCCCCAACGACGCCGCAGAAACTCTCGACAGCGATGGAGATGGATTGGGTGATAATGCTGACGTATTCCCGAACGATGCAACCGAGACCCTTGATGCAGATGACGACGGATACGGCGACAACAGCGACGCATTCCCAAATGATGTCTTTGAGTGGCTGGACAGCGACAACGATACCGTTGGCGATAACGCCGATGCCTTCCCAAACGATGCTGATGAAACCCTGGATACGGACAATGACGGCATGGGCGATAACGAACAGGAAAGGGTTGAAGCAAAGATCGCAGATGAAAAAGCCGCTGCTGCTCAGCAACGTACCCTCGTCGGTGGCGGAATTGGATTGATTGTAATCGCAGGAGTTGTTGTAGCCTTGATGCGCCGACGTGGTGGAGAGGATGGTCTTGAAACGAAAGATTTCACTTCACCGTTGATGCAAATGGAACCTTCACCTGCAGTGGCTCAGCCAATGGCTGCTGTTGCTCCTGTTCAAACTGTGGAACTGACCGTTGAAAATCAGTGGACCGACGAACAGGGACACACTTGGCGGCTCATGAGTGACGGTTCCAATCTCTGGTGGAACGGTTCAGATTGGCAGAAAGTCTGAGGTTTCTGACATCATGGGCGGGAATCCTCTGCCCAAGGTTAAACCAGCCATAACACGCACCGTGTAGCAAATATGGGATGAACTCGTGATTGATAATGCCCTCGTCCAAGTTGGTTTTATCTCAGAAAGAGATGAAAAAGGCAAGCATCGGAGTTCTCAGTATGGTCCCCGACCCAGCAGAACTTGTTGTTAAAGAAGGCATTCAAGGCCCCTGATTGCATCGTAACTGACCCATGAAGAAACAACCTCCTTCAGGGCAAGGAGGGAAAAACATAGTACCTACTTCTTGACTAGAGCGCGGTATGAGCGAAGATGAGGAAATTCAAAAACCGCCTGCTTCTATCGAAATAGGTACGCTTTCATTCACGGGAGAAACTCCCCCTGAGAAAGAAACTGAGTCAACTACAGTTGTTGAGGAACAAACCGACACCTCATCCGTCGTTTCGGAACCTGATGACGAACCAGTCGTCATGCAACCGCTTTCGAAGGAAGCCAATGATGCCTATACGACGTACATCGAGATCAAAGATGCAAAACCCTCGGATGGAGCAGCCTATGCTGGCCTTACCGTAATTATAGGTGGATTTTTTCTTGGAATACTTATTTTCGATGACGATTATGAATTAGCCGGTTTGTGTTGCTTTGGAGGTTGTATTGTCGGAACCATACTCATTATCGCCGCTTCAATTGTGCACGAAAAATGGAAGAAGGAAAAGAAACTAAAACTGGAAGATGCCTTAGTGAAGGCTGGTATTCCCGGCATCCCTCGGCAAAATCAAAAGCCGCTAGGCGTATTCTTATTGGTCTTAGGCTTCTGTGCCTTTTTTATGGCTGATTTTTTCTATAACAACTACATCGCTGAAACCGTAGTGATCCTTGGTGGACTCGCTTCAGCAACTGCAGGAGCAATCGTCCTGGCACAGATAGCGGGCCGAGACAAAACGGATTTGAGAAAGCGGGAAGCTATTCTTGAGGAAAAGCGTGGTTCAAACTGAAGGTTTCACAAGAACAGAAATGTTGCCTCGTGCGGTCAAAAGCACTTGCAAAGCGAACCATGATACAATCAACGGTTTCACGCCCTTGGGCAGTGAAGTAGGGTGGACGTTGCGGTTCACTCGCCGACTCGCTCAATAACACGAACGTGGTCTCCACGCATGTTGAGCGTCATTGGAATGACTTGTTCATACAATTCCATGCTGACTTCTTCCTTGGATTCAGCAACACTGGTAATGCGCGCTTTTTCACCCTTGAATGCCCCTGTAACAATTTCAACAATACAGCCGACTTCGATTCCACTGGTAACAGCCTTTGGAATAAGATAGGGGAGAATGTCTTGAAGCGGTGCTTCGCCAGGAAGTACGTTCTTGGCGTTCTTGAGTGGGCTTTGGTTAAGTCCACGGCGAGCCGAGGGGTCACGGCCTCCAGAGCGTCCAATGAGTTTCTCAACGTGATGTTGAGCGCTGGATTCAACAAAGACATAGCCGCGCATTGCAGTTGGGTGAAGAATCGACATGATTTCACCGTTGAGCGAAGTCATTGAACCGCTGCCATGAAGACGAGCGTGCATCTCGTCTGCGACACGTTGTTCGGAGTTAATGGCTGTCTTGACGATGTAGAGAAAGGCTCCGACACTACCGTACATTTCACGGAACAGGCCGTCTGCGTTTTCCATGTCAATGTCCGAGAAGATGCACTTGAATTCCTTGAGGTTTCCTGGGTCAATCCACTCTGCGTGAGTATAGATGCCTGCGGGTTCCACTGCATCGGTATCGGCGACAACAAGGACGGGTATCACATCGACGAGGGAGCGTCCCATGTCAATTCCACGCTCAGGTCCTGAGCCGTGATAGTGGAGGGATTCTACAGGAATTCCAGTAGAAGAAGCGACTCGTTCAAGGACTTCTTCAGGCGTGGCTCCGACTCCCCAAACTCCGTCCCAAAGGCCGGAAAAGTACTCGGATTGCTCCGACCTCTTCAACAAGAGTAATTTTTCTTCAAAACGAACAAATGCAACGAAAGCTTCTGACATAATTTTCACTCCAATCAGTTTCCGATGCCGAAGACATCGTGAATCAACCACGGCAGGAAGTTATCCATTACCACGAGAATACCAAAGCCAATGGCACCCAAGACGAAGAGTCCGATCCCGCAAATAATTGAGGTTTGTCGGAATTCTTGCTTTGATGGTTTACGAGCCATGCGGATAATACGAGCCCAAGAGCCACGAGTGATCTTACGGAATTGAGCTTCAATCCTGTCTTGTTGCTCTTGAACCTTCATCTCGAAGGACTTGGACGCGGTTGATTCATCAGACATGGTCTAACCTCAGCCTTCCGACCCACCAACCCCCCCAATATAACGACTCCGCAGTCAAAAGGCAGGGAACCAAACCTGAGAATGCGTCAATTTCCTGCAGAAACAGGTCTATGAGGATAAATCCTTCATCCAATTTGATGGGAGGGTTGATGTGGGGCAAGCGCTTCATTTGCAGATGATGGCGTCCCCTAATCCCTACGAAGTATTGGGTGTCAATCGCAACGCAAGCGATGGTGAAATCAAACGTTCTTTTCGTAAACTTGCACGAAAATATCACCCTGACCGTAACCAGGGAGACGCAAAATCCGAAGCGAAATTCAAAGAGGTTCAGGCTGCTTACGATTCGATTGGAACCGCAGAAGCTCGTCGGGAACACGACCAGCAGGAGCAAATGGCCAACATGTTCGGCGGAAGGGGGCGTGGTGGTCCTGGAATGAATTTCGGAGGCGGCGGCATGGGCGGCATGGGCGGCATGGGCGGCATGGATGACCTCCTTGGACAGATGTTCGGCGGCGGTATGGGTGGACGACCGCGTCAACAACGCCAACAACCCAGAGCAAAAGCAGCAACCATCAATGTTGGACTTGACCTAACGGTTGAGCAGGGGTTGGAAGGCGGTCAATTCGAATTCTCTTTCAAGCGATTTAAGCAACAAGGGACGAGCATGGAAACCAAACGGGTCACGATGAAGTTGCGCCTTGATGCTGGCGTAGCCCACGGTACGACCAAGACCGTCAAAGGACAAGGTCATGACCACCCCGAGGGCGAACGAGGCGATGTGGTCGTCACCGTCCGAATTGATGCAGGAGAAGAGTACCGTTGGGAGGATGAGGTCTTGGTTCAAGACGTTCCCGTCCCGTATTCTCTGCTGATACTTGGTGGGAAAGTGAAGGTGAGGCTCCCCTCAGGCAAAGAAGGGCGATTAACCGTGGAACCGTTCACCCAGGTAGGCGACAGACGAAGGATGAGCAAGGCTGGTTACAATGGAAGTGACCTAGAACTTGAGTTTACATTGGTTGAACATGAAACGTTGACTCAAGAGCAAAAAGACGCTCTTGAAGGACTTAACAAACTCGGATTGTAACGTCGTTGACTTCATGACGGGTGAGCATAACCAACCCGCATGGCGGGTGGTCAAAGGCGGAGAGGAAAGGGTTCTTCGCGCCCTAATCGCCAAAACAAGAACAAGGGGCCAAAGGCGCCCGAAGATGAACGCTTGTGGCGCAGAGTCACCCAACACTTCTCTGAACCAGAGGATTGGGATCGTGCTTGGTCCAATGCAGAGGTGGTTGAATTTCTCACCGTCAAGGAACGGATGGAAGCCCAATTTTCCAGCGATGAAAAGGCAGGAAGAGCGTTTCAAAGCAAGATTGAGGAAAGCCTTGCCTTTGCCCGAAAACGACAGGAGCGAATTGTTTCTGTTGAAGGCAAAACCATGCGCTTTCGACGTCCTGCAGAAATTGATACCTTGGTCGCATCTGTTCGCAAATGGAAGGACTTCATGAGCCGCCATGCAGGCAAAGGCTCTGTCCCTCTTACGGGCTTACCTCGCCTTGCTGAAGATGGGACTGGAAACGATGAGGATCTGATTCTCTACGCTCTACTGGAAGATGTCTGGCAGGCGTTATTACTCAACGAACCACTTCCAAAAGCCTTCGCCCTTGACGGCTCGGGCGTTCGGACCTGGGAGGGTTACGACCTCGTGCGTGAAGCCAAGCGTTGTGCTGAACGACGCTCTGGACTCCGATTCCGAGATGATGAACCCGCTATGGCCCTGCTGTTGCTAACCAGCGGTCGTTGGACCGTTCGCGAGTTGTTGCAATACCGGCTTCTCGCACGAAGAAGAGATGGCGTAAATCCATTTCCCGACACCTATGACGCAAGTCTTGTTGACCACGCTGACCACCTCGCCGAAGTTGACGGTGACGGCGAAGTCGCAAAGGGACGAACCGACCTTCGTCATCTTCCATTCGTGACCATTGACCCACCCGATGCAAAGGATTTTGACGACGCTGTATGCTTGATAGAGGAAGGGAACAAACGAACACTTTGGGTCGCTATCGCTGATGTTGCCCACTACGTTCGTGTCAATACTGCACTTGATCGTGCCGCTCGTGCACGAGCGACTTCTGTTTATCTCCCGCATACCGTCTTGCCCATGCTACCGCCGCGCCTTGCAGACCATTTGTGTTCTCTCCGAGCTGACGTTGACCGCCTTTCAATGGTCATCAGTATGGAATTGAACGCTGACAATGAAATCACCAACACGCAGGCCTACGAGGCCGTAATTCATGTCAAATCAAACATTGCCTACGGTGACGTGCTTCAAACCAACGAATACGATTCAATGTTGGCGTTGGCCGGACACTGGCAGAGCAAAGAGATTCGTTTGGACCTGAACAATTCCGAATTACGACCCCGCCTCCACGGTGATGAAACGATCGCTGTTGAAGTCAAATGGCCGAACGACGCAACCCGCATGATCGAATCGTTCATGGTCGCCACCAATGCCGCCGTTGGTCATCTTTTAGGGGCAAAGGGGGCGCCACTGCCCTGGCGTTGTCACGCACCCCCAGACCGCCCTGAAGTTGAGGGTTTGAATGCGAAATTAAGCGCCATGGACATCCCGATTGAACTGCCCATGCCGAGTTCACGCAAACATGGTGAAAGTGACGCCCATGAACTATCGAATATTTTGGGCGACTGGGCTAATCTTGGCTCGGGAGAAATTGACCTGTCTGGGATAGAAGATACCACTGAAGATGTCCCCGATTATTTGTCTACAGTCATTGACCCCGAAGCGAGAGACAACATTCTCATCTCATTGCGCCAAGCGCAGCAAGCGGCCAGTTCACTGACCGAATCAACGCGAAGAGTCGTCGACCAGGGATTGTTCCAACTCATGCAGCGAGCCGTTTACAGCGAAGAAAACGGTGGCCATTTTGGTCTGAACTTGGATGCGTACGTTCACTTCACCTCACCGATTCGCCGCTATCCGGACTTGATGGCTCACCGTCAACTCAAATCCATGATTCACGGCCAAGAGTGGGTCCATTCCCATGAAGAGACCGCTGAACTCGCCATGCATTGTTCAGAACAAGGTTTGGTCGCAAAGCGACTTGAATGGGAACTTGTATCCAATACCTACCACGTTCACCTCATGCGTGGAGGGGCCATCGGAGATTCAAATGAACCCGCACCGACATCCTACAATGCTCGGGTTGTCGGTTTGAAAGCGCCATGGGTCTTCCTTGACCTGGGTGATGATGGCGCGGTTTCAGGACGCATGCATCTTGCTCAACTCGGTGGAAAACAACGACTTGTGGTTGATGAATTCGGACTTGAAGTGACAACTGCTGAACCCGACCATTCTGGAAACACTCCGGTCATCTTGCAACTTGGACAACGATTTGCCTGTCGCTTGCGAGGATTGGACGTTTGGTCTGGGTCACTTGACCTTGCGCCGATTTAAGCCTCTTCTAGAATCATATTGGCATGATGTTCAGCCTTAGAAATCTCGTCAGATTCGCCCGCTGCAATCAACTTCTTGGTGCCCATGAAGAGAATGAAAACACCCAAGGGCAAGAACACAAACACTGCATTGTCTTCAAGCCAGTCTGAAATCAAAATCAGGAACCATATGAAGGCCATCACGAAAAATACCCCGCCTGTAAACGAACTGGGTTCGGTAAGAGATGTCTTGAATCTGTCAGCATCGAACTTCCATCCGAACATCTGCAATCCCATTACACCATGAATCATGAAGGCTAACAGCCAAGCCAATTCAAAATCGCCGAACAGGAAATCCACATGATGGACATCCATGTAATCTGAAATGCTAAACGCCAGCGCTAACGGCATTCCCGTGTAAAATACCATGACCGCCGTGACACCTGGCCATGCTTTGTTGACCGTGGTCCCAGCGTAGGTTTTGGAGCCAAACCGTCGAGGAGCGACTTCCATCCAAATCATCCAAGCCACCAAATGGAATGAGAAATAAATTAACCATGCTGTTTCATAGAAGATGCTGAAGGCTTGGTCAAAGGATTCGACCAAGATCCAAGCACAAACGGCAGCAGCAAAGGCGTTCAAGGTCGCTTGGACGGCCATAGAAGGCTTTCTATTACCATCGTCCCACTCCATGAAAAGTTCTCTCAGAAGAACTCCAAGAACAAAGGTTGCGCACAAGAAAGCGGCGGTATCGTCTTGGGCACCAAGGGCGAAAATGAACGGGAAGGCACCCATGACCCATGTCGCAGTGTAGGTGACGCGAGCGTCCAACTCGCGCGCTTTTCGGGCTGAATATACGGCAAGTGCAAGCAAAGGAAGCCAAAGGCCGCTGTTCAACGGCCCAAAGTCACTGTTCCCCTTGCCACCTGGCCCCTCTACAAACATAAACCATGCAATCAAAGCACTTACGCTGAAGATGATGATTCGCGCTTCATTCAGAAAGATTTCAGCTTTACCGGAATACTGCCTTCGAAACGAAACCCATGAAGCGATGGCAAGAAGACCAAAACCAATGGACATCAACCATTCCTCGGCGTCCACGATAGAGTCGAAGTTCTCGCTGAGCAACAATGAAAGGAAGCCCACTCCAAAGAGAATCATGGTGGCTCCAGTCGCAGCAGCACTGCCCAAAGCAATGCGCATAGCATGGTCTGCAAGTACGAATCCCGTGGCCTCTTCAAGGCCTGATGCAGGCACACCAGCCCTCGGTGCTTGTGATGACTCAACCTCGCTCATGTGGCCGAAAACTTTTGATTGCGGCTGCTGTGCTTCAAAGGCTTTGATGTTCTCAAAGGAATGGGAATCCAAACGCCCTGCATCCACGTGAAACGAGAGTCGTTCTACAAATTCAGAAGAATCCATGAATATACTTCATCCCGAATTCGCTTAACTATTTCCCCTGCAAAAATAACATTCTTGGTATGTTTTTACTTTTGTAGTCAATACTAGCCTTTTTAATGACTACAATAAACCCAATGGTATGGCCCGTATTACTGCCGAACGTTGCGAATGCAATTGCAAAATGAAGCGCCTCTACACACGCGCTGATGGTGGAAAGGGTTGGGACGGCGTCGGATGGATGTGCGGCTGCGGTTGTGGTTGCGTCACGCTCGATGAAGGAGCATGGCAACTGATGTCCTGTTGTAGCGTAGAGGTTGAGCCCAATGCGTGAATTAACTTTACAAGTCACCGGAATGAACTGCGGTGCGTGTGTCGCCTCCGTTGAAAAGGCGGTTTCTAGCGTAGATATGGTCGCCTCAGTGGCCGTCAATCTCCCTCTTGAAAAAGCAAGAATTGTGCTGAAGCAGGCCGCTGACACCAGTGCCAGAGAACAATGCATTGCGGCCATAAATAATGCCGGGTTCAAAGCCACGGACTTAAGCCCTGCACCTCAACTTCGTGAACAAAACAAGACCGCTCTTCACGCCCAATCTTGGAAGGTAACCTTCGCGTTTCTTCTCAGCGTCCCCGTATTCATTCTCTCAATGGTGCTGGATGATTTTGGGACCTATGAGGGCGTGAACACTCGTCTTTTCCTCGCTTTTTTGGCTGCCCTTCCCGTTTATATTTGGTCGGGAGCAGAATTTCATCGGAACGCATGGGCTTCGCTTCGCCGAGGAACTGCAAATATGGATGTTCTTGTTCATCTTGGGACGACCGTTGCAATGCTCTGGTCTACCGTAGTGACCTTTGCTCCGCTCTTCTCATTCAGTCCAGATTTCATCCGTCAATCAACGCATGTCTTCTTTGACGGAGCAGCATTCATCGTCACCTTCGTTTTGCTTGGAAATTATTTGGAAGCGAAGGCCAAACTCAAGGCGACTGACGCTGTTCATCACCTCATGGAAATGCAACCCGATGAAGCCTGGGTTGTTCTGGAAACCGGAGGCACCGAAGCACAACCGGTAGGAGATATCCCGAAGAACACCCTTATCAAAATCCTGGCTGGTGAAACCGTTCCTCTTGACGGTTGCATTGAGAAACATACGGCACTCGTTGACGAATCAAGTATGACTGGAGAATCCTATCCGGTTCGCAAAGGTGAGGGTGATGAAGTGGTTGCTGGAACGGTGGTTCTTGACGGTACGCTCTTTGTCCGAACCACAGCATTGGTCGGTGAAACGATGCTTGCAAAGGTCATTCAATTGGTTGATGAAGCGCAATTAGGTAAAGCCCCGATTCAGCGTTTGGTAGACCGAGTAGCAAGCGTATTTGTTCCTGTAGTCGTGATTGCTGCGATTGGGGCCGCTACGATCTGGTGGTTCTTTGCAGAATCACTGGCTCCAACTTCCAATATGGAACCGATAGAAATGGCTGTGATGGTGCTGGTCTCAACCCTTGTTATCGCCTGCCCGTGTGCTTTGGGTTTGGCGACACCGACTGCTCTAGTGGTCGGGACGGGAAGAGGTGCAGCATACGGATTGCTCATCAAAGGAATCGAAGCTTTAGAACGAGCCCATGCAACCTCAGTGGTCGTTCTTGACAAAACTGGAACCATCACTGCGGGCACCCCGCGAGTGAGCCATATTGAACTATTGGACAGTGACGTACGAGAATTGCTTGGGGTCGCTTCTGCATTGGAACTTGAGTCAACCCATCCGCTCGCTTCTGCAGTTCACACCTCGTGGTCAAACGTCACGGATAAGCGGCCTCTTGTTAGCGACGTACGAACCTTGCCTGGACAGGGTTTGGTCGGAGCGCTTGAGGGAGAGCCTGTGGCGATTGGAACCTATGAATTGATGGAAGCGATTGTCAATGAATTGCCTGAAGACTTGGAGCAGAACGTGAAGAAACGGGCCAAGCGTGGCGTGACGGTCATGCTGGTATCGAAAGGTCAACGCTTGCTGGGATGGATTGAGGCGAGCGACAGAATTCGTGAGACCTCTGCCCCTGCTATCAAACGGCTCAAGCAATCTGGAATATCTGTTATCATGCTTACCGGGGACAGAGAAGAAACAGCCTTGACGGTTGGTGAAGCAGTGGGTATTGAGACCATTGTAGCGGGTGTAAAACCAGATGAAAAGGCCGAGCATATCCGTGAATTACAGCAACGAAGCGAAGTCGTCGCAATGGTGGGAGACGGGATTAACGATGCTGCTGCTCTCACGCTTTCAGATGTTGGTTTGGCAATGGGTGCAGGAAGCCAAATCGCTTTGGAAAGTGCTGATATTGTTCTGGTTAGAAACGATTTGGCAGATGCTGTAGCGGCGTTAGAACTTGGCCGAGCGACGATGACGAGAATACGAACCAACCTTGTCTGGGCTTTCGCCTACAACATCATCGGAATCCCTCTCGCCATGGGACTGTTGTATCCGTGGACCGGGTGGTTGCTCCCACCGGCATTTGCTGCCGCAGCAATGTCGCTTTCTTCCGTTAGCGTTGTGAGCAATTCCTTGTTGTTGCGTTGGTGGCAGCCCTCAAGCGCCCTTCGTTAGGCCTAGAACGAACTCCACCTGAGAAGTTCAGCAGTGCGAATCGCATCAGATGATGGGTGGATGGACGAGCGACGGTTTGAAATCCGCGAGGCGCGGCCATCAGTTTGCGCGGGGGTCGCCCAGCTTGGTCAACGGCGGTGGGTTTAGGTCCCATTCCTTATCGGTTCGCAGGTTCGAATCCTGCCCCCCGCATCTGTTTCAACAAGGCAGGTGAGAACCATGTTCACGCAAGTGAACAAAGGTGAGAATCCTGCCCCCCGCATCTGTTTGAATCCGGCAGGTGAGAGCCACGGAACAATGTTTCATCTATGGGTAAAGCCGATTGATTTGAGTAGTTTGAAATGTGCCTCAAATATCAGTAGGATGAACACGAGCCGATGTGCTATATCGGCATATCATTGATGGGCTAAGAACAGTTCCGAGACTCATGGACCAACCCGCACGAAGCGAACATGCCCCCCATTGGGGGTTGGACCCAAACTGTGTCTTTCTCAATCACGGCTCATTTGGAGCAACACCAACTGTGATTCGAGAAGAACAACGTCGCTGGCAGGACCTCTTGGAACACGAGCCTGTCCACTTCTACGAAGATGTGGCTATGGGATTCATGGAACAGTCTCGTCTTGCATTAGCGTCAATGCTGGCATGCGATTCTGATGACCTTGCCTTGGTAGAAAACGCAACGACTGGCGTGAACACCGTTATGCGTTCACTTCGGTTCAATGAGGGCGATGAGATCCTTGTCCCCGACCATGCTTACCAAGCCTGCCGCAACACGCTGGATTTTGTTGCTGAACGATGGGGTGCGACGGTCGTCACCGTCAACATCCCGTTTCCCATCAGCGGACCGGAGGTTGTTGTAGAACGAATCATGGCCGCCGTCACGTCTCGAACTGTCCTCGCCATGATCGATACCGTAAGCAGTCCCACAGGCTTACTGATGCCCTTTGAAGAACTCACAACTCAACTTGAGGCTGCTGGCGTCAGTGTTCTTCTAGATGCTGCTCACGGTATCGGAATGGTCCCCCTATCGCTCAACTCATTGGGTGCATCCTACACCACAAGCAATTGTCACAAGTGGCTTTGTGCTCCCAAGGGCTCTGCCTTCCTTCATGTTCGCAAAGACAAACAACAGAACATTCACCCGTTGACCATCAGCCATGGGATGACCTTCCCTCTTGGCGATACAACGCGATTTCGTCATGAGTTTGACTGGACGGGGACGCGTGATATCTCTGCACATTGTGCGCTTCCAGCAACAATTGAGTTCATGGCAAACCTCACCGAAGGAGGTTGGAATGAAATCATGAGGCTGAACAACGAATTGGCCATCAAAGGGCGGAACATCCTGTGTGAAGCCCTTAGCATAGAGGCTCCATGTCCGGACGAAATGATTGCCTGCATTGCTACGCTTATTCTTCCAAAAGGCGAGGCACTAAATGGAATACCGCTTCACGAACCCGACCCGCTTCATGAGATTCTTCAGACCAAATACGGCATCCAAGTACCTGTTTGGTCATGGCCAAGCCCAGAGGGCAGATACATTCGAATTTCAGCCCAACTCTACAATTCGGAAGAAGAATACCGTTACCTGGCTCATGCCCTTAAACAGGAATTGACCCTCTGAACCAAGTAGAGAGAGGAGAAATCGGCGGAGCGTTGGGCATCGCCATGGTGGTAGTGTTCTCAACGAGTTCTATCAACGGGAATTTGTACTCCCTCCGGGTCTTGAGAGTACTCCAAGTGCTTCAGGGTTCGATACTTCATTCGCTGCTGCAATTCAAGGTGGACAGGCTACGGGCAACGAAGCGCTGCTTTCCGCAGCCCGAGAAGCATTCATGTTGGGAATGATCAACTCTGCACGAGTCGCCGCTATCATCGCTGCACTGGCGTCAATTTACATCTTTACACAAATGCCTAAAGTTGATATTCCTACCATTGACATTAGCAAATCTACTGAGGATGAAGAGATTCAGGGTGAAAATATCGGTCTTCTTATTATAGGGGCTTCGGAAGGAAGGCGCTTGTGGATACCGTCGCAATAGTGGAATTGTTGACAATATTGGGGATTGGTGTTATGACACCAGGTCCTAACTCATTGACCTGTTTCGCCCACAGTGGAATCTACGGACCAAAGAGCAACATCAAACTCATTGCCGGCATGTGCATTGGTTTTGTTCTCGTTGAATTATCAGTAGGGCTGGCAGTCAATGTTCTGAAAGATAATACCCTCGCAATGACTGTATTGCATTACATCGGCATGGCCTTTCTAGCAGTGATGGTTATCGCCATGTTCCGTGTTAACCCAGAGGGCCTTCAATCCGAAAACATTGAAGGTGTCTTGGGAGTAAAAACAGGCATTTGCATGCAATTTGTCAATGGGAAGGAATGGGCGTTTGTTGTCATTATAATGAGCAGTTTCATCGAGCCCCTCGGAGGAGGCATCGGTGGAATTATGACCATTATATCGATTACCTTGTCGGTATGTCTTACCGCCATGATTGGTTGGACATTCCTTGGGTCACGCCTCCACGAAGCTTTCTTAGATGAAAGAAAAGGTCCAATGATTTTCAAAGTCTGCGGAAGTCTGCTGTTAATTCTCTGGATTGCCCTGCTTGCACGCGGCCCTGTCCTTGCTTGAAATCTCAAGACATAATGAACTCAGGAGAAGAGACGACCTAGTATCGTGGCGTTCGCCACAATCGTCTGTTCACTTCTTAGCCTTGTGGAATTCTCTTGCTTGCTTTGCCCATTCGTCTCGCTTGACTCGACCAGGGAAGAACTCGATGGCCTTGTTGACTTGGGTTTCAATCTCTGAGGTCATGTTTCCAACTTGTTCAAAGGTGTAAATGCCAAGCGCATTCAACTTCTCTTCGATAAACGGACCAATGCCTTTGATCGTTTGAAGCGAGTCTTTCTCTGAGGCGCTTGCAACACCAAGCGTTGCGAAGTCAATTGATTCAGCCTTCTTGGAGATTCGTTCGAGGTCTTCTGCTTGCTTGAGGGCCTTCTCATCGAGTTTGACGTCTTCGCCAAGGAGGATTTTTGCCTGATTGACCCATTGGTCTCGCTTAACACGGCCAGGGAAGAATTCAATGGCTTCGTTGACATCGGTTTCAAGTTTCGAGGTCATCTTGGAGACTTGCAGGTAGGTGTAAATTCCCAAAGCATTGAGTTTCTCTTCTATGAATGGACCGATGCCCTTGATGACTTTCAGGTCGTCCTTTTCCGAAGCCTTGGCTGTTCCAAGAATCGAAAAGTCAATTGTTTCCGAGCGTTCTTGAACCCGCTTGAGTTCTTCCTTCTTCTTGACTTCCTTGCTCACAGGCTTGGCTTCCTTTGCAGCGGCGGCGGCCTTGGCAGCCTTTGCTTCTGCGTCGGCTTGTGCTTTGGCTTCCTTGGCGGCTTTCTTCTCAGCATCCTTGGCTTCCTTGGCAGCCTTCTCTTCAGCAGCCTTGGCATCAGCCTCGGCCTTCACAACAGCGGCGGCAGCGG
>CALKGM010000041.1 GCA_938084675.1 Candidatus Poseidoniaceae archaeon
GCCAAAATGGTCATTCGCTCCTGAGCACGAGCAGTCGACAATGGCAATTTTCCTTCGCCTACCCTCAGCATCAAATCGAGGAGCTGCCCGTCCGTACGTGTCCATTTGTTTCGAAAACCATTGCATACCAACTCCCTCGCCCCCGAGCCAGAAGAGGATCAATACTGGCAATATGGCCGATTGCATCTGTTCGGGTATTGATAGAATAAGCAGCATTGAGCCCATCCCATAGATTCGGAACCGCCACAGGTCTGAAGTTTCTTGGTGAAGCATGCCCGTGATGCCGAGTACAACGATGGAACTCCACGCGATGAGAAAAATCAACAATATCCAGAGGGTCGATAGAAGGATGAGTAAGAGTTCCACAGCACTGTATTGAGCTTCTAGACCAACTGCCAAATGATTCGCATGACCCTTTGCATAGATCATGGGGAACACTTCCAACACCAATAACGATGCAAGAACGATTGTGAAGAGGACCGAACTCCATGTCCACCTGCGCAGAGCATTGAACTCGGAGGGGAGCAATCCAGGTTTAGCAAATTGGTGCATCTGGTACAAAAGGAGCGGGAGGCAGGAAAAGATACCCAAGAGCAGCGATGCCATCCAACGAACAACGCTCCATTGAGCGGGTTCGTAGATGTTCAAGCATGCTTGTGAACACGGTTGTAAATGATTCATGAGTGTTGCAAGTGTCGAATCAATTGTTGTGTACCACATGAGTGACATCAAGCAGACGCTGATGAAAAGGATCGTCGTACGGAGTGTCAACTCGTCAAGATGGCTCTGAAGTGAGGCGTCGGTGTCCGATTCAAGAAGAACCGACATGGTTGAACATCTCACACGAGATCTGTATATTTCTGGGGCGCCCTTGCTTGAACAATCGTTCGATAGACGCCAAAGATTGCCCAGAGTGTGAGCATACCCGTCACCAATGCGTATCCCCATGGTTGGCCATCGTCAACGAGGTATGCAAAGAGGACTGCTAGACCTGCTGCAAGTGCTCCTCGACGAAGACCTTGTGGTATAGCGAGACTTTTGTCCAAGTGAGGTGGGCCGCCTCCAAATTTACGCTCGTAAAATTCACCCTGAATGACTGCTGCTACGATGATGAGGGAGAGTGTGGCCCAATAGTAGAGATTTCCGTTGGTAAAGAAATCATCAGCGATGGCTTCTTGGCGTTCGGCTTCAAGCGCCTCGGGATCTTCTTCAGCAACAAAGAGTGCATCATAATCGCCAACGCTGATGGTTCTCATTGAGACATCTTCGTTGGTTGCTATTTCCGTTGCACCGGGTTCGCTAATGGTGAACGCTAGAATGTTCCATTTGTCACCTTCATCGAAGTTGCCATTGCCGTTAACAGCATTGCCGACAAGTTGGAAATTGACAGGTCCGACATCCTCTGCTGGTGCGGTCCATTGAATCACCCAGTCATTGCCAGGTTCACTTTGCGAGAGTGCTCCAGGTTCCTCTGACATGACTTGACTGCCCTCTCCCGCAGTGAACGTACCCGCTCCGTAATCGTAAATCACGAAGCCTCCTATTTCGTTAGAGGCGTGTTGAAGCGTGATGGTCATTTCATAGGTTTCGCTTAGATTGTATGCTCGTGGGACATTGGAAATCGACACCACGACCTCAGTTGAAGGAGCGCCTCCTCCATGGCAGGTACAACCGGTATCAACGATGGCTTTTCCACCGTTATCCCATGGTGGACCGTTTGGGTTTCCAAGTGCAGGAGCAACCAGCATCAAGGCAAACAAGAGAATGAGTGTGACGAATCGTGTGTTGCGTTGCATGTTCTCACCTAATGTTTGCACTTGGCCTCTCTCTTTGAATGTTGCTTCATCACCGTGGTCAGAAACACCGTTCATATTTCCTTGATGGCATTGTTCAGACCGGTCATCATTGCTTTACCATCTCCGAACAGCATCATTGTTTTGTCCATGTAAAAGAGGTCGTTGTCAACACCTGCGTAACCAACAGAAAGTGAACGCTTGATGATCACGACGGTTCGTGCAGCGTCCGCGTCGATAATGGGCATTCCAGCGAGCGGCCCTTCTCCACTACGTGCGGCAGGATTGGTCGTATCGTTAGCACCAATAATGACGGCTACATCACAATCGGGGAATTCAGGATTGATTTCATCCATTTCAATGAGTTGCTCATAGGGCACATTTGCTTCTGCTAGAAGGACGTTCATGTGTCCGGGCATGCGGCCTGCAACTGGGTGGATGGCGTATTTGACTTCAGTACCAAACTTCTCAGCGATGAGGTCTGCGAATTCTTTCACTTGGTGTTGGCATTGTGATACCGCCATTCCGTAACCAGGTACGATGATGACTTTTTGAGCACCATCAACCATCATTGCTACTTCATCGGCATCTGAACCAACCTTTGTTCGGGTCAACTCAGCTTTTTCTCCACTACCGCCAAAGGACTTGAAGAGAACATCTGGCAAGGTTCGATTCATCGCTTTGCACATGATGAAGGTCAGAATCAACCCCGAGGCGCCTACGAGAGACCCGGCTACGATAAGAACAGAGTTTCCTACAATGAACCCGGTAAAGGCAGCAGCAATTCCAGAAAGTGAGTTGAGTAATGACACAACAACAGGCATATCAGCACCACCGATTGGAAGGACGAGTACGATTCCAAGAATACAGGCTATGGCGACAATGGCCCAAAGGTAGTCTGTATTTCGCGGGTCATCAATACTGAGGTAAATGAGCACAAAGACAGCGATCACTAACAAGACCTTCACTGGATTGAGCCATGCTGGACCCCATGTTGGCGTATTCAACCATTTCCTTCGACCCCGATCGTCTTTCTTTGAGAATGGGATGTATATCCCACCTTTTAGTTTGAACATTGCGAGCAAGGAACCGGTGAGTGTCATCCAACCAACAAGAGCTGAAAGGCCAGCAGCGATCATAATGACTTGAATCTCAAGACCACTGGGTACGGTTAGCGTACTGTCTTCAATATACTTCCATGATTCTGACAAGGCTACCAATGCTGAAGCTGCTCCGCCAAATCCATTGAACAGTGCAACGAGTTCCGGCATTCCCGTCATCTCAACACGAATGGCCATGATGATGCCGATAACGGAACCAACGACAAGACCGGCAATGATGAGCGTCCATTTTGCATCTCCGGCGGCTTCCATCTTGATGACGGTTGTAAGCACTGCAACGAGCATACCCAGGGCACCGTATTGGTTACCTCGAGGAGCCGTCCTTGGGTGTCCGAGTTTCTTTAATCCGAAGATGAAGAGGGCAGCAGACAGAAGATAGCCAATAGGAATCCATTCTTCCATTTCAAGCCCTCCTTTTCTTTCCGGCGATCATATTGAGCATCCTATTGGTCACGGCAAATCCACCAACAACGTTGATCATTGCGAGAACAATGGCTACGAAGGCTAGGAGTCCTGAAACACGAGTATCACCTTGCTCAAAGGCTACATTGGCGGCAAATAATGCTCCAACTACACTGATACCTGAAATTGCATTCGCACCACTCATCAAAGGTGTGTGGAGGGTTGCAGGAACTTTTGTAATCAATTCAAATCCAAGGAAGATAGCGAGTAAAAAGAGCGTAAGGTCTGCAATAAGTGTAGCTTCTGTAATCATTCAACCACCCCGGCTAAGCGAGTTTGTTTTGGATGGATTATCCCATCCTTGCAGATGAGCACGCCACCCATGCCGCCGACATAGAAATCCGAGCCTTCGGGGGCTCCAACCAAGATGTCGTCTTCTTCAGAGATCACAACATGGTTCTCGTTCACCAAGGATGTAAAGAAGGTTGTCAAGTTGTTTGAGTACAGCATACTTGCAGTATTTGCAAGGGTTCCCGGTAGGTTCGATGTTCCAACGATGATGACGCCGTTGTCTGTGGTTGTGACTTCACCCTGAACTGTACTTTCACAATTTCCACCCACATCAGCGTTCATGTCTACAACTACTGCTCCTGACTTGAATGTAGAGACAGCACTTGAGGGCACGGTGATGGGTGCAGGTCGTCCAAAGATGCGTGCTGTTGTAACGATAATATCTGCATCCGAGGCAACGCCACAGACGGTATCGTTGACCTTCTGGATAAATTCAGGAGTCAAAGGTTTAGCATATCCGGATTCGTCTTCAAAATCGTCCATCCCATCAACCTCAATGAATCGCCCACCCACGGATTCAATTTGTTCGGCAGCTGATTTGCGAACGTCGGATGCATACACAACAGCCCCTAGGCGCTTAGCGGTAGCAATGGCTTGCAGTCCGGCAACCCCACTGCCCATTATGACCACTTTGGCTGGGCGAATGGTTCCGGCGGATGTAGTCATCATGGGAATTCCGCGAGGTACATGTGCGGCTCCTAAAAGAACAGCTTTGTAACCGGCTAAATTGTCTTGGCTCGAATTAACATCCATTGATTGAGCCCTAGAAAGACGCCGGGGAATCATATCCATGGATAGAAGAGTGATTTTGGAATCCATGCATGCTTTGACGTATTCTGGATTACGGAATGGGTCCGATACACAAGCGAGATTGGTTCCTTCACGAATGCCGTCAACGCCCGGGAATCGAATACAGACAAGATTTTCACAAGCCAGTACAACTTCACGATTTGAGATTGTTGCCCCGGCTGCTTCATAATCGGCGTCGCTATAATTTGCTGACATTCCGGCGCCTTTTTCAATAAAAACTTCGAAACCGGCCTTTGTCAGTTTCTTCATACTGGTAGGGACAATCCCGACTCGAGTTTCGCCTTCAGGTTCTTTGGGGACGCCAAGTTTCATGCCTATGCCTCACGGATATCACCCACCGTATTGGTGAGTGATGACTTTCCCACTGAAAGGGGGTTTTTAGAGAAGTCGCTCCGAACCCATGAAGTGGTGACTGAGATAATTATGCGAATTACTCGCAGTGTGTCGTTTTGATGAAGGCCTTCCAATTGCCGCCACCATTGTCCTTATGGACTGAAAACTGTTGGTTCTCAACAAGCGGTGAAACCATGGTAGCAGGTCGTAGAAAAATTGCAGTAATTGGAGCAGGAAACGTTGGAGCAACATGTGCATTCGTACTTGCTCAAATGAAAGTTGCTGACATCGTTCTCTTGGACATTTACGAAGGATTTGCAAAAGGAAAAGCGTTGGACATGTCTCAAAACGCAAATGTTCTGAATTATGATGGCCGCATCACAGGGACGGCGGATTACAACGATATTTCAGGCGCTGATGTTGTCGTCGTTACATCTGGATTCCCTCGGCAACCAGGTATGACCCGAGAAGACCTCATTGGCAAGAATGCAGACATCGTCTCCCAAGTTGGTGAAGGCATCAAAAATCATGCCCCTGATAGTGTTGTCATCGTTGTAACAAACCCTCTTGACTTGATGACTTATCACATGCAAAAAGTCACTGGATTCCCTTCAGAGCGTGTCATTGGGCAAGCCGGTGTCCTCGACAGTGCTAGAATGGCACATTTTATCGCTTTAGAACTGGGATGTGCTGAGGAAGATGTTTCTCCAATGGTCCTTGGAGGACATGGAGATACTATGGTCCCACTACCTCGATACACGACCGTTGGAGGAATACCTATCACGCAATTAATGTCTGAAGATCGTATTGAAGCAATCAGCAAGCGAACCGCTGGCGGTGGCGGAGAAATCGTCAAGCTCCTTGAACGTGGTTCTGCTTTCTATGCACCTGGTTCAGCCGCTGCGGTGATGGCAGAGTCCGTTCTTAACGACCGGAAGAGATTGATTCCTGCTTCATGTCTGATGACTGGAGAATACGGCCTAGAAAATGTCTACATCGGCGTCCCATGTATTATTGGAGCTACGGGTGTAGAACGAATCTTTGAACTTGAGTTAACAGATGAAGAAATGTCATCGTTGCAAGGTTCGGGTAATTTTTACAAGGGCCAACTGAAAGATATTCTTGGCTACTGAACACGCTCAATGCATAGGCTGTGAGTTTTTCCGACGGTCGTTGGGTTTTCAACAGGGTTGAGTTTTCTTACCATTACCTTGCCCGTTTTCCCTCTGCTACGCATGCGAGTTAGGATTTCTTGTCCAATATAACATCCTTTATTGGGATGCACCAAGTGTTCTAATCCACACGAAAAGGGATGTACATTCGGTGTAATTTCATTGCCGTGGAATGGAATTTCGTTCATCACTCGATGTTCATCCCATTGTTGCTGACTCCATGACGGTTGATGGTTGTGGGTTTTTGCTAAAACCATCATCCAACCCAGATTACTTTGGTGAGTTGTTGCCCCATCTGGAATGGATTCGGGTTCAATACCAACGAATACATCGTTGAGATGAGATATATCGGTAATAGAAATATTTCTCCCGAGTATTCGACCCATAAGATGCTGAATAAGTTGGTCTTTATGACCCTCGTATCCGACCAACACGACCCGTTCACCGACAAGAAGTACGTCGCATACGTCTATGATTTTTGCATTCCCGTTTGTAAATGGGGCCGTGCATGAGCCATTGACGAGGTTTGTTGATAACCCATCAAGAAAGGAGAGAATGCCGTCTCCGGACAAAAGTAAAACAGATGAATCAAACCGGAAAAGGCTCATCAATTAACCTCAGGAGAAGGATTCGCCACAGCCACAAGATGATTCCGCATTTGGATTGTTGATTTTGAATCCTCCACCCATAAGGCGGTCAACATAATCAATTTCAATGCCGTCAAGGAGATGGCTTGAAGCAGACGGTACGAGTACTCTGAACCCACCAATTTCTAACTCTTGAACGGACTGTTCCGTGGATTCAACGATTTGGAGGTCGTACATGTATCCGGAGCATCCACCGCTGAGCACTCCGACGAGAAGTGCATGACTGCGATCATCTCCAAACGCATCTTCTAGCATTGCAATGGCTTTTTCGGTCATGGTTAGGTTCACATCAACCTCTTCAGGTTTAACCATCATAACGGGTGATGCTGAATCGCAGGTTCCGCAGTCCATGATAAGCCCAAGCAGTGGACGTTTTTGAAGTTGACCTAAGGTCATGAGTCAATAGACCCAAGTTTGTCGGAGGTTGTCAGCGTTTTTTACGCTTCTTTTCAACGGCTTTTTGTAGGATGTTGCACCGACGAATTTGATCTTTTGCACGCTTGGTTGCTGCAATGTCAAGTCCCCTTGGTATGGCTTGCTGAAAGCATTTGACGGCGTCATTATATCGTTCCATTTCTGCATAAGCAGTTCCCATATTGTAGAGTGTTTCTCCTCTGACCTCAGTTGGTCGTATGAGCATGGCTTGGTGGTATGATTCCACACACTTCGGGTATTCTTCAAGGAAATAGTATGCATTGCCCCGGTTATTGAGAATACGGATAATCATTGCATCATCTCCAGCAAAATTTGGCAGTGCTTTGTCAAAACAAGAAAGTGCTTCCCGATATTTCCCATCATCAATAAGTTGGACTCCTTGGTTAAACCAGGCAACATCTTGGTTTGAAATTGCATTTGATGTTGTATTTTGAGGAATATTTTGTGCAGCGGCAGTGGTTGCATCAAGCGCTGCTTTAGCCAGATCGACTTGTTGACCGTATTCCGATGGTTGAGCAATCATTTGTGGCTCCCTTGGGGTGAGGAGCAACTCGTTTGCAGCAGTTGGCTGTTGTACTACCTCCGGGGCAGTCTGAACGGGTGTCATTTCAATTGCTGGAGCAGAGTAATTGCTTTCCATAAGTGGGTTAGCCTCAGGGGGTGCTGGTGCTGGTGCTGGTGCTGGTGCTGGTGCTGGTGCTGGTGCTGGTGCTGGTGCTGGTGCTGGTGCGGCGGCCATTGTTGGTTGTTCAACAATCCCATCTAGTCCGTTTGCCTTAGCGTGACACTTTTGCGCAGTTTCAAGATCACCTGCTTGTTCTAAAGCGCGAGCGAGACCACGCCAATTCGAACCGTTTTGGCTGTCCTTCTGAATCATAGATTTCCAAACCAAGACTGCGTCCCCGTGTTGAAGGTTGAGCGATAGTGCAAGAGCACGGTGAGCGGATGGTTCCTCCGACATATGAGTCAATGCTTCCCTAGCCATTTCTGGCCCTGCCGGGAGCGTAGGCGGCAGTCCTGTGACCTGGTCCAAAACTTCATTTTCTCCTACTGCTAGTTGTATGAGCATATCCACAAATTCATCCCTAACCGGGTGACTTGGTTCCATTGAAAGCAAGGTTCGGGAACTTTCTAAGAATGTTTCAATGAAACCGTTATCTTTAGCCAAGGTGTTCATTTTTTCAGCCGCCTTCAGATATGTTGGGTCTGCTTCTAATGCCCTTCGATACGAGGCCATAGCATCATTGAGGAGGTTCGAGCGTTGTTGTACAGAACCAAGATTAAACCATCCTGGGGCATGGCTGGGTTCAAGATTTTGTGAATGTGTCATAGCCGCGATTGCGTGGTTGTCAAGTTCCATTCGGGCCATTGCACCGCCTGCGATTCTCCAGGCACCTGGATGTTTGGCGCCGATGGTCTTTAGGTGAGGTTTGAGGAGACTGAGAGCACCTTTTGCATCACCCGATTTGAGCATCTCAGTTGCTTGTTCTACGAAAACTTCGATATTCGCCTCAGCTTCTTCTTGAACAGGTTCTGGAACAATGGGTGTTGCGACAGGTTCTGGAACTACTTCTTTCACAATTTCTTGCTGTGCAACGATAACGTCAGCTGCACTTTCAAGTTCTTGAATAGAGAGTTTGTCGTCATCATCATGGTCGTGATGGACTGCTTCTTGAAGAAGGTCTTCTGGGTTTTCAATTCCAGCTTTTTCCGCAATCGCTTCAACGGCTTCCATATCAAAATCTTGCTTGACCTCAATCGAGGGTTCCATGACTTCCATCGGAACAGATAATCCACTGTCCTTCGACCGTTGACTGAGTTCTACGAGTGCGGGATGTCCTGGGAAAAACACGAGTGCTTTTTGGGCCATAGAATATGCCCCTTCCAAGTCTCCAATTCGTTCCAGTAGTATTGCCATGTTTGCCGTCGCAGGAGCGTGATTTTCATTCAAATCCAAGCATATTTGGAAGGATTGTCGTGCTCCTCTTGCATCTTGTTGGGCTTCCAACAGGACGCCGCGATTGAACCACGCCATATCGCAGGACGGATCAAGTGCAATTGCCTTGTTAAAGGCAGCGAGGGCTCCTTTGATGTCATCTCTTCGTGAACGCTCTTCCCCCACTGTGAGGAGAATTTGGACCATTTCTTCAGGATCTTCAACATCGTCGATTTCCGGGATGATATTGCTTGGCTTTTTCATGGGTTTCTCGACAACAATTTCGTCGGGCTGCTCGTCATTTTCAACCGCATGGATGGCGTCCTCTACTGAGGACAAAACGGCATCTGCAAGGTCATCCTCTTCCGAAACATCGTGTGTTTTCTCCGATGTTTCTTCGTCAGTCACGGTTTCACCGGTTTACGACCAATACAATACTCCGCATAAGGGTTACTTCTTTCCGAGCAGACAATTATCCTTACATTCAAAGACTATGCCCTTCTGCGAAGGTTATGTCATACAATGGAGTGAAAGTTCTCGGGCTTGCAGGGGAATATCGGAGCACCTCAAAATCGGGAATGCTGGTCAATGAAGCATTGAAAATCGCAGAATCAAAGGGTGCCGAAATTATCTTCTGGGACCTCAACGAGAAACCATTACCCTTTGTCGGTGAGGACGGTTGCTGGAATCATGCTACCGTGCAAGAATTTCAAACTTTACTTCTGGAGTCGGATGCATTTCTTGTTGCGTCTCCTGAGTACCACGGGACTATGTCGGGTGTCATGAAGAACACATTTGATTGGATGTACGACAAACATGTAGGAGGAAAAGTGTTTGGTTTAATGTCAACACTTGGCGGTGTGACAAATGCAAACACGCTTAATCACATGAGAATTTCTTTGCGCTGGCTTCATGCTTGGCCTGTACCTGAACAACTCGCAATAGGTCACGTTAAGGAAGCTTTCAACGAAGAAGGACATCTTAACGACGAAGCATTGCAAGGACGCTTAGAATCTCTTGTTGAATCTGTCTTGTCTACTTCCGTGAAGCTCCAATCTTGAGAGGATTCCAATGGACGGAGAGCGGCCGGCATTTACGGACTCATGGGGGGGAGTCTACCGCTTAATTGAACCCGGCGAGTTCATTCTCGGAGATTCTTCAGGTGTTGGCGCAAGAAACGAATCCCCTCCGCATCCTGTATCAATTACAGAACCTTTTTTCCTCGGTGAACGAGTCATTACACAAGCACAATGGGTGGATTTGATGGGGTCAAACCCTTCTAAATTTCAAGAAGGATGGAGTTCTGGTTTGAGACCGGTTGAGTCAATTTCTTACCACGATGCGGTCGAATTTCTAGCCCGTATGAACGAGCGAGATGCTGGTTCAGAGCGCCTTGGTATGATTGGAATTTGGCGTCTTCCCTCAGAAGTTGAGTGGGAATATTCTGCACGTTGTGGAACAGACGGCAGGTGGTGGTTTGGCCAACGAGATGTTGAATTGAATGAGTATGGTTGGCATGCAGGTAATGCAGGCAGCACCACCAAAGAAGTTGGACTGAAAAAACCCAATCCTTGGGGTATTTTCGACATGAATGGTCTTGTTGCTGAATGGTGCGAAGATCAGTGGGAACCAGATTATAACACCCCAAGAACACAACAACCCCACCGTAGCAACTTGTCGAAGCGTCGTGTGACTCGTGGTGGTTCATGGTTCACCGAAAGCGATTCAACACGCTCAACTGCACGATCTTCATCACTTGAATCCAAGACCAGCGATGGCATAGGGCTGAGATTGGTTTGGGACCCTCAATCAACCTCTCAGGAATAGGTGGTAACATGACAATTGTGTACCTCTATCATTACAACCGATGCAGTAAATCAAGACAAGCACTTCAATTTATGACAGACCAATCTGTATCTTTTGAACTGATTGATTATCAAGCCAGCCCACCGTCAGTTGAAACAATTTGTGACTTGATTGCCCGTTCTAACCACGAGCCAATCGAGTTTGTACGGAAGAGTAGTGACCTTGAACTCAAACCGAGTGAAACCTTGACCGGTATAGCCACGTTCCTCTCTAATAACCCTCAACTTTTACAACGGCCCATTATCGACGTTGGAACCCATGTCATTATTGCACGACCGCTCAAATTATTGGCAGCGATTCCCAGATTTTCAAGCATGTTCACCAACGAGTAACTCAATGTCATACGGATGTTCCTCTCCCAAATCTGTTAGTTCTTGATGGTCGGGGGTCGTTCCCGGGGCAACGCTCCACCTTCCTGAGAGAGGTTCTTCCAATATGAGGAGGATATTGTGTTGTTGAAATTGAGCAAGCGCAACCGCAGTACGTGCTATTACCGGTGCGATTTCCTCTTTGAACAGATGATTCATCTCATTGCATATTTCAGCAAAAGTTCTCGAGCCATCACAGAGTTCCCACAGAACACTATTCATTCTATCAAGGGGTTTTCTGAGTTCCTTTGGTGCCCGTAATAACTTAGCCAACCACCTCTCATAACGCTTGAAGTTTTTAGCAATTCTTAGGGTGACAAGCCGTCCGCTTACGCCATTTAATTCAGAGTCTTTCTCTACAGAACCATGGCGCGCCCACCATACTGGAACCCGACAAGGATATTGTTGAGCGAGTGGATGATTTTCAATTCCGGCAAGTTCGCTCATTGAATCACCTCAAAAATCTGTCCAAGTCCATGCCAGTAACGTGATCATCGACGCTGTACCCAAAAGAGCAGAAATTCTGGTCGCTTGAAACCGCTCTGTGAAATTTCTCAAGTACCACGTAGTGACACCGCAAAGGGCGACCATAAACCACAACCCGTACCATGCAGGTGGATAGGCTGTCATGGTGTTGCGTCCCTAAAGGGTTCCATCAAGGTATTGCTGACCGTAGTACGACCATTGTTCTTCACTCCATCCCTGTGGGAGCCCTGATTCCGGTATTGGTGGTGGGCCGGGATGAACCGTTGGTTCAACGCCGGGTTGATGGTTGAATTCCTGTGATTCAATAAGTTGCACCGTTGGTTGAATTTTGCTTGCAGGAGGCCCGTTAATCGGTGGCCCCTTTATGGGAGCTAGGTCTTTTTCTTCTTCAACTTCGTCTGAAAATCCTAATTCCTCTCCTCTTCTGCGCAATAAGAACAACAGAGATACAATAAATATCAAACCTCCTGAACCACCAGCAATAAGTTGAGTGTTGGAAAATAATAGTTCCTCATCTGTTGACTCATACTCTAAGGTTATGATTTCAGTAAAGGTGTGATGCCCATCAATGCTGTTGAGCGTGAAGGAAACATCCCCCTTTAATGTCCCACTCAACCTTAGAATTTCACACGTTGACTGTGTCCCTTGAGGGGAGATGTGTCCGGGTAGTGATTGGAATTCAAGCCCATTTTCTGGAATCAAAATTTTATTGCAAGAGATTTGCCATCCCTGTGGGCCAGACGCCGTTAGGACCATTGTTTCATTGAGTGTGGATGTAGATGTGTGGTTAACCCATACATTAGCGGCAGTTCCCTCCTTAATTGGGCGAGTTGACTCTTGAAGGATCGTGGCTTCCACTGATCGCTGTTGGTCAAGGATGATGAGATGTTCAACAGAGAGTACAACGGGAAATCCATTTTCATCAAAGGAACCTAGTACCTCAAAAAGTACTACAAACCTTGTATTCAAGGTAGAATTTTCATGAACCATAACATCAAGGTTTAGGGATAGAATCTCACCTGGTTGGAGTATCAATGGAATTTCTTCACCAACATCATGAGACACCCCATCTACACTCAGAAAACTCTTGCCGTCCATCAGTGCTGGCGTAGAAAATACGGTCGTTATTAGACGAAGATTATCATCCCGCGCATTCCCTTGATTTTCCAATGAGGCTTTTGCCGAAAATATTCCACCAGCAATCGTTGAAGTGCTTCCAGAAATCAACTTGAGTACCGGTGAATGTACTGAATCTGTGATTGAAGTAAAATCAACACTGTTATCCAATGGGTTACTGTCTTCATTTCCACTTGCAGGCTGAACACTAATTCGGATTGTATGCCGTTCACCAGCGGTTTCTTCCATCGGAAGGAGGAGCCAAATCTCAATTTCTGCTGTATGCTCCAAATCATATGAAACGGACAAACTGATTGGTCCGGTGTGGTTTTCTCCATCAATTACCATCCACCAATCCCATGTAGATGGGATGTCAATGATATCAACTTGTACTTCGGTATCCCCGTTTCCGTGATTTGTTATCAAAAATGTGGCCGGATTTGGCTGACTGGGCGTTAATTTCAAAGGAGTTTCAATGGCCTCAATGCCTACATTTTCTGTGGTAGTCACACGGAACGAGTCAAATTCGGGCCCTTGCAAGGTCATGAAACTCCGTTGAGATTCTAACACGGGTATTATCCGAGGACCTCGGTCGTTAGCCTGTGCATTGTTCGGGACTGTAATGTACACATCAAAACTCGTGCTTCCTCCTGAGTTAAGAACAACAGGCGGTCCGGTCGGTTGTTCGATAATCCATTGTCCTTGTTCTTCAACGATAATGCTTATTTCAAAAATATCTTGTCGTGTTGCATTATTCCAAACGTTATATGTCAATTTAACTTCGTCACCAGCATCAACAAACATTCGCTCCATCTTCATTGACTCTACCAAATCCACTGAAGCATCGCTTACCATCGATGCTGCTATGTCGATTGTTTCTGTTACCGTTCTTGTTGTGTCGTTTTGGGCACTCATAGTGAAATCAAAAGAAACGACAGTATCCGGTGCAACACCTGCCGGAACCGTCATGGTCATCAAGGCCGAAGTGGGTTCATTTGGACGAATTTGGATTGATGTAGGTTGTGACCATGTAAAACCAACATCCCATCCACTGGGGAGATTCGATACATCATAACTAAGGTCAAACACATCGGTTGCATCGCCGATGTTATCCAATTCAACTTCAAACGTGCATGAATATGACGGAGGGCAACTTGGCCGAACAGCAGGTGGCGTTATGATCGGAATCCGATCAGCCATCACCAAGAATTGTACGGGTAATACTGTGCCAACAGAACTGTACTGTTGAGAGGATATAGCAACCGCCATTTGCTGAAGACCTATACTTGCGTTCTCATCTGGTTGGAGCATGATTCTGAATTCAACGGGTGTTCCGGGTGTCGCAGTTAGTCCTTGTGATGGATCGAAGCTGGTTCCGGATAATCTGGAATAATATGCGTTCCAACCAACTGGAAGCCCTTGGAGCGTTGGAATGAAGGTCTCCGAGATATTGCCGTCGTTAACAATTTCAAGATTTATGCTCCCCCAATTCCCCGGAGTAGCCCCGTTTGTTGCGATGCCTCGGGCGGAAACTTGATATTCATTTTCACGGACTTTTTGGTCGTAAACAAAAACAATATCATCGATCCAATATCCGATATCCGTACCGGATGCGTCGGACGTAAATTCAAACTTTATTTGAGATGACGAATGGAAATATGAAGAATCCATGGGGATAAGGGGTGATGCTGCACCTTTATTTGACACTGAAAATGTTTGCCAGTTAACGCCATCAAGAAACGTTCCGTCGACTGTATTTGATATCGTAGCGAGTTCTGTCCATCCGCCGAAATTTGTCTTGGCATAAATTTTCAAAACATCGTTTGCAGCAGCACTACCAGTGTAAAAGAATGAAAACCCATTCGTCCGCAGTGGATTATTTACAGCATCAGACATGTCCATTTGTGGAGAGACCATGGTTGTGATGATACTGTTGCTGTACGAAGAGGTGGACCCTGTTCCCACATGGCAACTTGTCCCTTTCGAAATGGAGGTGTCTGTACTCATTCCCCATTCATTCCCAGTGGCCCATCCATTCAGTGTGTCGCAATTGTAGTAAGTCGAACCTACAGTGAATGCCCTTGACTTACCGTCATTTCCAGGTACATCGTCTGCGACTGTTGATGTAGCGGTCACAACAAGCGTATGATTTCCTGCATAACTTGGTGAAATTACGACGTTAATACTGTTGGATTGCCCTCCGGCTAGAGATGACATTTGCACCGTCGTATTGTTTAACTCAAAAAATTCGTATTCATTATGGTTCAAAGAAACGGTAACATCAATCACTCCGGATACTGCATTACCAAAATTTTCTACTTCAATAGTCAGCGAGGAAGAGACGTTGACCATTCCATCAATTACGTAGAGGGTTGCCGGCCGATTAAATCCTAGAATTGGATGATTTGATGAAAACATCTTGAAATTGCCTTCATCTGCACTGTTTGTGTATTTGACAGCGATGCCGGTCACTCCGACATCAACACCTGTTTGATTCCGTGGGCTATGGTCTACACCGCTTGTGCTGAGTTCGGTAAATGCCGGACCTGTTGTTGATAACAGGAGAATCGTCGCCAAAAAAAGTACGCGTCTCGTCAGCATGCGGGTCATCTTGATGACATACCCTTAATCTATATGAGAGCAGTGGAGAATAAATAGTGTCATTCTACAGCATCTATTGCATCATTGACAACTTTACTTTTGGCCAATTCAACTTTAGCCTCATCCCTCTTTTCCTTTGCTTGGGCCGCAAAATATACCGTGAAAGAGGGGATCAATACAATGGAAAAACATCCCACTACAGCTGCAAGCGCCCAAACAAACTCAGTTGCAGCATCTACTGAAAATACCTTGACTTCTTGTAATTCCTCGTTCACGGTTTCAACTGCAATGAAAGGTTGAGTTGTTCGGTTTCCTAATTCAATAACCTCAATCCGTATGAGCGATGGAGAATGGAGATAATTGACACTTTTATTCGCTTCTTCCCATGCTCCATCAATATTCTTCGCAAATACAGAACCGTTCGAACGGCGAGCAGGGTCAACGGAGGTGAGTGCAAAGAATGAGATATCTTCTCCATCTTCAGAAGTTCGTTCGTGGGTGACGTTGTGGAAACACCTGTCTGCGCAGGAGAATTCCTCCTCAAGTGGATTCTCTAAGGTGTATACGGCACCGAGTAACGGGTGACTGTACAACTTTGCGCCATTCATGACCTTCAATACTGACCCGTCTGAAAGGTCTGTTGCTGATACGTTGACCCAAGTGAGGTTCTGGCCGTTAGCGGGGACGCTCCACGCCCAAGTCGTCGTGTTGGAATCACCATCATAGATGCGAACAATACCGTCAGAATCCTCCAAACTGTCAGCAACTGTGACGGTTGGTTCTGTGGTGTAAATGTAGGCGGAAGGGGATACTGTGGCTCCATAAACGGCATATGAAAGTAAGAATATCAAGGTCAATGACAGGCCAATGAGGGTCCTAAGCAAGTTAGGATTCTGAGCCAATGCTTTCTTCATCAGCCTAACCCAGCCGAGGGGCCTTCATCAAGGCTTGTATGGCTTGCCGTGAATGAGGTGTTGTGCAATGATTTACTGTATGCTTGACCCGTTCTTTTCATATAGGGGCGGGCGGTCGCCAAGTTGCTTGGTGTTTTGTTATGACGACCGTGTATGATATTCCTGCTGACATTCTAATGCCTGCTTTGGCCGATGCAATGGCTGAACAAGACGCTATTTCACCCCCTGACTGGTCTGAATACGTCAAAACAGCAGTGGACCGAGAACGCCCACCCACTCAAGATAACTGGTGGTTCCTCCGAACTGCAGCTATTCTCCGCAAGGTTGCCCGTAACGGCCCTGTTGGTGTCACCCACCTCGCACAGGCCTTTGGTGGAAAGAAGGATAACGGCGTTATGCCCAACACCCCTGGCGTTGCTTCCCGCCACATTATTCGAACAGCGCTTCAACAACTTGAAGAAGCTGGTCTCGTTGAGAAAGTACCGACAAAGGTCGTCGGTGGAGATGAGCCTGTTCAGCTGTACGCTGGCCGACAAATCACCCCCGCTGGTCAAAAACTAGTGGACAACATCGCCCATTCAATGCGTGCTGCAGCAGATGAGCAGTACCCTGGTCTTAACAAATATTGATCGGAGTGAGAGGATTGAGCGTTATGGTATCGACACAGGATGATGAATTGTCCGCTATTCGTGCTCAACGGCTCAAAGCAATCCAAGAACAAGCCCAACAACAGGCAGTTTCTCAAATCGAAGCAGAGGATAAGGCCCAACAAGCCGCCCAAACTGCAGCCCAAGTTGATTCAACACTCCGTGTCGCCATGACACCCGATGCCCGTTCTCGTGTCGCTCGCATCGCCATGGTCGACCCAACCCGTGCAATGACCATCAAAACAACCGTTGTTTCAATGTACCAATCAGGTCAACTTGACCAACCTATGAGTGATGCTTCGTTGAAGCAAATGCTCGCATCCCAATCGAAGAGCCGCAATAATGCGTCCATCCGAAGAATCTGAGAAGGTGCTCGATATGTCAAAAAATAAGCCAGCAGCAAAAAAAATACGCCTCTTGAAGGCAGGAAAACAGAACCGACGTGTCCCAGTGTGGGTCATGCTAAAGACCGACCGAAATACGGTATCGCACGCTAAGCGACACCACTGGAGACGAAGCAAACTCCAACGATGAGGTGATTATTATGGCAAGACCTAACGAATCCGAACTTATCGTTCCCTTGAGGAACGCATGGAACATCACTCGCTACAAGCGTGCTCCCCGAGCAATGCAAATCATCCGCGAGCAAGTCATCCGTCATCTCAAGGTGACCGAAGAAGAAGAACTCTACATTGACCCTGAAGTCAATGAACACATCTGGAAGCGAGGAATTGAAAACCCTCCACGTAAGATCCGACTTCTCGTGACACGTCACGATGAACCAGGCATCCCAGTCGAAGTCAAACTAATGAAGGAGTGATCACAATGGGAAATATTCGACCAAGTTTCATCAAAATCCGAGCAATCCGTCTGTGTGAAGAACACGGCGAGAAATTCACTAACGACTTTGACCACAACAAAATAATTGTTTCACAATTGACCGATGTTGAGTCAAAGAAACTTCGCAACTGGATTGCGGGGTACGTGACCCGATACCGTCAACGCCGTACCGATTGAGGCGGTGATGTGCTTGCCGGTCCGAGTCAAATGGGACCGAATGCCTGTCAGTGTTCACAGCGATGACCGCGAAGAGCTTGAATCGTTGATTCATTACCTGAAGCATCAACATAACCTCCGTAAGCGTTCCTTAGTCATGGATGATAGGGAAGACGGAGGGTATCTTTTCTTCCTTTACCAAATTTGTGACCCTCGTTGGATTTCGAGTTATTTTGAATCAAAAAATGGTAGTGATTGAAGTGGGCGAGCGAATGGACATACCGCTTCCTCAAGGGACATTCTCGTTATCTGTCGTTTTGGTAGGCGTTAGTCATCCGGGAAATCTCGGTGCAATTTGTAGAACCATGCTCAATTATGGATTTGAGGATTTACGCCTCGTCAATCCCAAATGTGACAAGGATGACGGTGAAACGAGAGCCAGAGCTAAGCATTCCAAACGAGTATTAGAACAAGCAACAATTCATTCTGAACTAACTGATGCCACCCAGGATTGTTCATTGATTCTCGGCACATCTGGAAAACGAGAAATTGGGTCTAAAACTCTCTTTCGTCACTTCATGTATCCGTGGGAAATGGTTGAGAGGTTAGAAGGAACAAACATGAGAGTAGCACTTGTATTTGGGGAAGAAGGAAAAGGATTGTCTACCGAGGATTTAGCTGCTTGCGACGCCTTCGTGACGTTACCTACCTGGGAAGGATATCCGATCGCTAATCTCAGTCATGCTGTTAACGCCCTTCTCTATGAAGTACAACGCCATCGGGTGAAAACCACTCAAGGCGTTGATGAGGGTCTGCCAGATATCGTTCCTCTTGAGCGCTATATTTCACCCGCATTAAGGAGCACTCTCGTTGAATCCATTGAACAGTTTGCAAATGAGTTGCCGGGTAAAGAAGAACGAATTGATTCGGTGAATCAGACGCTCAAGAGGACATTGCTACGTAGCACACCTACAGAAGATGAGGCAACGAGGATCATTGGTGGCTTGGTCGATGGAGCAACTGCTCTGCAATATGTCAATGACAAACCGGAATGGCTCAATAAACGAAGACGCAAAATTGAGTAGTCAAACACGCCACGAAGCAATACTTTTGGGTGTCTCTCGACAATGCATAGCCACTAAACGTAACTGATTCCCATAGGTCGATTTGATATGGGGTTCAAGGGTTTCAAATGCCCACCTGGCTAAATTCTCGGCAGTTGGAATAAATGGGACTACAACCGTTCGATGGTCATCTCCCATGAGTTCACATGCTGCCTTCGCAGTTTCATCACCCTCATATACAACAAAAGCATGGTCGATGACATCATGAATATGAACCGTTAGTAGATGGCTAATGTCTGAAAAATCCATCAGCATTCCTTCATCAGACACACCTTGCTGTGTAACAACATCTCCTTCAATTTCCGCTTCAAAACGATATCTATGACCATGCATATGCTTGCATTTAGATTTATGATTTGGGACTCTATGTCCGGTATCAGTCTCAATATATCTCCGAATGGTTGTTGTCATTGGTCTTCCTCCTCGTCAAATTTCAAAGAAGCCGAATTGATGCAGTAGCGCTCTCCTCCGTACTGTTTTGGTCCGTCTGGGAAAACATGACCGAGGTGAGCATCGCATTCATCACAACGTACCTCTATTCTGAGCATTCCATGGGTCCGGTCTTCAATTCTAAGGATTCCGGCGTCATGGTGTTCGGTATGGAATGAAGGCCATCCACAACCAGAATCAAACTTCATAGTCGATGTGAACAGTAATTTGTTACAGCAAATGCATAAATAATCACCTGCTCTTTTTTCGTCATAGTATTCTCCGGTAAACGCCCGTTCGGTACCCGACTCACGTGTTACATGGAATTGTATTGGAGTGAGGCGTTCTTTGTACTCAGCTTCTTTATGAATCCGTTCGGTGGCAAGGGCTGCTTGAAGAACAACCCCCCAACTGTCAACGTAGTCAATTGGGTCCTCACGGCCGATGGAATGAAAGGCCAATATTCGTTCAACGTCAGAACCTGTTTTACCACTACTCCTTCCGTCTGAATCAGGAGAATATGAGGTAATCGTACGAGAAAACACCTCTTCAAAATTTAAGTTCAAGTTCCCAATAGCGGATTCAGCATCCTTGAGAATTCCAGCCTTGTCCGATTCAAGATACGGTAGATAGAAGCTAACCGAGTCACTCCCCCAGTTCCCAATCGCAAATGCGTGATCTAATGCATTGTAAAATTCCGGCCTACAATCTGGGTAAATGGCATGGTCTCCGCTATGCACTCCAAGGGCAACAACGGAACTACTACCGGTCTTTTCGCTCAGGGAAAGGGCAGTTCCATAGAGAAGAGAAGCAAATATTGCATTACGATTTGGGACAACAGTGGCTTTCATGGACTCTTCTTCATAATGGCCTTCTGGAACATCTCCTCCGTTGACGAGTAAGTCACTTTCAAACAGACTAAAAGCGCTTTTCAGGTCAACGAACTTGTGTTCAATCTCATATTCGTGCTGACTTAGATATTCAACGAGGGATTTGGCTCGCTCTAATTCAACATGATGCTTCTGACCGTAATCAAACGAAAGACAAGTTACATTGTAACCTTGGTGCAAAAGATGAAGCAAGAGGGATGAAGAATCCATACCTCCGCTTAGGGCCATTACTGCATTCTTTTTACGCATCTAATCACCTACAATATGCCCATCCATTTGTGTGTTTGAAGGGAAAGCCTCCACTCAGGATGATCTTTGACAACTTGTTCTGTATGTGCGAAATTCTTACCGTTCCATTCAACACTTTCAGACTCATGGTAACAAGGCTGCAAGAAATGGTGATTAAACCCTGTTTTGATTTCTTCATACATTTCCAAGGGCTGACCCACATATACGCATTTTAGTTCATCACCCGTTCGCTGTCGAAGTACTGAATTTGGATACAGTTGATCTTTTGGAGAAATACATACCCAGTCCAACAACCCTTCGGGAATTTCAATTGTGCCATTCGACTCTACTGACAAGTGATATCCCCTTGCCTTTAGTAATCGGTTTAGGGGCCAAAGATCGTTGAGCATCGGTTCTCCACCTGTGAATATGATGTTTTTAGTTGGATATTTGAGGACTTCACTTATGATGTCAAGAGCAGTCATTTCTGTAAATTCATCGAAATTCGTATCACACCACTCACATCGCAAGTTACAAAGGCCAAAGCGAATGAAGACATGCGGAATTCCTGCGCGAAATCCCTCTCCTTGAACCGAATGAAATATTTCCACTATATTGTAATGGGTTGCAAGATCACTAGGATTATCGACAACTTTAGTGCCTGCGATGCCGCAATTATTCGTATCCATTGATATCACTCACAATGGTGGTTGTTGAATGAGTTTCATGAGTTCATTCCTTGCTTCACTACGCTCAAAAAATACCCCGTTCATGGCGGATGTTGTCATGATTGCTTGTTGCTTAGCGACACCTCTGCATTGCATACATCCGTGGGCCGCCTCAAGAATTACGGCAGAACCTAGGGGTTTTAATTCACGTTCCAGGTCATCAGCAATTCCTTTCGTAATGCGTTCTTGGTTCTGGAGTCGTCGCGCATGGAGTTCAAGAATACGAGCGAGTTTACTAATCCCAACAATTCGTTCTACGGGTATGTACGCAATGTGAGCCCTTCCATTGAAGGGCTGCAGATGATGCTCGCATGTTGATGTAAACTCGATATTTCTCAACAGAACAATTCCATCGTAACCCTCAGCATTAAACGTTGCATCTAGGAGTTCTCCAGCGTCCATCTTGTATCCCGCAAAAATTTCATCCCAAGATTCAACTACCCTCTTCGGGGTATTTTTCAACCCCTCTCGGTCGCTGTTCTCTTCTCCCTCAATATAGGACAGTAGAGTCCTAACTGCATTCATGGCTTCATCTTTTGTCGTCATGGTATCATCTCATCTTCCCTGTCGCCGGTCAATTTCATCCAACTGGTCAAGCAATTTACGGCATGCTGAACGAACTGCATCTGCAAGACTTACAAACTTCTTGTCTTCGCCAATGTGATGTTTCAAATCCTCTACCAATTCTTTGGGCATGTCAAGCGATATCTTAGGCACAATTTGATGGGGGCGACTTTACGCTATAAGTATTCTCCGAGTATTCCTGGGGTAATACTGCGGTCATATATTGGGTTTAAACAAAGAATATGGGTGCGAATGTTCAAAGAAGGGCTTGGCTGACAGAGAATCATGGAAGCCGTGATAACACCAAATCCGATCAAACTTCTTCATGAGATGCGCAGCAAGGTTGGTGAAGCAACTACTACAGGACTGAATGATTCTGAACTCTCATTTTTCCTCGAACGTGACACCAAACTTGCTCAAGCCATTGAAGATGCACATGCGGCCCTACACGGTATCGAACGAGAATTTGGTTCAGACTACATTGCAAGGGCAGAACTTGATTTGATTACAGACCTTCAAAGCGGCTTCGTGAATTTTTACAATCCCGCAACTGTGAATCCTTATGTTGCCTTGTCTGCCCGCGGCCCTTGGATTGTGACATCACATGGAGCGGTTGTACACGATAACGGTGGTTATGGAATGCTTGGAAGTGGCCATGGACCAAGTGAGATAATTGATGCTATGTCTGACAACTGGGTCATGGCAAATGTGATGACTCCTTCCTTTTCTCAAAAGCGACTTGAACAGAGACTCCGGACTGAACTTGGCCATACTCGCGGACATTGCCCGTTTGACAAGTTCATCTGCATGAACAGCGGGTCTGAGTCGGTGACAGTAAGTTTGCGAATTGCCGACGTCAATGCAATGCTCATGACAGGAAAGGGTGGTAAGCATGAAGGAGCGACCATCAAGATGTTAGCCATTGAACAGGGATTCCACGGGCGTACAGATCGTCCTGCACAGATTTCCCATTCATGCAAAGGAAAGTACGATCAATATCTTGCCAGTTTCCAAGATAGAGACAATCTAATTTTAACACCGGCCAACGACATTCCATCACTGCAGGCCGTATTTGCCCAAGCAGAAGCAGACAATGTATTCATTGAGTTGATGGCTATTGAGCCCGTGCAAGGTGAAGGTAACCCTGGACAATGTGTCGACCGTGACTTTTACGATGCAGCAAGAAAACTTACGCTTGAACATGGATCGATGCTCCTCGTGGATTCTATACAAGCAGGAATCCGAGGACAAGGTACACTATCCGTAGTGGACTATCGTGGCTTCCAAGATTGCGAAGCACCCGATTTGGAAACTTGGTCCAAAGCAATGAATGCTGGCCAGTACCCTCTTTCAGTTCTTGGAATGAATAAACGAGCTGCAGACCTTTACCGAACTGGAATTTATGGAAATACAATGACTACAAATCCACGGGCACTTGAAACTGCAGTCGCCGTTCTTGACAACATCACTCCTGAATTGCGTGAAAATATCTGCAACCGTGGAATTGAATTTGTTGAAAAGTTCACGCTTCTTCAGAAGGAATTCCCAGAAGTCATCACAAAGGTCCAAGGAACTGGATTGCTGTGCAGTGCTGAACTTGAACCCAGTAAGTTCCCGGTTGTTGGGATAGATGCTGTGGAGCCTTGGTGCAGGAAACGAGGCCTCGGCGTGATTCACGGTGGAGAAAATGCACTCCGCTTCACACCGCACTTCGCCATTACTACGGAAGAAGTGGATCTTATCGTTAAGATCGTGCGTGAATCACTTATCGCCTTTGGCGCTTAAGAAAGACTCGTAACAATATCTTCTCGCTTGAATTGACGAGCAGCATAGAGCGCTGCAGCCATTGCGTAAATTCCTGAACTGATAATCCAAGTAACAATATGTTCTACAACAAATCGGTCCATCAGTAGTTCTCTCAGTGCAAGAAGAACATTGACTACAGGAATTGAGAACCAAAATGTCTCGATTCCATCTAAATTGATTACCTGAGTGAAGAGTGCCGGGAAGAGAATGAGCAACAATGCTGGTCCGAGAATTGAACCAGCCTCTTTCACACTGTGTGCTCTCATAGCCAATGCAAGTTCAAATGCTACAACCATGATTGCAAAGAGAAGGACTGCAATTCCAATGAATACAATTGAAGCAATAGATAGAGTCGGCACGGTAAGGAAATCCGTTGTAGCGAGATAACCTATGGCAAAAAGTAATCCAACCAATTGCAGCAACACACCAATTCCAGTGATTGTTGCAACGGCGAGCCATTTGCCGAAAAGAAGTTCATTACGGGAACATGGTAGCCCGAGAAGTGCCTCTAAGGTCCCACGTTCTCGCTCACCTGCAGTCATGTCAATGGAGGGTTGAATCGCGGAGGAAAAGGTCCAAACAGAGAGAACCAAGGGTATGAATAATGACAAAACCATTCCTGCTTGTTCACCACTGGTAGCAACGTCACTATCGCTGAATTCACCATCCCAATTCAATGGACGTAGTGTCTCATCTGGATCTAAGCCTGCATCAACGAGCCTACGCTCAGTTTCATTTTCTTCCCAATCAAATAAGACCGTCAGAGTTCGCGTTCGTGCCTCCTGACTTCGTTCTGATGTTGACATGTAAAGGAGGGCATAATCCCAAACAGAACCGTTTTCTTTCATCCGAAGGACTGCATCAATACTCCCGTTTCTTAAGCGGTCTCCATCCTCTAGCGGAGATGAAAGATTGTTTTCAATGGACAACGGCTCATAGTTCAGTTCAATTCCTGAACCATTCAGTTGTTCAGCAAGGTCACTTGGGAAATCATTGCTTTGAATCACGACATTGACTTCAATCGCATCCAATTCAGCGGCTTCAGATGCAAGAAGAAGTGGGAATATGATGAACAAAAGGGGGAACATCAACAAGGGAATGATGAGTAAAGCAAAGATGGTTCGCCAGTCCCTAGCGAACTCCACCAACTCTTTTTTCGAGATGGTTGTTATCCTACGAAATGAGCTACTCACTCTCATCACCTCCGGGGATCTTAGGAGTAGACAATTTCTGCCACCATTTGGCTATTTTAGATAGTGGCTTATCTGATACCACGCGTGTTCTCGCTTTATCGGTTGTTAGAGAGACGTATGCTTCTTCCAAATTACTTGTTTCTGTTTGTTCTAACAAACCAGCAGGCGTTCCATCTGCCCGAACTTCTCCATTATGAATAATGATTATTCGGCTACAAACGGCTTCAGCCTCTGCAAGTTGATGCGTTGAATAGACCACTGTACCACCTGTTTCACCGAGTTGATGGACGAGTGACCGGACCGTTCGAGCACTTGTAACATCAAGCCCCGCTGTGGGTTCATCCAAAAGAAGAATGTCAGGTGCATGGGCTAGTGCCCGGAGTAGTGCAGTTTTTTGCCGCATTCCTCTTGAGAAGCCCTTGGTATGGCGGCCAAGGGATTCTTTCATATCCAAACGGTCCGCAAAAAATACGGTCCTATTCCAAGATTCTTCATCAGATGTTCCGTAAAGACGACTGTGATAACGAATGTTTTCCCATGCGGTCAACCGAGAGTAAAGCCCGGTAGATTCTGGGACAACACCGAGACGGTGTCGAGCATCCTCAACCTTACTTCCATCAGATAGGACTACAGCCCCATCGGTTGGAGTATAGACGCCTGCTAAAAGCCGGAGTAACGTAGTTTTACCTGCTCCGTTGGAGCCAACAAGCCCTACAATTTCGCCTTCATTGATGGTCAAACTAACATTGGTTAGAGCCTCAATATGTCCGAAAGATTTCGTGACACCTTCGACTCGTAAGAGTTCCACGGTCATTCAAACGTCAACTCGCACGGCCAGATTCCACTGCCCAGTTGAGGCCTGGGTGCTTTGATTCAAGTCGTTGGGCTCGGTCCAACTGTTCTCGTAGTTGACCTTGGACTTCAATTTGTGGCACACCCATGTCAACCATATTTGCAATCATTTCTATTGCACCTTGTACTGCACCAGCGTCAAGGTATGCTTCGTTACTGATAGAACGCTGCAGACGTAATTGTTCAAGACGACCAGCGAGGTAATGGACCTCACCTTTCATTCTCGGAGCGTCAATATGGGGCAGGGCCAAAAGTAGGTCAATACAGGTCCGCATCATATGTTGGATGAAAAAGACCGGCTATAGGTATTGCCGTTCAGGCTCATGAATTTCGTTGAGTAAGTTCCACTAATACACCGCCAGTTGAGCCAGGATGAACGAAGGCAATATGATGCCCTCCGGCTCCGATACGAGGAACTTCATCGATCAGTCGGATGCCATTCTCTTTCAGGTAGGAGAGCAATCCAACCAAATCTCCAACGCTAAAACATAATTGTTGTATGCCAGGTCCGCGCTTTTCTAAAAAACGACCAACGGGGGTCAGTTCTCCAGTCGGTTCCAGTAACTCCACCTTTGCAGGTTCATCTGCAATCTCATTCAACGCAGACGTGGAGAAAAATCGAGTAGTGACTCCTTGGTCTTCGACCTTCTCGTCATGGTCACCCTCTATCAGTCCAAGAAGCCTCCAGAAAGCACTCGCTTCGTTGAGCTGATGGGTTGCAATTCCAATGTGATCAATTCGTATAGGTCCAAAATCCATGTTCATCCCTCAAAATCCACTTGGCGCCATATATGTACCAAATTCAACCTTCAACACACTCATGATTTCCCCTAGAGTTGCCCTTGCACGAACGGCATTAATGACGAAAGGAAAGAGATTATCTCCATTTGATGCAGCCTTAGAAATGTCGGCGAGCAATGCGTCTACCTTCTCTTGATTGCGAGTTGTTCTTAGAGATGTTAACCGCTTGACCTGTTCTTCCCCTATTTTCGGGTTAAGCTTCATTGCAGGGAACGTAGATTGTTCTTCCATTACGCCATGATTCACACCAACAATAAGTCGTTCATTGGATTCAATTTCATTCATATGTTGATATGCGGATTGATGAATTTCTTGTTGTTGCCATCCCTGCTCTATTGCGGCCATTGCCCCGCCCTTTGACTCTATAATTTCAATCAGATTCTTTGCTTTTTGATAGATGGTTTCTGTGAGGGATTCAACATACCACGAGCCACCAAGAGGGTCAACCACATCCGCCACACCGGATTCTTCGGCTATAATTTGCTGAGTCCGAAGTGCAACTGTTGCAGAAGTTTCAGTAGGTAGGCCAAGAGCCTCATCGTAAGAATTGGTGTGCAAACTTTGAGTTCCACCAAGAACCGCCGCTAAGGCTTGTATCGTTACTCGCGCTACATTGTTCAACGGTTGTTGTGCTGTGAGACTTACACCAGCAACTTGAGTATGAAATCTTAGCATGGATGATTTTGGGTGTTGGGGTGAATACCGGTCTTGCATTAAATCATACCAGAGTTTTCTTGCTGCTCTAAATTTAGCAGCTTCTTCAAAAAAGTCATTATGGCAGTTGAAGAAAAAGGACAGTTGTGGAGCAAATTCGTCGATATCCATTCCCGATTCTAACGCGGCATCAACATACGCTAGTGCATTGGCAACTGTGAATCCTAACTCTTGAACCGCTGTGGAACCTGCCTCACGAATGTGATACCCTGATATTGAGATGGTATTCCATCGGGGTATATGGGTAGAGCAGTACTGGAAAATGTCAGTGATCAATCGCATGCTAGGGTCGGGTGGGAATACATATGTGCCCCGTGCAATGTATTCCTTGAGTATATCATTCTGGATCGTCCCTCGGAGTTCATCCATTGATGCCCCTTGTTCCTCACCTGCAACTACATACATCGCCAATAGGACCATCGCGGGAGCATTTATTGTCATGGAAGTACTAACTTTGTTGAGAGGGATTCCATCAAAAAGTTCGATCATGTCTTCTACGGAAGAAATTGACACACCCACTTTGCCAACTTCACCAAATGAAAGTTCATCATCTGCATCTAATCCCAGTTGAGTCGGGAGGTCAAAAGCAACTGACAAGCCCATTTGGCCTCTCTCAAGAAGAAGTTTGAATCTCTTATTTGTCTCGGCTGCACTAGAAAATCCAGCATATTGACGCATGGTCCACAACCGTGATCTGTACATTGTTGAATGAATACCCCGTGTGAAGGGTGGTGTGCCAGCATCTGGAAGGGAAAATGAACCGTTTGGGGTTCCAGTAAGTGGCAAATCAATACCACTGAGTGTTTTCCATGTATCCTTTCGCATGGGGGCCATATCCCCTTCACGGGACGGGACTTCATCAAGCCTCGCTTGATAATCAGTGGTGGTGTCCGCCTGGGCCGTGAACATGGCCGTGTGCGAGTTCTTCTTCAGATGCATCACGTAGTTCAACAACTTCTACAGAAAATGTAAGGGATTTTCCTGCAAGTGCATGGTTGAAATCACCAGTCACGAGCTCCTCTGTGAGTTCTACAATGGTAAAAGGAGAAGGTCCATGGGGCATTTGGGCCACCAATTGCATACCGACTTCGAGTTTTGCTTCTTCCTCCAACGGTGCAAAGTTTTCTCGGGGAATTTGCATAACAGCTTCGTCATCACGATCGCCGTATGCGCGTTCTGGAGTGAGTGTGAATTCTCTTCGTTCACCAACACTAGCCCCCATCATTTCTTCCTCAAAACCGGGGATCATTTGACGATGGCCGACGAGGAAGGTCAAAGGGTCTCGCCCTTCACTTGAGTCAAAAACTTCACCTGAATCAGGGAGTGTTCCGGTATAATGCACGCTTGCTACTGAGTTTTCTTTAATGGTATTTTCAGACATAATATCATCTCTTTGTTGTCATTCTTTTGACGAGGTCTCGCAATTTAAGTGCCACATCGGACGGCAAAATCAATTCGAGTTCTTTCTGTTCAATGAAGGAAACAGATTCTTCTATTCCCATTCGCTCCCCTTTTGCCCAGACTTGTCCAAGGACGTTAGAGCGGTGTTCTACTGGGACATTTGGATTATCCAGAATGTCCTTAGCAGCATATTTGTATTCAAGGTACTTCTGACGGTTCAATTTGCGTTCTTGCTTTTGCCTACCGCCGCCTTTCTTGTCAAACCGACGCTTACCACGACGACGGTCATTTGTTGGTATGGCGACTTTGGTCTCGATTTTCTTGAAGATGTTTTTGACTTGAAACGACGATTCTGCCCCAATCGGTTGTAGGATGGGTTCAATCTCTTCATCTAAAGGAGCCATCGATGATTGAGGTTTGACTTCTGCAACAATTTCTGTCACAGCGGGAGTGACTGTTGCATCAGCCTTGAGTGCCGCCCCTGCTTTCTTGAGTTCCTCTGACTTACGTCTCATGTCTGCAAGACGTTCTTCCCGAGTTTGATTTAACGAGGATTTTGCGCCTTGTTTTTGAGGTGCAGTTGGAATCGCTGCTGGCTTAATGACAGGAGCAGAAACATCACCTTTTTGAACGAGTTTTTCCTTTGCCTCACGTTGTTTTCGTTCAAGGTCTGCCTTGATATCGACGGGTTTCGCCACAGGTTCAGGAGTAGCTTCGGGGCGTCGGGCAGGCTGTCGCGCTTGTTCATTCCGGCGCTTTTGGTGCTGTTGTGAAGCATCTTTAGCAAATGGATTGAACGGTTCATTGCGACGTGGCCTGCGGTTAATGTGCTATTCCCCCAACCATTGGCCGGACTCCACCCGTTAAAACCGTATGGATTGAAATAGCATCATGGCCAAACAATTGGGGTTTGGTCTGTGCGGAGATATTGGTCAATTGCACTGTCACCAAGGTGGGTGGTGCGCTTTGTTGCTTCAAGCCAGCCAAGACGGGCAATCATGGTTCCATTATCGATGCAGTACATCTTTGGAGGTGCGTGCGAACTTCCATCTCGGTCCGATGCCATTTCGTTGCTCATTGTTCGGATTCTTTCGTTGCATGCCACGCCACCTCCGAGAAGTAGTTCCTTCTTACCAGTATGAGCCATTGCCCGTTCCGCCACTTCTACACAAGCAGCAAATGCATGCTCCTGAAGAGACCAACAAACAGATTCCAATGAGGCACCTCCCTCTATTAATCGCTGTGCGGCAGTCATCAATCCTGAAAATGCCAAGTCCATGCCACGAACGGCATAAGGTAGGCGCAACCCCTCCATTGAAGGGTGAGGGTTCATTTTTAGATATTCATTTGCCTTTTGTTCAATGACTGGGCCGCCAGGGAAAGGTATGCCCTGAGTGCGTGCAAACTTATCCAACATATTTCCAATCCCTATGTCCAGGGTTTCACCCAATACTCGATAACGCCCGTTGAGGCGTGCAATAACTTGAGTATTCCCCCCGGAGACATACAACAAAACAGGATCATCGCAGCCGCACTGTTGCCGCCCAATTTCAATATGAGCAACACAATGATTGACACCAATAAGTGGTACATCAAGTCGGGTTGAAATTCCTCGGGCTATTGCAGCCCCAACTCGAAGGCATGGGCCCAATCCTGGGCCCTGCGAATAGGCCACAGTTTTGATGTCAGATGGTGACAGTGCTTGTTGTTCAAGAACTTGCTGAAAAAGACGACCGGCCACGTCTTTGTGGTGGTCAGCAGCTTCTCGGGGATGTATTCCTCCTTGATCTGGCCGTAGTGTGTCTGAGGCAGATGGGTATGGAATGCCGTCGGCGTCAACCAATCCAAATGATAGGGTGTGGGCGGTGGTCTCAATCCCCAGTGTCCAGCCTGACATGATGGGAGCAAGAAGCCATTGTTCTTCAACCCTCTTCGCCTAGAGCGGCATGTGCGGACGTTACTCGTTGATGCTGGTCCTATGGTCCACTTTGCTCATTCAACCGGAAATCCTAGTACATCCTCTCTTGAAGATTCAATCTATGCCTCTGGAAAAGGAATTCTCATTGAAAGCAACCATATTGTGAAAATTGAAGATTCACACATTCTTCGAGAAGAGTATTCCTACCATGGAGATGAACCTGCTGTCATTGATGACCTTAGGATAAGGTCACTTGGCGGTAATGCTGTCATTCCGGGTCTTATTGACGCACACACCCATTTGGTTTGGTCGGGAGACCGTTCTCAAGAAGTTCGTTGGCGCCAAGAAGGCAAAACCTATGCTGAAATCTCACAGTTGGGCGGGGGCATATCGCACACAACCTCAGCCACCAGAGGCGCCACAAGGGATGAACTGTATCGTTCTGGATATTCTCGCATGCGGACAGCTCTTACGAGTGGAACGACTCACATGGAAGTGAAAAGTGGTTATGGTTTGGATGTTGACACTGAATTGAAACTTATAGAAGTGGGCCATCAACTTGGTCAGGTCAAACATCTTCCAACAACTGACTGCACTTGGCTTGGGGCACATGACGTGCCCTCCCAAATGAAAATGGAAGATTATGTTGATGAACTGTTAAGCCAACAACTTCCTGCAGTTATTGAACAAGGATTGGCTCGTTCCGCAGATGTATTTTGCGAACCCGGTTGGTTTTCTGTCGAGCACAGTGAGCGGCTGCTAAAGGAGTCGCGGTCTGAAGGGCTAGCACTTCGAATGCATATTGACGAATTTTCCAACGGCGGCGGAGGGGAACTTGCAGCCGAACTTGCTGTCCAAACCGCAGATCATTCATACCACACACCCATGGATGTACGCCAAGACATGCAAGAAGCAGGTGTCCTCACTGGATTTTTACCTGGAACGCCGTACGCAATGGGCGAGGCTTGGCCTTCCATGAATTCAATAGTTGAACATGGAATTGATTTCACCCTCGCTACGGATTTTAATCCAAATTGTCAAACACTTAGTTTGCCGTTCATGGGCTCGCTTATGGTTCAACGATGCGGGATGAATCCCTTAGATTCTCTTTATGCAGTAACCGCGCAAGCAGCAAGATCTAGCCCGCATCCATCGGGAAATCCACACGGACGCCTTTCAGTCGGATCTGTTGCAAACATCAACATCCTAGACAGTCCACATTGGGAGTCTTGGGCATTGAAGCCAAGTCATAGTCCAATCCATTCAACTGTTCTTGAGGGTGAAGTAATCACGCACTGAAGTTAGTTTGTTTGTTTTTAAGATAATATGTGTGCGTAATGTCATTTCAATAATAATTAGGTGAATTTCATGTATTGGGTTGAAACAATTGTTTGTTCGGGTGCTAAAGGCAAAGATGCCAAGTTACGTAGGAAATTGCAATCTCGGCAGGAATACAAACGGCGCCAACCAGGTTGTGTTGCAGCTTGGCTTGGCCGGGGCCCTGATGACAAAACAATGTTGTTAGTTCAATCCGTATTCAAGAGTCAAAAAGATTGGAAGCGCATATCACAAGAGATCCAAACGAAACTGGATGCGAAAGATGGAGGAATAGAAGGTCTCATGCTCGGCCCTCCACTTGTTGGAGTATTCGAATTGTCTCCAGATGAGTTTATTCTGAATACATCCGAATCTTAACGAGTTTATGCACCACTTGGCGTCGCATAATGTGAGTTATGCGACATTATCGCTCCGGCGGTACTGAACACGAGACGATATCATGAATGAATCGGGGCGCAGTGCTCTGTTTTACGTACAACCAATAATCAAAATTTGCAAAAACCTTGGAATTCCATGCTCCAAACCTAGACCTTGAGGGGAAAAAATGGAAATTTTTGGCAATTCATGACGAAGCGTTCAAATTGAATGTGGATTTCGGGAGAATTGAACATCATGTCAGGCGTAGATGGATATTGTTTGAAGTGTAAAACCTATGGTCCAATTAAGGACGGTGAACTCATCAAGATGAAGAACGGCCGAACGCGAATGGCCGGTACCTGCTCTCAGACAGGATGTACGGGTAAGATCTCCAAAATAGTGAGTTGACCTTTCTCAAGCCTCCACCGAATTGGTTTAATACCGAGGTACGGTGGCTCAATCTACCTAGGGCTCGTGGTCTAGGGGTTTATGACGTTGCCTTGACATGGCAAAGATCGAGAGTTCGATTCTCTCCGAGCCCACCAATGAATCCACGTAAGTTCTTATTTAAGAGGTGGTTTAGATAATTACTTTCCAAAAAAGAATTAATCAATCTTCATCGCCGAGTTGTTCAGGTTCGGGCAATTCTGTACTTTTCGATTCAATATTGATGGGGGTGTCATCATCTTCAAACAAAAAATCACTACTGCCTCCATCCCAAGCTTTGACATCCTCGGATTGTTCAAATGATTCCTCCGGGCCTGCTTGGTTTGGTCCTAATGAGTAATTTCTTGGATCCAATTCTGGCTTATCATCGTCGATTTCTTGATTCGGCGGTGGTGCCTCACGTTCTTCCATGATGGAGCCCGCATGAAACGTGCCGCATTCTGGGCAACGGTATGCACCTCTGCGTTCTAAGCAACCACAAACAGGACAGGATGCAATGCCCAAAAATTGATCCAGACTGTCTTCAGACATTCGTTATCACTCGACAAACATGTCATCCTGGTAACCAGTGACTTCATCCCCAGTTCCATCTTCTTTGATGGTTACCGTACCTTCGTCATCATCAAATTCAATGATGGTTCCAAAGACCTCTTCATCGTCAAAAGTTAGTCCGACGTGGGAGCCTATATCGATAGCATCGTCTTCATCATCTGCTTCCTCATCGTCATCTGAATCTTCTTTGTCTTCATACTCAACATTATCTTCGGATTCAGATTCGTCAAAGGATTGTTCATCCTCTTCTTCACCAGAATCAACTTCTTCAGATTCGGTTTGTTCTGCATCATCCTTGTCCTCATTAACTTCCTTCATAGCACGGGCTCTCGCTCTCCATGATGGCACCACTGCAAGATGTGCAATGAGGCTTCCAATTATACCCGCGATTGAGAGGACAAGGAAGATGATCCCATCCAAATAAAATCCTTTAGGCATTGAGGATGCATCTCCAGAGAATGGTGTTAATGAATTCGCACATTCACCCTCTTGATACATAGGGTCACAAGCATAAATCATGCCTTCGGTAACTTGAACATTATCTTCATTCATGAAAATAGTACTGGAATCCTTGGGTGAGTATTCAACCATCCCACCGCTACCATCAACGGGGCCGAACAATGCATTTACGAGCAGCAGGACTACCATGATTCCAAAAGCTGTGTGAATGAGAGGCCATACTGCATCATTCCATGATTTTGACATCATACGTCGTTGCATTGGGCTTGGGAATTCTTTGGGTACGGATTCCATCACGTAATCCTCTTCATCCACTGATTCCATTGATTCTGTAAATTCAATGAGGTCAATCATACCGTCACCGTCTTCATCCATCTTCTTCATCAGTTCCTCGACATCGTTAATGTCAATGACATCACTGTATTTTTCTTCTATGACCGTGATGAGTTCTGCAAGAGAAATTTGTCCATTTCCATCCTTATCCAGGTCGTTAAACAGGCGTTGAGCGGAGATGTCGTGTTCGTCCATCATCGTAGCAAGAGCAAGAAGTGGTGACTCGGATTCAAGTTCTTCAACTTCTTCGAAGTCTTCAGATTCTTCATCAAGTTCAAAGTCTTCATCATCCATTTCCGATTCAATTGTTTCGTCAAGTTCTTCTTCGTCAAGCGAAGGTTCCTCATCTTCCGACTCATCTATTTCATCCTCGGCCAACTCTTCCTCAACTTCATCTTCGGATTCTTCAACATCAGGTACTTCATGAACTTCTACTTCAGCAGGCTCCTCGGAATCTTCCTCATCCGACATGGATTGGTTCTGATCTCCATGTAGAATTATCTCAAACTCGTCAAGGTCGATTAATCCGTTTTCGTCTCTGTCGATTTCCTTGACCAGCCGATCAATTTGAGACAACGGTAAATCAGCCAAATTTAGGCTTAGAAGACCTCGTTTCAACTCGCCAGAGTCAATCATACCGTCTGAGTTCTCATCGAATCGGTCAAACAGTTTTCGGATATCTACACCGGTATCATTGACCCATTTCCTAAGAATGTCAACAACATCATCTGCGACAAAAACAACACCGCATTCAGGGCAACGTGTTGAATCTAAAGGTACAAGTTTGTTACATGCCCCACATTCACCAAGGGCTTCTTCAGAAACACCAGAAAACTTCGTCTTACATTCAGGACATTCTTTGGAATCAAGAGGAATTACAGTCCTACATGCGCCACATTCCGCCATTTGCACGGACTCGTTTTCATCATCGCTCATGATTCCACCTATTAGTCGGATGACGGGGACGGATATAATCATTGACGGCATATTTCTTCCATATGGGATAAAATTCCTTATGGCGCCTCGGTTGTGGCTACGATTAGGTGAGATGATGTTGGCCGGTATTTACTCATTGGAAATCACAAATCATGAAGATTTGTTTTCGGAAGTAGAGCGGCTTGCTGAAGGGTACCAGGGGAAGAGATTCTGCATCAGCAGACTGCCACAACGCACATTATTACGCCATTTGTCGTTGGAAGAATACGATTGTTATTGGCTATCTGAACAAGATACAGCGCGTTCGGTACCCCCGACGATTGAAGCAATGCATCATCTCCTAAATGCGTTCATTCAAGAAAACACCCTCGGGCTATCCGTTGTTGAAGGACTCAATTGGTTTGTTCAGAGAGAAGGCATCGATTCTGTGATGAATCTCCTCCAGAGAATTGAAACCATTACCGCTAAAACAAATCACACGCTTCTTTTCCCTATGGATGCCCTTGCCTTTGACGCTATTGATTGGGCGAGAATACGGTCAATAGCCCCCGCCATGGAACAACACCCAACGACCGAGGTAGAACAAATTCAACATCCTGAGCAAAAAAATGAATCCATTGAGGACGGTCACCAACAGGATTCACAACTATTGGCGCAACTTACATCGTTACCCTCCCTCGGATTCAATAAGATCCAACTGTCCAAGAGAATGTTGCAATGGAAGCGTATGGGCTTTGATGTCTCTGATTTGGAACCAGCTTTGTCACTCAGTAATTCCGATGAAATTCATCGCATCTACCTTTCAGTTGAAGAAAAAATTAGAACAGCAGTGGAATTGGCCCGCTTGTTGACATTGAATAGAGAGAATCTTGACGTAACCACATTTGAAGTGACCATGTTTCGCATCATGCAATTGACGGGTTTAGACGAAATTGAATCCATGCTCCATACACTTTCATGATGGAAGACGACCGTATTCCGATTCAAGCCGAGCCAACCATGAACCTTCCAGTAAGGTGCTGGATAATGTGCGCAATTCACTCGAAGTCGAGCGATCTTCATCGAGCGGGGGAATAATGCTCCGAACAAGTTGGTAAAAACCGTGTATATGAGGGGCAGGATTGAGGGGTTCAAATTCCAATGCTTGACAGGCCACCATTGCCTCACAAGCGAGAACCTCTGCAATGCGCTCTGTGGCTTGGTAAAGGTTCCAAGTTGCCGTTGCCCCCATGCTTACATGGTCTTCTTGGCCTGCTGAAGTTGAAGTGGAAAACGCTGAACGGGGAGATGCATGACCACGCAATTCGCCGAGGGATGCCCCTGCCACATATTGTACAATCATCAGTCCTGATTCCAAACCTGAGTTTTGAGCAAGGAACGCAGGTAATTCGCTCCGAGCGGGGTCAACCATTTGGTCGATTCTTCGTTCACTGATTGAGCCCAACTCAAATAATGCAAGGGATACAAAATCCGCAGTTAAGGCTAGTATTTCACCATGGAAATTCCCCTGGGATACGACTTCGTGGACACCGGGCGCCTCTGGTGTTGGGAATATGAGTGGATTGTCCGTTGCACTATTGAGTTCTGTATTGATCATTTGATCTAGCCGATGATAGGCCTCTAGAACTGCCCCGTGAACCTGGGGGGCGCACCGGAACGAATATGCATCTTGTACGCGGTCACATTCAGCATGACTGCTAACAATCGGTGAATTGTTCAATAAAGTACGGATTCTATGTGCTACCATGGTTTGACCTGGGTGCGGACGTGCCTTGTGGACGAGCTCATTTGAGGGAGTAAGGCTGCATTTTCTAGCCTCCATCGACGCACATAGTATGATATCTGCAAGTGGCAGGAGATGTTTCAAGCGTTGATGGGCTAATGTTGAATACGCAGCCATTTGACTTGTCCCATTAATCAGGGATAAACCATCTTTTGCAGTAAGTTGGACGGGTAAAATCCCCCTCTCGAACAGAACTTCCGCAGTCGGAATTACACTCCCGTCGTCTTGGATCAAATCTCCTTCCCCAATTAGAGAGAGTGCTAAGTGTGAAAGAGGGGCTAAATCACCACTGGCCCCTAGGCTCCCGATTCGTGGAACAGCGGGGTGGATTTTTGAATTCAAGAATAGGACAAGTTGCTCAATGCATTGAGGATGAATCCCCGAATGCCCTTTGCACAATGAATTGAGTCGTATTACCATCATTGCCCTGACTTCTTTTACGCTCATCAAAGGTCCAAGTGCCGTGGCGTGAGACCGAATAAGATTAACTTGAAGTTGGGCCAAATCATCAGAAGATATTCGTTGGTTAACCAATGCACCAAATCCAGTATTGATGCCATAGACAGTTTCATCGTTTTGAACAATACGCTCAACAACTGCTCGAGATGCATGGATTCCGGGCCATGCATCCGGTGAGACTTCTACCAGCGATTTCCCTTCTGCAACCATAATCACTTCACTCGGTGACAGCGTAGCCCCGTCAACAAATACTGTATGTTCTGCTGTCATCAAATTCACTCCAGCATACCATTGATTAAATCATCATCTGCGTGATTTGGAAGGGTGATTTCCAAAAGTGGCTCCAAATCCATCGCCCTTTCAATAGCAAATTCAGCACCGCGATTTCGAGCCCATGCACGACGAGCTACGCCATTGTTAACGTCCCAGTGAAGCATTGAATTCAATTTCTTTTCCGCATCTTCAGAACCATCTAAAAGAAGACCGAATCCTCCATTGATGACTTCACCCCATCCGACACCTCCACCATTGTGTATGCTCACCCAAGTAGCACCCCTGAAGGAATCTCCAATCACATTTTGAATGGCCATATCGGCTGTAAACATAGACCCATCCCGAATGTTCGCAGTTTCCCTGTAAGGGCTATCCGTCCCCGACACATCATGATGATCCCGGCCGAGTACAATTGGAGCGGATATTCGACCGTCTGCAATCGCTTCGTTCATTGCAATAGCGATATTACGGCGCCCTACATCATCTGCGTACAGTATTCGCGCTTGACTACCAACAACAAGATGATTTGAGCCAGCCTGTTGAATCCACCGGATGTTATCGTCTATTTGTTGGCGGATTTCAGATGGCGCATGGTTCAACATCTCTGTGAGCACATCCTCAGCAATTTTGTCTGTAATTGACAAATCTTCAGGTGTTCCACTCGTGCAAACCCAGCGGTACGGGCCAAAGCCATAATCAAAACAAATTGGCCCCATGATGTCTTCAACGTAGGAGGGGTAGCGAAAACTACCGTCATCGTTCAATACATCTGCTCCAGCGCGGGATGCTTCAAGCAAGAACGCATTTCCATAATCCCAAAAATACATTCCATTCTCGCTGAGAGTATTGATTGCATTTGCATGCCGGCGAAGCGTTTTTTGAACTTCATTTACAAATTGTTCTGGCCGTTCTGATAGCATTATCGCACTTTCCTCATATGAGAAATCAGCAGGAAAGTATCCACCTTGGAATGGATTGTGAAGGCTGGTTTGGTCACTTCCTAGGTCAATGCTGATGTTACGCTCTATGCAACGCTCCCACAATTCCACGATATTGCCGATGAGACCTACAGAAATTGGTTCTCTCTTTGATGCGGCAGACATCATCAGATCAATGGCTTCGTCGATATTGTCTGTAACATCTGTCAACCATCCTTGGGAGTGTCGTTTGCGTGCTGCATGTTCATTTGTTTCAGCTACGATACATGCTGCCCCTGCTATGGTTGCCGCTTTTGCTTGAGCACCTGACATTCCTCCTAAACCACTGGTAATGAAGGTCACGCCGCCAAGTCCTTCAGATGCAGATAAACCGAGGTGCATCCTTGCTGCATTCAGCAACGTAATGGTAGTCCCGTGAACGATTCCTTGAGGACCGATATACATGTAAGAACCAGCAGTCATTTGACCATACTGACTCACTCCCATAGCATTCATTTTCTCATATTCGTCTGGGGAGGAGTGGTTCGGAATGACCATGCCGTTGGTCACAACAACACGTGGCGCAGAGGGTGATGATGGAAAGAGTCCGAGAGGATGACCAGAATACATAACGAGTGTTTGTTCCCGTGTCATTTTACTCAAATATTGCATCACCAGTCTGTATTGGGCCCAATTCTGAAACACAGAGCCGTTTCCACCATAGGTGATGAGTTCGTGAGGAAACTGAGCTACGGCTGGGTCGAGGTTATTTTGAATCATCAGCATGATCGCAGCGGCTTCTTGGCATTGGGCTGGATATGCCTCTAAGGGGTGTGCTTTCATGTCGTATTCAGTCGGCCTAAACCGGTTCATGATGATGCGCCCAAATGTGTTCAACTCATGAAGAAATTCCATAGCCAATTCAGCATGATGTTCTTTGTCGAAATACCTTAGCGAATTGCGTAGAGCCAATTTCTTCTCTTTAGATGTCAAAATTTGCCTTCTGGCTGGTGCATGATCTACTGAAGGGTCAACAGGTTTGGACTTTGGGAGATCAGTGAGGATACCCTCTCCAATATGCTTCCGAAGCGCGTCCCATTGCGAGTCCATGGTATCGGGTCCAACTGCTTGTCTTTGAGCATTGTTCTTCCTCACCGTCCAAACGATTCTTCGGCAACCTCAAGAATCCCCTTTGGTTGGGATTTCACAGAGGCGGTTTTCTGGACGGTAAGGACGACGACATGGCGACTGTGAATGTCAAGCGCGAATTCAATATTGTTTTTGGCGCAACAATCGCATTTTCGCTTGCGTTTTTGTTCGCAGGTGCTCTGTTTGTTGAGACCGTAATGGATAATTTAGTTGAGGATGATTCAGCATATAACGGTCGAGTTCCCGTATGGGAACGTGAACTTCTTGAATTTGAGACTACTGGAGATTTTGGCGTAGCCATTGAACCTGGACCTTATGCTCTTCTGCCCACTGAAAATGAATGGAATTCAACACATCATTTCGTAGAGTATACTCTGCCCATTGAGGAGGGAGGGGCGGCTCCGAATGCACTCATTAGTCTCGCTGTATGGCGGCCAAACGTACCTGAAGGTACATTAGTGCCGGTTATTGCCGAATTCGGACCCTATTTTCAAGAACAGAGTGTTGAAACACCTACGATTGAAGTCCCTGGCTCTTGGCTCGGTCAAATGATTATTGACCAAATTCTACCCCACGGCTATGCCTTTGCTCAAGTATCAGTGGCTGGGACTGGGCGTTCAAATCACTGCATGGACCTCATGGGCAATGCTGAGCAACTTGGTAACGATGCAGCAGTCCGTTGGTTGGGAGAACAATCATGGTCGAATGGCGCAGTTGGAATGATTGGAAAATCATATGATGGAAGCACACCATGGCAGGCTGCTATGTTTGGTTCGGAACATGATTATCTGAAAACCATCGTGCCGATCTCGGGGCTCATTGGTGTTAAGGAACTCATGTGGCGAAACGGTTCTGCCGAAGCAAGGGCTCCAATTATGCATAATGGTGTTTATGGGTCCTACGGGCTTGACGGCGACGAAGAAGATTACCAAAACCTATGTCCAGATTACATCATCGGGCCTGGTACTGGAGTTTCCGCGTATTTGTTAGGGTCTGAGGTCGCAGGAGACTATTGGGCTGAACGGTATTTCCTTGACCGTGTGCTTGAACACTATACCGGTAGCGTCTATCTCATCCAGGGTATGCATGACTGGAACGTAGACCCGCATATGGCTGTTCCAACCATCAATGCTCTCAAAGATGCCGGAATTGACGCAAAAGGACTCTTTGGTCAATGGGACCACGATTATCCTGACCGTCCTGTTCAACTTGACGACAGGTCCGATTTAGGTGGTCGCGGTGGAGAAGCGTTCCCTGAAATGGTAAGGTATGATTGGATGCAAGACCTGTTGGAATGGTTTGATTTCTATCTCCGTGATGTCGGAGACCAACCAGGACTCTGGATAGAGATACAATCCAATCAAGGCTCATGGAGATTGGAAGACCGATACCCACCTGCAGATGTTGAAATTCTGGAGTGGGACTTGGGTGGTGTGATGGAGAATGTAGGCGGTACGACCACTGTTACTCCTGGATTGAACAATGGACCCGTTTGGGAGTCCCAACCTCTCAACAGTACACTGTACATTGCGGGCGTACCTAGGCTCCATGTCGACGTAACAACTGCAACCCTTGGTGGACAGTTGTATGCTCTCTTAGAGGACTGCAATCCTGATGATGACTGCATCCATATTGGACATGCGATTATGGATTTAAGATACCACGCGGGTGGAGACGAAATTCAGACATGGACACCTATCATTGAAACAATCAATGCAAAAATGGAGTTCTTTCCGTTAGATGTGGAAGTAGAAGAAGGCCATCGTATTAGGGTTTCACTTCAATCAACTGGAGAGGACTATCTGCCAGCAAGCACGACATCTGTGGTATTCATACAAGAGGGAACATCATCAACTCTTCAGTTGGATACATTTTCACCGGATGAACGCCGATATTTTACTCCACCAGCTTGCATGCACGAATTGTGTATTCAAGCAACCAGTTCTTGATTTGACTTCTTTTCTGCATCCCATAGCGTAAACACAATGCCGGAAAGCATCATCAATCCGGCGAAGAGTATTACGCCATTTTGAATTGATAAATCGGTATATTCCATCAGGTATCCGGCAACGCTGGTTGATACTGAAAAGGCCAATGATAAAATCAACATGTCCGTGGAAAATACACGGCCTCGGATTTCATCTTCGACCCATTGTTGAGTGAGTATGGTAGATAATACCCAATTTGCTCCACTGGCACTGTGCGCAATGACAACGAGGACAACAGTAAGCCATAGTGTGATGTCGAGTGTAAGGCCAACGAGCAGGTAAAAGAATCCAGACGCTACGATCAATTGACCAACCAGAGACGGCCATCGATTTGGGTTCGTGAATAGATTGCGCGCCAATATTGGACCGAGGCCCGTCCCTAATCCACGGGCAAAAAAGAACAATCCAAATCCAAATGCTGCACCAAAACCAGTGAGGTCTGCTCCCATAAGGACCAAGTACACGCCAGCCAAACCACCGCCAGCAATGTTCCATGATGCTTTGGCAAAGACAATTCTAAACAATCTCGGTTCGCTACGAATTCGTTTCCAACCTTTGACGATATTCGCAAATGCGGTGGAGATGAGTGGCCCGTCCATATCGGCATCCCGTTCTTGTGGAAGTTTAAGCCGTATCAAGAATAGCGTACCGAAAAGGAAGGTTATCGAATCAATGATGAACGCTGCGTCTACTCCCCACACAGATACGACTATTCCACCAAGCATTGCACCAATACACAATGCTGTTGACCACGATGCGGCATCAAGGGCATTGGCTGTTGCGAGGTCTTCTTCATCCACAACGTTTGGTAGAGCCGCCCGTTCAGCGGTCATGTAAGCACCATGAAGCATCATCATCAACCCAGATAAACCAAGCATCCAAACCATATCTTCAGGTCCATCCACCATCAAGAATCCCAATGCGAGAACGCTTTGTGCTAGATTTGAAACAACCATGAGAGTTTTCCGATTAAATCGGTCTGCAAGCAGCCCAATGACGGGTTGTAAAAGGGCAAAACTCAGCATGCGTACTGTGAATAATACCCCGAGCAGAAATTCACTATCCGTATATTCTAGAATTAAGAAAAAGAGTGCGATTGTATTGAACCATTCTCCTAGCATGGAGATGACCGCTGCGATCCACAACCGTCGAAAATCTTTGTTTCGGGATACGAGTTCAACATAGGATTTGCCGGTCAATGTTCATTCCTCCTCGCCACCTATGGAATTTGAACTGACCATTGAACATACAATCCATTTTGATGTAGGTGTATTGGATTGTTCAGCCGTTGAATGCAACGGAACGAGACTGTTGGCCTCAGGGAAATATGTCGCTATATTTCCCGATGGTATTGGGTATGGAACGATGAGCCAATTATCCGAATGGCGTTTTTCACCATTGAAATGGCTTGTTATGTTGACTTCTGTACGAGCCTTCCAGCCTCGCTCAACCATGTCATTAGCGTTCATAAAGACAATGCGACGGTTCCCTTTTACGCCTCGGTACCTGTCGGAAAGGCCGTAAATTGTTGTATTGTATTGGTCGTGACTTCGGAGTGTCATCATCACATACTGATCATCTTCAACCTGAAGGTTGGGTAAATCATGAACGGTGAAATGGGCTTTCCCGTCTGGTGTAGAGAAGGATTGGGAATCTCTTGGAGGATTAGGTAATTCAAACCCATTGGGTCTGCTGACGCGGTCATTGTAGTTGTCAAATCCAACTAAAGAAGCCTCCATAAGGTCGCGTATTTTACTGTAATCTTGACCCAGTGCCCTCCATTCTAGATGCTTTACTCCTAGAGTTGATTCTGCAAGTTCTGCAACAATCCAAGGTTCGCTCTTAAGTGAGGTAGAGGCTGGTTTTAGTCCTCCTTGAGAACGATGAACAACGCCCATAGAATTTTCAACAGTAACAAATTGTTCGGTTCCATTTTGGATGTCAAGTTCAGTTCTCCCAAGGCAGGGAAGGATAATCGCAGTTTCTCCTGTGACCAGGTGAGATCTGTTGAGTTTTGTTGAAACCTGTACGGTCATTGGAATATTCTGTAGGCCCCGTGAAGTAACATCTGTATCTGGTGTAGCTGAAAGGAAATTTCCACCCATGCAGAAGAAGAAGTCTATTTTGCCCTTGTCCATCGCATCAATGGCTCGTACAACATCGTAGCCGTGCTCTCTCGGAACCTCAAACTCTAATCCTTTTTCGAGCCGGTCAAGGAAAGCGTCGGATGGTGCTTCCCAAATTCCTACTGTACGGTCGCCTTGAACATTTGAATGACCCCTAACGGGGCAGAATCCTGCCCCCTGTCTACCTACATGTCCACCTGTTAACAACAGGTTGACAACTTCCTGAATCACTGCTACGCCATTGCGATGTTGAGTTAATCCCATGGCCCAACAAGCAATGGTTGCATTCGACTTAGCCAGCATCAGCCCCGCAGTTTCTATTTCCTTCCGTGTAAGCCCTGAATCTTTAGTAATTTGCTCCCAGGTAGTGGATGCAGTTTTTGCAATCATCTCGTCCATTCCTTTTGTCTTCGAAGATACAAACTCGTGGTCAATGGCGTCTTGGTCAATTTGAATTTTTAGCAGACCTTTGATCAATGCTGCATCACCACCAATACGAACACCTAGGTGCAAATCCGCCAATGTTGTAGATTTCAAATTCCCTTTCATGTAGTCTTGAGGATGCTTGAATTGCATAAGTCCGGCTTCGGGCAATGGATTCACGTGAATGATCTTGGCGCCTCTATGT
>CALKGM010000042.1 GCA_938084675.1 Candidatus Poseidoniaceae archaeon
GCCTCATCACAATCGGAGCAGATTGGGCTGAAGGATTTGGAGAGGATGATGTTGAATCCATCAATGCCGGAAGACTCATTTCAGAACGCTTTGCTACCGATGAGGATGATGGTGGTCCATCCTTCCGATACGTCGTGTTCCACCCAAGTCTCAATGATACTTCTTCGGAGTGGCAGGATGCAGTCAGGGAAGCGCTCTCTACGTTTGAGAACCATCCTGAAGCGACGATTGAATACTCTTGGGAAGTGGATGATGTTGACCGTGATGATGTCGTTGCACAGGACGAAGATGGAACTTATGCCATCAACAAAGTGACCTTTAGCACGGACCGGAAGGAAGCAAAACTTTTGCTCACTGAACTGCATGATTCTATCGATTTGGACAGCGATTTCGACGGATGGATGACCGATGGTGTCTTTGTGGAGTGGACCTTCGATGACCGAATCAAAAAGGACCTCATCAAAGCAGAAGTTGTTGCTGGACCCCTTACGCTCCTCATCCTAGGATTGATCTTCGGTTCAGCCATTGCCGCCGTCTTGCCAATGGGGGTAGGTGGAGGTACATTGGTGGCCGCAGTTGGAATGACGATTTGGTTATCCAATGTAACAGACGTGACCGTTTATGCCACCAACATTGTCTCCCTTATCGGCATCGGCGTCTCCATTGATTATTCGTTATTCTTAGTGAACCGTTTCCGGGAAGAATTGGACCGGGGCCACGATGTTCGGACGGCGACCGCTATGAGTTGTGCTACTGCTGGAAAAGCAGTGTTCTATTCTGGCATAACCGTCGCAATCGGACTCATGGGGATGTTGTTTTTCACCAACACTTCGCTGCCATCGCTGGGAATCGGTGGAACCATTGCAGTCACCATTGCCATGATTTACTCAACCATCGTACTGCCAGCAGTTATGGCTGCTCTCGGACCACGAATTAACAACTTCAAAATCCCCTACGCACTTGACATGCGAGCGAAGGACGATGGGATTTGGGCAAAGATTGCTAAAAAGGTCATGGATCGACCTTGGGCTGTCCTCATCCCTACCTTGATCTTGCTTATTGGTGCAGGACTTCCCTTTGCTTACGCTGAATTTTCACTGTCCTCTTGGAAGGCTTTGCCGCCCGATGATGAATCCCGCCAAGGCATGGAATTGATTGACGAATTGTGGCCAGACCAAGCCGCAAATTCAATCTTCATCGTCATTGAAACCGATGGTGCTGACCCCCTTTCCGAGGTTAATCTGAGGGCTCAACACGCTTATGTTTTGGAACTACTCAACGATTCAAGAGTCTCTGGAGGAATAGGCGTTGCACTGCCCTCTCCTGGTATGACTGCTGATGAGGTCGTCCAATTCTGGGCCGCGCCCGATGAGATGCTCCCTGAAGAGCAGCAAGCAATTCGTTACAGCCTCCGACAAGCCTTCGTTGGAGACAACGCAACGATGATGTCCATACAACTCGTTGGAGCCCAAACTAATGTTGACTCTCGGGAAACGGTCGAAGACATCCGGGAAGACAGAGAGGAATTACTCAGTGAAATGACTGGAGAAAACGACCAACTTCTCGTTGCGGGGTTCGCAGCATACAATGCTGACAATTTAGAAGCGATTGCAGACAATCTCCCCAGAGCACTGGCCTTCATTCTTATCGCTACGTGTCTTCTGATCTTTTTGCAAGTAAGGTCTGTCATCATCCCAATCAAGGCAATAGCGATGAACATCCTCTCCATCTCAGCCTCCTTTGGTATGCTCGTATGGGTTTTCCAGTGGGGCTACGGTGCAGAACTTCTGAACTTCACACCCCAACCCATTGACTCGGGGAATCCCGTCATCATGTTCTGTATCGTCTTTGGATTATCTATGGATTATGAAGTCTTGATGCTCTCTCGTATTCATGAAGAGTGGGAGCGTACGGGAGACAACACCCTAGCTGTTGCAAACGGCCTGCAGAAAACCGGTGGCCTCATCACAGGAGCAGCTGCCATCATGGTTGTCGTGTTCAGTGCCTTTGGGCTCTCCTCGGTCATTATCCTGAAACAAATTGGGCTAGGACTGGCTCTTGCAATTCTCATTGACGCAACGCTCGTCCGGGCACTCGTTGTACCATCTACCATGCGCCTTATGGGCAAATGGAATTGGTGGGCTCCAGCGTTCATGAGAGGGAAAAAATCCACCATAGTAAGTGATTCCTCTGAAGATGAATGAACTGTTTGATTGGGCAAATCTTCAAAACAAGACGACCGGAGGATTCGCCATGGCAAAGGACCGTACACTGAAGAAAGTGAACAAGTTGCTCCACCGTGTTGAAAAACACATTGAGGAGACCCGTGATGCCCTTGAGGACTTGGAAATTGAGTTTGAAGTCCTAAAAGCCGCTGTAAAACGGCTGAAATCTGATGATCAGCCCGCAGAGGAAATTCCAGAACCTGAGTTGGATATTGAAAATGCTTCCAACACATCCAGTATGCGGAAATTCTGATTCAGCGAATCGCCAATACGGTTTCCCGTTGCGACCACATCTCCAGCCAATGCTCCAGGTTCTCTTTGAGACCTGGTGATTGAATGCGACACCCACAAGCATTGGCATGCCCTCCTCCCGTTGGGTCAAGGGCTGTCGCCATACGAGAGAGGTCATAGCGACCTTGGCCTTCTTTTAGAAACGAGTTGGCGTAGAAACTTGCAGAGAGAGCCGGACGACTGGGAGTGTCAATTGACCCGTCTGAAAAACCGTGGATGATGCAGCATGCATCCACTGCATCTCCTGCCCAGGCTGTGACGAGATAGCCGTTGATTCGTAGGGGAGTTTCATCCAAACGGCATACTGCGAGCCGGTCATGTATTTCTGTGTGCGCTGCAATGTGTTCTTCTGCTGTTTTTCGCTCTTGCTGAACTCGCTGCAAATGGGGTTGAACAGAAGGATGTTGAAGAAGGGTCTCAAAGGTCATGCCTCCACTCAGTAAAGTGACGACTTCTTGCATGTACTCGGACTGACGTGGGGAACAGGTACGGGCAAATTGGACGACTGGCCCATCTTCAAGGAATGCTTCCAGTGAAATTCCCCCGGAGTCCAGAGCGTCAACAATCGGCATCATTTCCGAAAGATGGTCCATGTTAACCACTTCACGTAGCAAATCGTAAGCAAGTCGCGCAGCAGATGGCGTGGCCTCCCAATGGCTCGTCCCTCCATCGATGGTGAAGGTTTCTGCTTCTGTTGGAGTTGGACGATTGGTGAGGTGGTGGTCAACATACCATCCGCACTCGGGATGGAACGGCAAGTCAACAAGTACAGTCTCTCGGTCAATAAGGTGATCAATTTGGCCTGAACGGATGAGGGCTGCGTGTGAAAATACGACTTCAGCTTCTGGTCGGAAGGCCTTCAAAACCGCCGCCCCACACAGTCCATCAAGGTCTGAATCAGCAACGATACGACGGTAGTGAGGGACCTCGTGGGCTTGCAATGGTTGAACCGTCATGCCAGCCCCTTTCATTTCCCGTTGATGAATTTTAGGCGTGGCTCTTCCGCTATGACCATGAACAGGAACCTTGTGTCGTGGTTCATGGAGACCTCATGCGGCGTAGTTTTGGTCAACTACGGAACCGTTCTCCTGCTTCAATATCCGCAAGGACATTGGGATTTGCCGAAAGGCCATGTCGAGGATGATGATGATAACCGTCATTCAACTATGCTTCGCGAACTCCGAGAAGAAACAGGCATCTCAAACGTTGAACTCCTTCCTGGATTTGAGGAACGAACCGAATACTCCTTTCGGCATAGAGGAAAGAGAAAACAAAAGCAAGTCTATTGGTACATTGCTGAGACCGAGGAAATGACGGTCTCGCTTTCCCATGAACACCGAGGTTATCTCTGGCTGGATTGGGAACAGGCCCTCGAAACGATTACGCATGAGGAAACCCGAAGCGTCGTACGGCAAGCCCAAATGTTTCACCGCTTGAACAGCAGGCAATGATCACAGATCAAGAAACGCGTCATCGTTTGAACGCATTTTATTCACTCGTTCCGCCACACCCTTTTCTGAGGAGCGCTTGCCGAGAGGAAGCCAAAGAGTTTCTTCCTCACCCAGCATGACACTCACCCAGCGCCCCATGACGAACAACCAATCCGATAATCGGTTGATGTAAACCAGTGCAGTGGGACGAATGGCATCTTTACCTTCAGAATCCAGCAGGTGAACCATTGAACGCTCAAGACGGCGAGCGACGCAACGAGCGACGTGCATCGTGGCTACTGGCCCTTCCCCCGTTGGAAGAATGAAGCTCGTCAATGGCGTAACATCTTCAAGCCAAGCATCCATTTCCTCAACAAGCAAATTTGACTGTTCCTCTCCAATAAGCGCCATGTATTCCGGCACTTCATCGGGCGGGCAAGCCAATTCTGCGCCCAAGTCAAACAATTCATGTTGAAGGCGGCCAATTGCTTCTACCACAACAAGTTCAACCCGTTGTACATTATTTCGCTCACCACCATCTTCATGCCCGGGCATTCTCTTGACTTCCATCAAGACGCAACCAAGGATGCTGTTGAGTTCATCACACGTGCCGACCGTCTCAAAGCGAGGGTCTGATTTCATCCGTCGCGAGCCATCAACAAGTGATGTTTCGCCCTGATCGCCGCCTCCTGTATACACTCGTGTAATACGAACCATGGGTCTGCCTCAAGTTATCCGAAGTCACGCTTCTATGAGGGGTTTACGGGAGGGGAATCCCTCTTCCATTCTGTAATACCATTCAATATCGGTCTCACCCATACCCCAAGAGAATAAGGCCATACGACGGTCGACTACACCGTACCATTCCAATCGGCCTGGGTCCATACAAACAATGCGAGCTCCGATTCCTTCCAACCGAGCAACGTTGGCCTGCCATTGACCAACCAACCTGCCGAGTTGTTCTGCAACTTCCATCACGTGGAGGTCATGCATGGGGAGTTGGTCGAGCAAAACTTCCAATTCATCCGTAAGGTCGTGAGCTTCCTCACTCATTGCCTGTAACACCATGAGAACATTGGTCGCTTCTTTGAGGGAAGCCCTCGCTTCCTCTATGGTGACAATTTTCGCCTCATTTGGAAGAGGATAGGGCAGTTCAACTCCTGGTTCCAAGGCGTCCAATTCCATTGGAAGCCCTGTAAACAATGGTTCGTCTTGGTGTATACTCACGGGTGTTCCTTAATTTGACGACCTTTAGGTTCATCGGATGCTTAGAATGTAAGAAGGCCGTTTTTGCGCCTGAATCCGCACTCCGCCTTCATCAAACCGCAGGGGTTGTGGCGGGAGTCATCATTGGAGTTTTACGGGACCGATAGAACCTGTAACCGCCCATTGCAAAGAGCCCGCCCCACATGGCGAGTTCAAGAATGAGAACAAAATAGTAGACTGGGCCGAGGGATTTGAGCATCGCTGTGGCGTCATAAGGTAAACCATAAATGGCGATATGAGCCGTCTGTGAGAGCAGGCTTGAACAAAACCAAATCGTTACTGCGAACCAGAGAATGTTGCCTGCTGGCCAATCTTCGGCAGGTTCATAGGGTTCTTTCATGATATTAAATCAACCTTGAAGGATATAAGACCTCGTTTCTCATGAGCCCTCGAGGGCATGAAACCGGAAACGAATGTCCTATTCGGAGTCATCTAAGCGAGTTGGGAACATCTGTTCAGAGCCTCCAAGGGCTCGCAACGACTCATTCAATGCAAGGATCCACTCGCTTGCAACAGAGGGTTGCCCCCCTGCATCCTCAAAAGATTCCTGCCATTTCTCGGCTTCTGTTGCGTTCCCGTTGAACCTGTAAATTGAGGCCAAAGCGATGTAAGCCATGGGGTTCAGATGTTCCTCATCAGCATCCCATCCCTTCTCAAAGCAGTTAATCGCCCCTTGTGGCCCTTCGAGTTGACCGCGTTGCAAGGCCACCATGCCAGCTTGGCTCCAGGCGAGTGGGAGTCGCCCGATCAAGAGGCCTCTAAACACCATCCATGTTTGCCCTCCTCCAAGGACCACTAGGGCGAGGAAACCGGCCCATTGTTCCAGTTGATTGAGGTCTGGCCAGGTCAAAACCATGAGGCCGCCGGCACCGATACAAAAGAGAAAACCAGACATTGGAGCAATGAAAACGTCACGTCGCGTTCGAACCATGTGGTGAACTCCTACAAGAACGCCATAGGATCCTGTGACCAAAACAAGAGAAAGAAGAATGTTCAGTTCCATCGGACGAGGTGCAGATTCTCCAAGAAGCGTAAGTGCAGTAATGGAAGCGAGGAGCCAGCCAAACCGCCGTGAGATCTCTGGGAATGGTTGATGTCTGCTACCGGCCAAAAGAGAGGCCGATACTACCGCCATTGAAATGAAGACGAGGATTTTTCCAACGGCTGCATCGATGATCATTGCATCTCCCTCGTCGTTGTGATTCATCGGTTGAATATCATGCTTTGTGATAACCCGAACCGCGAGAAATTTCTGTTGCCCTGTAGAGTTGTTCAACCAACATAACCGTCGCAAGTTCATGTGGGAAGGTCATCGGAGAAAGTGAAAGTCTCAAAATCGTAGTGGTGGTTTCAGTCTTTGGCCATCCTTCTGCAGGACCTATTGCAAGGTGGATATCACCCGTTGACAAGCCCCATGTTTCCACGCGCTTTGAAAACGGGATTGAAGGCTCAAGAATACCTCCTTCATCCATAAGAACGAGTTCTCCATTCAATGCAAGCAGTTTATCGAGGTAGGATTGGGGGGTTAGTTTTGCAGGATGAGTCACACAACGAATGGAGCGTTGTTCCAGTCGTTTAGCGTACATCTCAATCAACGTAGCCGAAGCCTTGTCTTTCGTTTTCCCGTGGAGGTGAACGGTGATTCGGCCCATACCGAGCGCTCGGCGGTTGAGTTCTTCAATCCCTTGCGCAATGAACAGGTCAATTAACCAAAGGCACGGGTGGTTCTTCATGGGATGGTGGCCTTTCGGGAAAAAGTCGACCACTTCTCGCCCTGTGGTTAACGACCCTCTTCTCAAAGACACACGAACATGGATCAGCGAATTGCGCGATATCTGTGAGATGAATTTTGACCAGCCTGAAGAAGCACGGCGGCGAATTCGCCAAATGCAGGTTGAGTGGAGGGATGCAATGGAAGAAGGAATGTTGAATCCATCTAACCGTGAAGGGCTGGAAAGCAGAGCATTCCGCCTTTTGACTTGTACCGATAAAGAGTGGTTAGCGTGGCTGGATAATCTTGATTTCTGGAAAGCTGGATGGAAGCCAGAGAATGTTGGAGAGAACGAGAATTGAATAAGGTCGGTCCTCAGCCCTCAACATGGGTCAAACCCCAACCTTACACATGCTTTACACCTGCCCGTTTTGTTGGAAGGTCCGAGGATTGATTGAGCACCTCGGAATGGACATTGAATACATTCCAGTCAATGGAATGAAAATCAAGAAAGATGTTGCCTTCGCAGGCGACTGGGGAAAGGTCCCCGTCTTCACGGACGAAAATGGGGGGCATGTTGTTGATTCAACGCCGCTTCTGAAGCACATAGATGCCGCATACAACGGCGGAAAAATGGCTGCAATGGGGGATTCTGAGCGCCAAAAGCAATGGCTAGAATGGGTTGACCTTCACATGTCCAAAGCAACCGTTCCCATCCTCTATGGCTCCCTCGGCTCTGCCCTCAAAACGACAACACGAATCTCGAAAATTGAGAAGTTCGGCTTCTTTTCTAAGCGACTCTACGCCTGGGCAGGATTCCCAATCATGTGGGGAATCATCGCAAGAAAGCGCGTCAAAAAGGACGGCAGGAAGCCCAAACAACTCTGGCATGATTTGCTTAGCGAATTTACAGACTCACACAACGGTGAAGAGTTCTTTGGAGGGTCAAGCCCGGATTTGGTCGATTTTGCAGCCTTTGGCTACATGCGTTCGGTCTCTCCGTTCCCTCAATTCAAACTGCTCACCGACCATGCTGCTGGAATCTCCTGGTACAACCGTATGGAACGCACGCTTGTGAAGTGAGAACATGGTTCGCTTCGGGTCCATTGACTTTCAAGAAGTCGCCTCGGATACGCTTGTTCTTGGAACAAACAAAGGCGGATGGATTTACTCAAGTCAACGCCCAGCCTATGAAGTCCGGCTACCTGCATTTTTCATCATGAATGAACTGCTCACCCGTGCTGATGTTGCAGCGGCACTCCAGGCTCCATCTCAATCGGCAAAAGCAGACCTACCGATGGACGACCTAACGGCAAACGATGTCGAGGAACTCTGTCAAGCGATGATGGAGTCTTCAGAATTCAAAACATTTTGCAACGAACATGAAGGGTCGTGGGAACTCCGTCTTCCCTCGGAATCTGAATGGTATCTTGCCCAGCGCAAAGGAGCGTTTGCCCTGAGAGTCGGCACCAATGAACGCCTTGCAGACGGTCCTGCCTCAAACAACAGGGGGGCCATGATGGATGGACGACCTCGTCCAAACGAATTCATCGGACCTGCTTCCTCACAATCCGCAGTCATGGCAATTCATCCGCGTAATGCAACCGTGTTTGCAAAAGGAACGGTCCCGTCTCAACGGCCCCTTCCGGGAGTCTATGCGCGTTTGGTACTCTCACCAATACGGGCCTCCTCTGCAAAGCGAGTGCCGTCAACAACTGATACATGGGCAAATATTCGTTCTGAACTCCTTTGGACCACCTTACTAGGAATCGTTCCTTCTTTTGCGATTCCGATCGCCAGGGGAATGGGAGCCTACGCCATCGACGGATGGTTCAACCTCTTTTTCGGAGGATTGTGTGCTGGTTTCATAACCGGTGCGATTTGGAGACCAAAACGCCCAACATTACGTTATGAGGATGTTCATTCGTTGGAAGATGCATCGGATAGTGTATCCCAGTAAGATTCACTGCGGATGGCATCTGCAGCGCAGATGGTTGCCATGTTGACAATGTGACGAACGCCGTCTTGTCGCGCCACCAACTGAACAGGCCGGTCCATTCCTTCGAGAATTGGCCCTGTCATCTCAGCATCTCCAAGCTCCTCTAACAATTTGTAAGCAATATTGGCTGCTGCAAGATTCGGCAAAACCAAAACATTGGCTGGACCTTCAAGATTCATGAACGGATACTCATCTTGAACAAGGGTGTTGAGCGCCGTATCGCCTTGCATCGGGCCGTCAATTACCAACGAAGGGTCGAGTTCTCGTGCCATTAAAACGGCGTCCTCAATCCGTTCACTTCGTTGGGCACGAGTGGACCCAAAGTTCGAAAACGAAAGCATAGCGACCTTTGGTATAACACCAAACCGTCGGGCAACCTTTGCGGTCTGAACGGCAATCTCAGCGAGTGTTCTGCTGTCTGGATAGACGTTTACCGTAGCGTCGGCAAGGAAGATCGTTCGTCCTTTGATGTTCATCATGTAGCATCCGATAATACAGTGGCTGTCTTTGGATTTACCAATCAGTTGTAAGGGCGGCCGTAGCACATCAGCATAATTCCGACTTACGCCGCCAACAAATCCATCTGCATGGCCCAATTGGACCATTTGACTTGCGAAATAAGGTCTACTTTTGAGCAAACGTGCCGCATCCGGCCATGTGATTCCTTTGCGTTGCCTTCGTTCGAAGAATGCATCCGCATAGACTGTTTTACGTCGCTCATCGTACCTTGGGTCGTACCGTTCATACTCAAAATGCAGGCCCAATTCACCGACCATTCGGTCAATTCGGTCAACGGGTCCGAGTAAAATTGGTTGACAGATCCGTTGTTCCGATAATTGTGCAGCAGCACGTAGAACGGCTTCGTTATCTCCCTCTGGAAACACGATTCGCTTGCCCTTCCCTTTGACTTGGTTGATAACTTGACGCATGACGGAATAAGACTCTCCGAGCCGTGACTCAAGTTCTTCTTTGTAGCGGTTGATATCAAAATCTTCAGCACTAACTCCGGTGATTCCTTCATCAACTGCTGCTTGTGCTACTGCAGCTGCTTCCCAAATCAAAACACGGCGGTCAAAGGGCTTCGGTATGATGTACTCGGGCCCATATTGCATGACTACACCGTCATAGGCTGCAGAGATGTAATCTGGAACGGGTTCTTTTGCAAGTTGAGCAAGGGCTCGGGTCGCTGCCATCTTCATGTTTTGAGTAATGTCTCGTGCGCGAACATCCAAGGCTCCGCGGAAGATGTAAGGGAAGCCCAGTACGTTATTGACTTGATTTACGTAGTCGGAACGCCCTGTGGCGATGATTGCATCCTGCCTAACAGCAAGGATTTCTTCAGGCAAAATTTCTGGCGTAGGGTTGGCTAATGCAAAGATAATCGGTTTGTCCGCCATGCTCTTGACCATGTCTTGGGAGACCAATCCACCCCGTGAAAGACCCAACATCACATCGGCACCTTTCATGGCGTCACTGAGGTCCCCTGGTGCTCGGTCATGAGCGAAAGGCGCCTTGTATTCGTTCAACTCACCTGCATCAAGTCGCTTCTTGGTGACAATGCCTTGGCTGTCAACCAGCGTGATGTTCTTGATGCTCACCCCAATAGCGATGTAATGATTCGCACATGCAATAGCAGAGGCACCTGCACCAATGACTACTACCTTCAGCGTTTTGAGGGCTTTACCCTGTAATTCTGCAGCGTTAAGAAGTGCAGCGGCTGAGATAATCGCGGTTCCGTGTTGATCGTCGTGCATGACGGGAACATCGGTCGCTTCCGCAATACGTCGCTCAATCTCAAAGCATTCAGGGGCCTTGATATCTTCGAGGTTGATTCCTCCAAATGTTTTGGAAATGTTGACAACCGTGCTGATAAATTCTTCAGGGTCTTCGGTATCCACCTCAATATCAAAAACGTCAATACCTGCAAACGTCTTCAAAAGCAGGCCTTTTCCTTCCATAACAGGTTTACTGGCGAGTGCTCCAATATTACCGAGGCCAAGGACTGCGGTTCCGTTGGAAATAACGGCCACAAGGTTTCCTTTTGACGTGTACTTGTAGGCGTCTTCTGGACGCGCTTCAATCTCCAAACAAGGATAGGCTACCCCTGGAGAATAAGCCAGGCTCAATTCATGAGCAGTGGCGTGTGGTTTGGTCGGGACGACCTTGATTTTTCCACGCGGTTCTGCCTCGTGGTATTCCAGTGCTTCCTTGCGGAGCAATCGCTCTTTGGTTTCTCGTTCCATACGGACCCCTTGTCCAACGGCTGACGCTTATGGTTTGAGTCTTGTGTGAATCCTTGCTCAATGGATGCGATTCTTTGAGGCTCTGAGGCATGGGCGAAACCGATTTTGCGGCTAAAAGAGCGCGATTTTGGGCCGATTTGTTGAATTATTGTATAGTCAAGAAGGAGCCCCTTTCAAATACCCTGAAAGTCCGGTGCGTAGTATGAATCCAATCCGAAGGGCTGCAAACGACTCTCGAGCGGCTGGCCGCGCCCTATCGATGGTGCTGCTGATGCTGCTCATGTCAATGGCACCATTGCTTAGCCTTTCGACGGTTTCCGCCCATGCTGAGCCCAGCGGAGTAACGTGGCCGCTAGAGGGAAGTAACGACACTGGATGGGTCACTCTTGATGCCGTCGGAGCAAACGCCTCCGGTACCGGCGCTCAAGCAAGCGCAGATTGGAATCTGAGCTTTGCGCCAGGAGCCGAATTATCTAACGTCACGCTTGAAATCCGAGTAAGTGGAGAAGATGGAATGGTGATTGAAGGCCCGTTGCTTGCCGTTGAGGGTATGGGAACAAGTCTGTTTGATTGGTCTGGTTCAGGCATGCTGGGTGAATCCAATCAGTTCGACAATGGCGCCGTGTACGAAGGGCGTTTGAACCCGAACAGCAATTCAGATGCAGGTTGGACATTACCATCCGATGCTGAAATCACAGAAATGGTCATTCAAGCCCTGGCCCCTGTTGACCCTGCAGTCTCTCTACGTCCTGTTGAAACCATCATCAACGATTATGCAGTACATCCCGGCCTTGGATTCATGTATGTAGCCGTGAACAACGACCTCCTCATGCTTGATGTCAACGCCAACCCCATCGTCATTGATATGATGGAATTTACCACGTATTTGGGCATAGATGAAATGGTCGTTGATGCAAACAATGGCCTCCTTCATCTCCTTGCTGGCGATGGTACAATGCACGCCTTATCGCTGGATAATTCAAGCTTCCAGCCTGCTCTGCTTTCGCCCACAGAATCGTTTGATACCTTCATACTAACAACGAGCGGTGAAGTCTTCGGAGCGGACGCTAGTGGAGTTTCACAGTGGGACGGTGTCGGTTGGAACAGCGTTCAAACAACCAATGCAGGAACAATCATTCCGGAATCGGCTACGGCCATGATTGAAGTCAATGGAGTGCTCTACACTGCGTTTGATGGCGCTGGAGTATACAGATACGACTTGACAACAAACACTCCGCTCTCGTCTTGGAATACCGGAAATACGCTTCATTCCGATGATGTCACAACAATGGCTGTTTCCGGAAATCAACTCCTACTAGGGTCGTCCGATAACGGACTTGCTCGATTTGATTTCTCGGCAGGCTTCTGGCTCTCCACATGGACTGCCTCAAATTGGCTTGATAGCAACGAAATCGCCGGCCTTGCAAGAGTTGATTCAAACCTCTTCATTCTGAACGGACCATCGCTCCACGTCTACAATACAACAAATGGAATATTTTCCACCACGTACGCACTCTCCGACTTTGGTTTGCAATCTGAGGCTCAGGCGATGATGATCTGGGACAACCTCGGTCAAGCCTCACCAAGTCAAACAGGATTGCTTATCAGCGACGGGGAAGGTACACTCGCCCATTTAACACCTGGAAACAGCCCGATATTGGAAGGGAACATCATGCTCTCAAGTGGACCCACTACGGATGAAATGGGCCTCATTGAGGAAATCAACGGCATTCTTTACATCACAGGAGATGATGGAACCGGAATCAACCGATTTGACATAGGCAATACCGTCTGGTTGCCTTCTTGGCCGTTGGCTGGTGATGTACTGGCTATGGGCTCGGATGGGACTGATTTGTTCCTCGCAATGTCCAACAGCACTGTCGTCCAGCACTCATCTTCAGGTACAGTCCTCAACCAGTGGAACGGACAAGGTTGCTGGGCAACAGGCTCAGATTTCCTGAGTCTTGACATGAATGCGGATTCAGTTGTTGTATCGTTGGAGAACGGCGGGTTTGCAATTATCAACCGTTCACAACTCCAACAATCAGCATCTTCATGCATCGGTTACGACACCACCAACGGAATTCCTTCGTCCCTTCTCGGAGACGTTGTCCTCAACGGTGGGCGGGCTTATGTGGCTACCGAAGACAAAGGTATTCTTCGATACGATATCACCAACGATTCATGGTTGACCCCGTGGGGCTCAACTGGAATTAACGGCGTAAGTTATGCTGGTGTCGCCATGGTTGGCGACATCCTTCACCTCGGCCTCCAAGGGTTTGGCGTTGTCCGAAAGGACCTTTCAACCGGAGAGATCCTTACGCCAATTCTCGCCAGTGGTAGGAATGCTCCACTGCCAAGCAACCAAATCTATGCGCTAGCAAGCGACGGTGTCAACCTCTACATTGGCACACAACAAGGCGCCAGAAAGTGGGACGGAACACAAACGACGAACTTCGGCCAAGGAAGCAGTTGGCAAACTCGTCCAACGCAATTCTTTGACTTTGCAATTGAAGCAGGCAGCTCAGGAGGTTTCATCTACGCAGGTACCAACATCGGCGTATGCAAATACAGCATTGCGACAATGGGCGTCAGTGACTGCCAAAACGTGTATGATGGCATGCCCAACTGGGCTACCTACAGCGTGAGTTACGACAGCAACTATGTCTACGGAGGCACTACATCTGGAGTTGGGCTCATCACAAAATCAAACTTCCAACATGACTACAACTGGGGAGAAGGCACCCAAACTGAAAATGCAGTTGTGGAAATCATGGGAGATATCGCTTACATCGGAACCGATGGATTAGGCGTCCTTCGTTACAATATCACTTCTAACGAATGGCTTACGCCGTTCACCGAAGATAACGGTGTTCTTGACGGAGGAAATGATGATGTTACAGGAATGGTGGCGGACATCCGTCAAAACTTGCTCTGGGTAGGTGGAAGTGATGGGTTCCAACTCATCAACGTCACCACCGGAGGAGAGGCTTACGACATTGAGAAATCAAACAATCTCTACAGCGCTAATGGGGACCCATATGGTATGATTATTCACAATAACATCATGTATTATCATTCTCTAACTGCGAGCGATGAAGTAAGTCGCCTTGACGTGTTCAACCTCACCAATCTAGGCAACATCGACATCGGCTCCCAAGTAGGTGAAAACGGAGGAGATATTGTTGGCATGGATCTGGTTGGAGACATTCTCATGACCAGTGTTGTATCTCCCCAGTGGTGGAATTCAGACGGCTCGGGCGGTATCGGAATGTGGAACACTACGAGCAATTCTTTCGAAAACAACATTCTCCCAACGGGATCGGTTGACAGAGTCACCTCGTACCGTTCATCCACCGGAAACACATGGGTGTCTTGGGGTGAACTCAAACTTGACATGTATGCTCCAAACGGAACCCTTGTCAACTCTTGGGATACTTACGAACTTCCAATTCGCGGCATGGTTGAATACGATGGACATGTCCTCTTCGCAGCCGAAGATGGGGTTCATCGTTACAATGAAACTTCCAACCAATGGGCGGCAAAGTGGACTGCAGGAAATGGACTTCCGACCAATGCAGGAACAATCTTCTACGAACTATGGACGGACGGTGCTAACCTTGCTGTAGGAGGAGCACGCTTCCAAGGATGGGGTGGATTCGCAGAGGGAATTATTTCTATCCGAGACAGCACTGGCGCATGGTCGTCGTACGCGGCCGACTCATACACAAATATTCCAAACGGATATCCCATTTCAATGGAAATGTGTGGCGGAGCACTCAACATTGCCATGTACAACAATAACGGTGGAATTGCCCGCATTGACCTTCAAAATCAAACCGTGATTTCAGGATTTGACCGCTCACAACTGGACGGAACTTCCCCCGCGTCAGTGACTTGCGATTCTGCGGACACCCTCTACATTGGATATTACAACGACAATCAACCCATTTCCAAATACAGTTTTTCCTCAAACTCATTCCTTACAAGTTTGACAACTACGAGTCACAACTTACCGAGTGACCGTATTTGGTACGATTCTCTCGCTCACGCAAACGGGCAACTTATCGTTGGCCATGGTATTGGCAACTCGGGCTCTAACCTCATCGGCGGAGGATACTCCGTGATGTCGTCAAACGGTGCAACAACGACTCAAGCCAACGTGCAAAGCGGTGGTTCATCTGTTACCTCGTTCCAGTGGCTTGGAGGCACAACAGGTTGGATGATGGGGCAAGCTGGCGGTTCATCGGGCTACAGTCACGTCTCAACACTGTCCACGCTCGGCATGCAGAAAGTCGTCGATCTCCCAGGCCTAGTGAGCGGGCAAATTACCGCAATGGCTGGAAACTCAACGCACATTTGGGCCGCAACAGGCGGTCAACCAGCCCAAGGCCAATTCTCAGGCAGCGGCGCTGGCCTCCTTCAAGGAACCTTCCAGCCCAACGGTGATGTTCAGTGGGAATACGGCTGGACTATGGCTGCGAACTCTCGTGCTACAGATTTCTCCCTTCAGGGAGACGAACTCTACATTGCAAGCAATCCTACAGGATTGATGAAACTCGATGTCCCCAATAAAAATCTAGTTCCTATCACCGGCGCTCTTCACGACAAATTTGACCAAATGGAACTCTACAACAATCACCTTGTTATCGGTTTAGCCGGCGAAGGAGGAAGCCCTCCTGGTGTCCAAACCTTCGACCTCAATACGCAACAGTTTGACGGAGGACGACTTATTGCGGGCCTGCCTTCCAATATTGTCAACGGATTTGACGATTCAAACAACATCATGTACATCGGAACAAATGGTGGGCTTGGTCGGTTTAACATCACAACAGCAACAAACGATTGGATGGATTCGGTAACGACCAACAGCGGCCTCCAAGACAATATCATTGAAGACGTTCTCGTAATCGGAACCGATGTCTTCCTCGCTACCCCTTCGGGACTTATCATTTGGGACGAGTTGACGGAAACATCCACGCTCATGGATACATCTGACGGACTGATGGCTACCTCCACATGGGGTCTTACCCTCATCCCAGCAGGTTCCCCTTCGGCCAACCCTATTCTTGTTGTGAGCCACGATGGGCGTGGAGCAGACCGGCCTGGTGTTTCGATGGTCGACACTGCCACCATGCAAGTTGTCTCAACGCATAGATTTGACCAATTACCATCCAACACTGTGACCGCCCTAACTGGCGATTGGTGGGGCTTACACATTGCAACTGATATCGGCCCAATGACCCACTGGAATTCTTCTGACACAATGTTTGAAGACGGTTTGGCATCCTATCAAACTCCAACTTGGCCGGTTGAAGGAATGATGAGCAACGGCGACGAACTCATCGCATTCAGCAGTTCTTCGGCTACGCTAAGCGAATCAAGGACAACCAACCATGGACGGCTCGCATCATTCAATCAAGGCGGCATTATCGAGGGAATCGTAACTGGATCTCATGTTTGGCTTACAACTTCGGAGGGATTGGTTGGATGGCAGACCAACGGCCAATTTACTGAGGTTGATGATTACACAATGAGAAGAGCCCACCCTCTCACCGTCCGAGCCCTCTCAAATTCGCAAGGAACTGGCGGCTCCGGCCTCAACATCACGGACATGACACACCCCGGCGTTGACATCCCCTTGGTAGACCCAACCGCGCCCTTCGCTCTTGACTCCACCCAAGGAACTTCTGGGCCTCACGGAATCATGTTGCAAAAGGTCCCTCTTGTGTTCACATCTTCCGAAAGCGGTGCAGCGGTATGGGCGCGTTCAATGTCGGTGAAATACGATGCAACCCTTGACCTCAGTCAAGACCCGAATCTCGGCTCTACACTACAGTTAGCCCTAGATAACGGATTGCTTTACGACAATACTCGCCATGTTAAACTTCGGCTCTATTCACCATCAAACGGTTCGATGGAGGCCAGAATTACCTACGACTACATTCGTACTGACACACCAGTCGACATGGAAGGTCTTGTTGACCGCCCCGATGACGGTGGAGGTACGTTGACTGCTTCATGGTCGTTGGTTCATGACGAGGACTTTTCGCGATACCTCATTTTCCTCAATGAAGGCCCGTGGGCTACCGCACCGAACGAACTCGCTTTGATGGGGCAGACTCCTGACAAGGCAGTATCTCTTCACAGTCGCCTCGGGGCTGACATTGAAACTGCAAACGGGCAACCGATCAAAGACGGAACGGACTACTACGGCGTTATCGTGGTTGAATACACCGACGGGCGATGGGGAGAGGTCTCAGCGCCGTTTGGCCCTGCATCATCTTCAGATGAAGTTCCAAGCGCACCGCTATGGGCAACTGCAAACGCTATGGGAAGCAATGGAGAAGATGGAGACCTTGAACTTGAATGGGCTCGGTGTACAGCTCTTGACCTTGCCCGAACCAACGTATACGTATCAACAACGGTCATGACCGACGCATTGGGGCTGTCTGTGGAGACATCCTATCTGCCGAACCAAGGAAATCAAAGCATCCTGTCACTCGCTCCAGCAGTTCCTGTTTGGATCGGGTTTACCTGTGTTGATGAAGCGGGGCAAGAAAACCTCTCTGATGTCACGATTGTCGGGCCGGTCGTTCCAACCGGTGAGCTTAACGACAATCAAGCCCCTGATCAAATCGAAGGCACCACTGCCGCAGATATTCCTGACGATGAAGGCGGGCGTATTTCCGTAATGTGGAACCAAAGTTCTGCTGAAGATTGTGCCTTTTACACCGTATTCATGAAGCAGGGCGGAGATGCAGGAGATGATGGTATCGTTGGAAATGTCGATGGATTTTCCCAAGCAGCCGTCATCAACTCTTGTGAAGACACAGAGACGACAATCACCTCCCTTGATGGGGTGCCCTTGATCGACGGTCAGATCTATTCCATCGGCGTCGTTGCTTACGATGTGTGGTTGAATGGGAATACTGACAGCGTACGAATCGTCACGGCCACGCCTTTCCAGAACATCATCGGGTCAGGTAGCGCACCTGAGCGAATCTCATCTCTACTTGCCTTTGACCACGCAAACGATGATGGAACATCTATCGATGTCGTCTGGACGCCTTCTGGTGCAGATGATTTCGCTTCCTATACCGTGTGGGTTGCAGACCAACCTGTAGATGACCTGGCTTTGGCTTACGCCACGTTTGGAACAAATCCGGATGTTTGTGGTTGTTTCACATTCAACAAGCAATGGATTGATGAACGAACAAACTCAATTGAACTCACCATCTCAACAGCATTGTACGGTGATTCGGCGTTAACAGCCTCTACGCCTCAGTTGATTCAGCCCGATATTGAACTATTTGTGGCTATAACCGTTCATGACCTCAAAGGAAACGTACATCTTACGGACCTTACACAAGCAACGGTCACACCGATTGACAACATCAATGACAACACGGCTCCTGACCGATTAACTGACCTGACATTGACTGACCGTCCTAACGATGACGGAAGCGCTCTTCTCTTTGACTTTGAACTGTCAACTGCAGATGATATTGCCTACTATGAAGTCTATGCGGCTACCTTTGAGTTCAATGCTGCAAATCCAAACGGCCAAGCCTTGACACCCATTGCATCCTTGGACCGAAATCCTTCACTTCCACTCACCATTGATATCGTTGCTGGAGACACTCCTGTCATACCTGGCCAAGATATCTGGGTCGCTGTCGTGGCT
>CALKGM010000043.1 GCA_938084675.1 Candidatus Poseidoniaceae archaeon
TCCAGATTGGTGGCGGACGTACCAGGATTCGAACCCGGGTTTCCAGCTTAGAAGGCTAGAGTGATATCCAACTACACTATACGTCCATGTCGGGGGCAGCGACCAATATACATGAAGATTAACACTCGCCTTACAACGGCCGAGCACACTTCAAACACCTGCTTGGCCGGCGCACAGTGGTCCTTTTCCACGTGTATCCGCAGCGCTTACAAGACCATGACTGGACCTTCAGCCCCTCAAGTACCGAAGTGCGCATTTTCTGCAATAATGCAGAGTCTTTCATGGCGGGTGCTGGGGCAACTTGTTGTGTCAATTTCTCGTGAGCATCCGAATGCAAAGTCAATCCTGCGGCGTGGAACAATTCGTGAGCAAATGTATGTCGGTAAAGCGCCTCGTCTTCTAAGAGGGCAGGATGCAACCCTATGGTCACTTGGCCAGGATCAATCCGCAGTTTTCGTCGTCGTAGCAATTCCGAACTTCCTTCTTCAAAACGAGTCATGCCTAAGCGGTCATCATCTACAGAAAGCCACTCAAGGGTGTATCTATCTGCAATCCACGGAATAAAGACAGCGTCCACATGTCCTGAAAGTGAAGAAATGACGGCGTCGACCAGGTCTTCGGGAACAATTGGAGGTGAGTCTGGGACTGGAGTGTCACTCAACGGCCCACTGTTCTTGTCCCCCATGGTTGCTTGCACGGGCGGCTCCTTCATGAGATTTCATGTGCTTGTTGATGATTTGGTCACTCAAAAGCGGGGGATGAAAGTCGGGAATCCTTATGACTGCGAGGCCGGTCGGCGGAATGCGAAAGCACCCTTTAGGGCGTGTAGATCAGTTGGAAGATCGCTACCTTGGCATGGTAGAGGCCCCGAGTTCAAATCTCGGCACGTCCACTCTCAATGGTTTTTGATACAACGAGAGTGGACCGTGCGCATCAACATATCCAAATTTAATCACCTAAGTTGATTGCTCGGCACGTCCACCAGAGATGAATAAATGTGATTCTGTTGGCCGTTCACATCAACAAAAGCGCATTGAATTGCCAATGTTGATTGCTCGGCACGTCCACTCTCAATGGTTTTTGATTCAACGTGGGTGGACCGTTCGCATCAACAAAAGCGCATTAAATTGTCAATGTTGATTGCTGAGCAGGTCAACCATTTGAGTGTTGAATCACACGATTGGTGCAGTCATTTCCCAGGTTGTACTTGGCTTGTGCCAGTCTCGAACTTGGTCTGTTTCAAGTCGGATTTGTAATCCTTCACCTTCGTCCAGTTCAATGTTCATCATTTCAAAAGGAATGTTGAGTTCGTTTTCCCTGAAGCGTTCATCAAAAATGGTCTCTTGCGTAATCACTGAACCGTCAAGGGTGCGCTCAATAATGACACGAACATGGCATTCCTGGAGGGGGTTTCGTAGAGCACATGATTCGCTGCTACCGTCGTGTTCTACTGTAACTATGCCATCATAAGAAACGGTTCCGGCCAAGGGCACGAGATTAATGATGGTAGCTTTTGCAGTTGGAGCACAGACGCACTCCATGTTATCAGATTCTACCGTTGCAGTTCGTTCCACTTTGATTTCGACTGTTGAAGTTTGTATTGCATCAGGAGATGTGGAGGTGGCCGTCACCGTGTAGGTTCCGGGTAGGGCGAACGAGTGAATTATTTCATAACCGATCCCAGTTGTTCCGTCTCCGAAGTCCCAGTTAACAACGTCACCACCGTTCTTGGATTCAAATTGGAATTCATGAAGCCGTTCAGTGATAACGTCCTCTTCATCGTTATCTCCCTCATCTACCTCAACGAGGGTATATTCGTTTACTCCGTATGTGACCGGTGCATCAATTGAAAACGATTCATTTGCAGATGAATCAAGCGGATTAATCGCAGTAAATACCGCTCCTGTGGCAAGGCTTAATGCGAGAATAAGTACCAAAGATGCTACTGATAGTGTTACCTTCATATGCTTTGTTTCACAACTGTGCTTTTGAACTCCTGTTTAAAGAATCCAATCAGAACAAAGATTCGGATGGTTTACACAAGCCTCGTAATCATCAAGCAGTTGATGTGTTTTACTCCATGACCAAGCAAGGAGTAAGGCCGACAATCGTTTAAACTCCGGCTCGGTGGGCGGAACACAAGCGAGAGTAGTGTAGTGGTTATCACCGGGCGTTGCCAACGCCTGAACCCGGGTTCGAGTCCCGGCTCTCGCATTCCAGCCGAAAAACGCAGTTTTTGACGTATTTATTGGGCATTTTGAGCACTCAAGTATTATGTGATGGGTCGGTTCACCAAGGCTTGGGAATACCATGTCAGACGAACGCAGAATCATCTTCATCGGAAAGAAACCGTTGCACGCTTATGTTCGTGCAGTTGTCATGGCAATGAAAGAGGGCGAGCGCTCCATTCAACTCGTCGCTCGTGGCGCTACGATCTCCAGAGCAGTAGATGTTGCAGAAGTTTGCCGACGTCGTAACGGTCACATTGCACAAGGTCTTCCGGAGACTGTCACGATAGACCATTTAGAATGCGCCTCTGAAGAACTGCCAACCGATGAAGGTAAAACCCGAACGGTAAGCGTTATCCGAATCAACATGTCTGGTGTTGGAGAAGTGCCTCAGTCCGAGGAAGAGTGAACCTCGATCAACTTCAATCGTCGCTCAATTTCAGCTGCAGTGGTTTCGTATGCCTCGTAAGGCATCCCGTAAGGGTCTTCAAGTTCCCAATCATCATCAATTCTCATGGTTGGGCAATGTACGCCACAGCCCATCGAAATCACCATGTCGAAATCTTCAGCATCGAACAAGTCCACGCTTTTTGGAATCATGCCCTCTGTTGATATTCCTCGGCTTTCCAGGAGTTTTGCAGCATTGTGAGCGATTTCCGGCCCAGGGTGCGTTCCGGCCGATGAGGCTTGGTGACCCATTGATCGAGCCAATCCTTCAGCCATTTGAGAACGACATGAATTGCCAACGCATACGAAAAGAATGTTCATGGTGGTTAACAAGAGTCAAGGGCATATGAACTCTATCTTCTTTGGTTCAGTTCCCATCATTTGACATAGGTCGGGGATGAGGAGTCGTTGTGAAGCACAATTCTATTATCCTAAACATCGGGATATTTGGCATCCTTTTCGTTGGTCATATATTCGCAGCAGCGTTAGATGCAGATGTTTTGTTTCGCATTATTGCGACCTTTATCACCTTCCAAATCATATTATTCGGCTCGTTTTCAATTTCCCTTGGCCAATTCGCTCCAAGAGCCCACCGGCGTCAAACCAACCGGTTGTCACTCATCGTAGCCCTGCCGCTTTCAATTGGACTTGGCTGGGCATATGGAGGAATGGAATGGCAGTTGCTTCCTGTTGTAGCCGTTGTTGTTCCCACCCTTGCAAGCCATCTGTCTGTTGATGCATTGTTGCGTCGATGACCCTGAATGGAGCGACGGATTCCTTCCATCGACGGTGGGTGGGTTGAAGTAGCCCAATTCATTCGTAAAACCATGGCCGATTCACCCGTGACCCTCAACTCTCCAAGTACTGGCGAGTCCACTCCAGCACCCGCTCCATCGCCTCAGGAACAAAAACAGATGGAACAAGCATACGCGCAGATGAAGCGCAAGATGTCAATGGAAGAAATTGGCCGTCAGATCAAACACAAAATCATGGTGCTGTCCGGAAAAGGAGGTGTGGGCAAGTCCACAGTAAGTACCGGCCTTGCGCTCTCACTCGCCCAGCAAGGATTCCGTGTTGGTATTCTTGACATTGATATCACTGGCCCGAATGTTCCCAAAATGATGGGACTTGACGGTCGCAGACTCCATGTTGAAAACAAGCGCATTCATCCAGCAGAAGGGCATCTTGGTGTGAAAGTCATCAGCATGGCCTTCTTACTTGAAGACGAAGATACACCGGTTGTTTGGCGCGGACCGATCAAGTTGGGTGCTATTCAGCAATTTATTGGCGACGTTGAATGGGGCGAACTTGACTACCTTGTCATCGATTTCCCCCCGGGTACCTCTGACGAGCCTCTTACCGTGGCTCAATCGCTTCCGAACATCGACGGCATGGTCATTGTTACAACTCCTCAACAAGTTGCTCTTCTTGACAGCCGCAAGTCAATCACGTTTTCTGAATCTCTCAAAGTCCCAGTTTTGGGCGTTGTTGAGAACATGAGCGGATACACCGTACAAGGGACTGCAGAACCCGGTAGCAGCTTCTCAGTTGCAGGCCCAGGTGGAAAAACTGTTGATGCTACCGCAGACAAAGAAGGACGCTTTCAGTTTACATTGGATATTTTCAAGGAAGGCGGAGGGAAGTCCACTGCAGAAGAATTCGGAGTTCCATTCCTCGGAGCGCTTCCATTTGACCCTGGATTCGTTCGTGGCGGTGATGATGGCGTCCATCGTATCGTTTCGGACCCTGAAGGGGCATCGGCGATTGCCTTTGCAAAAGTAGTCTCTGCCATTCAGGAGCAACTCGGAAACGGCTCAGACGATGGGCTTGAAATCATTTGAGGTGAATCCATGAGTTCAGAACTTCCTAGCCTCAAAAAACTTGAGCGGAAAACTACCGAAATGGTCCTCTCATACAATGACGATACCACATATGTTGTCTCCTACGATGACCTCAGACATGCGTGCCCCTGTGCCAAATGCTCTCCAATGCGCAACGACGATGAAACCAGCAAAACCCTTCGCCGTCAAGTTGAGGCTCACCCTCCGGAGAAACCACAGGTTCGGACCATTGGAAAATACGCTCTTGCTTTCGAGTGGCAGACGGGTTGCTCAAGCGGAATTTTTCGCTTTGAGCGAATTTACGATCTCGCACAACGAAAAGACCCTGACCGTGGCAAGCCCTACGTGCATGGAGCATGGTAATCGTCCCAAATTGGGTTCAATGATACGACGCATTATTGAACAGGACTCACCGACCGCTGTTTGGAGTTGATGTTGAGTGCAGAGTGTTTACCTCACTTGGTTGATCAGTGCACTCGCACTGGGCGTCATCCTTCTGCCGGTTTTCAAACCTCCATGGGCCAATGTTTCCTTGCCTCCGTTCGTTGATTTCTTTCGACGGTATTGGGTGCATATACTGATTGTTTTTGTCATCTACAATGCAAAAGATGGTCTCGACCAAATTGACCGCCTTCTCATGGCAAGTACCGGCCTGGATATGACGCCCTACATTTGGGCCATTGAAGGTAATCTCGTGCTCTGGGTCCAACAAACTTTTCAAAATTCGCTTCTTACGACCTTCCTAACTCACTTTTATGTGGCTGGATTCATGTTTATTTGCTATGTTTCTATCTTCTACTTCGCATATTTTGATGACCGCTGGCTCGCAGACCGAGTGACGCTCTCGATTGCATGGGTGTATATTTTGGCGGTCCCGTTCTATCTGTTTTTCAACGTTAGAGTGACAGGTGACACGATTCCAGAAATGCAAACCTTGGCGTATACGCTCACTCCTGAGATTGCTGATTGGTTCCGTCGTATTGACCCGTTCACCAACGGTATGCCCTCGCTACACATCGGAATTCCATTTGCTGTTTGGTTGTGTTTGACCCGTTTTGATGACGACCGCCGATGGAACCGATACAGGCATACCGTCTTCCTGTACACCACGGTCACAGCATTTACCATTATTTATCTCGGAATTCATTGGTTCCTCGACATCATTGGAGGGATGCTCATTGCAGGAGCGGCAGTCTCTCTTGCGGACCGAACATCCAACACATGGTGGAAGTTCTTTGACGAGCGCACCATGAACGCCCGTATCGTTACGGTGCTGACAAAACCAAAGGATGCCTTGAGTTTTCTCAAAGGAAGGTTTCAATCTACCTTCCGTCGTTATCGAAATCCAACAAGTCGAGAGACCGGAAGAATTGCTTTCGTGATTCTTATCGTGGTTTCCTCAGTCATCACGTGGGATTTGACCCACAGCGCACTACCAGCCGGTGGCGTGGAGGCTCCAGAAGGTACGGCAGCAGTTGATGGGTGGTTGTTCACTCTTGACAATCAAAGTGGTGAAGCCGTCATGCTTGTGCACAATCTCTCCGAGACAGGCTCTGAACCTTACGAACTCGTTTCCTTGGAGTTAACCATTGATTCACCTTACGCAGTTTCAGGGACAACGTTGGTGGCTGCGAATTCGACCCATCTCTCGGTGGTTGATGTTGAGCAAGATGATGTGCTACTGCATTCCATTCCAATGGAACGTCCTGATCGGTTAATGTTGGTAGATTATGGAGCAAAACTTGCTGTTGTTTACGTTCAAAGTGGTGATTTACTCGGTATGAATTTAGATGGTTCTCCACTTTCTATTCCTCTCGAACCTTTCGGATCTGTGGTTTATATCGCAGGTTCAGGCTCAGAAGTTGCTTTTGTTTCTTCAGATGATTTAACCTTGGTGAATGTGGTTCAAATGGGTGTGAAGGGACAGACTGAGTACCAAATCAATGCAAGCGCTGCCATAGAGGAAGACGAAATTCTGGCAGCATGGGGGACGCCAGTCGATATGGAGAACGCTTCGATTGTTGACATTGCCTTCAATCGGGAATATCTTGCTGTGACGGTTAACGTCACTGCAACCGACCGTTTGGTGGTTTACAACCGTTCAACAGCCATGCAATGGCTTGGTAGTAATGCGAAATACCATGTGTCTGACCCATCCATTGGCAACGGAATTCTTGCTTGGGCAGCACGAGACCACTACAACCCCTTATCTCCCCGAGATGAATATCTTGACCGAGAAATACACTTTACCACGCTTGGAACAAATACAACACAAGTTCTCACCGTTGATGAAAACGACCAGTGGGGGCCGCAAGTCCTCGAAAACCACCTTGTATATTTCCAGCTGGAAGATGAAACCCTTTCTGTAGAGATTCACTCATGGGAGCCAGAATTGCGATTGTACTCCAGCATCGTTCTCCAACTTGGCGTCGTTCTTGCTGTCGTTATCGTGTTCTTCAACATGTGGCAGCGACAAGGAGAACGACGTCATGAGCGTTCAATCGCCCTTCAACCATGATAGCGAACTCGTTGACGGATATCGTCCAATCGGGTCAGTACTTCGCTTGCAGTAGGCACCTTGCCGCCTTGAAGAACTGGAGCCGGTCCAAGTTGAGCATCCACTCCAGCATAACCCTCTAACACCCAATCAATGGCATCCTCCCACTGAGGGTGGGATGCGCCAAGAATTTCATCAAGGACATGGAGGTCAATTCCGAACCTCTCGACTTCGTATTCAACAGCGGCCAATCCAAAATCAATAAGATAAACATCCTCTTGGTTGATGAGGACGTTGTTGGTTGATAGGTCTCCATGAGTCATTGCCTCTCTATGCAAGTTCCGGACAGCAGAACCAACGGATTTTAACGCACGCTCAATAGACTGAGGCTCTGCATTTTCGTCGTTTAGAAGTTCGATGAGTGTCCGACCTGGGAGCCATTCCAAGACCAACTGTCCTCCTTCCAAGTCTAAATCCCAAACAGCAGGGACTGGGAGTCCGGTTTTGCGCAAACGAATCAAAAGGCGAGCCTCACTGGTCATCCGGCGAACACCAAGGCGATGGTCAAGGTCAGCATGCCGCCACGAGCGAGGCCTCCGCTGTTTTCGGACGGCTTGCTTCCCAAACCACGTACCTCGCCATACGTCTGCTTCCGCCCCTAAATGGAGCCGATGCTCTTCGATGAAGGCCATGTCCCGCTCATAGGGTCACAGTTTTCAAAGTTCACTCCTAACCACTGTTTCAAAAAGGGTGAGCGTTTACCCCATATGAGAGCCATGTCGTTGACCCTTCCAATGTGTTCCGTTGACTTCATGGATACATCCCTGTCCATGGAAGAACAAGCTGTGAGCGACCGAATTCAGGAACTGAAGGCCCAACTTGGTGATGACCTTCTCATCCTTGGCCACCATTATCAACGTGACAGCATTGTCATGCATGCCGACTTCCTCGGAGATTCATTCATGCTTAGCCAGCAGGCAGCCTCCTCAACAGCAAAACACATTGTCTTCTGTGGCGTCCATTTCATGGCCGAATCAGCAGATATTTTGACCACTGACGACCAAACTGTGGTCTTACCCAACATGCGAGCCGGATGCTCAATGGCAGACATGGCCACCCTCGCAGAGGTTGAAGTTGCTTGGGAGGAGTTGCTTGCATTATCTGGGCTCAAGGACCCACTTGACAGAGATCATCCGGATGAACCAGCGCCTCAAGGTGAACATTTTCTTGTCCCCGTAACCTACATGAATTCCAGTGCAGATTTGAAAGATTTTGTTGGCCGTCATGGCGGCGTTGTTTGCACCTCGTCAAATGCACAGGGTGTCCTCAATTGGGCGTTTGAACGAGCAGGTGATGGTGGCGCAGTGTTGTTCTTCCCCGATCAACACCTCGGACGAAATACCGGCATTGCCATGGGGATTGATACAGAAAAAATGCCTACTTGGACGCCTGGAATTGGCGCTATGGGTGAAATAAAGGATTCAAGAATTATTCTCTGGCATGGCTTCTGTTCTGTACACAAGCGATTCACACCCGAACAAATTCATACGTTTCGCGCTGAACATCCGGATGGAATCGTTGTGGTCCACCCTGAATGTCCTCGAGAAACTGTGGACTTGGCCGATGCTTTCGGCTCAACACAATACATTCGGAATTTTGTCGGTGAACTACCTGCTGGCTCCTCAATTGCAATCGGCACAGAAATCAACATGGTTGCACGCCTTGCAAGGGAACATCCCGACAAACACATAGAATGTCTTGACGATGAAATTTGTCCGTGTTCCACCATGTACATGATTCATCCCGCTTATCTCATGGACGTGCTTGAACGTCTCGTGAAGGGAGAGAAACCCAACCAAATCATTGTTCCAAATGATGTTCAGGAAGGAGCACTTTTGGCTTTAAATCGGATGCTGAACATTCTCAAGTGAGTTTAGCTTAACAACGATTCCGTCACCTTCCAGCCCAGTAAAGCAAGGGCTGGGCCTGCTAAGGCAGTTGCTGAAATATAACCCGTAAGTTCTGCCCAGCGTTGTTCATCCCAAAGGGTTGCACTCTCAATCGAAAAAGTAGAGAGGGTGGTAAAGGCTCCGAGCAAACCAGTTCCAAAGAGGAGTGCTTGTGTTTCGCTCAATGTGTTCACCGCCACAGCAGCAGTGACCATTCCGAGTAAAATTGAGCCGAGCAAATTGACTGTTAGCGTTCCCCATGGAAACGAATCTGAAGGCATGCTTTCACTCACCCAAAATCTGAGAAGAGCCCCTAAAGCCCCACCAGCTGCTACTGCAATCCAATCAGAAACCATGTTCAATGGCCACCACTCCATGCTATCAAATTACCTTTGAAATCTCGGTGGAACGGAGGCATCGTCATAGGGAGTGACAGATTGGGGTAGACGATGTCAACCGTTATTTGGTTCCTGACTGGAAACAAAGGCAAACTCGCCGAAGCAGCCAGCCATCTCTTACCTTTGGGATTTGAAGTCCGTCAATTGACCTTGCCTAAAGGCACGATTGTTGAACCCCAACTTGATTCACTGGAAGATATAGCCATCGCCAAACTCGAGCAAGCCAAGCAATATCTTCCAGAGGGTGAAACTCACGTGATGGTTGAAGACGCAGGTCTCTTCGTGGAACCCTTGGATGGATTTCCTGGCATTTATTCCTCATATGTCTTCAAAACCATTGGCAATCAAGGAATATTGAGGCTTCTGAACCATCTTCAAAGCGAGGATCCCGTCCAAGCTGCCAGCCTTCGTAGCGCTTCGTTTCAAGCGGTGGCTGCTCTATGGGACGGAGAGAAAATTATTCTTGGAACCGGTTCCTGTCCAGGAGCCATTTCCACTGCCCCAAGTGGAGAAGAAGGTTTTGGATTTGATCCCGTGTTCATACCGCTTGACCTCGATGATTTGGGTCAACCTCTTCCAGCCGGAACCTATGGAGTCACGAGTACACATGGAGCCACCTTCGGCACCGTTTCTTTGGAAATCAAGCAAAAATTCAGCCACCGCAGGCGTGCTCTAGACCGCCTTTTGGGTGAACTCTCAGGCGATGGCCAAGAATTGTGACGGTGCTGAGATTCCATCACCGTCATAAAGAATCAATGTTTGGGGTGAACGAGGGACATGGGATTCGCAAGGACCGTCGTGGCTGTAATGTTCGTCTCCGTTTTGGGGTTCTATCTCTCATCTGTTGGTGAATTAACTGACGAAGCCAAGTGGGGTTCAGTGGCGCTAATGGGCGTTCTTGCCTTTGGATGGATTAATCTTGGAACAGCACCGAGAAAGACTGTGGCAGCACCGCAGCCTCGTTCTGCAACACCTGTTGAAGAGCAAGTTGCTGTTGAGGATGATATCGAAGTTGAACAAGATGACGACATCCCCGAACCTGTTAGCGTTAAATCTCTGGATGGTGCAACACTTCGAGAGCGTAAGTTAGCAAAGATCGCCGCCGCAGCATCCGCCCAAGCCGCCTCATCAGAGGCTGACGATGAAGAATCAAGCGAACTTGAAATCACAGTTGAGTTGGAAGATGTCCATACTGCTGGAGAATATGTTGTTGAAGTTAGTCCGGAATCTGTTGAAGATGCAGATATTGAACTCACTGTTAACGACCGACGAAAACGGCATGAGGAAATCCGCCAACGAATTAAGCAACGTCGCCGAGGACAAATGGCGGACATTCGTGCTTCCACAGCAAAAATGTGGGAAGATCATGCCGCTGGGGAAGATTTGGTGGCCTTGCTTCAGACACCAGGGCATGGTCACTCGGTATTGGTTCAACCTGAGCACCCAGCACCTGGTCATGTCTACGGTGCAACTTTTGTACGAATAGACGAAGGCCGAATTCTTAAACTTCGCCTCCCTCTTGATGATGGATTTGAATCGATTATCAAAACTAAACCAGAGCCTCAAGCCGCACTGCCGGAACTCATTGGTGCAGATGGTAAAATCCTGCCACCTCTCATTGGAGCAGATGGCAACCCACTACCGTTACCACCCTTGCCCGCATCAAGCAATGCTCTTTCAGCACTGCGTGAAGAGATGAAAGAATAACCTCTCTTTCGTTATCGCTCTGGTTGATATGCCGGGACTTTACACCTACATTTTTTATATACCGTCACCCAAGATATAGTGTGTACAACGTACAACTGGTGTTCCATGTTGAAGAATTGATATCCCATTTTACCCGATAAATCGTACCCACACGGCGGAGGCGCTCATAGAAGCACTCTGCTCAGGTAAATCGGGGTGAAATCTAATGGGAAAAACCAACAATAAAAATAACACTGGAAGAAGAATCCACGGTCGAAAACTCAACCGTGAGAAGAACAAGGAAAACCGAGTCCGTCGGAACCGTACGGTCGTCAGCGGGGGTCTTCGTGATCCTCGTGCAGAGCGAGTCCGAAAGGAATACCTAGAACAACGGGATAGACTGGCTCGCCAACGAAGCGATAGACTCGTTGCCAAGGGTCCTTGCTGCTCAACGCAAGAAGCCCTTGTTGCTCGTAACATACGAATGCACAAGGAACTCGTTAGTACGGGCAGCCGTGCGTACAACACGACCACTGGAGCGCATGACATTCTCGTCATTGATGCGTGGTTCAGAAGAACGAACAGCCGTCATATGGCGCATTTCCGTTTGTATCTTCGCGAGAACAACATTCGAACCGTAGGATGATTCTTCTGTGAACGGTCGCGACCGAGCGCAATCTCGGGTCGGAGAGGGGCAATGGCCCCTCTCCTTTTGTGCCGATAGGCTCTCGCTTGTATGAGGGCGGGTAGTGAGCGGCGACGACGTTATTCTTCTGGACGGCGATTGCGGCCTGTGCACGCGGCTCGCAGTTTTCATGACACCAAGGATGGCTCCAACAGCATCTCTTCGCTTTTTAGCAATCGAGAGCGAAGAAGGTCAGGCGATTATTTCGACCTTCCCGCAACACGTTCAGGAGACCGATACCGTTTATCTCGTGCGCAATAACAAACCGTACATTCGGTCCTCGGCAGCGCTTAGGTTTCTGTTCTACATGCGGTGGTACTACGCCATGTGGTATCCATTGGGATGGATCATTCCGTTACCGATTCGAAATCTTGTCTACCGATTTGTAGCACGATACCGCCACCGTTTCTTTCGAAGACCAGTTTCCTGCGTCTTTCCGATGCCGAAATCGGACCAAGCGTAAATTCACTTGTGCTTCCATTGAGGGGTTTCTCGGTTGATGAAGGCTTGAACACCGATTTCCTTATCTTCGCTATCGAACAATCCAGCGAATGCAGCCGCTTCAGTAGTGACTCCATCGGTTAACGATTCATCAAGAGCGCTTCGGACAACTTCTTTTCCAACACGGAGAGCGTGTGAAGATTTACTGCCGATTCGTTGGGCCATGGAAACTACGGTTTCTCTCAAATCTTCGGGAGCAACAACGTGGTTGACAAGTCCGATGCGGTGTGCTTCGTCAGCAGGAACCATATCACCCGTCATGATCATTTCATGCGCCTTTCCATACCCCACAAGTCGTTCTAAACGCTGTGTCGCTCCGTAGCCAGGAATGAGTCCTAGATTGATTTCAGGGGCCCCGAATCTCGAGCGGTCAGAGGCGATACGAATGTCACATGAACAAGCAACCTCACACCCTCCTCCGAGGGCAAATCCATCGACCATGGCGATGGTTGGTTTTGATAGATTCCACAAGGCCTCAACAGCATTATCGGTGAACTTCACTCGGATGACTTCACTTCCAGCACCTGCAAATTCGGTGATGTCGGCCCCAGCAACAAATGCATGAGGCTTGGCTCTCTTCCCTTCAGCAGGAGGATTTGGAGGGGCGCCGGTCACGATAAGCACGCGCACATCTTCTCGTGCTTCCACCCATGCACACACTGCTTTCAGCCCGTCCATCACTTCCGCATTCAAAGCGTTGAGTTTGTCCGGTCGGTCAATGGTTAGACACGCGATAAAACCGATGTCATGCTCGTCGTCAATTGGAAGGAGTTCCACCTTCAATACTTCACTCTCTGGAGCGTTCATAGTTCAGCCCAAAGGGTTCCTGTTGATGATTTCATCGCACGGTTCCGAACAAGGTAGGAGGCAAGGTATGAAATCCTCCCTCTCTGTGTCACCAGCATGGCTGAAGATGCCCGTCCTCTGGTCAGTGCAAAGGACATGGCAAAGAAATACGGCGATTTCATCGCCCTTCACCCTCTTAACGTTGAGGTTCACGCTGGGGAGTTTTTTGGCGTCTTTGGGCCTAACGGAGCGGGAAAATCCACCTTCATTAAGCTCCTTACTGGGCAATTGCGTCCAAGTAAAGGCCAGATCGAAGTGTTAGGCGTAGATGCAGTCCGAGACCCTCAAAAGGTCAAGGCCAACATTGGAATTGTTCCTGAATCAGAATCACCTCCGTCGTTTCTCACTCCTGCCGAATTCTTGGAATTTGTAGCCCGCTTGCGTGGTGTTGAAGATATGAACGCTAAGGTTGAACACTGGCTTGATTGGTTTGGGATGCAAGAAAAGCGAGATACCATGTGCAAAGATTTGTCAAAGGGTCAACGCCAAAAAGTGATGCTCGCAAGCGCATTTATTCATCGCCCTAAACTGCTCTTTTTGGACGAGCCGTTTGCAAATTTAGACCCGATTTATCAGCGTAAATGCCGTCAATGGTTGCTCGACCATGTTGCTGAAGGCGGGACCATCTTCCTGTGCTCCCACGTTTTGGAAATGGCGGAGCGCATGTGCAACAGAATGGCTATTATCAACGACGGTAAGGTACTCGCTGCGGGAACAGTCACAGGCCTGAAGGCTTCTCCAGATGAGACGTTGGAAGATGTGTTCATTCGTTTGGTTGGCCACTCAATTGAGGACGTTGAACGGTTCACTGAGGAAGGGATTTCCGATTCGGAGGAATGAACTTGGACACCACGTTCATTGAATCTCGCGCCTGGGACGACGAGATTTCTGAACGCCTTCCATCTCTTGGGACCTCTGCTCACGGGGCGAAATTGACCGAACCCCTACGAGGTTGGAAGGCGTTTTCAGCGACCTTTCGAGTCATGTTTGTCGAAGAAGGAAGAAAGAGTGTTGAGTTTGCTAAAAAGAGGCAAATGGTCCTCTTTCCATTGTTACTTACGCTGGTTACGGCAATCTCCACGATAGGTTTGCAATTTCTAGTCGGGGATTCGGCCGCCCAAAGTTCCGACCTTGACAACAAAACCTTCACGTGGGAAGAACTTCGATTTGCGCTGCATTTGCCCTTGTTCATGTTCTCGTTGGGGATGGGAACGTTTGCTTTCATAGGTCGAGATGCCATCATTCGGCGTACAGGGACTAAAAATTTCCTTCTCGCTGCTCCAGCACTTCAACCGTTGCCGAACTCAATGGCACACTTCGCATATTTTGTCAAAGATTTGGTGTTCTATGTGATGCTCATTCTCACTCCGATCATTGCCGGCATGGCACTCGGCATTCTGCTTGATGGCGTTGCTGGCATTCGCACCCCGCTCCTTTGGACTTCGCTGCCATGGACGTGGCTTGCAATGGCAACCACGCTAGGGCAAGGCCTGGCTCTTTCGTTTCTAGCATCATCTCTATGGCTGCGTGGGCGGCCATTTACCATCATCGGCCCGGTTGGTATTGTCGTCCTTGGAATCGGTGTTGGCTTAGGATGGCTACCGACTGAACTGTTGCTGTGGGGGCTGGTGGCTCAATCAACTCAGAATGGCCTATTCATTCTCGGTGGGCTGATATTTTCTGTTGGACTTGGCTTCTTCGCCTCCATGCTGATTCTTGATGACTTTGACGTGAGTGTCGTTGAACGAGGAGACCTCCTGGCTCCAATTTACGGGCGGCTAAATTTCCTTGGTAGCGGTGAAATCCGCCTTATTGTCGCAAAAGAGTTTGTCGATTTGTTCCGTTCTGGTGCGATAAAGAAGATGACAGTATCCTATGCGATTCCTCTTCTTGTGTTGCTCGGTATGGCTTGGTTGGTGGATTTTGCCGAGGCTCCAATTCCGATCAACCTACTTTCATACGCTCCGTTTTTAGGTTTCTTTGGGTTCAACTTTTATTCGTGGCTCACCATTCTTGATTCTCCGGATTTCATGAACGGCTTACCACTCAAAGTGCCTGACCTCATCCGTGCCAAGGTTGTGGTTTACTTTCTAGCAACCTCTTGGATATCTCTGATTTTCATCGTGCTAATGGCTTGGCGGTTAGATGAATGGGCGTCGTTACCCACAAGTATCATCGTCATGTTTGCTAACTCGATTTACATCGTTGCCTTGACTGCCTTTTTGATGGGGCTGCGCCCGAATAAAGCCATCTTTGACGCGTCGATTATGATTTGGTTTTGGATTGGCACCGTTCTGCCATTACTCGGGCTGTTTTTGCTTTCTTTCACCCAAGGAGACGTATCACTGTACGGGAATTGGTGGGAGCGTGCCTCACAGGATGGGTTGGCGGCAACCGCTCAAATGTACGATGATTCAATGGTTCAGCAAGGATATCTGGGGATGATTGTAATCTCGGTACTTCTTCTCTTTGCCTCGGCAGTTCTTTGGAAAATGATGGACCGCCGATGGGGACGGGCAGAGTTCTCAAACTAATCTCTGAAGTCTCGTCTTGGGGGTATGTTCTTGAGCATCAGTCACGGGCCCTTATTCATGGCTCGGGTCTATGCAGTCTGCGGAATGCCTGGCTCGGGCAAGGGTGAATTTGCTGCAGTTCTCTCCAACGATGGGATTCCAATCGTTTCAATGGGGGACATGGTTCGGGCTGAAGTTCGTTCAAGAAACCTTCCTGAAAATCCTGGTATTTTCGGTGAAATTGCTGCTGAACTGCGTGCTGATTTCGGAGAAGATGTTCTCGCAGTACGTCTTGGGGACAAGGTTGACGAACTTCTTGAAGCAAATTCAATCGTTCTCATTGAGGGCCTTAGGGGGACGGCAGAACGAAGTGTGTTTTCCCAGAGATGGGGTGATGTTTTCAAAACCGTCGCTATTGATACGAGTGAAGAATTGAGGTTCGAGCGAATTCAACAACGAGGGCGTTCCGAGGATGGCGATAGAGCTGCTTTTGAGACACGTAACCTCCGGGAAATTGGATGGGGTTTGGACGTTCTTATTGAGGAAGCAGACGCTGTTATTTCAAACGACCTTGATTTAGAGGCCTTTGTCGCTGCTTGCGAGGATTGGTTATCTTCGGTAAAAACTGCTTGAAAAAACTTCCATTGTGGCTTTAGCTAAAATGCCCACAGGGGTGCGTTTTAGAGTTCTTTTTCACCCAAGTGTTATAGTCGGGGATAGACTGTAGCCAAATGCGTTCGGCGAGGGTGATGACCATGGCAAGAAAAAAAGGTGGTGGAGAACGACGTCAACGAGCCAAACAACGTCAACAGTATGACGAGTTGGACAAGTACCCAGTTTTGCCCCCTCACGCCTTTGCACGTATTGTTCGTGACCGAACAACACTGAACATCATTTACCAAATCATTGAACCTCCAATGACCAAGAAGGAACAGGAGCAGCGCGACGAAATCATGGATATTTTTATCCGTTCACTTACCGCAAACATTGAGGAAATTGACTCAAATCCTGACGCCTATGTCCGTGCTGCGATGGATAAAGTCATCAAGGCTTACAGTATGAAAATTAACAAGAAGTCTAAATCTAAGATTTTCTATTACCTCCGTCGCGATCTTATCGGATACGGTCAAATGGACGTTTTAATGAACGATGTTAACGTTGAGGATATTTCTCTTGATGGGACAAATGTTCCTATTTTTGCCTATCATCGTAAGTTTGAATCCGTGGAGACCACCTGCGTTTGGGAAACCGACCACGACTTGGAATCTTATGTTATCAAACTCGCCCAGCGCTGTGGAAAGCACATTTCGGTCGCATCTCCTCTCCTCGATGCTACGTTGATGGACGGTTCGAGAATTGTCATGAAACTAGGCCGTGAAGTCTCAACCCGCGGCTCTGCCTTCTGTATCCGACGGTTCAAGGACGACCCGTTCTCCCCAGCCGATATTGTCGCATTCCGAACGATGTCTTCCCTCATGACCGCTTATCTTTGGATTGCATTCCAAAATGAAGTCCCTATGCTTTTCGTCGGTGGTACGGCTTCTGGAAAGACAACAACACTCAATGCCATGTGCATCTTTATTCCATGGCAGATGAAGATTGTGTCAATTGAATCCACTCGTGAGGTTAACATCCCGCAGCCCAACTGGGTTCCAGGACTGACCCGTCAAGGATTTGGTGGAGAATCCTCAGACGGTGAGATCGGGGAGTTCGAGTTGCTCAAAGCAGCACTTCGTGAGCGACCAGAATACATCATTGTCGGTGAGATTCGTGGTGCAGAAGCCTATGTTCTGTTCCAAGCCATGGCGACGGGCCACTGTGCATACTCCACGGTTCACGCCGACTCGGTTCCCTCTCTCGTTCACCGTTTGGAAAATAAACCAATTGACATCCCGCGTGTTCTCCTTCCTGCTCTGGAGGCTTGTGTCATTCAGATTCAGACCCGTATCAATGGAAAGCGTGTCCGAAGAACCAAGCAGATTGTTGAAATTGTTGGTATTGACCCGAATTCGCTCGAAGTCATCACCAACGAAGTGTTCCGCTGGGACGTGACCTCTGACGACTTTATCTTCAGTGGAAAATCATATGTTCTTGAGAAAATCATGGTTAAAATCAACTACAGCCAAGAAGAAATGCGCCGTGAATTGAGGACACGTAAGCGAATTTTAGAATGGATGGTTCTCAACGATATCCGAAAGGCAGACCAAGTGTCACAACTCGTCACAGAATATTACGTACGGCCCAATGAAATCATGGCCCGTGTTGACGGTTTGAAGTGAATGAAAAGAATACAGTGGTGATTGCATGGACCTAACGGCATGGCAGCGAATCTGTAACCGAATTCTCGGCGGTGCTGTTCGTAAACGAGCTCGTAGCGACAAGGAATTGTCGGCGAATCTCGTCAAGGGCTCCATCCCGATGATGCCGGAAGTTTATCTTGCAACGGTCATCATCACTACGATTGCCATCGCTTTGATCTCATGGGGTGTTGTTGGTATTTTCTTCTTCCCCGAAATTGGAGTCATCGCATTCTATGAAGGAATACAGGCGGCATCATCTGTTGGCCCTTGTTTTGAGTGGGAATATTGGAATCCGGATATGATTAATCCAGCCCTACCCGGAAACGGATGCCCCGAATACACTCTCCAAGTGTTCCCTGCGTTCCTTAAAATCATCATCATTCTTATCGGTGGATTCCTTATTCCGTACATCGCCTACAAGTACAACAAAGGCGGCGCAGCACGAGAAGCAAAGCGACGAGGTGACATGATTGAGAAGTATCTTCCTTACGCTGCATCCTATACTGCAGCTATGTCCGCTGCAAACGCAACTCCAAGCAAGATTTTCCGCTCCCTAGCGATGAATAAAGACATCTACGGAGACGTTGCAGACGACGCTGCAATGGTTTATCGAGATGTAACCTTGCTTGGCTACGACCTCATCACTGCGATGAAAATGAGTGTTGACCGTGCTGCATCCGTTTGGCTGACAGAGTTTTTCCAGGGAATGGTTGGAACTCTCACGGCTGGTGGCCAACTCAAATTGTATTTCCTTAACCGAGCAGAACACTACATGCGTGAGAACAGAACTCGCCTTCAGATGTTCCTTGAATCAATTGCTTTACTTGCAGAATCTTACATTGTTGTCGCAGTTGCTATGCCGCTTTTCCTCATCGTTATGCTGGTCATTATGTTCTGGGTCTCTGGTTCAGGTGCTCAAATGAGTGAAGGAATGCTGTATGGAATTGTTCTCGGCTTTATTCCGATGATTCATATTGCTTACGCGATTTTGGTTTACACCAGTAGTAAGGAACAAGACATGTAGATGGAGGTGAAATCATGGCACGGAAGAAGGAAAAAATCACCGTTGACTTGGATTTGCCCAAGGACGACTCTACAATGACTCGCCTTTATTTCATCCTCTTCTTTTCAATCATATTCGGCCTCGCTTCCGGTCTCTTTTGGATAGCAAACTCCGGATTTGTTCCTACACAAAACGGCGAACCCATGTTTACCAACTTGTATTGTGGTGCGACGGCACAGGACGCAGTAGGAAATCCGACAGGAGAATACTTCCAAACCAATCAAAAGCCAAATTACGAGGCTAATGAGACGTGCTCAATCCTTCGTGATCAACCTGACCGAGTCACTTGGGAAGGAGAAGAATGGAGTCTCGTTACCAAACGAGGTAAAAATTTCGATGTACCCGGTGTTCCGGATACGGCGACAGGTTCCGTGAATGTACTGCAGCCCTTATGGCTGAATTGTACAGTTGAAGCGTCAACGAATGCAGAATATACTGTAGCCATCCGTTCATCAAGTGGCGAAATAGAGGATTGGTACAACGGTACCGCAAACAAAGGTAATTGCGGTATTGAACTCATTACAATCGCTCCAGGTGAACGCTACGAGTTAATGTTCCTGGCAGTTGATGAGAGTGAGTATCTGGATAAGGTTACCTTTGACATGACCGTCCATTATTTTGATGGAATTCCTGCTAACATGAATAACATGTCTCTTTGGCTTGGGCCGGAAGTCGGTGTTGGTCCAGTCAAAATCCACCCCACGATTTTCTTGAATTTCTTCGGATTGACATTCTTTTTGTTTATCTTCCCTGCTTCTTATTACTGGGAGAAAGTTGAGGAAAGAAAGAACGAAGTTGAAGAAAAATTCCCAGATTTCCTGCGTGACCTCGCAGAATACTGGAAGGGAGGGCTTTCGATGACCGTCGCGGTTCAAACCCTCGCGACGTCAGAATATGGAGCACTGAATGACGAAGTCAAAAAGATGTCAGACCAACTGAGTTGGGGTATCAAGTTCAGTGATGTCATTCTACAATTCGCAGAACGAGTTGGCACGCCACTTGTTCGTCGTGCTATCGCTCTGATCGCAGAAGCAGACCGTGCGGGTGGAAAAATTTCCGATATTCTTGTAACGGCAGCAAACGACTCTCGTGAATTGAAGTTCTTAGAAGGTGAAAGAAAACGAGCAATTGGTTCGTATATTGCCGTTATTTGGACTTCATACTTCGTTTTCCTCGGGGTTATCGTCGTTCTTGCCAAGGTGTTTATTCCTGCTATTGCAGGCTCAAACTCGAGCGGTGGTGATGGTGGCGACAGCGGTGGTCAAACCATTGGAAACATGACAATACGAAACATTGATCCTTTGTTTTTCTTGACAATTTTCTATTACGGAGTGACCATGCAGGCGTTGGGTAACGGCTCAATGGCGGGATTGATGGCAACAGGGCGATTCTCAACCGGTTTCAAGCATTCAGGGATGATGATTGTCGTTGCTCTGGTTATCTTCAATTTCGTCGCTTTCTCTCCTGACTTGATTGGTGTCACCGAAATACCGGGCCTTAACCCGTCGCGGGGAACTTTTGTTCCTTCACCGTTGTTTTGGGGATGACGGAATGAAAGCTGATGACGAAGGCCAAATTCACATTCTTGAGATGCTGACGCTATTTTGGCTGTTCTTCATGTCCGCAACGTTTCTGATTCGTGTTCAGGTTCCTGATTCCCAATCTGTTGCGCTTGATGCATCACTCGAGATGGCTGGAAGCGACGCCATTCGTTATGGATTAGGACTTGAGGCTGAAATCAACGGGGAAAACCGCTTGGAAGAATTACTAGCAAACGACGACAGAGAGGGGGTATGTGACCTCTTACAATCTGCCGTAGCCCCAGGAAAGGAAGCCAACTGCTGGCTCGCAAAAGACAGTTCAGTATCAACGCCTCACGGGACGGTTGGTACACCCGCAGGGGGTACTGTCGCTGTTCATCATCTGGTTGTCGTAGGAGCACATGCTTGGACGGTTACCCTTGACATATGGGCTCGTGGAGGTGGTGCTTGATGTTGAAGAGTGAACTCTCCCAGCGTGATGGAGCGCAGATGCTCCTTGCAACGGGTGTTGTCCTGTTGATGTCACTTCTTTCAATGGCTATTTTTGGAGTAAAAGTTGCGGGGTTAACTATTCCTCATGATGCTGCCTCTGACGATGTTATTGTCGCCACGGAAGAGGTGATAGAATCACTCCAACCGCTCTCACAGGCCCGTACCGATATGTGGCTCGCAGGAGGATTGGAAGGCGTTGAAGCTGCGGACTTGGCCTTGGAGACCGTTCATGACGACCTTCTTCATCATGGAGAACTTCGCGGCGTTGAAGTAAAATTGACCAACATTACTATTTCCGAAATTGATTCAAGTCAACTCAGCGTCACAGCGCAACTTGGGGTTTCAGACGGGGAAGCAATGCTTAGCGCGGATATTGCATTTTTCCTTGATGTCTAACTTGGACGTGCATGGTCGTCAATGGCGCGATTAAGCAAGGTGAATATTCGTTCCACATCATCATCAACGCGCGTAGGGTCAACGATAGCCCAACGAGCAATTTTGGCCCGTTCAACAAGTCCGTCCTGAATGCGGCGAATACGAGAAAAGCCTGCTAAATATCGGTCGGAGCGACGATATGATTGAGCGTCTCTTGATTTGAGCATCTCTTTGTGGACCCGTTCCTCATCCACCTTCATGACGACACCAAGAGCGATTCCACCAGCATCCTCCCACGCTCTTAGAAGACGTGCGTTTGGATTGATGTGAACGCCTTCAATGAGCAGATCAATACCTTCCCGCCTCGCTCTGTTCACCGTTGCATGAATCCCTTCTTCAACAGCCAAACATGTTTCTGTCCAATCAATGACGGCTTCTCCACTCTCTCCAATTGAAAACGAAGAACGGTGAAGAGCCGGATGAAGGTGTTCGGGGTCGCTCACCCTCATAATTTCCCTAATAGCATCGGTAGACATCATACGCGTGAATCCAGCCCGGGATGCTAAACCTACAGCCGCTGTTGACTTTCCAACACCGGTTGCTCCTGCAATGACCAACAATCGTGGAGGCCGGGTGACGAGTGCCTTTGCGGTTGCTTGCGCCAAACCAACTTTTCGGGTCATGAGATGTACGTGTCGGGATGAGCACATGAGGCTTCTGCCCTTCAGAGAGGTCTTTTGGACACATTGAACGGGTGATTGAGGCACCGATGTGCCTTTGAAGCGAGTCAACATGGAGGGGACATGGGCGACGAAACGATGTGGATTGGAGGAGAATGGGTGGCGTCAAGTGACGGTGCAACAAGTGATGTGCTGAACCCAGCAACCGGAGAACTCATGGCAACGGTACCTCGCGCTACTGTTGAAGATGTAAACCGCAGTGTTTCCGCATCTCGTGAAGCGTTCAACAACTCCGATTGGAAGAATATGGACCCTGCGCAACGCGGACGAATCCTCAACAAAATGGCCGCAGTTACCTATGCTAAAGCAAAGGAACTAGCAGTTATTGAATCATCAAACAACGGTAAGACCTTCCGTGAGGCACTATCTGAAATTCGTTATGGAGCTTGGACATTGGAATATTTTGCAGGCCTCTCCGATAAAATCGAGGGCAAGACCATCCCGGTTCCTGGCCCTCGCCTCAATTATACACTCCGCCAGCCATTGGGTGTGACGGTGCATATCGTTCCGTGGAACTTCCCTCTTCAACTCGCTCTCAGATCTATTGCACCCGCTCTTGCAGCAGGGTGTACGGTGATTGCAAAGCCCGCTTCCTGGACACCTTTGTCTCTTCTGGCATGGGCAAAAGCAGTTGATGAAGCCGAAACAGGGCTTCCTTCGGGAGTTCTTCAAGTTCTGACGGGTTCCGGCGCTCTTGCAGGCGATGCACTCGCTGGCCACAGCGGTGTTGACGGTGTTGTTCTTACAGGCGGCGTTCCTACTGGAAAAACCGTAATGGCTAAGGCAAGCGAGCAGTTGACTCCAGTCACGCTTGAACTTGGTGGAAAAGGCGCTAATATTGTCTTTTCAGACGCAAACCTACGCTATGCGGCCAAAGCGGTATGCTTTGGAATTTTCATGAATGCAGGGCAGATGTGCTGG
>CALKGM010000044.1 GCA_938084675.1 Candidatus Poseidoniaceae archaeon
AAATCGATTTTAGAAGATCATTGGAATTCTGTTTCTTGATTGTAAGACTGAATTATTCAACTATCTGACATTTGGTTTATTTTGCAAAGGGGAGCCCTTTACTTACCCGTCCAAGCAGTGGGTAGCGTCTGACAAGACCCACTGCAAGCCCTTTGATTTGCCAATACCTGAGCAATGGGTATTCGGATAGACCCATTGAAAACATAAATAGTTCTACCAATAATGGAACAGTTCACAATCGATGCATTCTCCTTCCATTGTATGACTATAGCCAACGACGCATAGATAGGCGCCACACACAAAGCATTCATGTTCCTCTTGCTTCTCTATTTTTTCTTTACAGTGCTTACACTTTCCATCGAATTCAGAAGCATCATTAGAATCAGACACGAACCCCCCTCAACGCTCTTGTATTTACTCATTTTCAATGGGTCCCCCTTTGCTCACCCGTCCTTGCAAAGGGTACCGTTGTTATGTAGGGGTATACGAAGGGGGGCCCATTGCATATCAGTTCAATCATTTCAAATACTAACCAGCATTACATCAATCATGGTAGAGAAAATCACAAGCCCTGATGGGAAATTCATTCAAAGTGATGATAGAGATTTGCCCGAGCATCTACAATCAAAGTGGATACCAATTGAACAATGGGAAGATGAGGTCTCTAAAATCAGGAATTGCCCCTTATGTCAACGATTCACATTGGTGTTTAATGAATTAGACATCGATGATGGAGAGGGTGAATGCAGTAATTGCGATGAATACTTTATTGTTCAAAATACGAATCCCCTTACAGTAATTCATGATCAAGGAGCCATGCACAAATACTGGTTTCCTATGAAAATCCCCGAACAGTTATCAAAAAAGGGTCTTGAATTTGAACTACGCGAATCTTTATCAGATTCGGCTGAAGCATTTGAAGAGGCAATATATCTAGCGGTATCTTGGTTAAAAAATGACATTCAGAGGCTTTATGCTGAAGAAATGAAAATAACTGATTTGGATTTTGAATATGAAGAAATCGACCAAGATCAAGACGAATACATCCTTGATGATATTTCAGAATCTGAATGAGTGTATTTCCATGAACCCGATGAAAGAAGCGTATATTCGCGTAGCGATTGCGATGTCTAAAGCCAGCAAGGAAGATCTACTTGCAACGAAAAATCATTCAGGCTATTTCTTGAGAGGGATTATTGATTATTCCCCTGAAGGTAAAAAGGCAAATCTAAATCTCAATTATGCTCCAAAGACCTATTCGTATAGTATTGCTGCATCTGAATTGAAGCATTTGCCTTCGGCTTACAAAGACAGACAGAATAAACCACTAATGGCTGAGAAACTACATGCTGAGCACGTCATTCCTAACAATATGGTATTCTCTAGGCTCGTTGAACTCGCAGATTCTGGCTCATCGGATGAGGAATTAGCATCATTCCTACGAGATTCATGTATTGTGGTTGTAATTACAAAGAAAGAGGCTAACATTCTAGATTCTGTTCTCGGATTACGAAAAGATATGCCTGAAGGTTGGACATGGGGAGACGAACCCCTTGCGAGGCTGAACGCTGCAGGTATCAGTATAGAGTACGAATAGTTAGTTTCGGATATGTTGCAAGGGGTTATCCGAAACCCCTTTGCATTTTTTTTCCGATACAAAGGGGATTCTGTGGGCCGATACAGACGCTACCCTCTATGTATCTCAACTGATGAAAGAGAGGGTATGTTCAGTGACATTATTCAACCAATGCTATGATTTCCAACGAGGTGGGGTCAACGCCCGCATTCTTTCTAAATTCGAACATACGAGGGTCTTTCAACTGCTTATCCTTAATCGAACTCATTTCGAAAACCGTGTATACGCTACTTTCGTTGCCGTTTTCATGACCGTAAGCTAAAACTCGAACGTGATTTGTTAGCCTCATGGCCTCGTTTGACTCAAAGGCCTTCTTCCATACCTCGTAACCTTTGGTCACTTTGAATTTTGATATTACTTTCATTTCTGAATCACCCTAGGAATTATTGCTTCCAACCCATTCAAAAACGGATTTGAGGATTGGCCCAAGTGTTCTGCCTTTTTCTGACAGTTGATACTCAACCCTTGCCGGAACTTCAGCAAAAACTTCTCGAACAACCAGCCCTTGTCTAATCATCTCATCTAAGCGACGGCCGAGCGTGGTTGCAGTGATGCCAATTTCTCGCTTAAGTTGATTAAATCTCATTGGATTGTTCGTACGGGACATGAAAAACAACATGTTGAGAACATGAGACTTCCCTAACAGTTCGATGAATTCTCGTCCTTGTGATTGCAAGCAAAGGGGCTGCTCATTTTTCGGTGGTTGCATAATGCTACTAAGTTGCTTGATTATATCAAGTACCCAGTTTCAAACCCAATACCATAGTCTCTGCTTTGGAACTTTTTCTTCTTAATAGGAAGGGCACTTCCCAGTGACAAGGAGAACTGATAATATGAGTCAATGCGGATGCGGAAGATCGCCAACTGGTATGTGCAAAGGATGGCACGGTCTTTCAGATGAAGAATACGAAAAGAAACTTGCTGAATACAAAACAGAAAACAAAGAGGAATGAATTTGGCAAGAAATTGGAATACAATTCTTCGCTGGGTTCACCTGATTTTTGGGATGATGATTTCTGTTTATTTCGCTCGAATCACCTTCACTGGAAACATCGACGCCTGGGATAATGATCCTTGGGTTACGATGTTTGTTGGACAAGCTGTGGTAGCGATTGTTTTCTGGACGGGTATTATCAAGTGGCAATTACCTCGGATTAAGAAGTGGAACCGTAACCGAAAGAAATCCAAAGCAGCGACAAATTGATTCGAATACGTTGCAAGGGGTATGTGAAACCCCGTTGCGTTTTATGTCCCGGTACAATAGGGATTCAGTGGGTCTGTTTGTTCGCCACCCTTAGCAGACCAATTCGTACGAAATATTTCTCTGTGATTGAATTGGTACAACCATTGAATCTATCAACCAGTAAATCAGCCGGAAGAAACAGGGTGATTGCATGACCGGTCAAACCAATGAGCCTTTACTCCTGCTTATTGACCTGCAAAAAGGGTTTGACCATCCCAAGTGGGGCGAGCGAAACAATCCTGAGTTCGTCAACAATGCAAAAAAAATCATCAGCCATTGGCGAGAAAGGAACCTCCCCGTTGTTCATGTACGGCACGCTTCAACCGAACCAGGAAGCCCGCTTGCTCCTCATGAGAAAGGGTATGAGTTCTATGAATGGGCGATACCTTTGGAAGATGAAACTGAAGTAGTCAAACAGGTGAATAGTTGCTTTATCGGTACAGGCCTTAAGGCACTTCTCAAGAGACGAGGAATTGAGCAGTTGGTTGTTCTCGGACTGACAACGAACCATTGTGTCTCTACCACCGTTCGTATGGCTGGAAACTATGGATTTGATGTGAAGTTGGTCGGTGATGCTTGCGCAACCTTCCACCGAACATCCGCATCTGGAGTACACTATTCAGCCGACATCATTCATGAAACGGCACTCGCAAGCCTTCACGGCGAATTCTGCACCGTAACGGACACAACTGCCGTTATCAATGCTCAGTAATGCGTTTTGATGCGATAGTTAGCCATAATTGCGGCCATGATTCAACGGGAGGGATGAAAAACCGGTGGGCCATGGGAAGGTCAATGGCCAATGTCCTCACTTTGGACGATGTCAACGTAGACGGCAAGACCGTTTTGTTGCGAGTCGACATCAACAGCCCGCTTGACCCTGCGACCAAGTCCTTTTTGGACGATACACGAATCAAGGCTATTTTGCCAACGATCCAACGATTGGTAAAGGCCAAAGTTATCATCCTCGCCCACCAATCTCGCCCCGGAAAAAATGACTTTACCAGCACACTGGGCCATGCTCGCGAGTTGGGGCGATTGCTTGGTCGTCCAGTCAAATGGATTGACGATATTCACGGCGACAAAGCAATGGCAGCAATTGAGTCAATGGAAAACGGGCAACTCTTGATGCTCAATAACGTCCGAATGGATGAAGAGGAGCAATCCGTGAAGGATGACCCAATCGCATCTGCTGAGACCCAACTGGTGCAAAAACTAGCCAGCGTTGCTGACCTTTATGTGAACGATGCTTTCGCTTGTGCGCATCGCTCAACTCCATCCATCGTTGGATTTTCAACCCTCATCCCCTGCGTCGCTGGTGAATTGATGGGTAACGAGATCAAGAAGTTAGATATGGCTCTAGAGACACCTGTTCGACCCTGTTTAGCGGTCCTTGGGGGCGTCAAAGTTGACGATTCCATTCAGGTGGCTGATAACATGTTGCGGGGTGGAATTGCAGACGAATTGTGGCCAACAGGTGGTGTTGCGAACTTATTACTTGACTTGGCTGGAATTGACATAGGAGATATCAATCGGGATTTCCTCAAGAACGAACTGGGTGATAATTGGAAAACGACCGTCGCCAAAGCACGAACGCTCATTGATGATTACGGGTCAAAAATTCACCTGCCCGTAGATGTGGCTGCGAACATCGAAGGAAATCGGGTCGACCTGAAGGTGAAGGACCTCCCCATTGAAGCACCACTCTTTGACCTTGGAATTGAATCGATTCTCTACCTTTCTGCTGCAATTAAGCGAGCAGGAACCATCGTACTCAACGGCCCTGCAGGAGTGTTTGAAATCACCGACTTTGCATTCGGAACAGTGGAGATGCTGAACGCTTGCGCTGAATCCCCCGGATATGCTGTCATGGGCGGGGGCCACACAGCGACCTTGGTTGCTCAGCGCGGTATCGCCCATAAAATGGGACACGTCTCCACCGGCGGAGGAGCATGTTTGGATTATATCGCAGGCCGGCCACTTCCTGGGGTTGTGAGCCTTGAAAAGAGCGCTCTTGCCTTTTCCATGGACGTTACGACCACCGTTGATTCGGTGTGAGGAGCCACTGGGGAGATTCGAACTCCCGACCTTCTGATTACGAATCAGATGCTCTACCAGCTAAGCCACAGTGGCGGCGTTTTCACGGCTGAGCCAATCCAACATAAGGGGCTCGGTAAGAACACTAGCGTTCTTGAAGCATGACTCCGAGGAGAGGGCATGACCGATGCTTCCACTGTCCGATACCGCAACACGGTATTGTACGACCATGGTGGAAAGAAAGTCACGGGCGATGTCCTACTTCATCAAGACGGTTCGTGGTCTGCCTCCAACGGAGACGAGGATGTTGCGGACGATATTGATGGCTCTCAACGCTTGATTACCCGTAGTTTCCAAAATTGGCATACACATCTAGCCATGCAACTCAATGCCAGGGATTTCAGTGACGGCTACCCTCTTCACCGATGGCTCAATGAAGCCATTTTCCCTACTGAAGCCAGGATAACTCCCGATTATGTCCGAATGGGGTCGCGTTGTGCTGCTGCTGAGATGATCCGAACAGGAAGCACATTTGCTGCAGACATGTACTTCTATCCTTCAGTAACAGGAGACGTCCTTACCGATGCCGGCCTTCGTGGGCTAATTGGTGGACCCGTCAGCGATGCTGCTTTACCAAGTCATGACGATGCTGCATCTGCACTCAGTGAACTTGACGGACTTCTTGCTTCTAACAATGAGAACGATTTGGTTCAGTACGCTATCGCAACACACTCGGTGTATTTGTGCAGCGAGGATACCTTGCGTCGCGCCTCGGAACTGGCTGAAAAACGAGCATCTCGACTTCATATTCATGTTAGCGAAACTCGCAAGGAAATTGCCGACTGTCACGAAAGAACAGGTATGTACCCGGTAGAGTATCTGGACAGCATTGACTTCTTCCAACCTGGAACCATTTGTGCTCACGCGTCTTGGGTGAAGAAAAATGAAATTCGCTTGCTCAAACAACACAACGCTACTGCAGTGCATTGTCCATCCTCAAACATGAAACTGGCGTGTGGAGGCACCCTTTCTCTCCCAGCATACGTTGAGGCTGGTGTAGACGTCCGCCTTGGAACGGATGGAGCTGCATCCTCAGGAAACGGCCTCAACATGCAAGGCGAAGCGCGACTTGCATCTCTTGTTCAACGCCACGACCACTGGGATTCGACAATTCTACCTGCTGTTGACACCATGGACTTGGCCACTAAGGGCAGCAAAGACTGGGCTGTTTGGAACCTCAATGATGTCAGAATGCGACCGAGAGGACGGTCTGATAATCGTCACTTGGCCAACCTCATCTTCAACGGAGCAGAATGTCTTGACCTTTGGGTCAACGGGCAGGCAGTACGGAGAGAGGGAACAACCCTCACGCTAGATGAAATGGCGATTTTGGATGAAATTGACGGCGCAGTAGCAACGTATTACGAAGGCGTAGAATAATCACTTCATCCGAGAATAGGCAAAACCTGCAATCCCCAGAATGAAGAAGAGGAAGTAAAGCCCGAAGGATGCATGAAGATGCACTTCGTAATCGAGTACAACCTCTGAGCTTGTAAGGGACGGTTCTCCGGGAAGGGTTCCTAATCCCGCATAATAAATTCCAGGTGCAACGGTCCATTGCAATCCTTCAGCACCGTTAGTACTTCCAGCAACAACATCGGAGTCGTTTGCAGTGCAACTACTCCCTGTCTCAAATCCACCGAGAGTTCCTGAAGATTCACAACGCGACTTTTCATCTTCATCAACGATGACAACATAAATGTCTTCTCGGTCCCAGTTGAGTGTTAAATCAGCGGTGACAATGGCTCCCAGCGAATGTTCGGGAAGCGCTTCGTTAGAAAAAACAGTTTTTCCACCAGTCGTCACCACTTCGATACTCGTTGTACCATCAACGGTAAAACCCACAGTCCCAGCAAGGACAAGGAGCAACGCCGCCCCCATCATTGAATATCCGATTCGTTCTTGGCGCTCCATGGACACACCTCATCATGCAAAGAAGAAGGCCATGCCAAGAATAGCAAAACAAGCCAAGGACATGACGCCTTCCAGCCAGTTGGTTTTTCCATCAGCAAGAATAGAGATTGTAACGAGGACTGAGCCAAAAGCAGCCACTGTTTCCAGCAGTCCAAACTCAAGAGGAAGCGGTACGCCCAAAACCCAACCCCACAGAACCATAATCGGTGCGACGAAGAGGGCGATCTGAACACTGCTTCCAATAGCGATAGCGATGGAAAGGTCCATTTTGTCCTTACCAGCAACTATGACTGCCGTAAAATGCTCTGCGGCATTCCCAAATAATGGCACCAAAATGACGCCAATGAAGAGTTCGGGAAGGTGCCACTTCTCGACAGTGGTTTCCAGACTGTGAACCAAAATATGGGCCATCCATCCAACAAGAATAGTGGCGAGAATAAGAAGAATCCAGGCGTCTTTGATGCTCATCTCAGGTTCCTCATGTCCACCGTGGCCACCTGATGAGAATTCATTGACGTGAGTTTTGAGTTGGAACAACAACGAGCAACCGTAGATGAAAAGCAACACCAAAGCCGTGGCGTACGAGAGTTTCATGACGGCGTCCGATGTGCCTCCATTGTAATGGAAGGCGCTGGGAACAATAAGAGCGACAACGGCTAGAACGAGCAGTGCACCGTTCATCTGCCCGCTTTGATTTGAGAACGTTTGCTCGCTATGCTTGAGACCACCGTACAACATGGCCAAACCTAACACGAGCAAGAGGTTGCCCAAAATTGACCCGATAAGTGATGCTTGCGTCACGGTAACCATGGTATCAACAACATCTGGATTTTGAGAAGCCGCATAGAGGGCCATGCCGGCAATAATCATCTCAACAGCATTGCCAAACGTCGCATTCAGTAAACCTCCTACTGCCTCTCCTGTTCGGAGAGCGATTTCTTCTGTGGCTTTACCCATCAAGAACGCAAGCGGGGCAATGGCGATCATTGAGAAAACAAACGCCATCTGAAGGGAATGCTGGAAATTGAAATACAGCGTGAGGGGGAGTGCTAAGAGCAGCCAGTTCAATTTGTTGTTCTTCGGATTGAAGATATCGACAAGACGCTTGAACTGTGTTTCAGCAGCATCAGCAAGTTCCTCAACTGCTTCCTTTCCGGCTTCTACATGGATTGATGGGGGGGCTTCGGACATGGTGCTTCCTCGGTTTGAAACGGTTGCAGACGTTCTGCTCAGTCATCAGATTTCTTCACAGCACGACGCCTAACTGGAGCCTTTCGTGGAGCGGCACGACGACCGACTGAGCGACGGACGGGCTTCTTCTTGGGCCTCTCGTCCTCCTCGTCATCATCATCGTCGTCGTCATCGTCGTCATCGTCGTCATCGTCGTCATCGTCGTCATCGTCATCCTCTGGTTCTGGCTTCTTCTTGCGACGGCGTTCTTTGCGTTGAACGATATTGATTGCGAACGGATCGTCATCCTCTTCTTCTTGCTTTTCCTTTTCCTCAACCTGCTTTTCTTCATCTTCTTTTGCAGGTTCTTCTTTGCCCTTGGTATCAGTTACCGAGTCCATATCAAGGCCTTGAGAGGTTCCGATAAACTCAGACATCCAATCGTCGTCTTCTTCGTCGTCCCCGGACTTCTTCTTCTTCGGGCCAGCCATGCTTGTGCGAATCACAAGCAGTGAGAGGAGAATCGCGAAGATGTTGATGACAGCGATGACCCAAACCACAACGTAAGGTGGGTCGGTGAAGGAAGGCTTGATGACTTCGGGCTCCGGCTCATCTTGTAGCGCTTCCTCATGAGCACAGAAGGTCGTCCCGTCCAAACGGTTTCGACAGAAGTCAACGGTGAACTGTACTTGCTCTTGGAGGTCGTTTCCGGCCCCATCAGTTGCCCGAATGTACAATGCGTGATACCCTGGTTCAAAGTTACCCGTATTAATTTCCATGTCGGCAGTAAGGGAACTGTTGTCTCCGTTAATGTCGGTAACTCCAGTCAGGTCAGCCCAAGGGGTCGATACTGCAGAGCCCGTTACCCCACCAAAGTGGTAAGTGAAGCGGTATTGGAACGAAGTCACGACGACGTCATCGTCAACGCCTGCGAGAACATTGATTCTGTTTCCATAAAGGTACTTTGAACCGTCATCACCAGAAGATGGTGCAAAAATGGTAATTTGAGGAACTTGTGCATCGATTGAGAGGTGATTCCAGTACTGGCGTACTTCGTTTTCGGATTCATCCTTCATGGTGACTTCAATGACCATTGCTCCAGCATCAGTATTGGAGAGGACTGAGAATTCAAAGGAATACAACGGTCCTAAATTGTCGTTATTTGCGTTGTTGTTAAGTTCAGTGAGCGGTTCTTCAAAGTCAGTAAGTTGTGCTCCGTCGACAGTTGTAATGTTGATAGTTGGGGTCGTGCTCAAATCTTCATTGATTTGAATACGCATAGAGTATTGTCCTGCAACCAAGGTAGTACTTTCATATTGAATTCCATCGCTATCAAGAATGCTGAGTGTGGAATTTGGAAGAAGCGTATCTTCTGAAACCTTGAATGCGTTTGCACCAAATCCAGAATAGATTTCGCCGTTGAAGTTGCCCCATTCATCCGTAATGGTAATCGCGTACCAAACTTCTCGGTCAACATTGCTTGGAATCAGGAACTGGCGAACCAATGTTTCGCTGGTAAAGTCGTTGGTTTCAATGTCGTCAAGGACAATCTCCCATCCATCGCCTTGGATGTCGGAAATTTCATTTTCATCGACTCCAAATGGTTCGCCGTAGTGTCTCCATATAGCATAGGACTCATTCATTTCATCTTCGTTAAACCATTCCAAGCTGACAAGATTGTCTGCTCCGATAGTGTAGGCTTGCTTGATCCGTGGAGGATTAGGGGCGCGTGTGTCTTCAAACAAGACTTGAGCGTAATTTTGAACAAGTTGTGTGTAATGATAGGTTCCATTCACGTTGCCATAGAGTGCTTCTGATGTGACGAAGTAGAATTGATTGGTTCGAAGTTCGTCGTCTGGAATCTCCACATCAAACGAGCCAATTCCATCAGAGACAGTACCGAGCCATTGCAAGGATTGATTCTCAACAAACTGGGAGCCTGATACACGGTAAGTGCCGTGCCAGATGTGGTAAATTTCACCTTCAACACCCATCTGGTCGTTCCATGTCACACGGGTTGTTCGGTCACCGAGGAACTCGGCATTAACATTGGTTGGTTCTGCTACCCAGTTGTAAAATGCATTCTCTTCAATGGAGCCCGTACAAGAATTTGTGTCAGTCGCTGTGTTGATAACGCCGCTTTGATCCACGGTCACAACGCAATAGTAAGAATATCCCAGGTAGCCTTGAGGAACTGGAATCTGATAGGAGCCGATGCCTTCGAGGATGTCCTTGACGATCAGTTCAACATCGTTTCTCATAATGGTAGAGAACGGTTGGTCGGAGCGATAGACGCGATAGGTTTCGCCTTCTTCGGCTGGGGAATCTCCCCATGAAATGTTGGTGTAGCCTGAGCCGGTGAGCGGGTCTGCTTCAAACTGGGCAGTGAAAAGCGTGGGCTGTGCCGGTGGAAGGTTGTCTTCAACGACAGGGTCGCTCATGGTATTTTGAGCAAGGAACCGAACGTCTTCATAATCCACACCAGGTTGTGAATAATTGGGTAGGAGGTAGGTGATTGAGTAGTAACTGGAACGCTGAGTCTCTGCAGGTACATCGACGACATACGAGGTTGCCGAAGCATCCAATTCAGCAATCGGTGTTTCGGATGTCAAGAGCGAAGGTCCAAGCAAGCGGGTCATCTGATAATCGGTCTGCCAAACACGGATGGTGAGTGCATCAGGTCCGGTTTCAGGTAGCGTTTGAGAAAAGGTGTTGTAGTTCACCCAATTGATGGTGGTTTGACTGCTTGAAGCATCAAAGTCAACCGACAGAATGTACGGGGTGTAAACTGCTGTTGTTGTCTCTACAACCGGGAATTCAATATGGGCGCCATTGATGATGAATTCTCCTGCTTCAGTCCCGTTGGAAAGGGTGGTGGTGATGGCGTAGAAGAAAGACCCATTGGTACCTGGCGGGACCAAAAAGGGAACAGAATGACCTGCATGCGACGATGCTCGGCAATTGAAGGGGTTTTGAGACGCATCTCCAACATCACAAACTGGGACGGTTGCGAAGGGAGTGAGTGTTGCTACATTCATGGAATCAATAGCCGAGGTATGCCGGTACAAGTTGTAGGTTGCACTAAACATAGAATTGAGCTCAGTACCACTTGAATCAATGTTCTGCCACGTCACGACAGTGGTTTCGGTTGTTGGGTCAAAGGTGGCCTGAATTCCTTGCGCTTGCAAGTTGTTAGGATCGCCCATATCCACGGCTTGTGCGTGGGACAAAGGCAAGGTTGCAAGCAACATGCACAATGTCAAAAAAAAGGCGCGTTGAATGCCGTTTCGTTCAGCCGTAGGACTACCCATCAGTATCTATGTAGCATTCGTCCGTTATGACTATGTCGCTTCTAAGAAGTAAAAAACGCCCATCAACGAGGCCTTTGGCTCCATCCGGTTTTCGTATTATTCATCCTGCTTTTTGGCATTCGGTTGAGGGAGAGGGTCGGCCTTATCGATGGCCTGAATATCGCCTTGGGCTTGTTTAAAGCGAACCAAGAACGTCCAAATTCCTCCCAGAGCAGAAATGAATACAACAATACTGAGCGGATTGACATTGATGTGGTCAAAGGGTGCGGGGTAAACCGTAGATGTTGAGAAATCCATGAGGAGCATGACGCCCATAACAATCAATGAAAGAAGCGTGAGAACCGTTCGGTCTGCGCGGGAAAATCCACGATAATTACGAGTTCCTGCTACTGCTTGAGCTTGTGTCCCCATGTACGAACCCAGCAGGGTGAGCAAGGCAGCAGCAAAACCGAGAGCAAGGTCATTCACGAAAATTGAGGCGCTAAGGCACACCACCCACGTTGAGTCCAAAATACGATCAATGGTGTGGTCGAGATAGTCACCCCAACGAGTAACCTCACCTTTAGCACGAGCCAACGAACCGTCCAATCCGTCAAAAATCATAGCGAGGCCAATCATCAACGCCGCACCGAGCATCCACCAGCCACCACTTGCTTCGTTTGGAGCATACATGGCGAGGAGGCCTCCTGCTACACCGAACGGAAGAGCAATCCATGTAACGGTAATTGGCGATACGTTTGATGCAATTCTTATCATCGGTCCGAGAGCGGTTTCCCAACGACGGCGTAATTTCTCAAGGGCCATATCGGTTCCACCTCCTTGAGCCTGTTATGGTTTGTGGAGTTCATAGCGAAGGAACGGCGTATTATGAGAGCCAATCAATAGACCCGAGTACTGCTTCTTTCAGCGGAACACTCTTGCAGCCATCACCGAGCCAAGCCTTGACCACGGCTGCTACCTGTTCAGCTGACTGTGAGGTCGTATCCACCTCAAGGATAGGTGTTTCAACTTCAAACTCCATCAATTCCGACCAGTGCCCAGACGTCATTTCCCATTCGACATTTGCCCGAATTTTTGCCTCATTGTAACCACGCTTTGAAAGACGTTCCTCGAGAGTCGTCGGGGCGCAGCGGAGAAGAACAATACCATCAACATCCATCAGATGAGAGAGATGGCCGTCAATCGCTGTGGCTTCATCCCCATTGAATTCCCAAGCGTCGGCTAATGCATGAATATCAATGGGAGAAGCGCCGTCATCAGGGTCTTCAGGTCCAAGGCAATCAAGCGATTCTGCAAGGTCCCTAAGACCTAGAACGGTAAATCCTGAGACCGCTAAGGCAGCACAGAGGTCAGTCTTACCGACACCGGGTGTACCTGAAACTGCAATAGCAAGTATTTCGCTCATGGTCCTTGCTCCTGCTTCATGTATGTAAAATGAGGAGCGGCCCATTGGATGAAAGGCATCATAGGAGAGAACCGCTACGGTTGTGTGTTGCTATGTTTGGTATGCAAGACCCTTCGCAAACGCTCCTCCAAATAGAGCGTTACATGCAGGGAGGGCGATTGGAACTCTCAGAGGTGATGGCGACACAGTTCTGCGACATGATGTTGGCCAACAAAAAGCGAGACGCACAACAGCAAATATTCCTCCTCAAAGGACTGCGTTTGATGTGCGACGTGTACATGCTTCGAAATAAAGCCGAGCAAAGCATGACTTCGATAAAACGGATGCACCGAGAACGGAAAAGTTTGGTAAAGATCCTTGAGAAGAACGCCCCTGCGATGCTGGCATCAATGCAACCTGAGCATGAGGACCATCTGCGGGCGGGGCGCCTTTATGCTCTAGCGGGCAAGGTTGGGGCTGCCAAAAAATCATTCGCAAAATGCGAAACATTGGCACCAGGCCACTTGATTGCTGCAATTGCAGCGGTTCACCTGCTTCCCAACAAGAAACATGTTGACCGGCTTCTGGCTTCTGTGAATTCGGCTGGCGCAGTCATCCTTTCCAGTGGAATGTTCCAACTCAGCCCCGAGGATACTCCGTCTGCAAACTTAGACGATGTCATCAATGCACTTACCATGGCAGGACAACAACTTCCATCACATGGACAACAGTGCAACGCGTCCATCCAACATCTGACAGACCAACGCACGGCGATAACGAAGGGCGAACAGGCGGCGAATGAACGCCTTCAATCAGCCCTCGACAATCTCAAACCAAAACACGATTATTATCAGTACGGTTGATGGTAGCGAGGGATGGATTTGAACCATCGATCTCCGGGTTATGAGCCCGACGGGATATCCAGACTACCCCACCTCGCTAACCATAGCGCCACAGTTCACTGTTTTGAAACCACCGATAACCAAGACTGATAGAAAGTATTCATTTTCCACTGAATTGATGAACAAGAAACGTTTACCCTCAACCATGCGCAGGGGGCTTCATCCATCATGGTTGATCCTTATTTTGCTTGTTTCATGCAGTCTTTCTGGATGCCTTGGGGACAGTGAAGACGCCGGAGCCAAAAATCCAATCTCGATGGAAGTATACTACGATGCTACCTCCGGCACCATTGAGGAAGTCATTCAGAATGGAGCAGTGCTGTCCCAAAGCGGTGTGGAACTTAGTTTTGACTTCGCACGGGTTGCATCAAATGCAGGGAATATGAAATCCTTCAGTTATGACCCTGGGGATGACGATGACGGGTCAAATACCGTCGTGGTTGATGCAAACGACCAGGCTGAAATTTCCTACACCTACCAAACCCACGGAATGTTTACCGCAATTCTAACGGCAATTGATGAAAGCGATAATACAGCGACCCTTACACTGGAAATTCGCATAGATAAACAAATACAATGGACACAGACAAATACAGAGAATCCAAACCCTATGCTCATTCCTACAACTCCGGATTGCGATTGTCCAATGCCGGAAAAGATTGACATCGCCTCAACGATTACCAACCGCGACTCGTTTGCTCCTGGCGCAGGAGCTACGGTTACGGTCACCTGGCATCTGAACAATCCCGATGGTGAGGAACAAGCGTTCCACACCGAGCAAATCGGAGACGGCCAAGATGCATCGTGGACGCATGCGCAATACAATCTAGAAGGCGGTGATTGGAGCCTTGAGGTCACCATGGATACCGGGAGTGACAACATCGATATCGCTCACACTGTTATTGTCATGTATGAGCCATTGGAATCGGACGCTCGTCCGTTTACCTCGGAGGCTCCTGAGGAATGAAATTGTTTACTTTCACACAAACGAAATCAAAACTTAAAGTGAAGAAAAGGCCTTACTAAACGCCATTTCTTTGCTCCGCAGACACCCAATTCAACCGTTTGTATTCCGCGCC
>CALKGM010000045.1 GCA_938084675.1 Candidatus Poseidoniaceae archaeon
AACTCATCGAGTGATGGCTTCGCCGTCTTTGAGAAGGTCTCGTGTGATGTTCTTTTGGTGAGATTCAAGTGTTCCCCCACCGATTTCCAAAAGTTTAGCATCCCTCCATAGACGTTCTACATTGTATTCGCCAACATAGCCGTATCCGCCCATGACTTGAATGGCTGAATCTGCGATATCCTTTGCAGCAGTAGTTGCGAAAAGTTTGACACCGTCTGAATCAAGTCGCTGTCCAGCAGTACCGATATCAAGATTATTTGCAGTATCGTAGATGTAAGCCCGCATGGCTCTGTACTTGGCCCAACCTTCACCGATGTGTCGTTGAATTTGTCCGAAATCACGAATCTTTGAACCAAAGGCGACTCGGTCGGTAGCATACCGGTTCATCTCTTCCAGAGAACGGCGAGCAATACCAAGAGCCATGGCTGCGAGCGTTAGCCGTTCAATTTCGAGGTTGCCCATCATGTGAATGAGTGATTCTCCAACGCCACCAACCAGGTTTGTTGCCGGGACAACACAGTCATCGAATACCAATTCAGCAGTGTTGGAGGCGCGCATTCCTGTTTTATCGTAGATTTTCTGACCAACACTGTATCCTGGCATTCCTGCTTCAACGAGGAACGTGGACAATTGAACTCTTCCGTTTGAATCTGTACCTGTTCGGGCATATACCCAGACCACGTCGGCGGGTGTACCTTCTTCGTCAATGCAACCGTTTGTAATCCACATCTTGCGCCCGTTGAGAAGCCAAGTTCCGTCTTCTTGTTCCACGGCAGAGGTTCCAAGTCCGAGAACATCCGTACCTGCATCCGGTTCAGACATAGCCATTGCACCAATCCATTCCCCTGAGCAGACCTTTGGAAGGATTCTTGCTTTTTGTTCGTCGGTTCCATTGTGGGCCAAATTGTTAGTGAAAAGCATGGAGTGTGCTAAGTAAGCAAGTGCAAACCCAGGGTCGGAAGCAGACAGTTCTTCGTGAACGATCGTGCAGGCAACTGCATCTAATCCTGAACCTCCATATTCCTCAGGAGCACTAATTCCAAGCAATCCAAGGTCACCCATTGACCTCATGAGTTGCAGATTGAAACGTTCGTGCTTATCATGCTCCAGCGCTTGCGGCTCAACATATTCCTTCGTCCAATCTCGGACCATCTCGCGAAGCATTGTATGTTCTTCACTGGGGTTCGCAATATCCACAGGGCTCATGCCGATGCGTGACAAAGGTACCTTTTGACGGTTTGTGTATCCGAACTTGAATAGCACCTTACCTCAAGAGAGATTAGAGGTACGAAGAGCCTCATTCTTCGTCGTCGTCATCATCCGACGCAGCCACTATCAGATTAGGGTGATTTGGTGCAACACCTTCGAGATATTCTTGGTAGTCCTCTCGGTTTTCAAATTCCAAAGGAATGACCATCTGTTCTTGACAGTCTTGGCATTGAAACCTCTGCCCCACCATGAATCCCATGTAGGGATAGACTCTGATTCCGTGGCAGTTGATACAAACTCGGAACGACATATGACTCAATCTACGCTAGAAGTCATGGCTCAAAGAGATGTGGGTTCGTCCACGAGCGCTGATGGGTCATTCAATCGTATCACAGCACGCTCAAATTTTTCTCCCCTTGGACGAAATGCCGACCGTTTCATCATGCGCAATATTTGCCAGATTCCTTCGAACATCATTTTGAGCGACCGAAACGGATGCCTTAACCACCTTAGGGGATTGCCCATTCCAACCAGAGGATATCGTAATTGTTGGGCCATGGTCATTGGCACGTACTCATCAACCCCATACACCGTTGGTCGCTTATCTTTGGGCATGTAGTACGTCCCAAACACGAGATCCCATAAGGGGAGGAACGTTGAGTAATTACACCATATTGCTTCTGGCTCGTTTGCATGATGCCAGTGGTGAAACTCAGGAGTCATGATAATCTTTGAGAGAGGCTTCAACCAAATCCTTACGTTTGCATGAAGGAACAATCCGAGCACAATTTGGACCACTGCAACGAACCCTGAAAACTCGGGGCTAAAACCTGCGGCAATAAGGAAAAAGAATGCTGGAGCAATCAATGTGCCATCAAATGGGTGGGCTCGAAATCCACTCGCCCAATCCATATGTTCAGGTGAATGGTGAATTGCGTGAAACTTCCAAAGTTGAGGTACTTCGTGGTACCAGCGATGGGTCCAATACGAAGCGACATCAAACATAGCGACTCCGACGAGGAGAAGATACGGGTCGGGTATGGATTGAACATACGGTCGCAAAATTAATCCTGGGATCCAAGTGAAGCTCATCACACCAACAACTACTGCCGCAACAAGTCCAATTGCCTGCAAAAAGGGCGAAGCAAGAGCGTAGCCGATGTCAAGATTCAAATTAGGACGGCGGAAGTGTTGATGGTCGTGCCGGGGAAAGAATCGTTCAAACGGTACAACCAGCACAAACAATACGATGATGGCACCTAAACCGTCTTGGTTGTTGTAAACCGCTCCACCGGCAATGAGAAGAGCAAAAATTCGGAACACAATTGCTCTCGGCCAACCATCAACTGGCGGCAAATTAGGGGCATTTGGAACAGCAGCAACATCAGCAGCCTGCTCATCCATGCAATCTCATCGTGTTACCAAACAAGAAGGTAACTCAACGATGTGTGTTCATCCTTCAAACGGGAACCATTCTCCGTTGGAACCTTCAGTCCGGTACCAATGAAGGTCTCCTGAAGAATACCATTCATAGCCACTATCGTCGACAGAGGTTGCTGAATCTTCAGGACTCGGTGCTGAGGGTTCTTGCAAAGATTCGGAGTTGATATCGGATTCTAAGGCCACCGTTTCTTCTGACTCTATTTCATACGATTCCGAATCGTATTCTTTCATCAATTCATCACCGAATCCGTCTGTTTCGTCTTTTCGTGAATTCCTATAGAACAAAGCACCACCTGCTGCAAGAAGTACAAAGAGCCCGAAGATAGGAGCAAATAATGAATCCGAACTTGAGGCACCTTCAGAAGGTTCGTTTGTGGTTGGGTCAATTGAGTCTGAAGGCAATGAACGGAATATTTGGACATTACCGGTATCAATCAATTCTGGACCATTGACCAAGTTCTCTGCTGTTAGCGACCATTCAACTGAGCGGTTCATGTCTGATGAACCGTTTTCGAGAGAGAAGACCATCTGTTTGGACACACCGGGCATAAGCAGCAATGATGCTCCAATTAACGTTGCATTATCAGGTGCGACATACTTCATCGTAACAGGAACAAAGCCGTCATTGAATACTTCACAAGACACTGCCTCGGCCGAATCCGTCGTTTTCAAATCAAGATTTGTGACCGTACAGATTGAGTCAACATTGACAACGAACGAATTCACAAAACTCAGTTCAACGACTTGATTGTAGCATATATCGGATTGATTCAGGTCGCAGGCCTCTACCGTGAACGTCATGGTTGGTTGAATCGATTCACCCAAAGGGATCGTCAATTCAATAGGACCGCTAACTGCTGTAAATTGGTGTGTCAACGACCCACTGGATTCGACCAGTGTCACCTGACCTGAACCAGTTCGCCAGACCATATCTCCAACGATTTGGAGGGCTGTCTCATTGTGCCCACTTACCGTAATCGTTCCATCTACCCACGGAGGAAGTACTTCGAAAGAATATGAGCCGTTTGCATCGTGAATGACTTGGTTACCAGCATCGTCTTCAAGCTGGATGACGATGGTATAGAATCCAGGTTCAAAATCATCGGTTTCAAACATCAAACTCGAGGATTTGAGAGGCGTTGGTAGAATGTTCTTGAAATCAAGAACAATGCCATCTTGTACGATTGAAACGCTTCCAGAACTTGTTTCTCCATTTTGCCCCTGCCAGGACATGTTGACATATTGGGCAGCCCCACGTTCAAGTTCACCAGCAAAATCCACCAGCGAGAGAACAGGGCCCTGATTGTCAACCAAGAGCAAAGAGGCGTCTTGGCCCGCCTTCAATCCGTCAGAATCAATGCTAAGAAGACCACTGGACTCCTGCATGTCAACCTCAATACTCCACTGGCCAAGGTGGTCCCGACCAGGTTGCCACAGTGCCACGTATCCAGAATCTTGCTCCGACCAATTCATCACCAAATCTACTGCTCCCAGTAGTTGGTGGGTGAGATGGAGGTCAACATCAAGTGAAGACCGTTGATTGACATCCGTCACAATGAATTCAAACATTGCGTTGTCAGCGTCCCATGTAGCCGCATCAAATTCACCGGTTACATGGCTCGTTCCGGATATGCTCAACGAATCAACCTCGGGTAGGCTCGGATGAATGCTGAGCGTATATGTTGGCCGAGGTGAAATCTCGTTGAGGTTGCTATCCATCACACGGAAGGTAAGATTGAGCTGGTGTGTGGAATCTGCGTCCATTCCCGATGTTGACATCATGAGATAATATCCCTGTAATGCTGTGTAGTAGACCATTGTCGTTGCGTTTTCAAAACCATCGTCTTCCTGCCAGTCGTGACCCAAAAGCTGCACCGTCAAATCTGGTTCATTCATACTATCAAAGAGAACGAGACTGTAACTTTCCCCCACTCGCACATCTGGTGTTGGTTCGATGCCCTTACGATGCTGAATGAAATCAATTTCTGGGGCGTAACTGTCCTCCCATTCAAATGAAGGGGCATCAATGGTGTAAGAAAAGGCTGGGGCGCCGGCTGGAAGGGTTGAGCCGGTGAGTGTGAAGGGATGCGAACCATCGGCACCAAGACATGTACCATCGGTTGAGCCGTAGAAGGATGAGCATTCGGAAAGAATCATGCTGTTTACTTGTGAACTGACTTGAATCGTAGCTGATAGAGACCACGGCATCCAGAGATCCTCAAAGGTCATTGCCGTATCTCCAAGCATGGAAAGTGAAACATTGAGCGTAACCCATTCCATTCCATCAGTGTTTGTCCATGGCGACGCGGTATCAATCAACGTCTGAATTACCTGCGCGTCGAACTTTACGTCATGGCCCTCTTCCCGCCATTCAAGCGTGGAGGAATTGACAACTGTTGTACCGATTACTGCCTCAGTGAAGGAAGCAGGTGGATGGTCCGGGGGGCCGATAGGTGTCCAGCCCATCCACACATGAACATCATCCAGAAGGGTTGCATTCAATGGTACATCAACAGTAAAACTGTGAGATTGAGAGGAACTTGTATTGACCAACATATCGGTGAATCCAAGCGGTGTATTTTGATAATCCATAGAAGTGGAAACTCCATCGTACTGGAATGAAGCATCCTCCAGTGAAGTCCATTGTGAAGTTTGGAGGGAGATTGAACTTAGCGTTGGTGAGGCGGATAAGGTTCGGTTAAAATCGTACTTGACCTGAATCCAATGGTGGCGAGGAATCCATGTTCCAGAAAGAGACACTTCACTCCATTCGCTCCATTGGTCCTCGGAGGTATCGTCCCCTCCAATAGTCCAGCGATAATGTGCTGTGAGTGATGAATTGGCTGGAACAAATGAGGAATGCACCAAGTATGCAGTTGATGCAATACCTGGTTGAGTTTCAATCGGTTCAGAGACAAACGTGCCGTTGTTTCGGGTGGTGTTCCCAGTTGAAAGGTAGCCCGTCCATGTTGAGGTAGTGAGAATTCCGTTTGAACCAGCAGTTCCGTCATATCCATCAATCCCAGTACCGTACTTCAAGCCCTTCGCACCTCCTGAACCTGCATTTGCTTGTACCGTTCCTGAATTGGTGTAACCGCCGGATTGCGTGTTGACTAAGATTCGGCCACCTCCGCCGCCTCCGCCACCGTCGCCACCGTCATACATGCCGAAGCCAATTCCGTTTTGGGCACCGTCTGCACCGTCTCCCCCGTTACCGCCAGCAGTACTGATTCTACCGTTTGTGCCAACATTGAGTGTGTTGGTTTGAATCATAATGGAACCGCCTGAACCGCCGCCTCCGCCTGAACCACCCGCACCGGTTCCGCTCGAGGCTTGACTGCCGGCATCTCCGTTTCCTCCATCTGCCTCAATTGAGCCGTTGACGATGATTGAGTCTGCATAAATCTGGATGTATCCGCCACCGTTCCCTCCGGAAACTGCAGAATGTGAACTGCTTGAGACGCCGCCACCTTGGCTCCCGCGTTCGGTTCCGTTTCCATAACTTGAGCCGCCTGAACCACCGTTTGTACCGCCACCGGCGCCGCCTGTTGCACCATGTCCTGCGCCGCCGCCACCGTCGTTTCGGCCATTGCTTTGTGTGGTTGTGCTGGCTCCAACACCCGTTCCACCCGTGACGAGGTCGTCTGCTTCGATGTAGGTCCCTTGACCGACGATCAGTGTGTTGACATAGAGGGTTAAGTCACCTGTCGCAACAATTGACCCACAAGAAGCAAAACCGCAAGCAAGTTCCAAGGTATCGTATGCGTGGACACCACTCAAACTGATGCTGTTAAGTAAGAATGAGGAATTTATACCCGCTTGAGGTGGCCCAGCACGAGCACTCTGCAGGGAAATGGCTGAACCATCTGAAACCGTTCCGTTCATGGTGCCGTTCAAGCCCCCGTTTACGATTGAGTAGGTTTGGGTTGAACTTACTTCGTCCCCTTCCAAACTCAGATTAACAGAACCAGAAGTCATCGAATACCCTGCCTCAAGTGGAATATACACTTGTACGGTGTCTCCCACTTGTTTGGATTCTTCGGTTAGCCCGTAAGTAAAAGTGGATGAAGATGCGTTACCTACGTGGTCGTACCTCGGTTCAACCTCAAGTGTTGGCTGAAGTGTTGACTCTTGGCATAACGGTAATATTGCGCTTCCAATGAAGAGGAAGACGAAGAAGCTCGTGATTAGAACCCGTGATTGCATACCCTGCGCTAGGGCCTATTAGTTATGAATATACACGGGTAAATGCACAACCTCACCATTCTTTGTCCAGGGAAACTGTTTTTGTTGTACCGCCCTTAGCAAGGGCATGAGCAGCGAAGACTGGACCGTTGAAGAAGCACTTAGTAATCTAAATCAAGCCATTAGCGACAAAGAAATGTCAGTTGAATCCTTCTTTGAAGAAATTGATGCAGATGGCGATGGTACAATCAACGGCCCCGAACTGCACAAGGGCATCCGCTCCATTGTTGGCGACCTTCTTTCGCCCGGACAAGTCTCTCAAATCATCAAGGCTTTTGATGAAAATGAAGACCACCGAATTGACTTGAACGAACTCAAAACTGCTCTCTCTGGCAACGGTTCTAGCGAAGAAGAATGAACTGACCTTTGGGGTCAAAACCTAACTCGGCGATTGCTGAGGTAATCTTTCGCAGGAAGTTGATAACATCAGCCATCGGTATGAGGTACAATCCTTTAATGGCGCCAATTCCTCGGATGAACAATGAAAACCCAATCCGCCATTTTACTCGCCCTCCTCATGGCGACGTGTTCTCTTTCGGGTTGCTTTGGGGCAGAAGAAACTGAGGAGGTGAACAATGCCATGTCTGTTTGGAGTTTCCAAAAGGAACCTCTAACCTGGTACCATACGGATGGGGCAAAAGATGCATGGGGTGACGACACGATTTCATGGAGTGCTCGAAACGCACCACAACCTGCATCTGGTACCTACTACGGAATCGGCATGTCAACCTTTGAACCAACGATGGGTATTACCCTATCCGACACGCTCGTCATGAGTTCATACGGTAACGGACCTGGCGGTTCAACTGCAGTTGTTTCGTGCGACCTTATCGGAATGCTGGAAACCTTGGACTATTCCTGTGAGAACGTTTACAATCCGCTGATTCCGGTTGTCAATTCCAACGACCCTTACATCTACGTTGACCCGTGGACCGGACGAATCATGAAGTTTGACATGCATGCTCTTCTCGGAATGACCGTTGAATGGTCGGATGATGATGGCGGAAGTTGGACCGGACCAAGTGTAGCAACTCAAGCCTACTCAGTTCAGGACCACCAAACCATCGCCAGCAGCAACATGCCAGCACTTTTCTACCCAACCACTTACATGTTCTGCATTAACGGAAACGCCCCCCATCCTCTCTGCTCAGCGAGCCAAGATGGAGGCGCAACATGGGGTCCGGAAACATCAGGTGCGCCCGTAACATGCTCATCCGGAGGCCTTTCTGCCCATTTGGTTGGTAGTATTGACGGGAATTTTTACCGAGGTAACAAAGGATGCGATGGAGAAGGATATTCGATCTTCCGAACCACCAATGCAGGTATCAGTTGGAGCGAACACCAATTACCTACATCAGAAACAGGGACGGCTGACACCTGGAATGCAGAAGAGGCACAGGTTGAAGTTGACTCCGAAGGAAACGTCCACGCCATGTGGATGGGACTTGACAACATGCCTTACTGGTCCTACTCCGTTGACCAAGGCGATACGTGGTCCAATGCTTCGATGATCGCTCCACCCATCAATCTCTCCGGAACTGGATTCCCTGTGGTCGTCGCTGGCGACCCTGGAACGGTAGCATTTGGCTATGTGGGCGAAGCAAACGGAGATGAGGAGACATGGAACGCTTACTTGACCTATGCTACCGACGCATTCAATGAAACACCGCTCTTCACCACTGTTCAACTGAACCTTGAAGACGACCCAATTGACACCGAGCCAGATTGTGGATACAATCGGTGCGGTGGGCTGGGAGATTTCTTGGATATTCGTGTTGATGCATACGGCAGAACATGGTTTGCCCTCTCGCATAATTTAGCAGACAAGGGGATTTTTGCAACCTTTGCGACCGGTCCGAGTTTGCGAGGCGACACTCTTACTCCTCTAGAAGAAATGCCTATTGGCGGAATGGCTACACTTTGATGGCGCTCATCAACCCTACAAAAAGGAGGGTTGCATGTTGTCGTGCACCATCGTCTGTCGCTACGGAAAAATACTTTTTCGCTTTAGAACGTGAGGACTTTCTCTGAGTCGACGACCCATTGAGCACATGCTGCCATGGTCGATTTGAGAGATTCGTCGTAGTAGGGTTGTCCTTTGTAGAGACCGCAGCGGTTCTGGCATGTACCACAGACACGAACTTCAACGCCACCAGCATTGAGGTCTTTGAGCATCTGAACCATGTCTTCATTTCCTTCAGGGATGGTAATACCATCTCGTGCAAGGTCAACAGAATCGTTCATGAGAAAAATGCGAACTTCTTCACCATCGTTGTGAAGTTGACGGGCGAGGCGAAGTGCATTCCATGTTACGTCAGTTCCATCGTAGGGCTGTTGGTTAAGAATCATCATAATGGCCATGGTTGCTGGAAGTATCGCCAATCCATAAACGATAGGGATTCAGAAACGTGGGGAATCTTGTCAAACACACCTTCAAAAGCCAATGATTGTATTTCGGGGTATGGCCCCACTACCCTTGTTTGTCCTACCAATGGTTTTGATGCCGGGTGAAATCCAAGAACTACGAGTTTTTGAACCAAGGTACCGTCAAATGTTGGACGATTGTCTTCTTGACGAACGAAACTTCGGCCTTGTACTCAACGACCCCTTCAACCACACGAACCACTGGGACAGTCCTCAAACTCACGGTTGCGAGGCTGAAATTCTCCATCACGAAACCAAAGGCAGCAATCACTTTCTCAAGATTGTAGGCCGACGAAGATTCACAGTGACCGAAGTGATTGAGCCCGCTCTACCTCCATTTGACCACCCGATGATGGACCCGCTTACCAATGCCGAAGGTGTTGACCCTGATTTGCAATCGATGTTGGAATTTATTCCCGATGACGTAGGCCACACGAAACTCTACATCAGTGCTGAAGTAGAATATATTGACCCGCTGGAAGATACTTCCGAAGAACAACAAGGACAACTTAAGGAACTAGCAAACCACGTGATGATTCGTATTGCATCTCTTTTGAGTATTGAAGACGATTCAGTCCAAGAATGGATTCAACAAGCACCAGTGATGGAGGTCATTGATAGTGACCGAGATACTGCTTTTGCAGTGACTGCCTTGCTCATCAGCGACCTGGATACTAAGCAACAAATTTTGTGCAGTGCGGGGATTGACGAGGCCATTCGCCATCTCAATGACCATCTCAATGCATTCCTGGAAGAAGAGTAATCCTGTTGAGTCCGTGTATTGATGTGGGCCCTTCAAGTCAGCGTTCTCAGTATGTGTCCCTACGCACGAATAGGACAGGCTGCAAACCCTAGTGTACAAACCGATTGTGTGCAAGGGGGCTTAGCATAACCCCTCGTGTTCATATGCTATTCGTTTACCACTTCACTAGTTCAATTTATTTTGATGCGTAAGAAAACAATCGTTATTCAAATCTCAATGATTGCTGCGAATGCTCCGGTTGAAGAATAAATCCATGTGACACCAGAACTCAAGTCTGTACTTACTGTGGAACTATCTCCTCCATAACTTGGTGTACCCCAAGTGACAACTGAACCATCTGACTTCAAGGCTGCAAAAGAAAGACCTGTTGAAAAAATATGTGTTACGCCTGAACTCAATTCAGCACTTACAGAACTACTATCTCCGCCTTGTCCGCCCCAAGTTATTACCGAACCATCAGACTTCAAAGCGGCGAATGCTCCTAACGATGTAGAAAATATTTGATCAACGTCTGAACTCAAATCTTGACTGACTGAACTGCTGTCTCCTCCTCCAGATTGACTTCCCCATGTCACCACTGAGCCATCAGATTTCAAGGCGGCAAAAGCAGAACCATCTCCTGCTTCGGCATCATATCTATCTCCCGAAGAGAAAATGTCAACCACTCCTGAGCTTATATCCGTGCTTACCGAGCTACTATCTCCGCCATTTCCTTGATTGCCCCATGTGACTACTGAGCCATCAGACTTTAGGGCTGCAAATGCTAACGCGTTCGAATAGACACCAACAACGCCAGATGTTAATTCAGTACTAACAGAACTACTGTCGCCTCCATTGAAGCCCCATGTTATAACAGATCCGTCGGTTTTCAATGCTGCAAAAGCATCATAACTCGAGTATATTTCACTGACTCCCGAAGCAAGTTCATTTGCTACAGAACCACTATCTCCACCTTTGTTGCTATCTCCCCAAGTGACTACCGAACCGTCCAATTTCAATGCTGCAAATGCATGTTCGTTGGAAAATATTTCCACAACTCCAGTGTCCAAATAAGAACTAACAGAACCACTATCTCCACCTCTGTCATCATCCCCCCAAGTGACGACTGAACCATCAGATTTCAGAGCTGCAAATGCAGCAAACGTTGAAGAAATTTCAACAACATCTGATGCAAGTTCATTTGCGACAGAACTACTGTCCTCTCCGTACCCCCCTTCCGACGGGTCATTATGCCCCCATGTGACTACTGAACCGTCAAATTTCAAGGCTGCAAAAGCACCCCAATTAGAATATATTTTTTCTACCCCACTGTTTATCTGTGAACTAACTGCACTGCTGTCTCCTCCATAAGAAACTCCTCCCCATGTGACTACTGAACCATCCGATTTCAAAGCTGCAAATGCAGCTCTTTCCTGTGGACCAGACCAACCTTGAGTCCAACCTGAAGAGGTAATATCAATAACACGCGAACTCAACTGAGTAGACACTGAACTACTATCTCCTCCATAACCACTGTCTCCCCAAGTAATTACTGAACCGCCATGGCATCCTTCCGTATCTACAGTTTCTCCAGCAGGTGTGTTTGGGCATAAGTCGTCAGAATCCATGACTCCGTCACCATCAGAGTCAAGTTGAGAAGAAGAGCACCCATTTGCATCTACTGCCTCTCCAGCAGGTGTGTTTGAACAGAGGTCGTCTGAATCCATGACGCCATCAGCATCAGAATCAACTTGCGAGGATGAGCAACCGTCTGAATGAACAGTTTCACCAGCAGGAGTGTTTGGACAAATGTCAACATCATTCATAACTCCATCAGCATCATCGTCCAATTGATTGTCAGCACATCCATCTAAATCCACTGATAATCCAGTATCGGTGTCTGGACACAAGTCATTAGCATCCACCACAGTATCATTATCCAAGTCGACTTGACTCGATAAATCGGTGCATCCAGCGAGTGAAACGGTTAACATCATCAAAGCAAAAAGAAGAGTTTGCAATTTCTTCATGAGCAATCCACGCCTCATGAAGTAAATGAATACATGGGGCCCCCTTGTGTACAGAATCTATTGGGTCACTATTATGCTCATCAACTCTTACTTCAGAATAATTACAATCGCTAGCCAAAAATTCCCATGACTTGATTTACTGGGCAGTAATCACACACCCATGAACAGATCAAATGCCGCTTTTATGGCATTGATAATAATGACTACTTCTGTAGCAGGATGTTTAGGTGAATCTAAGGAGATAATTGACGAGGTTCCTATTGGTACATGGTTTGATGAAGAGGGAAATATGTATTCCTTCTTTTCAAATGGATTGGGGGAAATCACCCACCTTAATGATTCATATTGGGAATTTGATTACTCAGCATCGTTTGAAGTTGACGAATTTGCTTGGGAACGTACAAATGATTCCGTCTCAATCCTTACAAATGATTTTTTCTTGGATGAACAACTCATTCTGCATGAAGATGAAGAATACTTCAAACTGTCCGGTTCTTGTAAAAAATTTGTTTACAAGTCCGATTATATCCGAACAAAAGAAAATTTGTCGGCAAGGTGGTCAGAGTTCAACGCTATTGAATCGGCTTACTACAACGAAAACCCAAATGTAGACGGATGTTATGACTCATGGTTACGAGAGCAAGTACCAGATGGTTTGAAAAAAATAATGGTGAAGAGCATTATTGTTGAATCTGACAATTCTCTCTATCTCACATTCGAACTCGCTCCAGGTTCTAGTTGGACACTCGATGAAATGATTACTTGGCAGATAAGTTGTCAAAGAGAGGATTCAAGTTATTCTGATAGTGGTAATTTTACTGGAATAGTTTTGCTTGTTGGAGATAATTCACAAACCAAAATAGTGAACACAGGAACCAGTTATAGTGCCAGCATTGTTCTACAAAATTGCGTACCCGCTTCTAATCATGATGATGAATTATTAATTCAAGCGGTGGGCTTGACTTACGAGTTGTTAAATTATCGAAGTGACGTTAGCCCAGGCGTTGTAATTGTTTGAGTATTTTTATTTCCATGTCAAATCTAAGTGGTGATCATCTATTTACAAGGGTCTATGGTAAAACCCATGTGTACGTAATTATTGCTTGCAAGGGTTCGCTGTCCGCCCTTTACAACGCTAGGCAGTGTACTGGCCGGCTGAACACCCATTGTACTTTTCCATAATGTCTTGAGGGGTTTGAGAGAACCCTTGCGACTTCGTGGAAATGATATGTCAGTTGACTGTATCTGCCTCGGTTTGTTTCTCTTTCTTTCTCTCTTCTTCAACAGCATCAGCAACCTTGCCAGCCGTAC
>CALKGM010000046.1 GCA_938084675.1 Candidatus Poseidoniaceae archaeon
TGAAACTGCGCATCAGATGGGCAGTTTTCAGGATTGCAACGGGTCGGCGCTCCAGTTGGTCATCAACCTTCAGCAAACCCACTCGTCGTCATTCCCGTGCAACTGGAGCCCGCGATACTACCAAGCTATACTATACTCCCATGTATTCATTCATCACGAGCGTCAGGCCTTAGCTTGTCGGCGAGCACGCTTTCGGCGACGCAGTTTCTTCTTGCGCCACTTCCAACGTTGATTGCCGGTTTTTTTCCAAGCACGTGAACCTCGCTTCATGGTGAACAGGCTTCCGACTTGCCTTCCCTATATGAGAGCATCGTCTCAACACTGATTGAATTTATTTCAAAAAACGAGGATTCAATGTCAATATCCCTGTTGGATAAACCAAGAATGAATGGGCAAACCAAGAGCACGGCGAATAGAAATTGCTTCTGAATTAAGTCGTCGTTGCTCACTAATATCGTCTCGCAGTGAGGCGACAGCTGCAAGATTGATCAGTGAAGTCGCCTCCCCAGCCTTATGTCCACATTCGACAAAGAGTTGATGGGCATGGCGAATCAAACGCTCGCCTTCAACCACATATCCTTTACGAACTGCGATTACACCAAGACTGCCCATCGTGGCAGCCGTACTGTCTTTATCCTCAATATCCTGAAGAAGGGCGAGACTTTTCCTGAACCATTGTTCGGCCTTATCGTAGTCGTTCAAGCTCAAAGCGACCAAACCGAGGTTATGCTCACTGCGGGCTTGTCCAGAAGGGTCGTTGAGTGAAATGTGGATGGCCAAACATTCGGTGTGCATTCGTTCGGCCTCCGCTGCAAGACCTCGCTTGCTCGCAACATGAGCCCGGTTTGCGAGGGCCTTAGCCTCACCATAACGGTCGCCTGTCTGTCGGTGTAAATTCCAACTCTCCTCAAACAAACGGTCTGCTTTGTCAACATCGCCACGCACAAGAGGAATATGGCCCAAATGATTCAGAGCATTTGCCTGGCCAACTCGGTCGCCAACTTGCCGATAGAGTGACAAACTTTCCTTGTACAGCGAATCGGCTTCTGCAAATTTGCCTTGCTGACTAAGGAGATGCCCGAGCCCTGTCAAGGCGTCTGCCTGAGTTTCGGGGTCATCTGCAATACGGGCGAGTGAGAGACTTTCCCTCTCGTATCGCTCCGCTCGTTTGTAATCCCCCCGGCGCTCCTCCAATCGCCCGAGTCCGTGATAAGAACGGGCTTCTCCTTTTTTGTCCCCTGAAGATTTGAAATGCTTCATTGCTCGGTCATAATGCCCCTGAGCCGCATCGTTCCAACCTGCAAGTTCAGCAGCATCGCCAAGCCGCAGGTCAATGTAGGGGTCGATTTCGATATGTTGTTTGGCTAGGGACTCGGATAAGTCCAGAACTTGCCGAACTTGGCCGCACTGGTTCCGGGTCAAACGACCGGGTGCGAAACGATTTGACAATCCAAACGAATCCAAGGCGTCCATTACACCCGATACAATGTCGTCTGCGTTGGATTGATGGATGGTAATGTTGCCTGTCATTGCTGAATCCTTTAGCAGTACATGCGGGACTGCAGAATCCTTAGCAGAAGGAATCACTGCATCCGTGGTACGTGTTTGGTCGGTAATCTCGATAGCATCAAGACCACCTTGGTCCAACGAAGGAGGGGCTGCTAACCATGCTGACCCAGACCATATCCATTCGCCATCAGGGCTGCGAATCGGTTCGGTCATGGATTCCTGTTGGGCTTCGCGCTTACAGTATTTCTCCTCAACGCCACACACATTACCGGTGAGAGGGCTGACACTGTGGGCAATGGTCAAGGCGACGCCCTGCGTAACGCAGCCTGACAATCAACTCACCACAAATAAGGCAGGGTCGTTCGTTTCTGCAAAATGCATAATGCCTCCACATACGACGGGGTTCTCCTCGCTCTTTGCTTGCTTGAGCAACGTTTCTAGGAACGGTGACGCCCCCTTCTTGGTAGGCTCTCATCGTGATTGTTTTGATGCACTCTGCCCACTTGTGAAGGGCGAGGTCATCCAAGTCAGAAGGGCGGTCATCTGGGTGGACTCCGGCTGAAAAGAGAATCTCTGAGCGGAGATAATTCCCCAGCCCTGCGAACGACTTTTGCTCAAGCATCAGTGTTGCTGCTTTCTTTCTATAGCATTTCTTTGAACGTAACTGTTCTTCTAAACGATCAACGGTTGTTGAGTCATCAAGGACGTCTGGACCGAGTCGTTCTAGGAACGAGTGACCTCGCTCCTCTACTGTTAACATCAGTTCAATGTCGGTAGCCGACCATAAGCGCACTGCGTGTTTTTCGGTGATGAATTCAGCTCGTAAACTCCGCCTTGAATCATAATTTGTGCTGTTAAGATGAACCGTCCAGCGACCGTACAATTGGTTGTGACTGTACATTGTCCAACCGTTTTCAAAACGGATCAACATCGCTTTTCCCCGGCTGGTCACATCGATAACGTGTTGACCTTCAATCAAATGAGTACGGTCAACAAGTGAGCGGTAGGGCCAATTGCCTGCGACAATCTCCTTTCCGATGAGGGCTTTACCGATTCGGTCTGCGGCGCGACGAATCTCTGGACCTTCCGGCATGGGCTGAGTTGAGGAATTTCAGTTTTGAAGTTGTGTCTGGGTACGAAGATAATTCAAAGAAGAATATAAATGTGAAACGGCAACTAACCGATTTGAGGAGTATTGATGAATTCATCACCATTCAAACTGTTTATCGAATTTCTCCTTGGCCCACAGGCAGCGGCTGGATTGGTTGGCCTCATTGGACTGATTGCTTATTTCGTCACAGATAAACACTTGAAGGAAAATCTAAACCAAGAGGATTTGGTCTTGGCTTCTTCAAAAAGCGTCAGAGACAGCATGTTTGGTTTATTTTTCATTCTCCAGGCGGTTTACGGGTTTGTAACGATTATTTTTCTCATCGGCTCCGTCAGCGAGATTCCAATCACCAGTCATTTCCGAATGAGTTTATTCAGAGAAATTTTCTACATCTACACTTGGGTTTCATTCGATGGCACCAGTGAATGGAACGCCAGGATTTCACTTATTGGCTTATTTTTCGGAGCACTTCTCTACACCCTCGGTAGTATGGCTAGTGGGATGAATTTTTTCAAGATAGTGAACCTCAAGTTTGATTCTCGGACACGATTGCTCACGAACACACAGACTGCCCAGGTTCAAACTTCATCCGATCAGACGGAACAAGCGTTCCATGAGGCATCTGAGCCGGAAGAGGATGCTGTTGAGGAAGAGCGGACCGAACCCGTTACCTTCTCTGAAATCCTGGAAGCCTTGGACACCCAACTGAAAGAAGCAATAGAAGAAGCACACGATTTACGAGAGGAACTTGAAGAAACAAAATCAAAGGTTGTCACCTTGGAAGAAGAAGTCCAAGAAAAAGATCAATTGATTGGGGAAATAGAATCCAGCAAGGCGTCATTGTCCGAACAGATTGAAGAGCAGAATAAGGAAGTAGATGAAAAGGGCAAGAAGCTCTCGTTAACTGATTCTGTTATGGTCGGTGATTCAATCATGGGAGGTATGAAAATTGACAAACAAATCAACAATGACCCGGATGCGATAGCAAGGGCAGTCATTGCGGCTTACCGCGCTGGACGGGAAGACAAGCATTGATGCTCAAGCATCGATGAACTTTTCAATTGTGAATGTTTTCTCATCGTGACCCCAAAGGCAAACTCCGGGTTTTATGAACATGAAATACTTTGTTTGGAATTCCTTCCCAAGGTCGGGGTGTTCTTTCTCTAGAAGGATGCGTATCCGAGTGCTATAGCCTCCAAGGCTACCGACTGCAGCAGTTCCTTTAATCCCATCAACACGTACTGGATGGGGTTCTGAAAGAACATGTTCTACCTCATCAAATCGGTGAACATCTTGTTCCAAATAGAGGTCTTTTTCGGTAGCAAGGATGGTTTTTGATTCTTTTTCCATGGATGGATAAGAAGTTGACATGATATAAAGAATTCAAGGCAATTCATTTTCAAAGGCCGTCGTAAGGGGTTCTGTCCCAGCAGCTTCTGCTTGAGCAGCGATACGACGAAGGGAGCGCATCGCATCATCGATGCTCTCCACCTGCTCGCTGAATTGAGTGGGAGGCCACCCACAATCAATAACATCCGGTTCAATTGCACTTTCCTCAATCCATGCTCCGCAAGCCGAACCGTAGCATATTGCCTTGAACCGTTGTGCGTCCAACCAAAAAGTAGTCCGGTGACATACAGGACAAACCCTGCATTCAAATTCTGAAAGGACGCTAACGGCATCATCGCCTACGACATCTACCTCCCAGACTGCGATACTGGCTCGCTCAAGAGGGACTTGATGGGATTTTTTCAAAAATGAACGAAGGACATTCATGGCTGTTTCTTGGGTGCTAAAGCACCCCATTGCAACCACTTCACCTCCATCCTCTACCGCACTGGGAACATAGACGCGCCCTGTCGTGACCATGAAACTCCGTTAACAGGGCGGCGTTTAAGCATCGCTCAAGTTCGTTGCCACAAAACCTCAATCACCGGCAATCCACCGGGATGGGGAAGAGGTGCTTTGGGTTTCTCAATTCGTACCGAGAGTGATTTGACGGCAGAATGCTCGCTCAATATTGCGATGATTTGCTGGGCCATTTCTTCCATAAGCCGTATGGGTTGATCTGTTTCATGGATTACTTTGTCAATGGTAATTTGGATGTCTGCATAATTCAATGTTTCATCCAATTCTGAAACATCGTCTCTGTCATCTAAAGTAGCCCAAACGGTAAAACAAAATGGCTGAGGTGCATGATGTTCAAACTCATAAAAACCATGTGCAGCACGAACTTCGTACCCTTCAAGTCCTACACGCCATTGCATGGTATCGCCTCATTCTTCGTCCCGCTCATGGACCCAAATCAAGTGGTATCCAAATTGAGTTTTTACAGGAGGTGAAACCGTATTAACTGGGGTTGACCAAACGGCTTCCTCAAATTCTGCAACCATGCGACCTCTACGAAACCATCCGAGGTCACCGCCCTTCTGACTTGATGGGCAGGTACTCTTTTTGCGGGCCAACTTTTGAAAATCTTTGAGTTTCCCGACCTTGTCTTTGATTTGAACTGCCTCACTCTTGGATGGAACCAAAATGTGAGATGCCCAAGCACTGGGTGCGACCATACAACAGCGAAAGGTCGCCTTGCTTTGAATCCCTCGCTCAGTAATCCGAGTAGGCGAGGAAGCGCATGTAGGTCCCGTAAATGGTCACGGATACTCCAAGCGACTCTTCGTTGAACCGGTCCATAGTGTCAAGATAGGTATGATATTCCCAACTGCCACTACCGTAGCAAACGACGGCTCGGCCCCGAATGTTATCTCCCAAATCATAGACAAACGGCCCGTGGTCGGAATTGTAAGGCATTCCGTCTGGTTGGCCTTGAGCACCCTTGTACAGCGCAAGTTGAATGTCGTATCGGTCTGCAACATCGCTTCGCTTATTCTTGTAAAGTTCAGTGATACGTTCAATGTGCTCCATATCATCAGCTGTATTTCCAAAGAGACGGAGGCTGTTGCCTCTGGCCGAGAAATCTGCATCAACGTGATTCATATCGAGGTTGATGTACAGGCGGAGGTTATCCTGCAAACTGTTCTGGAATGCTGACACATACGCTCGGCTCCCATAGAGCCCCTCTTCTTCTCCACCCCAAGTGCAAAATCTTAGAGTGCGCTCTGGCGTACCGGTTTCATTGACCACGTCGCTCATTTGTCGTGCCATTTCAAGGACGCTCGCCGTTCCAGAAGTATCGTCAATAGCACCCTCTCCATGGTAGACGGTGTCGTGGTGACCACCTACAATGACCAATTCAGAGGATTTGCCTTTGATTTCACCGCATGGGACGTAAATGGTTCGCTCCTGGTCGTTGGTAACATCCATGACCATTTCAAGCACACCTGGTTGACCGGTGGCGTTGAAAATTGCCGCTTCGAGGATTTCACCAGCATCTTTGGACATGGCGATGAATGGAATATCACTTGGAATGCTACCACCGTTAGCTTCCTTAACGGCGTCAATACCTGTACCTTTGAAGATAGGAACGCAGTCATTGCCCTCAATTTTACCACAGTTGTAGTCCTTGTTAACACGAATCAATCCGGCCAGGTTATTTTCGGCTGCATTTGAGAAGAACTCAGTGTTGCCGGTTTTTGTTCCGCTGTTGATCACGTATCCAATGGTTCCAGTCGCAGACTGCCAGAGACTTTCATCGCTTCCGTTCCCCAGATAGGTCAACTGTACATCTTGTTCAAAGGTGTATTCCGACTGACCAGAGAAGCCTTGAATCACATAATCAACACGATGTTCAAAGGAAATAAATTCAGATAAACCATTCGTAGGCCCATCGCATTGGCTTAACCCAAAAGGCCCTCCAGGGGTGCAAATTCGGAGACTTGGCTCCGAATTCACATGGTGCATAGGAACCTGATACGAGTGCAGGGTTGTCTTCATCCCCATAGAGTCAAATTGTGAAATGATGTATTCGGAGACATTGGCTTCTTGAACGGTACCGCTCATTCTCCCTTCCCAGTCCGGATGGCCATAGGAAACGAGTGTTTCTGCATACTTCTTCGCCTGTGATGCATCGTAGGAAATCAATTCATATTCATAATCGGGTTCAAACCCAAGCCATGTTGGCTGAATGACAAATATGGCGGTGACCATCAGGACCGCAACGCCGATGGCGATGAGGGCAGGAGGGGTAAGAACTTCCGTACCCTTGTACCAAGGTACAGACTCTTCACCCCCCAAAATGGCGTCATCAACAAGGGTTTTCTCTGAATCCAAACTGATCGTATTGGCCCCGGGAAGGTTTGCCTGAAGACGCTCGATAAGTTGAGATTTGGTCCCGCTTAACGGCAATTCAGCCTCGCGCAGCATTTCTTTAAGTTCGTTAACGGTCAATCCTTCAAAACTTAGGACGGTCATGGTTCTGCCTCAACCGTGCCTCGCATTCCTTGTTCAAGAAGGCGGCGGTAGGATTTGGATTCATATTTCGTCGCCAGTCCAACGCTTACCAACATCGTGTTCAATGCCAATTTGGTCAAGGATTCTTGCGATGATGAAGTCAACCAAATCATCAATACTTTTTGGATGGTTATAGAATCCTGGGGAGGCTGGAATGATGACTGTATCCCATGCTGAGAGTTTGGCCATGTTTTCCAAGTGTACTGTGGCGTAGGGTGCTTCTCGGGGAACAATGATGAGTTTACGGCGCTCTTTCATAGCGACGATTGCGGAGCGGGTTACCAAGTTGTCTGAAATGCCCGCTGCGAGTTTACCGATGGTGGTCCCAGAACACGGACAAATGACAACAGCGTCGATTTTAGCAGAGCCTGAGGCTGATTTCGCACCGACATTTCTGGCGTCTTCCAGCAGGGAACCCGTTGCTTCGGCAAGAGCTTCTGGGGTCGTATCACATTCGTGCTTAAGGGTCAAGCGGCCTGAATCGGTCACGACGAGGCGGACGGATTTCCCCATATCGGTGAGGACTTCGACGAGACGCTTTCCGTAAACGGCGCCGGAGGCGCCAGAGATACCGACAACAACTTCTCCCATGCTACGGACTAGGCGACATCCCATTTAGCCTCTTGTTCTCTGCCGAACCTCAAGTTTAGGCGAAATGATGGAACCGGCAGGCCTATTCTTCTCCAGTGAACCAAGATTTTCGTAATACCAAACCTGTCGCCTCTCCAGCCTCAACGGGATCGTAGTCATGTTCAGTAATGAAATGCACAACCAATTGATGTTGAACAATTGAAGCGTTGCATTCAGGACATTCGTGATAGTTAGGTTCTCGGAACCCCTGAAACGCTGCCCTACCCCGAGGGGTGGCCAGACCTGCAACGGTCTTTAGCAAGGTTGACACAAACACCAAAGCAAAGAGAAGCAGACAACATCCTGCACCGCCACCAAATCCTGGCATGGGAGGGTTTTGTGACAATTGTAGATCTTGTGTCATACGATTATCCGCAGTCATGCGGAATGTATCAAGGTCGATGACATGGAGAAATTGTTCCCCCCTCAAGGTGAGAAGAATCTCTGTACCGTTATCGTCATCATCAGCGTTAATGATGAGAGTGTACACTCCATCATTGTCCGTCATTGCATCAGAACCTTGGTACTGATAACAATTTGAGTCCCCTCTTTGACAGGCTATTGTGATGTCTTGAAAGGATGCTGGCGTACCATCACCAAACGTACTGGTCCCAGATATACGATAGGTTTCGGCCGTCACAGGGACGGCTAAAGCGACAAGGGCCAATACGATGAGAAGACCCTTGTTCATGACAAGACCAAGAATTCGGAGTTTATCAACACTTGATTTTACTCATGCGTTTGTTGACGGAGTGCCGGATGAAACTTTATGTCCCAAAAGGATTCAAGGATGGTATGGGTTTTCTACAGAGACTGACATCTCAGCGCACCCGAGTAGCGTACTGGAGTCCATTAGCTGTCCTTCTTTTGATTGGCCTCCTCAATGTTGTCCCTTTCGCAGGAATGGATTTCACCGTAGAGCAACTGGGTGAAGTGGAAGATGAATATTCTATGACTGCGGAATTCTATCCGGACAATTTCGTAATGACACGTCCTTTCACCGAGGATTACGATGAGTCGGGCGTGTTTGATGGTGAGGAAAATGAAAAACTCCCCTACAAGAACCAAGGGTCGTATTATGAAGACATCGGATACATCGGAAACGAACTTTCAATGCGACTGGCGACCATGACAACCATCACACTGCTGATGGTGATTGTAGGGTTGAGTTGCCGTAACGATCGGCTCAATGCAAATTCATTCCTTAACGGGCGGACCCTGACTGGAATTGGATTGGCAGTAATCGCATTGTATTCCATTCTCATGGCGAGCACTATCGTTCAAGATTTTGCCGACCTACAAAACGAGGAATATGAAGAGGCTTTCGAGGAAGCCGAAAGTGAGCAAAATGAGGGAGCATGGGGTGAAATCGTATCTGAATCAGAGGAGGAAAATCGGGTATCAACACTATCATGGTCACCCAGGGGAATGTTTTGGATTAGCCTCTCGCTTGTCATTGTTTCCGGAGCAGGTGCATTCTCAAATCTATCGTACCTAAAAAAGGCAGAAGAAGCAGAAGACCAGCCTTCTTGGCCGAAGGGAGAACATCCGAGTTGGTTCAACAAGGATTGGACAAACGCAGCCTTTGGAGCACTCGCCCTAGCGGCGATGGTAGCCTTATTCGCGCCGTGGTATCAGGTTGATCAAGAATGGTTTGTCAGCGAGAATAATGATGAGGTGATTTTCAGTAATTCAACTCATGAGTTGGGATGGAGTATGAATCCATTTTATGTGACCTTCACAAATGACACAGGATTATTTGAGGATGGCGACGGGGAGAAAACAACAGAAACATCAGGATATTCTGAGCGTTATGAACTCAGTGAAACGGCTCCTATATTCACGGGATTAAGGGCCCCGCTTTTATGTATGTTATTACTCACCATTGGATGGTTAGCATTCCAATCCTCAAAAAAGACGCTTGACCGCTTTGGGGGAAACAAAGAACATTGGTCCCTTATCCTCATATCAATGGTCATGGCGATTGTCCTTCTTAGCAATCTTTCGTCTTTTGAGAAGGACATGAAACGTACCTTAGATGACGACCTTGAACAATTCTCACCGGTGCTCAATTTCACATTTTTTCACGATGATGTGGATGATGCATTTTCGGGCAAGAGTTTCTCCCAATCCGTAGATTCTAATTGGTTAGAGGAGGAATATACAATCACACGCGCTTCAATGGAATGGGGTCCTTCATGGGGATATTATGCTCTTCAGATCATCCCATGGCTGTTTATTTCAGGAATATGTATCCGATTTGGGCCCGATATTGTTCAAACCCTTAATCGCAGGGAATCCTTCACAGCACCCTCATTTGACCGAGAAGTATGGACTGCACAACCCGTTGTAGCATTACTTGTAACTTCGTTACTTGTGACCGTCGTGGGTATTGGACCGGGACAATTGGTTGAAAATCTAACATCCAGTTCACCCAAAGAACTCTATCAATGGGAACTTGAGTTAGATTATGAAAGGCACACCGATGAAGGCAGTAACGTACTATCGAACCAAGAAACGCTGATCCTCTCATATAATATCGCAGATTTAGGTCTTAGCAACACGTATTCTGTATACTTTGAGTTGGGTTGTGATGAAGGCGACCAGGGAGCATCTACCGACGCAGCGGATGAAATAACTTGGGACATCTCAGCACCAAATGGAGTTGACACTGAGGAGATGTTATTGACTGGAAGTATATCTTGCGCCAGTAGTAACGCTCAACAGAGTTTATCCTCAGAATTGGTTTATCCAGATGATGAGGCATATGCTGCCAGCGAGCAAGAATATATTTCTTTGTTCGAAATAATCAATCCGCTTGACGGAGTGTGGAGCATTACCCTCACTGCAACGATTAACGAAGGCTTTGACCCATTTTCAAGCGATAGTGACCTCTTGGCTGTTTACGGAATTTATATTGACAGTATTGAGAATATCCGAGCAGAAAAGGTTGAATGAATATATTCCGTGGGCATTCATAAACTTCCGCCATGGACATCATTCCATGGGCCAACTCATTACCGGACAAGCTGCAACCTACGTAGAAGAAATGCACGTTAACACCAAGAAACGGTATGAGATCATGTGCATCACCCGTGACGTTGAACGGATTGTTGCGGAAAGTGGGATTAAAGACGGACTTGTCCTTGTCAACCCAATGCATATCACTGCCTCGTGTTATGTGAACGATCTGGAGTATGGCTTGCATCATGACATCATGAAGTGGCTGGAAAAGGTCGCACCGTTCCATGGAATTGAAGGCCGGTCAGGAGAAGAATACCAACATCATCAGACCGGCGAGGATAACGGAGATGCGCATCTCAAGCGTCAACTCTTGGGCCAGCAGGTCACTATGCCTGTCCGAGATGGAAGGTTGCATTTGGGTACGTGGGAGCAAATCCACTATGCCGAATTTGACGGGCAGCGCAACAAACGCATTCTTGTCAAAGTCGTCGGTGTAATGTGATGAAGACAGTGCCCACGGTGTGTCCTTGGACTATTTCAACTGATTTACTTACTCAGGGGGTAGTCCATGACCGGACCCCTTGTTCAAACAATCCAGACCTCTGAAACCCCTGCTCAAATCACTGTTGAACCTAAGTCAACAAGGGTATGGACAACCTCTAGCAATGAAAGTGCGCATTCAAATAGTAAAAAATCTAGAATATCTAGCGTGTTTGGAAATAACAAAAAAAACAAATCAAGAGCAGTCGCCTACGCTCGAGTCTCCTCGAAGCGTCAAGCAGAAGAAGGCGTGAGCCTCGATGCACAAGTTGAACGTCTGCTTGCTTACGCAGAATTTAGAGGATTAGACCTTCATCCTGATGACATCTACATTGATGATGGAATATCTGCTGCAATTCACCTATGGTCAAGG
>CALKGM010000047.1 GCA_938084675.1 Candidatus Poseidoniaceae archaeon
GAGTTTGTTGGGACGCACAGTGGGATTGACCACCGCCTTGATGTTTCGTTCCCTCTTCTCTCAAAAGCGCTGCGCGAATGAGGCAACAAAATCAAGCGGTTTCTTCTTGAGGCGCCGACTTGTGGTTGCGCTATGGACGAGCCCATGGACTACGCAAGTGCTGGGGTTGATATTGACCTTGAAGGCTCAGCAGTTGCATCCCTAATCGGAGCCTTGAGCAAAAGCGTTCGCAAATCTGGAACACCTGGTGCGCCCGTTGACCTCCCTGGAGGATTCGGAGGACTCATTGAATTTGGCGACAACTTATTGGCGATGGCTACTGATGGAGTCGGAAGCAAATTGCAAATTGCAACAATGCTTGAGCAGTGGGGTGGCGTTGGTATTGACTGCATGGCTATGAACGTCAACGACCTGTTGTGTGTTGGAGCAGAACCAATCGCCTTTGTTGACTATGTCGCTGTGCCAAAACCTGACCCAGCCATTCATGCAGCCCTTGGAGCCTCCCTTGCAGAGGCTTGCCGTCAAGCACGAGTTACCTTGGCTGGTGGAGAAACTGCATCATTACCAGGAATTGTGACAGAGTTGGACATGTCTGGAACCGCGCTTGGATGGTTGCCGAAAGGAGAGGCCATCACTGGAGAACATCTGAAAGAAGGAGACGTGTTGATCGGCCTCCCCGCATCAGGAATACACTCAAACGGCTACTCATTGGTTCGAAGAATCGTGGAACATGCAGGAATCGACTACCGTTCTCCTGCACCCTTTGATAGTGAACACCCCCATCGGACCTTCATTCGGTGGACTGAAGGTGAGCCGACCATGGGTGAAGTGGTTCTGAACCCAACGAGAATTTACTGTGACCCTGTGGTTGATTTGCTGAATGAGGCACGAAACGGTTCTTCTTTTTCAATTTCCGACATTCATGGTATTTGCCACGTAACGGGCGGGGGGCTCTCAAATCTCCTTCGCCTCCACGATTCCTTGGGATGGTCCATTGATGCTCCGCTCCCAGTGCTGCCTGAATTCAAGTGGCTGCAAGAAGCAGGTGGCGTGGAAACCCGAGAGATGTATCGTACATTCAACATGGGAATGGGAATGGTCATTGCAGTTGACAAAGCCCGTGCTCAAGGAATCACTGAATGGATTTCCGCACGACTCCCGGGTACTGCAATTGTCGGTTCAGTAACCAATAACGGACATGTTGTTACCCACGCTATTGAAGGCGTTGAATTCTCTCATTATTGATTTGGCTCGCGTCGGTGCGGTCTTGAGGGAGAGGTTCTTCCCCGATTTATGACCGGAGAACATGAGGGGGCGAAATCTCCCGGTCATCTTTGGCTTGAAGGTAGAACGCTCGTACATTTGCGCGAAGACCAAGAGCGTCCAATACATATGCCAAGAGGTCCTGCAAAACGTACTGGGCCTGGTTTCCTCAATCCTGCGATGGCTCCGGCCCGAACACGGTCTGTGATGCTGCTTGCGGATGCATTGGAGCATGATTGGTTGGTCAAACCGGGCCACGACCTTCGCGCCCTGGACGCCCTTTGCGCTACTGGAGTACGCGTTCGAAGGTGGCGAAATGAACTTCCTGCGGAGGTACAACCTCGCCTCCGAATTGCAGCGAATGATCTTGATGTCTTCGCTCTTGATTGGCTGAAGCGCTCCCATGATGCGTTTCCTCCTAAAGTGACAGTTGGCCACGCCCTTGAGGATGACCGGTACGAACGAATTCCTGAAGGAACGATGGAGAACGGAATTTTTGTGATGCAAAACGACGCCCGAATTGCATTGATGGAGGCGGCCTACCAGTGGGTAGACCTCGACCCGTTTGGCTCCCCTGTTAATTTCCTGGACTCAGCCATTCAAGGACTTGCAAGAACCGGGTTTCTTGAAGTGACCGCTACCGATACCGCCGCGCTAACAGGTTCAAGCGCTTCATCCCAGCAACGTCGTTACGGTGCAAAGGGAATCGTAGACACCTACGCTCACGATGATGGGGTACGCGTCCTCCTCGGCCTAGTGGCAACAACTGCTGCTCGTCATGACCGATTTATTGAGCCGGTTTTAGCACTCTTTGACGGCCATCATGTCCGTGTAAGTGTCAAGGTACGACGAAGCAAGGAGCGGGCATCTGATGTCATGAACATGATGGGATGGCGAATTCGTGACCACAATGGCGGCTATACATTTGTCCAACACCCAACTCCCGAAGAGGTAGAACGTGGGAGCGGGCCAATGTGGGTCGGCCCTCTTTGGAGCAAAGACATTGCTGGAAGGATGACTGAAGAGCGGGCACTTGCCCTATGCTCGCCCTCAATTGATGAAATTGAATTAGCAAAAACTGCCGGACTAGAATGGGACGAGGCCGACCAAGAATACTCCCAACGAGAAGTGCGAAGAAGCGTTCGTTACATTGCCGAGGCTGCTGATTTGATGAGCCGGGAGCACCTTTTGTTGCATATTGATGACCTTCCTAACATGGCGGGAGTGACACATGCTCCGAAAATGGAAATCCTGTTTGCATCGCTTAGAGAGCACGGGCATTGTGCAGCCCGAGTACCTGATATTGACCCGTTCTTTGTCACCGATGCTCCACTTGAAGCGGTTCTTGAGCGTGTTCGTGCCCTGGTTGGATAACGATTTAACAGAGCCCTTCAACCGAATGACGGGTCAATATCTGTGATGTTGGTTGCCTCAGGAGCAGGAAGCATCTGTGAGGCGTTTTCAATGATGTTTCGCACGTTATCTTCAATGTCCCTGGCGTTTTCTAGCAAGTCTGTCAGAGGGATTTCAAGCCCTGTCAAATCGCTAATAGCCTCGACTGCAATAGCAGCAGCTCGAGCGTCTGGATACATTGGATTCGCCTCTGAAAGAAGAGCGGTAATATCGATTCCCAAACGGTCACCCTCGCCCAATAAGAATCCGGTGATGCCAGCAACAATTCCTTGTTGGATGGGTTCAATGTCCAAGTTCTTCAGTCGGTTTCTTGATGCTTGGATTGACCCCACGCCAAACAATGCTCCTTGTGTTAATTCCTTTTCTGGACGGACGAGGCCGTCAATGATGATCAGTCGGTCAAAACCGCCCTTTGTAAACCACTCAAGAACAGTAGATGCAAAGGTAATATCGGTTTCATTTCCGAACTGAATTTCAGAGGTGAAAACCCCAATTCCATCGCCCTGGTAGACGCGTACAGGATGTTTGGGGATCTCATTGTGAATAAGAGCAACAGCAGGAAAATCAGCATGCATGACAGTCCCTAATTGTTTCAACTTTAGAGCTTTGATAATGTGGGACGTTGCAATAACGCCGACCATGCCTGCCGTTGTGAAACCGCATATAGCCACGCCTCCGGTTCTAGGGTCAGCGTCTTGGTGCAAAACCAACGCGTAGGATTGAAGATTCGCATCCATTGTATTCCCTCCGATTTGTGTCCACTCGTCAGCCCATGAAAAGACTCACGGATGAATCAATCTTCCCAAACAGCCCAGTCTTCCCAGCCTTCTTCACGGTACCACCAGACGCCTTCTTCATCTTCCCACCATTCGGTGCCGTTTTCGTCCGTGGAGATTCCGTCATCCTCTTCTGCTTCTTCCTCGGCCCATTCTTCTTCGGCCGGATATTCCGCATCATCGGTTTCTTCAGCAACCTCTTCAGCAACCTCTTCAGCAACCGCATCCTCAGCAGTTGCACCAAATTGGAAGGCATCAGCGCTGCTTCCTAGCATCGAGGATTCAATTCCTTCTGGGGCTTCTTCATGGAGTTCCTTACCTTCCGCCTTGAGGGAATCTAGAGACTTAGATGCGTTCAAATCCAGACTCTTCTGTCCCGGGCGAACTTCTGGAGCGGCCATTGCTTCAGCATAGTAATCCTCATCGTCATCATCGTCAAAATCAATATCGCCACGAGAACGCATGAAGATAACTCCTCCAATGAGTGCTGCAACGAAGATAATTACGCCAATTCCTACCAAAACTGGAGTTGTAGAGCTTGATGCACTATCTCCTCCATCCTTGGTTGTGTCCGTATTGTCAGCGGGTTCTTCGAGTTGCTGTGCTAGCGTCCAAACCAGTTCACCTTCAGTGCTGGCGGTTGACGTTGTCATGGAATCGCACTCATTGGCTCCACCCAATTCCGAACATGAGAAGTAAACGACGTACCCTACGCCCTGAATCCCAGGGAACAGCCCATCGGATGGTCCATTGCGAACCGGCGAGAATTCCACTTGGATGGAGGCCTCCGCAGAAATGGTGAGGGGCGGCACACCGGCTGCCACACCAAAAGGCGCCTCAAAGGTCAACGGAGGAGTTGTGGTTGGAGTGACCTTCCAAGAGAATCCAAGAAACACATCAAACGGGTTCGGGTTGGTGATGGTGCACGTAATGCTCTCGTCGGTGCTGTTCTCTTCCCATGCATACGTTGCTGTTCCGCAATCAATTGTTCCTGGTAGCGTTACATCTGGGAATGTCGTCTGGTTTGTAGTATTGTTGGAGTCGGTGGTGTTGGTTTGATTTTGGTCATTATCAGGTGCTGCCTCAAACTCAATCATGACGGCCATGCCTTGAGTGTAGTAGTAAGGAGTGAACGTGTCCAGGTGAATATGTAACATTCCCCCGAAGGCACCAATTCCTGATAGTTCCATTTCATTTCCACGAACCTCTCCAATTCCGGATGATACTTCTGAGCCGTTTCCATCGTTTGCAACCCATCCCACGACCATGTTGGCGAGCAAGACTTGCTGGTCGGCGATGTGTGCGTTAACGAGGAGGGTCGTTGAGAACGAATTGTTCTCGCCAAGAAGGATTGGCTCAACGGTCGTGAAGGAGACATCAACGACACCAAACGCAGAGGTTTGGTTGTAAGAAGGTGAAAGCGGACGGTCAATGAGGCCCCCTTGACTTCCTTCATAGGAAACTGAAAGTGTCATTGGACCAATCGCTTCAATCGGACCAAGTATAGTAAGGTCGGAGATTGAAAACACAGCTTTACCGGATTCATTCGTTGTTTCTATGACAGTAAAGTTATCGTTATCACCAAGAATATTCAACGCTACCTCCGCTCCGGCAATGCTCGAGCCGTTTTGATGTAAATGAGCAATAACATTCAACGCTCCTTCTTTCTTCAACAATACTTGTGAAAGGTTTTCATCGCTTGTAAATCCGAAGTATGAGACATCAAGTGAACTGGCCAGCACCGTATCGTTTCTAGTGAAGACGGGACCAAATGCGGTCACATCGTATGAATAATTACCAAACTGATCGACACCAACAACAGCGACGAAATAGGGCGTTCCATCAAGGAGATATTCGCCATGGCTGTCAACGTCCAATGTGGTATTGAAGACCGAAGCTGCTGCAGTCTTAGAGGTATTCAATCCCTCAACTGAAGTGAAGTTCACCGTACTGAGATAGATATGATGCACATTCACAGACGGATGCCCTGGGGACCAAGAGACGTCTAATTGACCTCCAATATCCCCGGGATGGTCTACAGCAGTAACGTTTGGTATGTAGGACTGTGGAAGCGGATAAGGGACGGTAATAGATAGAGGTGCAGAAATATTACTGGTAACTCCGAATTGATGGACGCTGCGAACATAGTAATCGTATTGTTCGCCAGGAAGGAAGTTGGTATCAATCGTAAAGTTACTAATGCTGCTTGCATACATATCTGTCAAATCTAAAACTTGATTTTGACCGACTCTGTAAATCATAAAGTCCATCAAATCATCACCAAAGTCACTTTGATTCTGCCATGCTAGTTCCAAGGTGGTGCTGTTCAGTTGATTGACCTTCAAAATTGGAGTAGGGGGGAGGGCGATATTTGGTGCACCTTGGACATAGGCTATTGTGGGATTGGAAACTTCAAAACTACCGTTTTGGGTTGTGTAGAACAGCAAAGGCACACTCAACACCCCAGAACCGCCGGTCATCTGTTGATTCAATACATTGCTCAAATTGCCGGAAGGATGAGGATTAATATTGACCTGGAATTCTGTATCGTATGTGATGTTAAGGTCTCCAAAAGTGAACATGCCTTCCGCCAATGTGTTCAATGAGAAGTTTACCGGAGACATCTGAATTCCGTATCCATCTGTAGTCCATGGCCAACTGAAACTGATTGCGCTCAATTGACTGCTGAGGTTGTTGTTTGGGTCAAGTATCTGAAGTGGCCCGAGGGAATTTGAACCGTTACCGGCATAGCCCGATGCAGTGAAGTCAAGAACAGAATTCTTGTCTACATCGTAGCCGATTTCATGCCATGCGCCAACGAAGACTCCATGCTGTGAACCTTCACCTGCGACGACAATGTGTTCTCGAATACCGTCTCCGTCAAGATCTCCAAAATCAATGGATTTTGGCATTGTCCAAGGCTCTAGGATCGCAGAAGCGGATGAGTCAACACGTCCCTTGCTGTTGCCCCAAGTTCTGAAATCATAAGCAGTAAAGTTACCATCCAGCGTGCTTGAAAGACCGTCACTGATGGTAAATTGCGGGAGGAGGAGAGAACTGTTCATGTCGTAGTCATGGTCAATGATGGTCGCATTGGTGAGGTCCAGGAGGCCGTTGTGATTGGTTTCATCCCAAGAAGTGAGACGGTTTTCAATGGACCGATGACCTGCACCTCGTGTGGCAATGAAATCAAGGTCTCCATCGTTATCAAAGTCCCCGTATACCGAATCTGTTCCCAGTCCATCAAACCGACCCACAAGTTCTGCAAAGGCTCCATTTGAACTATATTCCAGTTGGATACACTGACCGGTGGTATCGACCACAATCAACCTGTAAGGATTCAATTCACCGTGAAAACGAGCCAGGTACATCGCCGTCAGCGAAGCTGGGGTAGTGCTTTGAGTTGATGCATACACCACTGCAGAATCTACGGTAGAAAAGCCGTTGGACTTCGTACTAAACTCTGCGACATCAATGGCTCCACCCGTACGAATGGTCACCAAGTCTGCGTAGCCATCATCGGCAACATCTCCGATTTCCAAGTCAATCACTGAGGAGGGGAGCGTGTAGTTCGCCCGAGTTGGGAAGGTTCCCGTTGTACCGTTGTAAATGTGAATGCAAAGTAAACTGTCCAAAGGAGCGTATGCTATCACATCCTCATAGGAATCTCCGTTCAAATCGTCCACCATTATTCGAGTGGCGTTTGTGCATGTTGGGACCCATGGTATATTTGTGACGCCCGTGGTATTTGTGTAACTCATGACCGTGAAGGCGGTCCCAACGCCGGTACTTGCATTACTTGAAGAAAGTAGGATGGCATCCGACAAACTGTTGTTTTCAACATCGCCAATTGCCGTATCTGTTATCGGTCCCAAAGGAAAGAAACCTCCGGAAAGAGTTGGTTCGAATCCAACTGTCATTCGTGCGTCGCTTATTGCTGATCCATAGGGAAGGAGAAAGTCGGATGTGTTTGTATTGGTGGCTTGAACCGCTGCGTTTGGTGCCATATGTAAGGATGTGGAATTGGTTCCGTTTGCAAACATTGTTTGTAAACCAAAATCTCCGTAATTGGTCTGATTGAATTCCCATTCATACTCGCCATTCTGATCAAGGTCCAACCATACCTTTCCGGGCGACTGGGTTGTTCCTGAGTCGGGTGAGAGGAAGAAGAGTGATTGTTCAATGGTGGTATTTCGCTCCAAATCAAATCCGATTGGTGAGTGAACACCTCCGTTCATGAAGATTGTTTCTTCGGATGTGCCTGTGGAGAAGACTGAAACTGTAGTGGATTGGGCGCTAGCAAACATAACTGACCAGCCTGGGCCAACCATCATCAAAACAAGCAGGGTTCCCAAAATTTGACGGGATTTCATTCCAAGGCCTCATGGATGGCTGCGCACTACCCGTTATGTTTGTTTTGTCGCGTTGAACGGGTAAATTTTGTAGAAAATGTATCATTTTTTACAACATAAGGTTATGAATGATTGAGTGTCGTTAACGGTTAAGAGGCGATAATTTGCGACTTACAGTTCAAGCAGGCGACATTGAGATTAATCTTGAAGGCGCTGCAATTCAGATTGACGAACAATTGGCTGCGGCCAAGATTGACCACACGTGGACCATGCTCCTTGAACGCATCCGTGAGGCAAGAGAAAATGCGCTAGAAGCCGCTGTCACAGCTGCAAGAGATGCGGGGTTGCCCGAGCGAGGATCTGCCTTCCGCACCCTTCTCGACAATTGTGCGCTATCCCGAAAGCCCGACCAAGTGTTGGGAGCCATCCACTATCTTCGTGATGTCGAAGGTATCAGCGATAGTCCTCCTCGGGTCGTTAATCAATTGTTCAGCGACGCAGGTATTGACCCGCCTGGTAATCTTTCTCTGTACCTTAACCGCTTGAAAGAAAGAAATTTCTTGATTGTACCTCGGGGGAAGGATGAGAAAAACCGATTCGCAATCCTTACACCCGAAGGCCAAGCACACTTGGACAAGCGCTCCGGCGCTTGAGGTGCTCAAATGGTCATGTCCGGTGGAGGAAAAGGCGACCCTCGGGACGATGAGACTACTTCTGAAGATGCAGAAGTACTTGATTGGTCATTCCAAAACAAATCAGAGGCCCTGGTCAGAAAGGGACGTCATACCGGGTCAAATTTCCGAAGGACTATCTTTGACAAGGCCGATTTAACCGAGGGCGACTTCACGCAATGTGACTTCCGCAGGGCATCCATGGTTGAGGCTGATTTGATGAAATCCTCCTTTGATAACTCAGACTTTCGTGGTGCTGATTTGAGAAAGGCGAGGTTGAATCTTTCGAATTTTAAGAATTGTCAATTCAAAGGGGCAGACTTACGAGGCATCCGGGGTAAATACGCTATCTGGCAGGGAAGCGATTGGTGGAATGCCACCATGGACGACGATTTACGAAAGGCCCTTGCCAAAAAATGGCCTCGCCCTCCTCAATAGTTTCATTCCGATTCGTCTTGGACCACAACAACTTGAGGGTTGAGGGCCATTCGGGCTTTGGTATTTAACAGAGGTAAAGCGGTCACTGCAAGACATAATGACATAATTGATCCGCAAAGATACACCCATATTTCGTAAGTCAGCATCATTGCGTCCCCCAAATGCATTTGAGCAGAATCATTGATGAGGTAACTTCCGTAAACCCCAGAAATTAGGCCGATTAATGCCCCAGAAACACAAATATAGGCTCCATTGATGTTTAATCGGTGTAAAAGAGGAGTCCCCATGAAAAGACAAATCGTTGCGATTGCCAACCCAATGGAACGAATTAAGTATCCTTTATTCGATTGTACTTCGTCTTCAAAGGCTCTGAAATCTTCCACGGTTGTTGGCTCGCCTTCCTGACTGTTTGGGGTCGTGAGGAACGTATCTACTTGTGAATCCGTGAGGCCGCCTTGGTGTTGAAGCCAATCCTGATAGGAAAATCCTGCCAGTAAAAGTGCGCTGAAAAAGAGGATTATCGCGACGTTCTTCGGGCCCCGTGTATCGGGCTTGATGTCTTCATTGTTCATTTTTCACACCTCCATCTAAATGGTTGACCAACCCTGTTTTGAGCCGCTCAGGAATCGGTGTTGGTTTCAGCGTATCCATATTGACGCACACGGTAGTTTGGGATGATGTCCAAACCAAATGTGAATGTTGATTGATGAAACGATATTCCCAGACCAGTGAGGTGGTCCCAATGTGAGAAATCGAAATGTGGGCTGAAATGAGGTCACCATACCGCATTGGTGCTTTGAAATCCGAGGTGATGTTGATCACTGGAAATCCAACCTTAATTTCTCCAAGTACCGTTGGATAGTCGACGCCACACATCTCGGGCCAGCATGCTTCAAACACTCTGTGGGCTAAGTCGTAGATCCTTGGGAAGTATGCGATGTTAGCCAAATCGACCATCGGGAATTCCACGGGGCGTTCAATCACTACGGCCATAAACTTTCCACGCGTCTCAATTCAATGAACCCTTGTACGAAACAGGGCGTTGTATCACCCTCGCGCTTATATTGGGGCGGCTGGTCGGCCAAATTGGCCCTATAGTGTAGCTTGGATATCACAGAGGCTTGCGGAGCCTCGAACCCGTGTTCGAATCGCGGTGGGGCCGCCATTCAACCGTGACTCAGCTTAAGCAAGCGCCATGTTTCGAATTTGTTCGTCGAGAAGAGCGACGGTAGTTGCTTCTTCTTCGGTAATGGTTTCATCATAGAATGATTGAATCAGGGATGGGTCGTAATCATCGCTCTCAATCGTTGTCAGCAACTTCTTGGCGAGCGGAGGGTAAACTGCAGCAACCTTTCGGACAAAAATTGGGTCGGTATTCCACTCAGATGCTTCACGAAGAATCGCCGGAGACTGGGACAAATGGTCTACGAGGTCAAAGAAGCCGCAAAGAGTGTAGTGTTGAGATGATTCAGCGAGGTGGTCCTCAAACATATCATTCCACCAACTCTGCCGAGGTTTTGAATATTCAATTTTGAACCCGCGAGCAAGTGGGTTGCCGAAGGAAACGCGCCATTTCCATCCATTGGTACCGCTCAAGACAATTCGGTCATTTTTGTTGTCCAGGTGGCCTCCGTATTTGCTGAAAAAGTACTCCGCCAAAGAGGAGGTTAGGGGGCTCTCACGAAGGCCATACATAGCATACAACGCATGACGCAAAGGCCCCATGTTTTCTTCAAGCCATGTCAGTTCATCGTTCATGAGACCCAAAAGGTATGCTCCAAGCAGGTCGTATGCAGGCATTGAGCCATTAATTTGAACTTGAACGCACGCAGTTTTAGGTTGGTCAACAAGGGTCCCTTTTGGATGGATTTCAACTTGGTCAAATGAACTGTAATCGAACGGATTGTTCATTTTGTTAAGAAACGCACCCATATCAACGCGATAGGTCGCAAGAGTACCATTGACAAGAATTCGCCCTGACTTGTCTAGAAACATTCTGTCTTGGTTTCGTGCAACGATATTGCTGACCAACTTTGCAGCACGGTTGGTCGCTTGTGCTGCCTCTAGCATTTGGTTCAACAACAAATCCCTTCGGTAATCTTGAACCTCTTCACTCGCTTGGTTTTCTTCCTCTTCGTCGCCGTTCATGCATTTTATTGCCTGTGAGCATATATGAACCCTCAAGGCCATTCCACAATTTCCCATTGGTGAGATTGTGCATGCTTTCGTAAAGGCCCTTCGGGATTTACTGCAACGGCATGTCCACAGAGCGCCATGAACCATGAATCTGCAAGGGTATTGCCATATCCATAACATTGGCTGAGGTCATGATTGTTTTCTCGCGCATCTTGCTCCACAACTGGGACTTTGCCTTTACGACGAGGGACGCTCCATCCCCGCTCAGAACCAGACAAAATGCCTGTTCGCTCGCTTGGCCCGCAACCATAGACGGCGTCCATATTGAGGACACGGGCCATCGCTTCAGCCATGGGTGCAACGGTTGCTGTAACAAGAATTAGACGATGCCCTTGATCTCTGTGCCATTGCAATCGCTCCCAAGCTTGTTCTGAAATATTTGGTTTCAAAACATTCTCAGCCAAATGCTCAGAGTAAGACTGAAGAACATTCCAGGACGAAAGAGAAAGATGGCCGCGGTTCCGAGCCGCATCATAAACAGAGCGACCCCTGAGTAAATTGGTCAAAAAACCAGACGTCCAAGCAATCGCGCCCCATGGGATGCGCCATGGGCGACGTTTTGCGAGATGGGCCGTGAGGGTCTTTTCGCTCGAGTCGTTGAGAAGCGTACCATCGAGGTCAAAGTAAGCAGCAATTTGTGCCTCCATAGTGGTGCTGATGCGCGAGCCCTACATGAGACAAACCCACAATGTTTCATTATTGATTGGATTTTTTAGAAGGTTCATCCCCAATCAGGCCGTATACGCGACGCCCTGCGCGATGGTCCTGCCACCATGTGAGTGAGGCCCCCAGATGTCGGGTAATGAAAAATCCAACTTTTCTCGGAGTGAGCCCGTGATTGCGCATCCCTTGGTCGTGATTCAAGTTAGCAACGATAGCTTGTGCAGAACATCCGGGATTTGCAGAGACAAAATGCCGAACCTCGCGACACATACGGTTGAATCGTGCTCTTTTCTGACTGCCTACACCTGTTCTCTTTGACATAAACGGCAAAATCTCGTTGAACCGTTATCAAAGATTCGTTGGGAGTTACTCGAACGAAACGGATTGTGTGGTCTTCCAGTTGGCCGTGGCCAACTTCTTTGCTTTTCCATCTGCGATGATGGGGTGAATCTTGTTGAGGCGCCCGTGCATTCCATGAACTTGAAACTTCACACGAAGTTCTGCGGCTCGGTCACGGTGAAGAGTTTCGTCTTGCTCATCATCAAGTTCAACTGAAGCGAGTTCGTGTCCTTGATTTGCGCAGCGCACAGAAAGGGTGTTGTTGGCATAGAATAGAGACGGTCTGAAGTCCCAATCATCTGGGTCATTCATCCAAACTGAAAGGTCCACTGACAGTGTGTCTCGGATCGTAACTCGGCTGACTTCAACTGTATCGACCATGATGACCATTCC
>CALKGM010000048.1 GCA_938084675.1 Candidatus Poseidoniaceae archaeon
CCGGAGAACCGGCACACTTCGCCATTAAACTCGGCATGGAAAGCAAACTTGAGATGCCAATTGATGCAGAATCATGGAGCGTAGAATTCCAGGCTGGAGATGACATGATGATGGACGATGAAGACGTGCCAGGATTCACACTCGTCACAGCATCAGCCGCTCTGGGCATGGCTCTGTTCATGAACAAGGGTCGCGAAGAAGACGAAGCGTGATTCAGCAATAAGGACGCTCAAAGAGCGTCAAGCACGGATGATGCGTTCAGTTCAACATCAGTGCGGTCGCCCGTTTTGAAATTGATGAGCCGTCCTGTACCGTTTTCTAAATCATCAGGTTTTACCACCAAAAGGTGGCTAGCACCGATGCCTTCAGTCCATTTAATGATGCGTCCGTAATTCTTCTTGGTCAGCAACAACTCAACACGGGCGCCGTTCTCTCGCAACGAAGCAACCAGCGGAAGCAGCGGCATGTGGTCGGCCTTATCTGGAGCGATGGCAATATGAGGGCGAGGGTCTACTTCTCCTGGAACCACTTCTTCACGTCCGGTGGATTCTGCTTGGGCCTCAAGCGCCAAAAGAACACGGTCAAAGCCCAATCCAAAGCCGCAACACGGGTCCAAGTCCGGCAGGCCAAACAGGTGGAGTAACTTGTAGGAGCCACCACCGAGAACTTGTCCTTCACCGCCAAGTTCAGCGACCTTCACTTCAAAGACCATTCCCGTGTAGTAGTCAAGTCCCCGAGCAACCGTCAGGTCAACGGCCAATGAAGGAGGTGCAGGGGCGAGAGCCGCAAGCGCAGTCAAGGTCATCTCCAATTCGTCCAATGCCTCCAGCGATACGCCGTCCATACTCGAGAGCAAGTCACGAGCAGGTCCCAATGTCTCCAAGCCGCCTTCAAGCGACGCCAAAGCACGCAAGGGTTCGGTGTTTGCTGGATTAAGTCCGTGAGCCGTGAACAGTCCGCTAAGACCCGCATCATCGCCTTTGTCAAGGAAGCGCATGGCGCTTGCAATCGGTGGCTCTCCGGTAGTTGCATCAACTTCACTCGATAAGCCAAGACCGGTAAGAGCGTCTTTCAATACGCCAACGTGGCCAATTCGAATTTCCCAGCCCTCAAGACCCGTGGCGTGGAGCATGTTGACGGCCAACGCCAACACTTCGGCTTCAGCCAGAGGCCCAGAAGCACCGATCAATTCAACGCCGTACTGGAAAAATTCCCGATACCTTCCCGTTTTGAATTCCTCATATCGGTAGCATTGACCGTAGTAAGAGAGGCGCAGCGGTTTGGTATCCATTCGCATTTCTTCTGCGACCATTCGCATGACAGGAGCAGTCAATTCTGGACGAAGCGTCAAGTCTCGCTCGCCTTTGTCTTGAAAGGCATAGAGTTGGTTGATCACACCAGGACCTGATTTGGCGGTAAAGAGTTCCAGCGATTCAAAGACAGGGGTTTGAACACGAGAAAATCCGTGACGCTGAGCCACATCTTCGAGTAAGCGTTCCAATGCTAGACGCCGATTCATTGCCGCTGGTGGGAAATCCCGAGTGCCGCGTGGACGTTGTACCATTGTTCTTGCGAATCGCCGAGGCTTCATCACCCCTTCGCTTCATTCTCGCCTCAAATTGAGTTTCCTGGGCCTCATTCATTGGACCATTGGGCATCGGCCCAAGGGTCGTCGCTATCGGTTGATTCCCACGAAATCTCATCGTTGCTAACCACCTCGACCGCAGGAAGAGATTCTTCCTGCTCAACACTGGTGGTTTCGTTGAACTCGGTGACTCCGTTAGGTTTCGCTACTTCTGGTTCTTGTTGAGCCTCAAGAGATTGTGAAAGGAGTTCATCTATCGAAGGTAAATCGGGGGCTTCGGGAACTTCGGGAACCTCTAGGTCGTCTTTTTCTGCAATCTCTGTGATCTTCTCAATCAGTTCCCAATCCGGTTCTTCCGTTAGCCCACTAACGCCTGGGTCTTGACGAACTTGAACCAATTCATCAACAGAAAGAACATCGTCGTCGTTGGCCTCTTCCGTTCCAAGCCCACCCTGAACGCTGGCTCGCTGCAATGCATTTGCGTCAACGCCTTCCGTCTCAAACTCAGAGGGCTTGGATGCTGGTGCGCTCACACCAAGCGCCCCCCAAGCATGAGCAACCTGTTCTTGCTTTGGAGGCTCAGCACGAGCGCGCTCCTGTGCTTTACGTTGCTCATAACGAGCTTTTGATTCCGCATCAATACGGTCTGCTTCCATTTTGGCTTCGACTTGTCGCCATGTTTTGCGTTCGGCTTTCAGGCGTTGCTTCTCTTCCTCACGCTCAATCATCAACGGAGTAGGCCGGTCATAGCGTTGCCAAAAGAAGTAACTCAGGCCGATGAACAGCAGAGAGATGACCAAGCCAATACTGAGGGTTTCCCACAGTTCAGCCACGAGTCCAACACCTCATCCGGTAATCTCTGCTTCAAGGACGGTTTCTTTTGTTGCAAGGTGTTCAAACCCAGGCACAACATCTCCGAGAGCGAAGACAAGGTCGTCATCGCCACCAGGTAAGGTAGAGATGTCTACCTCTGCGCCTTCCGGAATGTTTCGGAACAACGGACGTGCAATGAGGAATTTGTTGAGGAACATGAAGGTCACAGCAACCACGCCCCAGAAAAGAAGAATGATGCTGAGGCCCTTTGGATTTGACGGGTCCCAGACGTTATCGGTATTGGCGATCATGTCGGCAAAGTACGAGCCCATGAGGACCACGAAGAGAACGGGGAAAGCGAGGTAAATCATCACGTCCCACCAGCGCCCAACTTCCAAATCGTTGTCACCCGTGTTGATGAAATCGTCACGGAATGCAGAAACTCCGATTCCCATGTATCCTGCAAGGCCATCTGGAGCCGTACCAGCGTCAACTTGCTTGCGCCACTTGATGTAACCGTACTTCCAGATAGAGAAGGCAATGAACAATCCAGAGAACATCAGTCCATATCCCCAAATGTGGTCTTGAACCTCCAAGAATTCTGGGAAGGCAACGCCAGCACTGTCGAGTTTAATCCACATCACAGCAGATGGGAGACCGAACAAGAAGATTGCAATCCCTGTGATGAGGACGGAACGCTCTCGGTCGTAGCCGTGGTCAACGAAGTTTCGCACACACAATTCAACCGTGGAAATCATGGAGGTAATTGCGGCAAACGACAGGGCGAGGAAGAATCCAGCCATCATAAAGAGCGGCCCAATAGCGCCACCTGGAGCCTGTGCAAAGACTTCCGGAAGGGCGAGGAAGGTGATAGCGGAAGAACCGCCGGTCACGGTAGCCAAGGGGTCAGGGTTCACTGCAAAGATGGCCGAAAGAACAGCGAGTCCAGCGATGATAGAGATGCTGTTGTTAGCAAGTCCCATGGTGAATGCGTTCAGAACGGTGTCCTCGTCCTTGCGCATGTAAACCGCGTAAGTGATACACATGCCCATTCCAGCGGAACAGGACCATGCTGATTGGGATAACCCGTTGATCCATACTTCCGGTTCAAATAACATGTCAAAGTCAATCGTGAACATGAACAGAGCGCCGTCCAATGTACCGTCAGATGCGTCCATCCATAGAGAGAGGAACAAGGTAAGGAACAGGAGGGCGAAGAGGGAAATCATAAGGTAAAAGTTGACCTTTTCAATCGCTTTTGCACCCTTCCAGATAGCACCGAGTACCAAGAGAACCACAACGAATTGGAAGAAAATAACCTGTCCTGGAGATTGAAGGAAGGCGTTCCAAACTTCCGTAGTATCAACTTCTTCTCCGGTAAGAGCGCCACTGATTCCCAGTTGGAAGTACTTCAGCGTCCATCCTGAAACCACAGCGTAGTAGAATCCGATGGCAGTGGAAATCCATGCCGTCCACAGACCCATCCATGCGAACTTGCGTCCAGCAAAGATTCGGAATGTTCCGATGGTTCCCGTTCGGCTTCGCTTACCCATTGCATATTCTGCAATGACGAGTGGAATCGACCATACAAACAGGAAAAAGAGCCACGGGACAAGGAACGTTCCTCCACCGTTCGCTCCGACCATTCGGGGAAAACGCCAAATGTTCCCTGTTCCAATTGCTGCACCAATTGATGCAAAGATAAGGCCCATACGGCCGTTGAACTGGTCTGAGCTTGACATGGTATCACCTCAGAAGAGCTCTCCCACAACGTCTGAGCGCAGGTCACCCTCGAGAACCTCATCCTCTTCTGGATGAAGCATAATGCGTAGCGAAACCGCTAGACCACCCCACACAAACGTACCAACAACGGTAAACATGAACATGGCTCCAAAGAAACTGCCAAAGGCAGCGCGATAGGTGATTTCCAAGGTATAGTAGTCACCGTTCGCAGGATATTGATAGAAATCTGCCCCACTCAAGGTTGAGACCATCGCCTTGTAGTGCAATTCTCCGGTCGTCGACTCCGAAACCGGGATCGTGGCCCGCAGAAGAGTTCCGTTACCTTCTGAAGTTGTGCATGCTTCATCCACGCGCTCTACCTTGGAAGCGGTCCAATCGGTCGTTGACCATTCACGAGGACCGTAATCGCTTTGCAAGCGACTTGGCTTGACCATTCGCCACATGACCTTGCTGTTATCAACGCTGTACGGGAAGAGGTTGTTAATGCAGATGTCAATAGGAATATCGCCTTCTTCAGGAATGGTTTGCTTTGCAGGTTGTAAAAGGTAATTTTGTTGTGAAATATTGGCAATGGCCAAATCTGCACGTTCTTTGGGATTGTCTGCGATTTCAATCATGTACATGCCCATGCCCACATTGCGAAGAAGAATGTCATCAATGTTCTCGGGCCGCTCGTGGAATGCGTTTCCTATTTCCATGGTATAGCAATAGGAATTGAACAAGCCGTAGTGCCAATCACAGAAATCACCACTGGTTGGATAGAGTCCGGAGGATTGCATATTCTCGTAATTTGACATGGTTGCCATGACATCACCGTGGTACTTGAGTTGTTCTTGGTCGGGGTTGTCGCAATTCTGGCAGTGTCCCCAGGGATAGAGAATCAATTCTGAAAATGAGTGCCAGGTCAAGGTAACAGGGAAGTCGGACCCGCCGTTGTTGTTGTCATCGTTCATCTCCGTCAGGTCTTGAATAAACTTGGTTTCAGGCTCACTGTTTCCGCCGAGCCAGTCTTCGTCGACAAGTCCGTCACCATCGTCGTCCTTTCCATCAACGCCGTCCTCATTGAGGCGACCGTCGCCGTCTTGGTCAACGGTATCAACTGGTCCATTGTAGACATCGTTGTTTTGACCCGCATAGCATGCTCCAGGGAAAAGTGGTCCTGTTGCACCAAGAGGAGCGCCCCATTCGAACTGATAGTTTCGGTTGAGGTCAACTCCGTCACAGCCTTCATCAACTTGCTCGTCCAAATCAGGAATCGGTGTGATTCCAGAAACGGTGTTGTCTCTGAGGTTCTTTCTCCATCCACTGGTAGCGCAGTTCTCCCACGCTGTCTCGCCACAGAAGACTTCTCTGTCGTAGCGATTTCCATCAACATTGAGCATAGGGACGATGTATATTTCACGGTTGTTCACAAGGTCATGGAGCTTTTGCTCGGAGAAATCTTCGTCTACACCCAAATCACCGGGTCCACACTTGATGCCGTCCCCGTCACTGTCTTGGACGGCTTCGTCCAAAGCGAGACAGTCGCCATCATCGTCAAGAATACCGTCGCCGTTACCGTCACCCCATGGGTCTTCATCGACTTGTCCGTCACCGTCGTTATCGTAGCCGATGTTATCGTAGGACCAGATGAGCGTCTCAATCATAAACATTGGAACTTCATAGGACATCCACTCACGGGCGTGATGGTTTCCAACGACGAGAACATCTTCACGGTCCTCGTAATTTCCCATGTCTCCGTTGAATTCGTTGTATTCACCATCTTGAACCCCAAGCGTGATTTTCATCCAGGGAGATGCATGACCGTAATACCAGCCCTTGTACGTGTCTTCAGTGGTTTCCTGACCTCTTACATTTATTCCACCATTAAGTCCTTCATGGAAGGACGCAATGTCTGGGTTGTCTTCAGCAAGGCGAAGCATGCGGGTTCGCATGGTTTCATAGGTGTGGTATTCTTTGAATTGAATGGCTTCATCGCCGCCCCAAGGGAATTCATAAGCGACGTATTCGCTCGACCACATGTCATCGGGAGCAACTGAGACTGCAGTATCAGCCACGGCAACCGTACCTGCGACGGGACTGGCCAGTGAGAGAAGAAGAGGGAGACAAATCAAGAACCCCAACGAAGGACGTGGCGCTACGAGATGTGATGTTTGGGTCGCGGTCGGCATCATGCTATCAGTCCCCCCAAACCGCTTCACTTCTTGAAGGAATCGTGCCTTTGAAAGGGACTTTTTCCGCTAGAAAATTCACATTTGACAGGAACATCAAGAGAAAAGCACAACCCATAGAACGCTCCAGCCCTGTTTATGGAAGACCTTTGGACCCCTGCATCCGACTCCGTTCTGCGCGATGAATTTCTCGGATTTACCACCTATACCATAGCCCTCATTTTCGGGATCATGGTCGGCATTCTCATCGTCAGGAAATTGACCATGCGCTTTGCTCCAACCGTCCTAAGAACCATGATTCGCTCTGAGGCCATCAAGGGTAAAACCGTCCAAGATTCAGACAAGGCCCTTGGGACTGCTGTAGGCGTTGGATTGGCCATGGTTGTCTTCAATATCATGATCAAGGACATGGAACGAGTCGGCTCCCCTATTTTGATGCCCTCTGTAGCCGTTAATTTCCTCCCCGGAATTCTTCAATTCGTTGTTGCAATAGCCTTGGTCGTATGGGCCTTTAGACTGGTTAACATCGTTCAAGATGTTGTTGCACTCTTCGATAACGATGACGTTCTTGACGGCACTGAAAAGACGCTCATCTCTGCCGTACAAAGCACGCTTCGGTTCATCATTATCTTCGTTGGTTCAGTATTTGTAGCCGACTCAATGGGCTTTGACCTCACCTCACTCATCGCAGGACTGGGAATCTCCGGTCTTGCATTAGCCCTTGCTGCAAAGGATTCCATTTCCAATTTCTTTGGAGCGATTACAGTGTTGCTCGACCGCCCGTTCAAGGTTGGAGACTGGATTGTTGTTGGTACTGCAGAAGGAGAAGTCATTGAAATCAATCTCCGAACGACCATGATTCGTACCTCAGCAGATACCGTCATCACCATGCCCAACGCAAATCTGGTCAATACACCCGTTGAGAACTGGGGCAAGCGCCGATGGCGCCGATGGCAGACGAAACTCCACCTTGACATCAATGCGGACGGTGACGCCGTAGCAAGCTTTTGCGAGCGCGTCATGGACGACATCAAAGAGAATCCAAAAACACTCAAAGAAGACTCTTCTTTCTGTCAAGTCAGCATGCTCTCAGCCACATCATTGGACGTTGACCTCAACCTCTACTGGGATGTAGCGGGCGGCGTAGAAGAGCGAGAAGAACGTGCGAAATTCATTATCCGACTCAAGAACATTGCAGATGACTTGGGCATTGACTTTTACGACGGTCGTGTCCGTCAACAGCGCTGAATCAATACGGTTCGGGAATGTTGCGGTCGGTGTAGGTGTGCAATCCTACCGCTAAAAACAGGAACACACTGGTCAATACAATCCTGCCAATTCCGATCGAAGAAGCGGTCAATGGTCCACCAGCAAAGAGGATTGTACCAAATGAAATCAACAACAACATCAATGAAGATTTGGCCCCCAAATTTGTCATCCGCAGCACCCCTAATTTTGCTTGGATTCGGGATACATCGTTGAGCCAACCCATGCACATGGATTCTGCTTCAGGTTGTTGGAAGGCTCGGGCCCTTGCCAACTCAAGTAGAATTGCCTCGTACCTCCAAATCCAAACACCACCCTTGAGATTACGAAGAGAACGCCCGCCCCATGTTGGCGGAGTTTTGGCCTCCCAGCCCGCATAGAACGATACACGGGGGACGGATTCGCCAAATCCCCCGCGAAGAGCAATGGTTTGTTCTAAATTCGCTAATGTTGCAAGGGCTGGCATGCGTTCGCTTTCACACAAAAGAACGTCGACCAAGGGTCGTGGCTGAGGTATAAGCTTCACATCGTCGCCCCAAAGAATTCCATCAAGGCTGATGTTAAACGCCGGAAGACCTTGAACGTGTTTTGTATGCGGTGCTCGCCACAATGTGGTTGTCTTCAAGGTGCCTTCAATGGCTTTGAGGCGTGCGTTCCAACGCCATTCAGTATTCGGGGTCGCTTCCTGCTCAAAGGCTGAATGAAGGCGCCCAATAGCACCTCCAAGAGCATGTACCTCGTTGCGGTTCTGAAGGTGTTGAGCCACTTCTTGAGGCGTGTGAATCTCGTGATAAGGAAACAGGCAAAGTTGGTCACCGTTCTCGTTTTGCAACCCGCCGATTGGAAGAATGACGTGTTCATCTTTGAGAATCTCGCCCCATGGCTTGTACCGAACAAGCGTGGAAACATCAGAACCGGTTTGTAGCGGGTAGATGTGGACGATAAATTCCTCATCAAGGGCAACGATGATCTTGTTTTCAGTATGTGCTACGATGCGAATAGAATCCACGTGACTTGGCCAAACTCCCCAATGAGTTTCCGAGGGCTTCTGCCACCATGACGCCTCCAAAGCCTCACTGTAATTCCAACCCCAAATCCGACCCCAGGGCGTCCTTATTCCAAGTTCAAGGGTTGAGGGGTCAAGAGCCTCAGCAGTCAAACCCGATGGATACCACGGTGGTGATCCATCACCTTCTGAGGATGGAACCGGTTTCGTAGACTTCTGCGATTTGGAGGGCTCCACAGGAATCTCCCAAAACGGCTCATCTGCCATGCTACTCGCACCGCATACTCCCCTTCAAAGATGATGTCAACGCCTTCAAGTCCGGAGGGGAGCAATCAAACACTGTATGCCCTCAGCAGAGAGAGAGGGCGAAGCATGGGTATCTCCGAACGTATGGGCGATGTGCTGGGCCACGCGGTTCAAGCAAAGTTGCTCAGAGAGGTTCTTGAGCACCCCCTTCAGGTCAACCACCTCGCCATCATCATGGACGGTAATCGTCGCTTTGCATGGAAGAGCAAGCTTGCTACGGGAATTGGCCATCGAATCGGCAAAGAAAAGTTAGAACGCGTATTGGACTGGGTCTTGGAACTCAAGATTCCATGGTTCACCGTTTACGCTCTCTCAACTGAAAACCTCAACCGGCCCCCTGAAGAATTGGAAATTCTGTTCAAACTCTATGCGGAAGGGCTCCGAGATATTGCAGACGACCCCCGAATTCACGAGAATAACGTCCGAGTTCATATCATCGGACGAAGGGAACTTCTCCCAGAAAATGTCATTGAAGCCATTGATTATGCCGAATCAAAGACCGAGGGTTACGACGATTACGTCTTCACGGTCTGCTTGGCATATGGAAGCCGTGAAGAGATGATTACCGCCATCCAAACCATCGCCAAGGATTACGCTGCGGGCGATATTGAACTGGACGATATTGACCAAAAGGCTGTTTCTGACCGACTTTACACTGCTGATATGCCCGACCCTGACTTGGTCATCCGAACCAGCGGCGAGGAACGAATCTCGAACTTCTTGCTGTGGCAGATGGCCTATTCTGAATTGTATTTCACCGATGTATTCTGGCCTTCATTCCAGAAAAAGGACTTGCTCAAAGCCATCCGAACCTATCAAGAGCGCGGACGACGGTACGGTGAGTGACATGACCACATGCGATGAGTGCAACGGCTGGCTCAACCCTGCTCTTGCTGCTGACGCCGCCGTACGCCGTGGGGACAGTGTTCTTTTGATTCAACGTAAGCATCCACCTATGGCTGGTGCTTGGGCCCTGCCTGGAGGATTTGTTGACCGTGATGAAGACCCGCTTCATGCGGCTGTTCGTGAGCTGAAAGAAGAAACTGGAATTGACGGCCATTCTCCACGTCTTCTCATGGTGATGGGCGACCCAAGTCGGGACCCACGCAAGCACATCGTGAGCGTCGTTTACGAGATTACTGCGAGTGATGACCAGGAGCCAGTGGGTGGCGACGACGCTGCAGATGCAAAGTTTTGGCCGATTGAAACCGTATTATCAGGAGAATTAGAACTCGCAGGTGATCACTTGGAGATTCTCACCAAGTGGCTCAAACCGATTGACTAAGCGCTTGAGCAATAAGTAGCGATGTATATGGCTCACTGCAAGGCCTATGATTGGCCAAAAACGAATCAGTGGGTTTTTGCATTGACCCTCTGATTACTTCCTAAGTTGATGTTGATTAGGCATTGAGTTTGCTGGAGCATAGATTGGCTGCCCTTGTTGATTATATCCCACATGCACATAGCCGCCTCCTGAAGCACCATGTTGTTGATTAACAACGACAGGTGGTGTCGTAGGATTTGACATAATGATCCCCAAGAACATTAGAAAGCACCCAAAGGGGGCACACAAAAGGCCAACAACAAACGGGATTGTGAGGATTCCACCGATTACAAACACACTACCTACAATTAGCATGTTCGTGTTGGCCATGATTTTCCTATTATCCATCTAACTTTAGGACTTTCTAATCAAAGGGCCCCTCTGATTAGGTTTCTCCGCTTTTGCTTCTATTTTTATATGAGTAATAGATACAATGCATCATGGGCCTTAGAGATGCTCTCGATGCAGGAAGGGACGAAATTAGATCCACTGCAAAACGTCTAATTGAAACTCTTGGTATTGAGGCTAAAATCAAACAGGCAGTTATTGTGAACGACAACAGTATATCGTTGTCGTTTGGAAGAAGCGAGAATATGCACGTCATTCAACAAGAGGTAGTCAGGCAAATTAAAGAAGAAGGATTTAGAGTTACATGGAAAAAATCATGTTGCCCTAACACCATGATTAGAAATCAAGACGGTCAAAGTTATGAAACCTACCTGTATCGTTCCGATTGGAAATCAAAAAAATGGAATTGTATTAAATGTAAACAAAGTGTGTCCGCAACCTCTGCTAG
>CALKGM010000049.1 GCA_938084675.1 Candidatus Poseidoniaceae archaeon
CGTTGTTCGTCCGCAGAAATGGGCTGGTCGTTTGGTTGAGGTTCACCGATGAGGTGGAGAATACGAATTTGATTGGGGTGGATGAAACGTGCCGAAGTGATCTGTTCTTGAACGCCATCATAAATGGCTCGATGCAACGCAGGAGAAACGTTTTCCAATCCCTCGGGGAAGGTATGTTCAAGTAGAGCTGGAGTTAGTTCATGACCCACCAAACGTGAACGCATATCACGCATCATCGAGTTCATTCCAACTGCGTTGATAAGTACAAAAAAGGGAAGCGAGACAAGTTCAACGAAGGCCCTCAAAGCCGTTCGGCCAATCAACTGAACCCACATACGACGAACAATTGATTTGAACAGTGTAGCACTGACTGCGATTCGAAACTTCTTCAGAATTTTACGAATCATCATGCCAAATTTACCAATACGAGCAAGCGGGTCAATACCGAACATTGTTCCTTGGAATCCTGGCGCCCCTAATGCAGCGTGAATCAACCAATGAGGAATTGATTCTTCCAACTCAAACTTTTGGAGCTCCTCTTCAGGAATTCCGAGTACCTTAGCCATTCGTGCAGCGGTTTTGAGAGAATCGCCGTAGATAAATACCAATTCAAGCGATGTCGAAAGAAAACCAGCAAAAGCAACTGCCCCGAAGAACGTGTAGTAATTCCATCCGTCCGCACCTTCCCATTCATGCAGCCAAAGGGCAATAGCAACAACAAACATACCGGAAATCAGACCAAACAAACCTGCTCTAAATACTGAAAGACGATGGAGGAGGTCCAGCCGTTTGTCTGCAATTCTTCGGTCTGTTATGTGAACCTCATCGGAATCTTGAATCTCCGTGAGAAAGCGACCAATCGCCCAGCGTTGCAGTTGGTCTTTTAGCAGCAATTCAACACCTAATATGTGTAAAATCCTTGACCGGTTTTACGACCAAGTTTCCCTTCTTCTACCATGCTCACCAAGAGTGGTGCTGGTGCGTATTTGTCATCTCCTAAGCCTTCGTGGAGGACATTCATGATGTGAAGAACGGTGTCAAGGCCGATGAGGTCGGAAAGTGCAAGTGGGCCAATTGGGTGGTTCATTCCTAGTTTCATAATGCCATCAATTGCTTCGGGCTCAGCCACACCCTCTTGAAGCGTTAAAATGGCTTCATTGAGCATTGGGCAAAGAATCCTGTTCGATACAAATCCTGGTGCGTCGTTGCAAGAGAGAGCAATTTTGCCCATCGTTTCAGCCGCTTCATTCACAGCCTGATTCGTCTCTGCGCTGGTTTCATTTCCGTTAATGACCTCAACGAGTTTCATGATAGGAACCGGATTCATGAAATGCATTCCAATGACTTTTTCCGGACGACCCGTGGATTCAGCAATGGTTGAGATTGAGATGGACGAAGTATTAGATGCAAGAATCGTTTCAGCCTTGCATATCGAATCTAACTCAGAGAAAATACTTGTTTTCAATTCCAATATTTCTGGCACAGCTTCCACGACAAGGTCGCAGTCAGCACACGCTTGGCGATCGGTTCCAGTTTCAATCCGACTAAGGGCGGCATCTGCATCTTCTCGGGTCATTCGCTCTTTGGAGACCAACTTTCCAAGTGAAAATTGAATCGTCCCAAGCCCTTTCTCAACATATTCATCCTTGATGTCAACCATGACAACATCGTATCCTGCACAAGCAGCAACTTGTGCAATACCGTTACCCATTTGTCCTGCTCCGATAACACCAATCTTCTGAATCATGCCTGCACCTAAACCAATCCAACAACAACGTGTTGATGAAGATGCGTGTTTAAATTTATGACGCCGGAAGAAGACCTAAAGGCTTCACCCACATCCATGTTTATGGTAGAGATACTATGCTCTCATGATGCTGGAACGGAGTTCTGTCCTCGACCTTTCTGTTGGAGTTCTCAAAGTTTCATATGTTTATGCACGGTACATACCTTTCGTCATTTCAGGACTAATGTTTATTGGAACATTTTTGTTCATGGTGATTTCTCCTACAGGAGATATTCCTGAAATGTTGGACATGCCTGATTTAGATGGCAGTTTCGGAATCATGATTTGGTTTGCACTGTTACTTTCAGTGATTTATCCACTGGTCAACGTTGTTGACATGAAGGTCTCGTGAAAGAGGTAGCCCGACTCGGATTCGAACCGAGGTCGGCGGGACCAAAACCCACCATGATGGACCCCTACACTATCGGGCTGTAATCTGTCCGGATGGTTTTTCCTTTTTCTCCTTGTCGGCTCTCAATGACGAAAAGCATCAAAGCAAATGGTTGAGTAATGGGTCGCTGACCACTGATTTTGCACTTTTCAGGAACTCATTGAGGTCCAACTTTGAACTGTTTTGATAGATATGAGCCTGAAGCCCCATGTCCAAACGGTCAAGCTGGTGAACAAACTTGGCTTCTGCTGTGTCTTGGCGCTCATAGGTTTCAAACGCTTCAAGCCATTGAGGGGCTAATTCCTTCATTGCTGCATGCTCGTCTGCTGCTTTTGTAGTCCTGTCATCGTCAGGTGTGAGGTCTCCGACAATGATCTCTGGCAGGTCATGAATTAAGCAGTAGGTAAGCACCGTTCGCATATCCAATTCAGGGGGACAAAGACGCAAAGCAAGAACGGCCATACCCCATGAATGCGCAGCCACTGATTCGGGTTGTTCTACCCCAGCACGAACCCATCCTGTTCGCATGACAGATTTTAATTCTAAGAGAGCCATAAGTTCATCTCGCATGTACCGGCCTTGAAGCATGGGTTCAAAACCTCATCTCTCGTGTTCCCAAATATGGCAAGCCGAGTACCGATTTGGTGGGATGAAGCACATCATGCCCTCCTTGATGATGAATTACTCGGCCCAGTGGTCAAAAAATACGGTCCTGAAGGAATAAGCAGCAGAGATGACCTGTTTCAAACGCTCGTTCGTTCGATTGTTGGCCAACAAATTTCCGTCACTGCTGCTGATGCGATTTGGGGAAGGGTGTGTGCGCACTTAGGTGAAGTCACTCCAGAACATGTTCTCGCAACAGACCAGCCCTCAATTGCCTCGTGCGGAGTCACTCGCCCCAAAGCAAGTTACATTTACGGCCTTGCAGAGGATGCTGAGAGATTAATGAATCAACCATGGGATACAATGAGTGATGCTGAGATTCAAAAACACCTCGTCTCATTTCGAGGGATTGGCCCGTGGACCGCTGAGATGATGCTGATGTTCCACTTTTTGCGACAAGACATCTTCAGCCTTGGCGATATTGGGTTGATTCGAGGTACTCAGCGTTTGGTTCCAGAAGCAGAAACAAAGGAACAGGTTGGTGAAATTGCAGAACGATGGAAACCTTACCGCACCGCTGCTGCATGGTATCTATGGAGAATTCTTGACCCTGTTCCAGTTGAATATT